>CATLAM010000005.1 GCA_949878485.1 uncultured Eubacteriales bacterium
GCTTGTAAGCATACAGTTTCAGGTTCTCTTTCACTCCCCTCCCGGGGTTCTTTTCACCGTTCCCTCACGGTACTATTCGCTATCGGTCACTAGGTCGTATTTAGCCTTACGAGATGGTCCTCGCATCTTCACACCGGATTCCACGTGTCCTGTGCTACTCTGGTGCCACCTAAGGAGAATTTTCGATTTCGGTTACGGGACTATTACCCTGTGTTGTGCTTCTTTCCAAAAATCTTCACCTATCGTCATCTCATCTATTATGGTGGTCCTAAACCCCAAAGGTGTTTCCACCCTTGGTTTGGGCTCGTGCAGTTTCGCTCGCCACTACTCCCGCAATCATTTTTTTATTTTCTTTTCCTCCGCTTACTTAGATGTTTCAGTTCAGCGGGTTCCCCTCATTACACTATGAATTCATGTAATGATAACACCGTATTAACAGTGCTGAGTTTCCTCATTCGGAAATCCACGGGTCACAGATTATGTGCATCTCACCGTGGCTTATCGCAGCTTATCACGTCCTTCATCGGCGCCTAGTGCCAAGGCATCCCCTATATGCTCTTTGTAGCTTTATCATTTATATCAGAAAAACTGATATATGGATTTCTTAGCATTTTCGCTTATTGCTTTCCTATTATATAGAAAAGCAACATTTGTTTTACTCGACTTAAAAATTAATTTAAGTATGCAAATATTTCGTATTACTTATATATAAAAAATTATACTCGTATAAATATTTGACTTTAATCTTCTAAATATGTAGTTGTCAAAGAACTTTTGCTGACAGTTGAAACATCAACTTTCTGTGCGTCAGCATTCGTATAATATCACAATATGAAAAAGTTTGTCAACAGTTTTTTCAAAAAAAATTTAATTTTTTTAAAAATTTTTTTAGATTTTTTCTGACCCCCTAGGCGTCTTGCCGTGTGTTCGCAAAAACACCCGAAAATAGCCCCAAAATAGCCGAAAAATTTATAAATTATTTTTTAAAAAAATGGTAAAATTTTTATTTTTTTATAAAATATTTAATAAAGTCAACACTGTTTAAATCACTTATTGATCTTATTATATAATAAGAAAAACAAATTTTCGCCAATGTCAAATCCCTATATATAATATATAGGAAAGAAAAATGTCAAAAACTGACAAATTCAGTATTGACAAATGTCCTAACCTGTGTTAAACTAAACATAGTTAAACGAAAAAGGAGAAAAACTATGTGCAATGAAATCGATGAACCAAAATATATAACCCCTGTTAAACCAGTAAAAACAAATAAAAATGTCAGCGGACCCGAACTTCTTGAAATACAAGGAAACAAATTGAAACATATTGCTGATGACACAAAAAGAAATTTTGAAAATTCAAAATTTAAAATTGGTGATAGAATATTTGTTGTCATGATGGTTGAAGATGCAAATCTGATTAAAGACGAACATCTTGGAGAAAATGATCAGTTTCTTTTTGAAGTTAAAAGAAATCAATCAAGTTTAAGCGATTCTTATGGCGATTGGAAATTTTCAAAAGTTTTAGTCACAGCGGCATACTTTGAAGATGAAGCAGATGGTTATTATTTTAACGGAATTGCAGAAATTGGCAATGAAAAAACCAAGGCTCATAAAGAACGCTTGTTCTGTGTAAAAAGAATTGATAAAGATGGCAATCCAGTTTATAACTTGGCAAAATATAATTTCAAACACAAAAGTTTAATGGCTGGATGTTACACTTCTTCAAAACCAATTACATTTGAAGAAGATGAACTTATTTGTCCACTCTTTGACAAAAATGGTCAATGTTATGCAGGAATCAACACTTATGGTGAAAAAACACCTGCACCTTTCAAAATTGTTAATCTTGACAGAGAAATTAAATAAAAGACGGGCTTAGTCACTCAATTTTGAAACTAGCAATAAAAAAAGAACCTAAACCGATTTTAGCGGCTTAGGTTTTCTTTTTTTACATTTACGCTCTCTTAACTGCCAAACAAACGAATACTTCTGCCGTTGTCATAGGTTTGTTTAAAAATTATCGTTCTTTTCAAATAATAAGCAATGCACTTTAACCTTGACAACAAAGAATATTCGTTTAAACTAAAACAAAAGAGAGAAGAAAAACAAAAAGCAAAAGATCGGTGTGCGTTATGCTCCGCCAGCAAACCGCTCTTTTTGCAACAAAATTGAGTTTAAGGCGTGTGCTTGTCTGGCGGAGCGAAGCGACGCCACTTGTAAATACCAAGCACACGCCTAAGTGCCAAATAAATATAATTATTAAAAAATTAGAAATTTTGAATACAAATATATGAAGTTTATGATATAATATTGTCATAAGGAGAATATGTATGGAACTCATTGCTATATCATCTAAAACTTTGTTAAGTAAAAGCGACTGGAAGAAAATTGAGAAGAATTTTGGGCATATTTACTTTGTTGATAATGATAAACTTGAAGTGTTTAATTATAACAAAACGAAAGCTGATAAAGCATTGTTAATTGACCCTGATTTTATTGACTGGAATTTTCCAAATCATATCTTACAGGAAATAAAAAACTTGAAATATGTTTGTTTGACAACTACAACAGCAAGTTATGTTGATGAAAATTTTTTAAAAGAGAATAAAATTCAGTTGTTAACCATTCCAAAATACTCAACGAATAGCGTTGCGGAATATTTGGTATTTTTTATGATGTGTTTGGCAAAGAAATTGCCTTTACAATTAAAAAACGATTATAAACAGGATTTCAGTGATAAATATTTGCAAATTGAATTGACTGGCAAAACAGTTGGGGTCGTAGGACTTGGAAATATTGGAAATAGAATTTGTGAAATCACAAAGGGTCTTGATATGATACCGACTTATTGGAATAGAAGCCCAAAGAAAAGTAAATTTACTTATCTTGAACTTGAGGAATTATTTAAAAATTCCGATGTAATTTTTATAACGCTTGCAAACAACTCAAATACAAAAAATATTGTTTCAGATAGACTTTTGAAGATAATGAAACCTTCTGCAATTTTGATAAGTGGAACTGGAATTGAATTACACAACGATAAACTTGTTAGGCAAATGCTAAATAAAGGAAGACTGTTTGGTTTTGGAGCGGAACTTGCGAATGGTGCTGAGTATGAAGGGAATGTTATGATAACAAGTGAATACGCTTGGTTTACAAAGGAAGCAACTGAAAAAAGAGTAGAAATTTTAACAAATAACTTATTGTCTATAAAATAAATTTTTAGAAATAAAAAATGAATCTCAATTTTGAGGTTCATTTTTTGCTAGTTTCAAAATTTATAGTCCTTAACCGTCTTTTTTCTTTCTTAATTTTAAAATCGTTATTTTGAAATCATGAAAAATCTCTACCTATATAATAAGTAGAGATTTTGTTTTTTAGTTAAGTTGACTGATTTCGTTTATTAATCTTTCCAGTCTTTCATTCATTTCAGCAAGTTTAGTTTCTGAATTTTGTTGATTCATAACTTCCTTTGCTTCTCTTTGCAACTTTTCAATTTCTGCCATAATGGTTTCACGACGATTTTGTTTGTTGTCAGTCTTTGAATCCATTTGTTGAACGGCATTTTGTAATTCTCTGTTTAAAGAATTTCTCATTTCATTGAGTTTAAGTTCTTCTTCAAACAATTTCTGGTCAATATCTGGCAAAGAGTCTGTCTTTTTAGGTCTTCCCCTACCCTTTTTTGGAGCAGTTGAAACAACTTCATCTCTGACAATTTTCTTTGGCCTGCCTACACTTTTCTTAGGTGCTGATGTTGAGTCATTAATCAATTTCTTAGGGCGACCAACAGGTCTTGCAGGTGCAGAATTTGAAACAGTTGTTTCCACTTTTCTTGGACGACCCGCCTTTCTCTTTGGTTGTTCGTAAGAAGACATTTCATCATATTCTTCTTGTTCTTCTTCAACAGGCATTGTTCCATATGTTTCTTGAACAGGTGCTGATGGTTCAACTTGTTGTGGTTCGTCATCAAAATCGCCAAAATTGAAGTCAATGGTTTTAGGTTGTTCAACTGGTGCTGTTTCTGGTTGTGCAACAACAGTTTCTAAAGTTTTCTTTTCTTCTGGCTTAACAACAGAAACCTTATTAATGTCTTCAGCATCTCTGCCATCCAAAGCATTTGTTCTTTCTGTATTATTAACCAATTGAATGTCATCATCTGGATTTAATTCTTTTACAATGTTTTCTGCAACATCATAAACGTTTCCGATTTGAGTAGCATCTGTCACAAAATCAAATGAATCAAAAGTGTCTAAATCAATAACTTTCTTTTCTGGCTCAGTTTCTTGTTTTTCGTCTTTTCCAATCAATTGACCATCTTGTGAAAAAATGTTGCCATTTTCATCATGGAAGTTTCCATCTTTATCATAGAATGTTCCGTTTGGATAGACATAATTTCCATTTTCGTCATATTGTCCTTCTTGTTGTTTTGCTTCATCAGCATCAAAAGTGCCTTGTGGAACATTTTTAAGTTTTATTTCAAGTTCGGTTATTCTTTGTTGTGCCTTTTCGTTTTCTGTTTTTAAATTGTTGATTTTATCTTCAAAAACCTTAGCAACAACTTTTTCAGCAGAATGACAGAATTTGTCAAAGAAAGTCTGATATTCGCCAAGCATGGCGTTTTCAACTTCAACTTTTTCCATTTCAAGTTCGTCGTTAAGTTTTTTGATTTCTTCTTCGCCTTCATTCTTTTCAAGCAAATAGTTGGCACGAAGTTGTTCAAATTCTTGTTCGTATTGTTCTTGTTTTCCAATTTCTTGGGTTTGTTGTTTTCTGTAATAGTTACTTTCAATTCTGTTTGTTGTTTCTTCTTGCATTTGACGAAGTCTGGCAATGTTTTCTTTTGATGCTTGAATTTTTGTTTGATAATCTTTTTGAATATTGTCAAAGTTCTTTCTTCTGGAATCAAGTTCCGCTTCCAACTGGGAAATCTTAACAAGCGCTCTGTCTTTTTTCTTTTGGAAGAGTTCACTTTCTTTCATTGCTCTGTCAAGCACGATTGAACCATCTACACCAGCATTTGCAAAGTTGTAACTTTCATAAGTGATTTCTTGTTCTTTTGCCGCATTAAATTCTTCTTTTTCTTTTCTTGCTTTATAATCCAAGAATTCACGCAAAACAGGTTGCCCTTTTTCAATTTCTTGTGGAGTAAACAAAATTTGATAATCTATATAAGAAGGTAAATCCACGCAAGCATTATCCATAAATCTGTCAAACAACTGAACATTTTGATAAAGTGAATTTAAAACTGCATTTTTTCTTGCACGAAGGAAAGCCACAAAAATTACAGCAAGCAATAATATAACAGCAGGTATAAATAAAATTTGAATAACTGTGCCATTTGAAAGGAAAGAAGTAAAACTTGAATTGATGCTTCCTGCCAAAACAAAAAGTGCAACAATCAAAGACCAAGCAACTGAGAAGCCCATAAGGTTTTTAATATTGGAATCATATGCACTTGTCTTAACTGGTTTGTCAATCAAATTTTCTGTTGAAAGATAAGATGATGGCGACCCTTCTCTGAACAATATGTATTGTTGCCAATAATAACACAATCTTTTTGGTGCTTTTGTTTTAAATAAAAAGTTTAAGTCTTTGATGTTTTCTTCAGTGACCACCTTTCTTTCAAACAACCAATAGTTAAGTTTATCTAAACTTCTGTTTAAACTTGCTTCATATGAAAAAGCAGATTTAACCACAAAGAAGATAACCAACAAAATTTCCATAACCAAAGCAATAACAAAAATCATATCCAATCCAATGGAATTTGTTAAGTTTGCAATTGCTTTTGTTACACTGCCCATTATATCACACAATGTAGAAAACATATAAGACCTCCATATATGCAATAGTATATCACAAGTAAAAAATTATTTACTAATATTTTTTAATATTTTTTTAATTATTTTTAAAAAATAAAAAAATAAGAAGAAAAATAATAATTAAATTAATTTTTCTTCCCTAAATAAAAGGCATTCAGCCATTTATAATTTAATTAAATTTGCATTTTTTAATGATAATAAATAACATTCTTCAACTGGCAAATTAAAAGCATTTTCCAGTGCAATTTTATAATATTTAATTTGATTTTCATAATTTTTTATTAATTTTTCAGCATTATTATTGGAATATTTATAATCAATTAAAATGATTTTATTATTTTTTATAATAAATAAATCAATTACACCTTGCACCAATATTTTTTCTTCAAGTTCAGATTGCAACAAATTTGAAACTTTTTCTTTTAAAATAAATTCTTTTTCTTTAAATATATTGCCTTTTTCAGTAATTTCTTTTAATTTTAAAATGTTTTTTAAAAGTATGTCTAAATCAATTAAACTAAGATCAACCAAATCTTTTAATTTTTCTGCTTCATTTTTTAAAGTTTGTAAATCTGAAATCTTTTCAAATTCCAAAAGTTTTAATGCCAAGTGATAAGCATTTCCAACTTCAACTGTTTCCCCACCAAAAGAAAAATTGTCATTAGAATAGGTGTGGAGTTTATCTTCTTTAAATCTGTTGTTTAAACTTGTCACTGTTTCTTTAAGTTTGAAGTTTGAATTTTCGTTGAATCTATATTCAAAATTCAGATAACTTTTCAAATCATTAATTAAATTTTCATCATTTTTTGTTTCTGTATTTTTTTCTTGAAATGTCTTGTTTATTTCACTGACACTTTCAACAAAACTTACTGACAGATTTTCATCTTCATATTTTTGGCATTCCAAAAAGTTTTCTTTCACATTTTTTAAAGCAAAGAAAATTAAATCAAAATAACTGTCGCAAACTTTAAGGCTGTGCCTGTCAAAATGACTTTCATCAAATTCTCCAAACAAATAAAGCCTGTTTTTTGCACGAGTAAGTGCCACATAAAAAATCATCAACTCTTCAGCAAAATCTTTTTGTTTCTCTTCTTCTTGAATGGCTTTCATTTTAACAGTCTTTATTTCATTGTTGTTTTCAATGTCATAAAATTTCACGCCTAAACCAAACTTTTCATTTATTTGAATGTCCACCTTAGGTCTTGTTCTGGAAAGGCTTTGATCACAATTAATCAAAAACACAATAGGATACTCCAAACCTTTACTGTTGTGAATTGTGGTTAAAAGCACAGCATCTTCCACAGCGTTTGCATCAGCAGTTACGGTTATGTCCACACTTTCAAAATAATTCACAAGCCCTGCGACATCAAATTCAAAACCACTTTTTTCAATTTCAGACAAAAACTTGTCAATAAACAAATTAATTTTTCTCTGGTCAGTTTTTGTGTTTATAAAGGCACGATAGTTGGTTTTAATAAACAAATTCATGAATGCTTTTTTCACGCCCAAAACAAGCAAATTTTGGCGAAATTCACGCAAGTTTGCATTAAACTTTTCAAATGTTTTATTTTCATCATTTAAAACAATTTCACAAAGTGTTTCGTTTCTTTCAAATTTTTCTTCAACAATTGTCTCTGGCTTGAATCCGCCAAGCCCAGACAGCAAAACGCTTAAACAAGCAACATCATCATCCATGTTTAATGCCAGTTTTAAAAAGTTTAACAAAACCTGAACTTCTGCTTCTTCCAAAAGTAAATTTCTGGACTTAGAAACAACTGACACATCGTTTTTTAAAAGATAGTCTTCCAATTCATTAAACAAATCATCACGTTTGCGTGACAAGATTGCAATATCGCTGTAACGGCATTTTCTGAAAACTTTTTCTTTTTCAATGTAAATTTCTGTTGCCAACACTTCACTTATCCGACTTTTAATGTCCTGAAGCATAAGCAAGTTTTTATCGTTTGCCACAATTTTTGCATCTTTAACACTGTAAATATTAACCAAGTCGATTGTTTCTGGTTTAGGTTGTGCGACAACATCAATGTTTACCGACTTGGCTTGTTCTGGCAAATATTGCGCTTTGCTTTGAAGCATTGAACTGTTTTTGTACTCTACACCACACACTTCTTCAGTCATACAAACTTCAAAAACATTGTTGACAAAGTCAAGCACCTTCGGACTGCTTCTGAAATTGGATTTCAAAAAGTTAACTGCCGAATCTGCATCTTGTTGAAAGTCTTTTTGGTCTTTTAAAAAGATTTCCGAACTTGCCAATCGAAAACCATATATTCCTTGCTTAACATCCCCTACAGCCACAAAATTGCTGTTCTTAGCGACATTCTTGATGATTCTTTCTTGGATTTTGTTGGTGTCCTGATATTCATCCACAAAAACATATTCAATGTTTGAAAACAAATTTTCTTTGCAAGAAAGAATTTGCATATATTTCTCAAGATCATAAAAATCCAACAAATTTTGTGATTTTTTCAAATTGGTTTCAATGGTTTCATAACGCTGAAAAAGTTCAATCAATCTCTTTTCCAAAATTCCATCTTTTTGTGCTTGCAAGTTTTCTTGTGATGAAAGATTTAATGTAACGATGCTCGAAATTATGTCCATTATGTTTTTTCTAATTAATTTTAAAACTTCGGCTTCGTCATCACCTATGTCCTTCTTCTTTGGAAGACTTGGAAATTTAAAATTTTCCAATGAAAGTGCAAAGCCTAAAAATTCCTTCTCTTTCATTGCAGGCAAAAGTGCTTCAGAAACCTCATCCGCAAACTCATCCAAATGCAAACTTCTTATTTCTTGAACACCTTCTTCAAGTTGTTTTTTTGTGTTGGCAAATAAATATTGCATCGCTTTTTCAAAATAATCAACAGAATTTTCTTTGTTTCTCTTTAAGAAATCTTCTTTATCAGAAACAGAATTAACCAAATTTTCAATTTCAAGAACTATGGACTGCACTTTATTATGGTTGTTTTTATATGAACTCATAATAAATTCATAAACATCTGATTCTTCTGATTGCAGTTTTTTCAAAGCAATTTCAAAAGCATCCTGTCTTAATTTTTGCGAAACACTTTCATCTGCAATGGAAAAATTTTCATCCAAATTTAAAAGGTTAGCATATTTTTTTATTGCCTTTTCACAAAAAGCATGGATTGTAGAGATGTTTGCTGTTGAAAGACTGTCAAGTTGTTGAATTATAAATTCATTTTTTTCTTCTGCTTTCAAACTTTTTTGCAATCGAGTTTTCATCTCAGTTGCTGCCGCTTTAGTAAAAGTTAAAACCAACAGATTTTCAACAGGAACTTTTTTTCTGCAAACAAGGTTTGTGATATATTTAATCATGACAAAAGTCTTGCCACTGCCCGCAGAGGCACTGACCAACATTCTTTTCTTGTCATTTTCAAGAACTCTTGTTTGTTCTTCAATTTCCTTTTCGTTATTCAAAACTTGTTCGCCTTTTGAAAATTTCGTCTTTTACTTGTCCAACTTGCCTGTAAATGTTTTTGTCATGGCGACACACCGAAAAGTATGGACAACTTCTGCATTCATCTTTAAACGGCTTTGCTTCAACATAGCCCTGTTTAATTTCTTGAATTGCTTTTCTTGAAATCTTTAAAGCATAGTCAAACAACTCGTCAAAACTTTCAACTGGATTTCCATACTTAAATGAAAAACCATCTTCGTTATATTTTTTTCTGACCATACCAAGAACATCACTTCTGACATTTTCATCATTAAGCGTTTTATCACTGTTTAAAACCACTTCATCATCTTTTAAAGTCAACCCATTCAGCAACTTAATCTTTTGATTGGTTTTTGCATATTTCGTCTTACAATCAAAATAATAAAGCCCTGCACAAGACAACCCCAAATTCTGCTTCATGCTGTTTCCATAAAGAAACAACTGCAGTTTTTTGCCATAATATAAATCCTTTTTAATGCTGTCGACTTCACCCGTTTTATAATCTAAAATTCTGAAATAATCTTCGCAAACATCAATTCTGTCAACACATCCAACCAAATTTGTTTGTTTTGAAATAGGAGCAAATATTTTGTTTTCACACATAACAGGCTTAAAATTGCTGTTTTTTTGCTCTTTTACAATGTTTTTTAAGATAATTTTGCTTTCATTTTTTAAATATTGCAGAAAGTGTCTGTCTTTAAAAACTTTCTTGTCATAAATTTCTTCAGCAATTTGCTTTAAATTGTCTTTTAAAAATTCTTGAATAGTTTGTTCATTAAAACTTGCAAGCCTATCTTTATTTTGCGAAACAAACCTTTCAACCAAAGCATGTTGAAAAATTCCAAACAACCTTGGATTTGGCAAAACATTTTCACGCTGATTAATTTTCAGACCATATCTTACAAAATGCTTGTAAGGACAACTGAAATATGTTTCCAATTGTGATGCAGAAACAACATTGTTTTTCAAAAACGCTTTGTCAGCATTTAAAATCATTTTGCATTTTTCATCAATTGGCAATTCATTTCTTATCCAATCTTTTAAATCATCTTTCATTTCACTTGAAATCTTGTTTTGCCAAACTAGACCAGTTAAAGTTGGCACTGCATTTTCATATGTTCCCAAACAAAACTTCAGCCTTTCAATTTTCTCTTCTTTGGTCTTGTTGAAAGAATCTAATTCATTTGCAACACTTGTGTGAACAATATTCTGTCCAAACATCTTTTCAAGGTCTCCAACAAAAACAGCTTTCTCTGATTGTCCATTTTCATCTTGCAGTGGCACAGAAACAAAAAGTTTTTTTCTTGCATGTTGCAACAGTTCAAAAATCTTCAATCTGTGGCGTCTGTTTAAAACCTTAATCTCAGGCTCAAGCACAAAGTTTAACTTAAGTTTTTTGATGTCTTGATCGTCAATTATTCCAGTGTCGTTTTGTGTTTTTGGCAAAGCACTTGCAGTTGAGCCCAGCACAAAAAGATTTTCCACATCTTCAAAATAACTGTCCGTTGCATCACCAACAAACACAGCATCAATATAATTTGGAATTGTTTCCACTTTCACACTGTCAAATGACAATAAAAGCAGGTTTTCAAAGTCTTCAAGTTCTATTTGTTCGTCTTCGCCTAGGCTGGAAAGTTTTTCCAAAACTTTTAAAATCAAATCTTTGGCTTGAGCATTTTCACTTTGCTCTTTTACAAACTTTTCTTCATCTAAACTTTCCAAAAGTTTCTCATAATTATCTTCCACCAAAGAAATTAAACTTATCAAAACGCTTTCAAAATGTTTTGTTGTGTTGCAATTTTTTAAATTTAAAATTGAATTTACAACTTTTACAAACTCAGGAAAACGGGATAATAATTCTTGTTCATCACGCACATCAAAATAAAATATATCTTTCAAGATTTCTTTTTTGTTGGCAATGCTTAAAAGTGGACTGTCTGCCAAAAACTGCAAACTGTCTTGACTGAACCCAAGTTTTGCAATCTTAATTGCTTTCAACAAAAATCTTCCAAGAATGGTTTCAGAAAGTGTTGTTGCATCATCGCAATAATGCGTAATTTTATATTGTCCAAAAACAGATTTAACGATTTCATAATATTTTTTATCAGACACTGCGATTGCAAAGTCTTTAAATTCAGCACCATTTACGATTTGGTATTTTATGTATTTGGCAACAAACTCCACTTCATCCAAAGCATTCTTAGCCATAATGTTGACAAAAAATTCATCTTTACCAAAACTCTCACAATCAAAACCAAACAAATTTTCCGCCATCGCCAAATGTTGTTTTTCAAGTTTAGTGGCAATCGTTTCCACAGAAATGTTTACCCCATAAGTTTTTGCAAAATCGATCGTTTTACGCAAGATGTCGTCTTCGTAAATGTAAGCGTTTCTTTGGCTTAAAGGCTTTGAATAACCTATGTAAACTTTGTTAACAAAGCCCGCAAGTTTACAAATGAAAGAATTAATTTCAGTGGAAAAACTGTCAAAATTGACAAAATAAAGGTTAATTTTAGATAAATCCATGCTTTTTTCAGCATTTTCAACAAAAAATTCCAACAACTTTGACAAATCCAATTTTTGCCCAAGTTCCATTTCATATCTGGTGTAAACAAGTTTCAAATCCGACATCTTGTCATCCAACATTGTTTCGCCAGTTGATTTAATTTGTTCTGGTTTAATTTTGCAAGCCTTAAACTGTTTTATTATTTGCAAAATCTTTCGGCAAAAATCTAAACTGCATTTGCGAAAATACTTAAACTGACTTTCACATTCTTTAACCACTTTATAGATGATAAAAATTTCTTCCAAAGCACTTATTCTTTGAAAAGGAATGTTGTAATTTCTCATAATCTTGCTGGCAAGACGCGAAATGCCAACAACTTCAATATTGAAAGTGCTTTTGATGTTTAAACAATCAAAAATTAAATTTTCTGCTTGCATGGAAAAACTATCTGGCACAACGACAAGATTTTGCTTGTCAAAGTCAGAAACATCAATTTGTTTTATTGTATTTTTTGCCGCTTCAAAAGCCGTTGCCCCAGTGATGAGTTTTATTTCCATGTTAAAATTTTAACACAAAATTAAGAATAAATCAAATAACTTAACTTCTTTTAAATTTTTTATCCAAGTTTGAACTGTTGTTTTTGGCACTTAAAAGTCGCGCTTTTAAAAGCCCGTTCTTGTCTTTCTGCAAACTTAAAAGTTTTTCGTTTTCAATTTTCATGTTTTCCAACTTTTTTTCCAACAGTTCAATTTTTTTGTTTTTGTCTTCCAAATCAGTCAACGCTTGTTTTAGATTTCTTGTGGCAGTAAGTTGTGCTTTTTCCATGGCATCTTCCATTGCTGTTTTTTTAATAAGGCGAACAAGCCCCATAAAAAGACTTGTGATGTCATTGTCTGTCAAAACTTTTCTGTTTTGACGAAACATAATGATGTTGTCTTTCTTTTCAGAAGTTTCTTTTCGTTTTATGTTTTGATATTTATTTTGAAGTCGTGTCATTAATGTCAAGTCGCCTTTACTAAGTTTCATACATGCCGAACGCACAGAAAATCCTTGCTTTTGCAATTGATCAATCTGATTGACAAGTTTTTCTTCTTCTGTTTTGTCAAAGTTTTGAAAAAGACTTTTTTCGTGCAAAGTTAAGTTGATGCCAAGCATTCCACATCTTTTTTTGTCTTTCTTCAAGTTTTCCACTTCCATATAATAATAGTTTCTCACGCTGTTTGGTTTTCTTTTAAACCTGTTTGCATGAGCAACAAAAGCATTCTTTAATGATTTTTGATTTTTCTTACTCTCTTCCACTGTTTGGAAAAGGCTTTTAACTTCTTCATTGTTCCAAATATTCATACATTCCTCCAACAAAAAGGATTGCCAAAAAAAGTTATACTAAAACCTATAATCACCAACTTAAACGCAAATTTTGTCAATAAGTGTTAAAGTGTTAATTACAATCATAAATTATGTTATGAAATTTTTAATGAAAACCTGTTATCCATGTCTTATTAAGACGCAAACTGACACTTGCGAACTTTCTCCAAACGACACACTTGAACTTGTCGACGAAAAATTGGTTTACATCTATCCAGAAGATGCCAGCCAAATTCCATTTTACATCAACCTGCAAAACCCAAAAGAAAATGCAAGGTTTTCTGTTTTAACACAACAAGAAACCCCGATTATTTTTTTGGAAGAAACCAAACAGGTCTTTGTTGAACAACGAGAAACTTTAAACTTCTCTGGCAAAACCTGCATTGTTGGTGTTTCTGAAACAAAGGTAACCTTTGAAACAACAAACAAAAAAGTAACCTATCAGCACAGCGGAAATTGGAAAACGTTTCATGTTTTTAAGTTGAAAGATTTTGCTTGTGTTCAAGCACCAAACGAAATGTTTGTCTATGCTGTGAAAAAAGATAAACTTACTCACATTATTGGAGATGAGTTGTCGCTTGAAAAAGACATTTTGACAATAACAAAAAAAGAACACGACAGTCAGTCGCGTGAAAAGACGATTAAAATTAAATTTGATGAAAACCTTGTTGTTGAAAACCAATCTTTTGTTTTTACAGAAGACAAAACAAAACAAGAAGAGTTGACATCTTATAAATTTCTGGAAAGTGTCAAAGCCAAAGATTTTTCTTATGCTTTGAAATTTTTGTCAGACGAACTTAAAAATAAGATTGATGAAAATCAACTCAGTAAGTTTTTTGGCAACATCTCTCAATTTTTGCCACTTGAAACAAATGAATTCATAGTCATTTCAAATGGCGAAAAAAGTTATGTGAAATTCAACATATCTCATGGAAAAGTCGATGACATTTCCATAGATGTTTTATGACAAAATTCCCATTAACTTCAGTTTTTTGTCAAACTTGTTTTCAAAGTTTTTAACAAGCACCTTTAAAAGTTCCACTTCACTTTGCCCAGCCAATTTCAAAGTGGAAATTTTTTCCATTTCTGTGGCACTTAAAATTCTTAACGCTGAATAAGTGGTTTTGGAAAGTTCCACCGATGTCAGACTTTTGCAAGCAAGACATTCCAGTGTTCCATCCAAATAGTTTATGTAAACCCTGTCAAAAGACTTGCTTCCACAAACAGCACACTTTTCTGGAACAAGTCCAACACCACAAATTTTAAACAGGTCAAGCAAAAACTTGTCAAGAGCATAAATTCTTTTTGTCTTAGAAAAACAAATTGTCTTTAAAGTTTTTAATGCCAACACAAAAACTTGCGGAAGTTCTTGAGTAAATTCCATGCAATTTAAAATTTCCAAAATGGCAGAACCTTCAAAAAATTTGTCAATATCTTCGCTTATTTCATGAAAAGTTTCAATTACTTCAAAATTGGTCACAATTTGCCCAGCATGTCCGTCTTCCAAAATGAATTCACCAAAACAAAACGGATTGCAAGCAAGTTTCATCTTGGCTTTAGGGCTTTTAACACCTTTTAATGTTGCCCAAACTTTGCCTTCGTCAACAGAAAAGAGAAGAACGCTTTTATCCTTCTCTTTTTTATCACTTGATTTAATGACAATTGCTTGGATTTTTTTAGACATACCTACCTATCTCTTTCTATCTCTTTCGTTTTATTTCTTTCTTTGGCAACTTCCGACCATAAATAAGGATTACCACCACTTTTTTCAAACATGGTATAAGCCAATCTTTCATATTCTGTGCTGAAATCTGTTGGTTGTTTAGACATAATCCACCTCCAAATTTAGTTTGCACTTAAGTGAATCCTTATATACTTATTATAACAAAACAAAATCAGAAAAAACAAGAGAATTTTGTAGGATTTAAAAACTTTTTAACTTCTTCGAACAACTATGCTCGCGTATAAGAAATTCACACTTTCATTAGTGTTGTTGACGAGTGAAAGTGTTGATGTAACAGGAACTGCCAACATGATTTTTTGAGTAAGATTATTTACTTCCCCTGTGTCATCAGTTGTGTGTAAAACAGAATCTGCAACTTCTACACCATTTAATGTCAATTTAATGCTGATGTGTCCAGTTGGAATTATACCACCCGCCAAATAAGTGGCTTCATAAACACCAGCATCCAACTGCACGCTTGAACCAACTGAAGAAATTGTACCACCACGAATCATAGCCATGTTCACACCAATGACACCTTGTGAAGACACAACGCTTGGAACTGTGTTGTTGAAAAAACCAAAATCTTCAACAAACTCTGGATTAATAACTTGATTACCTGTGCAATCAAGTGAGAACGGACAAAAAATTGGATTTGGATGATTACCGCAACAACTCATATAAATCTCCTAAACTTATTCAATATAGTTTATTCATAATTTAAAATTGTTGACACAATACATAGATTTTATTTGTATTAAAATTGACATTTTGCTATAATTTTAATATGAATAAGATGACAAATAAAGAAATTATAAAAGCAGGTTGCATACTTGTGAATATGGAAAATAAAAAAATTGGTCTAATTTTCAGAGAAAATCGCAATGACTACTCCTTTCCAAAAGGACACTGTGAAAAAGGAGAATCTTTCATTGAAACTGCAATAAGGGAAACTGCAGAAGAAACGAAACGTGACTGCAAACTTGTAAGTGAAAATCCAATTGTGATTGAACACTATGTCGACGGCGTTGGCGACAAATGTGTTTGTCATTTTTATCTTACAACAGACATTGGCAAAAGCGACAACACTTGCACCGATACCCACACTCTTATCTGGACAGATTTTGATAAAGTGGAAGAAACCCTGACCTATTCTTCTCAAAAAAGATGGTGGAAAGAAATCAGTTTTCAAGTTTTGCAAATTTTGAAAAATCAAAATTGCGATGTTAAAACATTTGAAATTTGGAATATTTAATAACAGGAGAAAAAAATGAATTTTAAAGAACGCAGTTACAGTAAACTTAGAATTGCCATGCTGGTTATTTCTGGAATTTTATGTCTTGCTTGCTTTGGCCTGTTTTTATATCTGTTAATCTCAAAATATGACCCATATAACCGCCTTTGGGCGTCTTTTGGAACAGCACTTTTGTTTCTTGTGCCAGTTGTTGTTGACCTTATTTTTCACAAAAAAGTTAGTGACTTTATCATCACTTTTTACATTATTTACATGATTTTTGCAGGATTGATAGGCAGTGTGTTCTATCTTTACAACATCACAAATTGGTATGACAAACTTGCACACTCCATTTTTGGATATGTTGGCGGAATAATCGGACTTTATGTGGTTTGCAAACTCAGCGACATTAATTCTCACAAAATTTTTTACACCATGATTGTCTGCTTTGCAATTTCTCTTGCCTGTGGTGCAGTTTGGGAAATTTGGGAATTTTCCAGTGATATGCTTTTCCACCAACAAGCACAAGGCAAACCTCTTGAAGTGATCACTGGCGAATATGTCACCCCAGTGACTGACACAATGTTTGACCTAATCTGTAATTTCTGCGGAACAATAGTTTTCTGTTTGCATTATCTTGTTCACAAAAAATCTGGCAAAAATTTGACCATGGGAAGCATTATAAAAGATTTTACAACACCTTATAAACCAAACAAAAAGTCAAATGAAAACAAACCAGAAGAAATTATTGAATTAGAAACAAATGATGAGAATAAAGAAGATTTAAAAGAAAAGATTTCCGAAAAACTCGATGAAAATAAAGAAACAAAAAAAGAAGAGTAAATCTCTTCTTTTTTATGTGTATAAACTTTTATATTTGGAAATAATGCTTGCATGTCACTTGGTATAGGTTTTTATCTTTTTTGGTCACGCGCCTTTGATTTTGAAGGCAAATCCAATCGCAAAGAATTTTGGCTTGGAGTGCTTTCCAATGCCATTATTATGGTTATATTGTTGGCACTGCTTATAATCAGCCTGACTTGTCTTGAAAAGACTATAACTGCTTTCAGCATAGCCATGATGCTTATTTTTGGCCTTTTTTGTTTGATTGAACTTATTCCGTCAATTTCACTTATCATCCGCCGTATGCATGACATAGGAAAAAGCGGTTTCTATATTTGGGTTTTATTTATTCCAATTTTTGGTTTAATCTGGTATTTTTATCTTGTAACTCGTCCAAGTAATTTCTATTCTTAAGCGTCTTTAAGTTCCAACAACTTTTTCAATGCCCTTCCACGATGTGAAACGGCATTTTTTTCTTCACTTGTTGCCTGTCCAAAAGACTTTTGAAGTTCGTCAGAAAAGAATAAACAGTCATAGCCAAAAGATGTGTCACCCTTTTCTTCTGTCAAGATTTTCCCATATGTTCTGCCTTCAACAGAAACATAATGACCGTCACTGAAAAGTTTGACAATCAAGCAGACAAAATAAGCACTTCTGTCGGCTTTACCTTCAAGTTCTTGAAGCAACTTTTGTCTATTGGCTTTATCATTATGTTCGACAGCATATCTTGCACTGTAAATCCCAGGTCGTCCATCCAAAGCATTGACACAAAGTCCGCTGTCATCAGCAATGACATTTGCCACAATGTTTTTTTCTTTCAAAAATTTTGAAACTGCTTTTGCTTTGATTAAAGAGTTTTCCAAGAAAGTTTCCCCGTCTTCCACAATTTCATCAACAAACCCAATATCTTCCAATGAAAGCACTTCACAATCAAGCATTTGCCTAAACTCTGAAATTTTATGTTTGTTGTTGGATGCCAAAATAATTTTTTCCATTTTATTCTCCTTAATTTTTTACTTTGATTTTTTGTGTCAGATTGTTTATTTTAAAAAATTATAACACACAGAATTTTAAAAACAAAATTTAAATTCACTTAAATCAATGATGAACTATTAAGTTTTATTATAAAAAAAGAACAGTTAATTCTGTTCTTCTTGGATAACCTTTGTGTGAGCAATTGGAGTCCATTCAACATGTTTTGTGCAAACTGCCTGCAAAACTATTGGAAGATAAAGACTCATAAAAATTGGATTTGTCAGACACGCAATAAATGCTTTAAATGGCTTAATTTTGATTTTCTTTCTGTCAACCACAAACAAAAATGCCGTGTAAAGAGCCATAAGCAAATAAAAACCACCTACAATGCCTAAGAATGCAATCATTGTCCAAAGCCAAATTGGGTCTTTAAGGCAAACTGCAACAATCCAAAGTGACAAGTTGAATAATCCATAAACAAGAAGTGTTGCAATAGAAACCACAAGCGGAACTATTGATAAAGCATTGTCAAACAAATCAAAGGACTTGACTGTTTTGTTTTTAAGAGATGCTTTAAACATTTCCTTGTTGTAAATTTTTCCTGCTTGATTAAAGCCTTTACACCATCTAAGCCTTTGTTTCCATGAAACTTTCAGACTTGTTGGTTGTTCGTCATAAAAGACGGCTTTTTCATTATAAGTGCTGTCGTAATTGTTTAGAATAGAATATAAAGTAAATTCATAGTCTTCTGTCAAAGTGTTAAACTTCCAACCATCCAAGTTTTCAATAATCTGTGACGAAACATAAAAACCTGTTCCTGTCACCTGAACACCAAACCCAAGTTTTGATTTAGGTTTATTTTTAAAAGTGGAAAACACTGTAAAAATCAAACCACTGCAAGCGGAAACCCAGTTGTCGTTCCAATTCTTGTTGTTGCGATAACCACAACCTACATCATAACCAGCATCAAAACATTTGTTCATTTCTTGGAAATAGTCTTTATCTAGAATGTTGTCTGCATCAAAGATGAAAAATGCTTCATATTTGTCAGATCTGTCTTTTTGTTCTTTTAAAATCTTGGCAAAGCATTCATCCAAAGCATAGCCTTTACCTTTCTTTTCAAGATGTTGTCTTAAAAAAATTTCAGCATTTGAAAAGTCTTTGCAAATTTCAACAGTTGGGTCATCCATACTTTCCACAATGACATAGATGTCAATTTTATCTTGTGGATAAGTTTGTTTTTGAATGCTTTTTAAAAGTTGCCCAATAACTTTTGATTCATTTCTGGCAGGAATTAAAACAGCATATTTATGATTTTCTTTTGCTTCAGGAAACTTTTTTGCTTTACCACAACCCATAAGGTGCAGAATCACACGAAACAACATAAGAAAAACGGACAAGCCGAATAAACAATAAAAAACAATATTTGCTATATTAAAAATTTCAACCATTTTTTCACCTAATTAGATTGTATAAGAAATAGTATGTAAAAGTCAATAAAATTATTATATAATACTTAAAATCTTTTAACCATTTTTAAAAAATTTTTTGTGTGTAAAGTTTCCAAATAGTCACCACTTTCTTCATTTGTGACAAGATTAGGCAAAACTTTTACCCCATGTTTTGCACCTTTGACTGCTTTGATGACAATCAGTTTTGTCTGTCCTTTTCCATTTTCTGTGAAAAACATTTCTTTCACAATCAAGCCAACCTTTTCTAAATTGCAAATAAGTTCTACACTTCGCTCTGCAGAATAACAGCAAAAAAATGTTCCGCCGTGTTTAAGCATGGCGTCTGCCACAACACACAAATCTTTGCAACTTAATTTAATCTCTTCTTTGGCAATTCTTTTTACATCACTTTGTTGAAAGTTCGTTGTCTTGAAATATGGTGGATTGCAAAACACTACATCCACACTTTCCTTTGAAAAATAATTTTGAAAGTTTTTAACATCATCACAATGCAAACAAATTTTGCTTTCCAAATTGTTTAACTTAATGTTTCTTTCACACAAAGAAGCCATTTCTTTTTGAATTTCAAAAGCAAAAATCTTTTCAACTTTAGTTTTCGCTTGCACAAGAAAAGAAATTACACCACTTCCCGCACCAATTTCCACCGCAACATCTTTTTGTTTTGTCTTTATATAATTTGCAAGCACCACACTGTCAGAAGTAAAAGCATAAAGATTTTTATCTTGAATTATTTTAAGCCCATTGCATTGCAAATCTTCCATCCTTTCGCTTTCTGTTAGTTTCATTTTTCCACCTTTTTGAAATTAATCTGTTCCAATGGATATGTCTTTATTTCGCTGTCATCTCCGTTGACAAACTTGACATCCACTTCGCGTTTCAACAGGTTGTTGTAAACAACTGTTCCGCGTCCGTCTTTAGTTCCAACTTGCATTCCTACATTTGGCATGGCTTTAATGGCTTCCAAATATACAGGATTTTCATAAGAAATGCAACACATAAGTTTTCCGCAAAGTCCACTTATGTTTGCAGGATTTAAAGAAAGATTTTGATTTTTTGCCATTTTCATTGTTACATGGTCAAACTCGCCCATGTTTTGCACACAACAACAAATCTTACCACATGGTCCAAAACCGCCAAGCATTCTGACTTCATCACGATTTCCAATTTGTCTTAACTCCACACGCTTTTTCATGGTTTCTGCAAGTTTTTTAACAAGTTCACGAAAATCAACTCTGTTGTCAGCAGAAAAATTGACAATATAACGGCTGTTGTCATAACTTGCTTCAACTTTAACAATCTTCATTTCAAGTCCACATTCTTTGACAATCTTTTTCACGGTTGGATAAAACTTTTCGGCTTCTTTGTCATATGTTTCTGCTTTTTTTACAGTTGCATCATCAGCAACTTTAACAACCTTTTTAAGAGGATACATCAAAGTTGTAGGGTCAATCATTTCATTTTCTTTAACAATAACTCCAAGGTCTGTCCCTTTCTCAGTGTCCACCAAAACATAGTCACCATTTTTAAGTTTCAAACCATTTGGGTCAAAAGAATAAACATGGATGCCGTTTTTAAACCTTACCCCAACTGTTTCTATTTGCATATATATTTAACCTCCAAAATTTTTAATAAGAAATTATCAATCGCCACTGTCAAGTTGGCGTTAAACTCCATCTTCTCTTGCAAGCGAGATATAAGTTTAGAAATTTCACAAAGTGCCTTAACAGAAAACTCAGGTTCAACTTCTTTCAAATCGGAAAAATAACCTTTAAGCCGACATAAATTTTCGCTTTCGCATTTCATTTTCAAAATGTCTTCAATGCACAAAGACATAACTTCTAAAACCAATTTAATGTCATTTTTAAACGCCAAAAACTTTTTGGAAAACAACACAACTTGCTTACTGTTTTTAAGGTCACTAAATATGCTTACCCCAAAGTCAACAATCTCTTTTAAATTGTTTTGTTTTTCCAAAGCCAAAGTCTTGCCAATGAAACCATTTCCCAAAACAACAGCAATGTCATCTTTGCAAACACTTTTGATTTCATCTTCAAAAAGTGGATTGATTTTAATTTTGTCACATCTGCTTTTAATGGTCGGCAAAACCCTTTCTTCGCTTTTTGCACTTAAAAGAAAAAAAACATTTTTTGGTGGCTCTTCCAAAACTTTCAAAAGTTTGTTTTGTGCTTCTTCTGTGGCGTCATCAAAGTTTTGTAAGATGTAAATCTTATTCTGTAAATTGACAGGCTTTTCATAGGCATCAACTACAATTTCATTGGAATCAGCAACTTTAATTCTTTCATTGTCTTTTGGATAAAGTTTGACATCCAAATCAACACCACTTTCAATTTTTTTGTATTCTGCACTTTGTTCGTTGAAAAGATCAAAGGTTTGATATTCCAAAAGAAGAGCAGTCAAAATTAAAACATTTTTGCTGGTCAAAGAATCTTCACAAAAAAACATGATGGCATTGGAAAGAGTGCCATTTTCTTTCTTTTTGACAATATTTTGAAAAAAGTCTTGCTTTTTTAAAACTTCTGTTAAGTTCATAAAACAATTTTATCACAACTTCCACAAAATTGCAAAATGTATTTAAAAAATATATAAAATAAGAAAAAAGACATGAAATCACGCCTTTTTTCTGAATTTGTTTTCCAACAATTTATAAATTTCGCCAATAAATATAATTGAAACAGACAAAACCAGCACTACTAACCAGCAAGAAAAGTTTAATGTTTCCAGTTGCAAAAGTTTTCCAAAGCCTGTGAAAGCCATAAGCGCCAACATTCCAAATCCAACAATCAACGAAAGATTAAAGAATTTGTTTTTAAATGGATTAGATTTAAAACAACACTGTTTAGTGCGTGCTGTAAACATATAGAAGAGTTGCAAAAGGTTTAGTGTATAAAACGCCATTGTGATTGCCACATTTTGACCATAATTCAAAAGACCAAATATATATGCCCCAAGAGTTAAAACTGTTTGAACAAACCCAAGCACCAACAAACTTGTTCCCATACCATTCGAAAATAATCCGTCACTTTTCTTCCGTGGTGGAACTTTCATGATTTCACTTTCCACAGGCTCTGTGCCAAGAGCAATGGCTGGCAAGGAATCTGTGATTAAATTGACAAACAAAATTTGCACAGGATATAAGAATACTGCACCAGGGAAGATGATTGTAAGCAAAAACAACGATAAGATTTCCGCCATGTTTGCAGAGAAGAGATATTTCACTGTTTTTTGAATGTTACTGTAAGTTTTTCTTCCCTCTTGAACAGCAACAACAATGGTGGCAAAGTTGTCATCAGTAATCAAAATGTCCGCAACATCTTTAGTGACATCCGTGCCAGTCTTGCCCATGCCTATTCCGATGTCTGCACGTTTTAAACTTGGAGCATCATTTACTCCGTCCCCCGTCATGGCAACGATATGTCCGTTTTTTTTCAATGCCTCAACAATTCTGACCTTATGTGCAGGACTGACGCGGGCAAAAACTGCCTTGCTTTCCACCACTTTGGCAAACTCATCATCAGACAGTTTATCAATATCTTCGCCTGACATAACTTCATCAATTTTTTTAACTATACCAACTTTTTTTGCAATGGCAAATGCGGTGTCTTTATAATCACCAGTAATCATGACTGGTCGCATTCCTGCACCCTTACATTTCTTAACCGCTTCTTCAATTTCAGGGCGTGGTGGGTCTTGCAATCCGCATAAACCAAGAAAGATAAATTCGTCTTCAACCAGTTGTTCACAAGGTTTAAAAGCCAAACAGATGACGCGTAAAGCCTGACTGCACATCTTGGTGTTTTCAGCCATAATTTGACATTTCAATTTTTCAGAAAGTGAAACAACTTCGCCATCCATAAGCACGTTAGAACATCGTTTTAAAACTCTGTCAAGCGCCCCTTTCATATAGCAAACTTTATGTCCATTTTCCAAATTTAAAGTTGTCATAAACTTTCTTTGTGAATTAAAAGAATTTTCGGCAATTCTTGGAAAACTGTCATCTAAGGATTTTTTGTTGATGCCATGGTTTTCTGCAAATTTTAAAAGTGCAACTTCTGTTGAGCCACCAACAAAAGAATTGTTTTCTCCAAACTGAGCATCATTGCAAAGCACCATACATTTCAAAAGTGATTCAAAATTTGGTGATTTTATGTCAAAAAATGCAAAAGTTTGTTCTACATTCATTTTATTTTGTGTTATTGTGCCAGTTTTGTCCGAACAAATTACATCGCAAGAACCAAGCGTTTCCACGGCGTGCATACGCTTGACAATCGCTTTTTGTTTAGACAAACTTCCAATTCCAAGACACATAATAATTGTAATCACGGCTGGCATACTCTCTGGAATTGCCGCCACTGAAATCGCCACAGCAGTTAAAAATGCTTGCAAAATGTTGTTTGGATTGGAGATAACTTCCAAAACAAAAGTTATTCCTGCCATAAGCAAAATCAAATAAGTCAGCACCTTTCCAACACTTTGAATGTTTTTCTGAAGTGGTGTCATTTCTTTTTTGGTGTCCCTTATGCTTTCGGCAATCTTACCAATTTCTGTCTGAGTTCCAACAAAAACCACAAGACCTTTAGCATGTCCATTTTCTACCACGCTTCCAGCAAAAGCCATGTTCTTTTGGTCAGCAAGTGATATATCTTTGTCGTAAATTAAGTCAGCATTCTTTTCCACTGGCTCGCTTTCGCCAGTCAAAGAACTTTCATTTATTTTTACATCAGAAGTTTCAATAAGTCGTAAGTCAGCAGGCACAATGCTTCCTGATTCCAAATAAACAATGTCACCCAAAACAATGTCGTTAGTCTTAACCTTTACAACTTTGCCATCACGCAAAACCAAACTTTCAGGCTGAGTCATCTTTTTAAGGTTTTCAATTGCCTTTTCACTCTTTCGCTCTTGATAGACCCCAAAGCAAGCGTTCATGACGACAATGCCTAATATTATTGCACCATCGATGATTTCTCCGCTGGTTTTGCCAATTATGCCAATCACAATGGAAACAACACCTGAAAACAGCAAAACCAAAACCATTAGTTCTTTAATTTGCCATAAGAATTTCATAAATAATGATGGCTTTTTTGCGTCTTTAATGTTGAATTTTTGTCTTTCAATCAGCCGAGTTTCAATCTCTTTTTCAGAAAGTCCATCTTTGGAACTTTGAAAATCTTTTAAACAAACATCTACACTTTTTTTGTAATACTTATTTTCTTCCACGATAACTCCTGACATAACTTACGAAAATAAGATTGTAATTTATAACAATTCGACAAACTTTTTATAAAACAAAAAGTGATGCCACTGAAATTAAAACCAAATAAAACGAAAACCATTTTAAATTTGAATTTGTTGTAAGTTTCATCATAAGTTTAATGGCAAAAATTCCCACCACAAATGCCACAACAAATGCCAAGATTGTTGGCAAAACCTGAATGGATAGCACAAGAGAATTAGTTGCTATTTCAAAAATTTCCATAAGAAGCGAAAGCAGAATGATTGGAATGCTCATAAGAAACGAAAATTTTGCAATTTCGCTTTTATCTTTTCCACACATAAGCCCCGCACTTATTGTGCTTCCCGAACGCGAAATCCCAGGGAAAACGGCAAAACCTTGTGCGATACCCATTATAAGTGCTGTTTTAAAATCAATTTTTTGCTCGCTTTTATGCTTTGAAAGTCTTTGTGCCAAAAGAAGAACAATGGCAGTAATCAAAAAACATGCTGGAAGAATAGTGCCTGAAAAAGAACTTTTGATTACTGGCATAAGAATAAGCACAATCAAACAAGTTGGAATTGTAGCCACAACAATTTGCATTGTGTCTTGAGAAAAAGGATGTCTTATAAGTTTCCAAATGTCTTTATAAAACACAACACAAATGGAAAGCAAAGTTGCCACATGCAAAAGAATGCTGACAAACAGACTTTCTTCCACACCAAAAATTTTGGAAAACAAAACCAAATGCCCTGATGATGACACAGGCAGAAACTCTGTCAAACCTTGAATAAGACCAAGAAAAAATAAAGCAAGGAATACAGGCATAAAAACCTCCTTGCTTTATTATATTAGTCGCTTGTCCAAAATATCTGTTTATTTTCCTTCAATGGCTTTACGGCGTTTTCTCATGCGATAGTTGATGATAAGAATCACAACAACCATAACCACTAAGAATACGCACACTCCAATTATAAGGAAAATCAACCAAAGTGAAGTCTGATTTTCGATGATGTTGGCATTTCCACCAAGCACACCAAACAAACCGTTGTGAGATGTCACATCAAAGAATTTGGCATTAGTTATTCCAGTAATTTCGTGTCCATTGAAATTGAATGTTCCATTGAAATAATTATTCCAACTGCCGATTGGTGTCCAGAATTCTTTTGACAAATTGATGTCTGCCATAAGCATGAAGAAACAGTTTGTATATTTCTTTCCATCTGCATTGGATTTTCCACTGTTGATGTATTGCATCATTCTGCTTAAATCTTCTGCAGTCCAGATTTCATAATGTTTCTCTTCTGTGCCTTGACCTTTAAATTCTGTGTTTTCAAAAGTTTCATTTTCCCAAAGCAGTCTTGTAAATCTTACTTCAATTTGCAGAAGTCCGACTATTTTGTTTTCCAACAAATAATCAATTGTAAGCAAAATTTCATTGTTGGAAATGTCATTAAATTCAAACACGCGATTATAGTTTCGAAGTGTCACACTTGCAAGTTTATATTTTTCAAAAACTTCAACTTCAATTTTGATGTTTTGATTATACTGAACTTTGAAATAGTCTGTGTAATTGCCTTTAAATTTAATTCTTCCAGCAAAACGAACATCATTGCCGTCAGTTGTGTTGGATGTTTTATCTCTTTCAGTGAAATCGCTGTTTACAACAATTGTAATCATGCTTGCTTCAAAAGTTATTGAAAGATTGACAGGTGTTCCAACAAATTCAGGTGTAATCATCAAAGAATAGAAGATGTATTGTCTTACTTCATCATAATAAGAGGTTGCTGTTGGTGTTGGCAAACTTCCAAAGTTGCTTGACCAGTTTACAGCAAAGTCTTTGTTGACTAGTGCTCTGAAAATCACTTCATCGCCCACTTTGACAACTGCATTATTATTTATAATTTTATACTCTCCACCAACCATTTGTCCAAGACGAACAGATGTTCCACTTGAAGTGCTTAAATCAATCAGCACGCCATTGTCAGCGACATAATTGAAATTCAAACTGACTGGTTTACCTTTGACAACCAATAACAACATAAGTTTTTCAGTTGTGCTTAAAGTCAAACTGCCATTGTTGCTTATATAAGTTTTTCCTGTGTAAGCATCAGTCCAACGAACAAAATCATAGCCTTCACTTGCTGTCGCTTTGATTGTAAACTGTCTTTCAGTGTCCACAAAGCCATCTTTTACAAGTTGTTGACCTTGTGCGTCATCTGTTGTTTGTTCAATTTCAAAACTGCCCTGTCCACCAAGCACTTCAACTTGAATTTGTGCAAAGTAATAAATTCTTACTGTGCATTCCACAATTGACTCACTTTCATTGGTGCTCCAGTCAACAGAACGAGAATATTTGTTTCCAACAAATTCTGTTACATCACCGTTTTTATTCTTTTCAATAATTTCATATTTATAGAATCTGTAACCATTAAGATTTGGAGCAGTGATTGTTATATGCGTGTCAAAAGCAACTTCCATGTAAAGTGGAGAAGCCCCATAGAACCAAGAGTTTGTGTAATCCACACCACTTATGATGTCCTCTGCTGTGTAACTTGTTGTTATGTCTGGAACAAACTCAAAGTTGAATCTTGTTTTGAAATAAGAGAAATAAACATAAAGGTTGATTTCAGTTTCTGTGTCTGTAACTGTGGCATTCTTTGAAAGTTCATATTTGTTTGTCAATCCATTGAAAATGTAACCAGTTTCTTGCCATGCTTTGACAACATTTCCTTCTGAATCGATGTATTGCACACCGCTTCCGCCAGCATAAGTGAAGAAGCCTTCATAGTTGTAATTTGATTTTTGCAAAACAAGTCCAAGTTTTCCATCATCAAAGCCAACAGAATTATCCAGAATTTCAATGTTTTCATTTTCTGCACTTAAATTAAGCACAGAATTGTAAGAAACATTTTTAATTTTGACAATAGTCTTATTTTCATCAACCAGATTGACTGTATAAGTTGTTGGCATTAAATTAATTTGAATATTATTTAAGTCAAGATAATTTGAAACTTCAAAACTCAAAAGCCCTGTGTAACCTGTATTTTCAACTGAAAGTGATGTAAATCTTACATTATTTACAAGATAATCTTCAGCAATAAGCATGTTTATAGGGTCAATATGATAACCTAAGCGAACATAAGCGAAAACTGTAAATCTGCTGTCTGTGTAAGCCGAAACAATTACAGAAGAATAGTTGTCACCTGTTGAATAAACTTTATTGGCATTAAATTCGTCCACATTAATCACAATCGCTCCGCCATTTACTTTGCCATTTTCATCTGTGAATGACAAATTAATGGTGTTGAGTTGTGGTTTAAACAAAGCAAGCACTGAAACATTTTGTCCAAGTCCACCAACAAGTCCGCTTAATTTATAGACAAATGCACCATCTTGTTGTGAAACCAATTCCACGGTTAAATCTTGATTATTAGTTATTAAATCAAAGAATGTATAACCATTTCGAACGGTGTTTACTTTTAAATAAACATCATTTCCAGTGTAAGCGATCACTGTGAAGTGAGCATTGTCTGTCACATTATCAAGATAATGAACTCTTGTTCCTGCGACATAGCCATATTCATTTGCCAAGTTTCCTTCACTGTTTTGAAGCACAATTTTCCCAGTATGTGGATTGTAATTGTCATCTTCAATGTTTCCGTCAATGTAAATGTAACTTCCAACATCAAGCGAAACTTCATAAGAAGAAACCAAGAACATTAAATTTACAACATCGCTTCCATTGCCAACAAGGCTTCCAATGTTTTTGCTGGAAATGGTTATTTCCACTTTTCCGTCTATGTAATGCTCTGTAACTTCAACAGGCTTAAATATGTTGTTGTCCATAATTCCAAGCCCATAATATCTGAAACCATAGATTGGTTTAAACATAACTGTCACAGCCATGCCAAGTTTAATTTCTGCGGTTGAAATTGCATTACCTGACAAATCAGTGATTGTTTCAACTGGCAAATCTTTTGTTTCAAACTTGTTGTAAACATCATAAGCAGGTTGTCCGTTTTGTGTGTGTTCAATGCGATAATATTCTGCAACATCAAAAGACAAATAATATGTTCTTGTGGAGAATACAGCATAAACAGTTACATTGTCCAAAACAGAATACACAAAACTTTCTGCATTTGAAAGAATGTTGTAATCGCCACCCGTCATGGAATCAGCAAAACCAACAAAAGTGTAATCACTTTCTCTGTGTTTCAATTTCAGAGTAACATTATTACCAAACAAAATGCCTGTTGCTGTTTTACCATAGCCGTCAATTTCAGCATCATTTAAAGTGGTTGTTGTCACATTTCCGTTTCCGTCATAAGCGACAACTTGAAGATTTACATTATATTTCAAGCGTTTAGTGGAAAGTGAAATTTTGCTGTCACCCGCAATGGAAGTTACATCAAAAGTCATAACATAATTTCCGTCAACTGCAACTTGATTTATGTTTTCAATGACATATCTTACACTTACACAGCCATCACCCATAAATCCATGTTTAAATTTAACTGAAACATTAAGTTCTGTGTTGGTGTAAACATCAACTTCAATTTTGCCTTCTGTAAAGTCGTCTGAAGTATAGTTTCTGCCCAAGATTGTCAAAGTGTCATATGCATCTAAATCTTCTCCAAGTAAGAAAGTAACTTTGTTTATTCCTTCAACAATTTCAAATTCCATTTCCATGTCATCGTGGATGCTTGTAATTGTCAAAGTCAAAACGCCTTTTTCAAGTTTAGTTGTGTAATCAACTTGTTTGCTGAAGATGATGTTTTCAGTCAATGTGTAACCAACTTCTGGAGTAATCGTAATTGAAACAACTTTTCCAGTTGAAATGTTAAACTTATTATAATGGTCAAGGGTAAGAGTAATGTTGTCAGTTTCGTTTTTAATGACAATGTTGTCTACATTACCATTCCAAGAAAGAGTAACATGATTTGAAAGTGGAAGTGTTGGAATCACAAAATCAACATCATTTGCAGGCACAGTCAAAACAACCGTCACACGAGTTTTGCTGTAAGAGATGACATTAAATTCTTTTGCCCAACCGCTTTCAGAAATTTCATAACCCGCATCAGCAATAACTGTGAATGTTAAATTAGTTGAAAATTCCAAATTTGCTGTGTAAACATTGCCATTTTGAGTCAATATTTCACTTTCAATAGATGAATTTTGTGCGGTAATTGAAATGTTATATTTTTTAACTGTCCAATTTGCTGAAATTGTGTGAGCCTTAGCGTCAACAATTTCAGTGTTTTCATCAATAAGAGTTTCACCAACATACCAACCTGCAAAGTCAAAACCTTCTCTTGTTGGTGCTGTCATAATATTTGCATCTGCAAAATATTTTTCGCCATAATCAAGGCTGACAATTTTTGGATTTGTCATTCCATCATTAAAGTTTAAAGTGATTGCAACAGTAAATACAGCATACAAAGTCAAAGTCTTTCCGCTTGGAAGCATATTGCTTAAATCCGTTGTTGCAAAGTTTTCTTTCAAAACAATGTCAGTGCCGTCACTCCAACCTTTAAGGTCAAACAAAGCATTGGCTATGTTTGGAAGATTGCTGAATTTCAATTTTTCAAAACTTAAATAGTCCACTTTTGCTGTAAAGACATTTCCTTGTTTTGTGAAATTGAGTCCTCTTCCACCAGTGATTGTTATGTCGTCTTTATATTCTGATAAATCCAAAACAACATCAACTTCGTCAACTGTGAAACTTGCCCAAATTTCATAATTTTTCTTGACATCACTTATTGTGTAAGCGTTTGCGAAGTTGGACGAAACATTGTCTGTTCGGTTATAAATGTTGTTGAAAATGCAATGTTCGTTGGCATTCGCTGTAATTGTAATGCTTGCTCCGTGTGCAACAGAGATTGTCTGATTTGTAAGAGAGTCATAAGTTGTTTGACCATTTTCATCAGTAACAACGACATCAACAGTGCCAAGCCCACTGTTTACGCTTCCATCTCTGTCAGTTACTTTAATGGAAACATTATATTTCAAAACATCCCAAACAGCGTTGAATGTCACATTAATATTTGCTTTGCCTTTAAAGAAATAAGCATTTTCAAACAAGCCGTCTGTTTCATTTAAAAGAGCATTCAAGAAGTTTACAGAACGAACATCATTGTCAATTGAAACTGTAAACATTTTTGTAGCTGAATCATAACTTCCATAGTTTTTCAAGAAATTATATTCATCACTTGTGCTTTCCACATTTTCAAAAGTCATTTGCCATCCAAGTAAATAGTGTCCTTCCCAGCCACCCAAAGTTGAAGGAAAATTCGCTGAAGAAGATGTTGAAGAGTCATTTGAATTGGTTGTCAAATTTGTTCCTGACAATGGAAATTTAATTTCTGAAATTCGTTTTGCAGGAGATGTGGCAGTAATTCCACTTGGTGTGTTGTCATTGTAAGAAACATTAATAATTATAGGCGTAATGCTTCCAACTGCTTGAGAAACTGTGTAGTTTTCAAAGTCGCCAGTTTCCATAAGTTTGAAATTCACATAAACAGTTGAGCCTATGTGAGCAGTTTCAAATTCTGCCCCAGCAAGCATAACAATGTCATCTGTTTCAATGCCATTAAGTCCGATAAGTCCTGCAATGTTGATTTCTTTTGTTCCGTCATAAGCCTTTGTCAAAATTTCTGACAAAGATTGTGCTGTAAGTGACCTTACAGTCAACATCTTTCTTTCCACTTTTAAAGGTATGTAAAGTGATTCAGTGTAAGCAACTGTTGTTCCATTTAAAACAACTGTAGAAATTTCAAAATCCGCAAAATTGCCTGTCATAGTCAAGTTGTAATTTCCTGCTTTCAAAAGTCTTGCAGAAGAGAAATCATCCACTCCGTTTGGAAGAGTTAAAGCAAAATCTAAAGTCAAATTTTGGTCATATTCAAAATCAGGTTGACAAGAATATGTAAGCCCTAATGTGTTCAGATTTGTGTCTGTTCCACCAGTTTGAACAATTTGGCCATAAACAAATTTCTGAGTGTCAATTACAACAGTAAGTCCAGCACGAATAATGCTTCCAGTTACACCCACAACTGTGCCGTCGGCAGACAGTCCTTCAAGTTTATAGTTTGCCAAAGAAATTGAACTGCCATTAGGTTTTGTCAAAATCGCCTTAACGGTAAGATTATTCTTTGTGTGGACTGCAAGGTTTGCACCATCATAGAATTCCACCAAAAGTCCCAAATCTTCATTTTCAATTGCACCATTTACAACACTGTTCAACTGAGCATAACCTTGATAGGTCATTGTTGCAGGTTTGTTGTCAAATGTCTTTTGCAAAACAGAATCTTTAAAAGTCAAAACTCTTTCATTTATTTCAAGTGTAAAGCAAATTGTTTCGCCTTTCATTCCAACTTGAATTTGATAGTTCCCAGAAGTGCTTGCAAGTGTATAAATGCCATATCTTCCCACATTCTTAACAAATGAAGAATAGAAAGCAAGTTCGACATTGAGATTTACGACATTTATATTGGTTTTGTTGTAAACATTTGCCGTTTCATCAAAAGTGTAAAAAGCGAGTTGTTTAACAATTTTTTCATCATTTTCATTTAAGCTGTTGGATATCTGCAAATAGAAACCTAATTCTTCAGAATATTCAACATTTATTGTGTCAAATTGAACACCAATATATGGACTTGAAATTGTTGATACAACTTTATTTGCGTTTACTTGATTGCCATTTTCCGCCAACATTAAATATTGTGTTTCAGTGGAAATTGTGATTTGATAAGCACCCTTTTCACTGTTGTCCACAACACGGAACAAATAATTCCCGCTTTTATCTGTATAGTTTCCTGCTTTAACTCTGTAATATCCAACATCGCTTAAAGAGCCATTTTCATTTAATTCCCTTTCAAGAACAACTGTAAATTGTTCGTTTAAACTTGATATATCTGAAAAATCAAACATTGCAGTCAAAGTTTCATCTGTCATGTAAGAAGCAGAAACCATGCCATTTCTGTCCAAAACAAGATTTGTTTCAAATTTGTTTACAACAATTTTTAAATCAAGATTTCCGTCAGATCCTAAGTCCAAACTTTCAAAATTTATGTTGTAATTAATTGCACTTATTACAATGTTTACATTGTAAGTGCCAACACACAAATTAACACCACTTATAACAGGGCTTAAAACATTAAACGAAGATATGGTGTATTGAGTAATCTTTACATTTGGATCGCTTGAAAGCACAACATCAAAAAGCACACCAAAATTGTCAGCATTTTTGTTTGTTGAAAGGTCGCCATAAGCATATTCATGCACAAATTGAATTGTGGCATCTGCCTTCAAAATTTCTCCAGAAACTTTGTTTGTTTCATCTTTAAACTTAAGTTCATAATTTTGGCTGTCACTTCCCTGCAACAAGAGTGTCACATCTTTCACACCTGCATTTGGGTCATTATTGAAATTTGCCAAAATTGTTACATTTGTCCCTGAAATTTTTTCATCAAATTCTGAAATTGTCTTTGTATATGTTCCGTCATATTGTTTTTTAAGTGCTTGTTTAAATGATGCACTCTCTACGTCAATTTTCACTTTTTCCACTGTGAAGAATTGCCCACAAATGAAGTTTGTATATAAAATGTTTGAACCAGTAAAAGTAACATTTAAAGCATATTTCCCCGCAATTTTTGCTGTTACATTCAAATTAAGTGTTACATCTGCAATGTCAGCGACATCCACAGTTGTGCCTGCAGAATTTTGCAAATGAGTGGAAAGTTTTCTTGTGACAAAACTTTCATCATCTGATGTAATTTCCAAAACATATTTGCCGTCTTCAAGCAAAAGTTGAAGATGATAATCTTTATTGTTGTAATATTGTGATAAGTCACTGATGTCATCAATCACCAAATAAAGCACATTAACTTCAGCAACAATGGTCATACCTTTGTTGGTGTCGAGATTTGAGATGGTCACTTGAATGCTGTCATTGGCATAAAGTCCATTTCCAACCAAAGCCAAATGATAATTGCCCGCATTTTGTGCCGTTCCGTCATCATTTAACACCAAGTTTTCATCATCGATTTCAAATTGCAAATCAATTGTTTCATTAAGACCTGTCACAGAAACTTGAGTTGTGTAGACATCCTTAACCACATTCACAGTGTTTTCAATAAACAAGTTGGCTGGAATTGTGTATTCAAATTGATAAGCAGTTATTGTAAATTCAGCACCAGTGATGTTTGTGATGTTGAAATCGTTAAACAAACTGTTTGATGCTGTTAAAACATGTTTGCCTGCATAAACATTTCCATTTGAATTAACGTTTTCATCATCAACATTATAAATCAAAGTGCAATATAAATTGTCAAGCCAGTCTGTGTGGTCAACACCATCGACTTCAATGTTGACTGGTTGTTTTGCATCCACAAGCAAAGACAAATTGTTTGTTGAAACATTGCCATAAACAAAACTGCTTGCATCCAAAGTTTCATTCAAATTGATTGTCAATGTTGCGTCAACTTTTTTAATCTCGCCAGTTGTTGTTCTTGCAGAAAGAGTGTAATTCGCCAAATAAGATTCAGCATATTCACCGTTATAATTCAGTTCCAAATTAATTGTGATGTCAGTGCCTGCATGGATTGTGGAATAAGTTGCAGTCAGATAAACCCCAACATGACTTGATAAGTCTTCAATTACATTTCCATTTAAGTCAACATAAACAAAATTGGTGTTGTCAAAAGTTTTGCTGATTTTGTCCATGCTTGAAACATCAATGTTTTGTCTGTTGATGACAAATGAATAAGCACCATCAAATTCGACTGTTGAATAATATCTTCCAAAATCGCCAACAGCAAATTGATAAGAATAAGTAGATGCGTTTGTCACGCCATTTTCAAAAGTGTGACTGCTTGAAGCAAAATATGCTGAAATGTTTTGAAGTTCGTTCTTTAAAATTTCGTAATAATCGCCAGTTACTTCACCTTTCAAATTGTCAACCAAAACAGGTTTAATTGTGTAAACTGCCACTCCGTTTAAATTGATGACAAAGTTACCTTCTTCATCAAATTCAACGGTGTAAACTCCACCACTGTAAGTCTGTGTCAAAGTTTTTGGCAAAAGGTCAGTAATTTCATAAGAAATTGACAATGCACCACCCGCATTGATTGTAAAGTTTCCAACAGCAACTTTTTCTTCACTTTCAAGGTCAATCAAAGTGCCATTAAACTTAAACGCATAGTTGTTTAAGTTGACATTCAAAACAGAAGAAAGCCAAACATCATATAAATTAACTTTGTTTCCAGAAGCGTCAGTGTAAGTTGTTCTTTCTCCCGCTTCTCTTTCAAACTGCAAAGTCATTGTGTCATTGCCATAAGTATGCACAATTTCCAAAGCAGGATCAGAGTTAAAGAAAGTCTTAGACCAAGTAAGCGTGCCAATCTGAGATAATTCTAATTGATATGCAGTTACAACATAATCAAACTGATAAGTCTCTGCCATGCTTGCATCAAGTTGGAAAATGTCAGCATTTGGCACTACTGAAAAAGCATATCTTCCTGTGTTTATCATTTCTGTCACATCTTCGCCTGTGCTTTCTGCATTTGCAAAATATTTTACAGCAAAACCCAAAGAACCTTTTGTCAAAAAGTTTTGCACAGATGTTTGAATTGTTTGGTCATAACTTCCAGTTTCATTGTTCCATTGCTTATAAGAAAGAGTAACAGAAGTCTTTGAACTGTTTGTCAACAGCAAATCAGAAGAAGTGTAAACATCTGTCAGATTTGTTGGCAAATCAATGTTTGTAACTAAGTGTTTTTTAAAGTTTATTTCAAAATCATATGATTGAGATAAAGTTTTATCTTCCACATAGCCATTTAAAATATCTTTTGTTTTAACGCTTATTGTCAATCTGTAATTTCCACTGTCTTTAACTGTTCCGCCATTAGCAAAAGTCAAAATGTCTGGTTTTTCTGTTTCGATGTCTTTCCAAGAACCGTCAATGTCGCGCTGCCAATTGTAAACGAAGTCGTAAAGGTTTTCATTTGCACTGACAGAAACAACATCAGAAGCAGAAAGGTTTGCAAGTGATTGAACGGCAACTTCCAAACTGTTTATGTTTTGTGTTGCAGTAAGTTCGGAAATTGTCCAAACAGATTTAACTGTCAATGCAGAGTGAACATTCCCTGTTTTTCCTTTAAACACGCTTTCGTTTTCATCACCAGTAAAGAATTCGGATGGAGCAAGGAAATTCTTGCCATCAGATGAAAGTGTTACATCTCCAAGCACAAGACCGCCAACGCCAGTAATATCTTTTGGATAACTGTTTCTAAGGTCAGCAAGTGTAGAAACATCAATTTTAAGATTTGTTCCGCTTGCAAGTGCTAAGTTTGAAATAAGTTGTGGTGGCAAATTGTAATCATAAGCAACATAAACAAGATCAGTAAAAACTGCACAAATGTCTGTTGTGCTAAGTCCATTTTCTGAATTTGCATTTACTTCAAAAACTTTTGAAGAAGAGTCCACTTCAACATCATTTGTTTGCCCATCAAATGTTGGAACAACAGTGACAGAATTTCTTGATTCCATTGTTCCGTTTACACTGTATGTGCGATTTTCGTTCAGACACCATTCATATAAAGCATAGTTGTCAATTTGTGTTTGATTGATTGCAAATTCCGCTTTTGTCACCCAGCGATTAAGATAAACTGAAACAGTGTTGTCATTGTTTTGTTGAATAACACAAATTGTGATTGGAATAAGCACGCTGGAATCTTCCGAACTTGGAACTTCAATGTTGTTGTCGCCAATTTTTAAATCTTTTCCACTTATTGTGCCTTTCAAAACATTTGTTTCATCATATTTATAAGCATAAGAAACAGATGTAATTGAAAGCAAAGAAAGCATATTGTAATTTTCTAACTCATCCAAATTACCCCTTACAGGTTGACCATTTTCCAATGTCAAATATGTGGCATTCAAATTCACTTTTGCCACTCCTGCAACAGAAAGAATGGAATAGGTGTCCGCTTCGTCCATAACCAATTTATAATAATTGGAAACATCCACATAAGCACCATCTTTTTCCAAAATTATGGATGCAATTGAAAAATATAAAAAGTTTGTTTTGTCAGTATAACTAAACACAACATCTTTGTCAGATATGCCAGCATTAGAAGTATAAAGATATGCCCTGACATAAATGTTTGCATTTGAATTATCCGCCAAATAATAAGTTTCATCATTATATTTAATTGACTCTTTTGAAGACCAATTAACCATTTTTCTTGATAAATTTGGCTCAAAATAACTGTTTTTTGCACCAGAATTGGTTATTTTTAACGTTTCAGGCATCACAAAAACAAATTCGTTAAAGTTTATATAATTGCCATTTTCATCTGTGTTATAATTATAATTTTCCAAACTTCCACTTAAAATTTCTGTCACATAAATTCTCATAACAGAATTTGATTTAGGAGTTAAAACATCTCCAGTTGAAGAAGAAAACATAATTTTGTCAATCGTAAGGTCAGGGGTGTTTAAAGTCAAATTTCCATTATATTTGTCAACTTCCAATGAATGTGCAAAGTTTGAATAATCATATGAAACAAAGAAATTAAGAGAATTTATAATGTTGTCAATAATTGCTTTGTTGATGTATTCATTATTTTCATTTACATCAAAATAAGTTTCTTCAAAGTCGTAATATTCATATTCACTTTTAAACTTCACTTGAGTCGAGCCATCATTTGTCATCGTCATATTGTAATATTTATACATCAAATAACGATATAAAATATCTTCAATCTTTTCTTTTGTGTCCAACTGTTCTGCACGGATTAAATATTTTTCTCCAAGTGCTTTCATGATTTCTTCAAAATCATTCTTGGAATTAACGATTTCGAAAATTTCTGTTGTAACAAAAGGTTTAACCATTTCTTTCACATTGATAAGTCTTATTTGTTTTTCTTGTGCTTTTGTTAAATCAAAACCTACTCCTGCCTTGTTTACTTTTAAATAAAGGGAATATGTTTCATTAAACAAACTGCCAAGTGCCAAATAATTTGAATTATCCTCAACCTTAACATTAAAGTTTACAACATAATTTTTGGCAGAATTAACCACAAAATATGCCATAACCTTTTCGCCAAGTTGCTCCAAGGTTGTTTCCGCATCATTGGAAGAAAGACTTAAAGTCAAACTTACACTGTCAACCCCAACAAGTTTGAAAGTAAATTCTGTTCCGCTTTCATCAACTTCAATTTCAAAGCCTGTCAAATTTAAGTTGTCTTTCAAAATTTCAGCAAGATAAATTGTTTGATTGACTGCGTTTGGATTGTAAGTTCTGTTTTTAAAATTGTCATCAACAAAGCCAAAGTTAAGAACATCTTCTTCAAACTTCCACATTACAAACAAATCCAAGGCATTTTCATTGTTTAAATTTACGGACAAAATGTTTGCATTAAAGGTTGTGCTTTCAGAAATCATTTGCACTTGACCACCACTTGTTGCATAAAGTCCATCAAACTCAAAGCCTTTTCTTGTTATTTTCAAGTTTTTAATCAAGTCGAAAAGTTTAATCCCAGAAGCATTAACAAATCGTGAATCATAGACAACATCTTCAAACAAATAAACAAAGTCCAAATAATTTTCTTGTGTGCTGATGTCTTTTCCTTCGATTTCGGTTGCACCATTAACAAATATTCTGACATTGTAATTCAAAGTTTCAAAGTGAGCAAACAATTCAACATTGCCAGTGTTTTTATATTCGCCAAGTGCGTTGAACAGAACATTGTTGTCCACCAAATTTGCATCTTCATCAAAAATTCTGACTGCTGTGCCATCTGGTTTTGTGAAATACCAACCAACAAAAGAATATCCAGTCTTTAAAATTTGATTTTTATTTAATATGCTTGTGTTGTCAACACTGCGGTCATAAGTAGCCAAAACAGATGACAAAGTGTAACCGTTTGCAACTGTTCCATTTTCTTTTGTAATGTTGAAATTCAAATAATAATTATAGGCTTCCCAAGCACGATAGACATGAATCTTGACCAAACTTTCATTTGGAGCGTTTGTAAAGAAATTTGAAAGCACAAGGTTGTTTCCTGCAAGAGAGAATGTTCTGCCAGATGTTTCACTTGTTGCTGACCAAAATCCTGTAAAGTTTGGAACATAATATCCCACCCTTTGAGTGTAAAGCAAAGATGGATTAACAATTCGTTGAACCCCAGTTTGTGTTCCATTTAAATACATAAAGCCTTTATAACCATCGGCATTATTAAGGTCAATTTCTGTTTTATTGGTTGCATAATAAACTTTTTCGTCATCAATCTTAAAATATTGACTGAAAAATTGATTGTTTACATCAAAGCCAACCATGTCACCATAGCTTCCGCTTACAGTGCCATACTTTTGGTCGCCATATTGGTTTTCAGCGTCGCCTGTTCCTGCATGAACAAAAATTTCAATCTCTTTTTGAGATAAAACAGGCATTATGTAATAACGAGTAACGTCGCCATTTATTTCCATGTCGGCATTCAACACATCAATGATGTTGAAATAATCGGAGTTGGAAGCATTGTTTGAATTTTCTGTAATTGCTTCGCCACCAACAGAAATGTATTCTCCACCACTGAAATAGCATAATTCATATCCTGTGAAATAGTAAGCATTTGCCACTCCACCATTTTGCTTAACAAAATTAAAGTTAATTTCTTGCCCACTTTTTTTGGAGAAAATGTAATCTTGATTAAAACCTGCCTGTCCATTGAGAAGCAAATCGATTTCAACACAATTTATGTTTGAGTTTCCGCGAGTGCTTTCAACCTTAGCCAAGTTAGCCAAAGAAATGTTTACTGTTCTTCTTAAATAAATTGCTTTAACTATAAGAGTTCGGTCTGCACCATATTGATTGTAATAAGAAGCATAATCAAAGTTGAATATGTTTGGCAAATCCATAAAAATTCTTTCACCAATTTGCCAGCCTACAAAAGTGTAACCATGAGACTTTTCACCCAGTTCTGCTTTAAGTTCCACTTTTTGTTGATAACTTAATCCACCAAAAGTTTGTGGTTGAACATTGTCAACATTTGTTGTGCCGTTAATGGAAATTAAAATGCCAGAGTTTACTTCATCATTATCCAAACTGTTTATTGAAAGGTCTTTTGTTGAATTTGTGAAAACAGCATCATAACTTATATTATATTCTACATCTTCACAGACAAAAATCACATCGTAATGTCCAGCCAACAGATTTTTTCCATCGCCTTCAGCATAGGTGTAACTAATGGATACTGTTCCGTCTGGATTGTAAACAGCCTTTAAATAATTTGTGTTATTGTTGTTGAACGCATCTTCAAATTCTTTATTGTCAGTGTTTGAAACTTCCAATTTCAAACTTACTTTGCTTAACTCACCTGTTGAAGAATAAAGATTTAAAACTGAATTGTTGGTGTTTGCAAGGGTGTAATTGCTTGATGGAGTAAACTTAAATTGAATTGTTCCACCATTGATGACAGAAAAGTTTGGTCCACCATTAATAAATTCCACATCAGGAGTTTCTGCATCAAATGCTTCAAAAGTTTTAAGTGAAGAATTGTAAGTTGCAAAACTGTATGAAAAATATGCATCTGTGTAAAGTGTTTTAAAACTTAAATCACTTTTAAAAGAGTTGTCTTGTTTAAAAATTGTCATCAATTTGTTTGGCTTGCCACTGCTTTCTGACTCAACCAAAATTTTTGTATCTCGAGTTTCATAACCTGCAAAATTTGAATAATCAGAAACCACTTTTGTGTCATCTTCTGTGGAAACAAGAATGACAAATTCTGAACTTGAAAGTCTGGAAATAGTGGTTTTATCTTTGTCATAGTTTAAAATTGGCAAATTGTCCGCTGTCACATTATTGCCTGTTAAATTGTTTAAGCGTGCCAACATTCCAAGTCTTGTGCGGTCTGCTTGACACTCAAAAAGCGAGCATGTCCAACTGTCAGCCGTGTAAGTGTATTCATAACAATAATATTTTGCAGAAGACCCAATTCCATATCTGACATAAATGCAATGTTTTCCATTTGACAAAGTAAACACAGCACTTGGAGCATCAATTTTGTCTGCCCAGTTTTCTCCGTCTTTAGAACTTATAAATGCTTTCTTGACAAAATCATAACCAAAATAAAGTCCTTCATAAGCATTTTCATCAAGACCAAAAATATTTTCTGCTTTTTGATAAACGCCGTTTGTATAAATCCAAACACCATCATTTGAAACTTGCTTATCTGGAGCCAAAGCCATATATAAATCATTGTCAATGATTAATTTATTGCTTATTTCACTTACTTGCAAAGTAATGTCAATCACAGCGTCTGCAAGCAAATTATACATAGTCACTTTCAAATTTTCATTGTTTCGTTTAAGATTTCCAAATCTGGCATCTGGTTCGGTGTAAGTCACAACTGTGTCACCAGAAACACTGTAGCCATCTTGCAATTCCACCAAAACTTCTTTATAGTTGGTGATTAAATCAGAGTGTTTTGTGTCGACATTAAAAGTAAATGAAACTTTGCCGTCAATTTCAGTGTAACCTTTTATCTGTGATTCATCAAATGCTTCAATTGCATTTACAGCCCCACTTTTAAACAATGAAATTCTTTTGACAGCATCAACAAGATTAAATTTATTGTAAGATTCATTGTCAACTTTATTGAAACGAATTGTCACAATCTTTGTGGAATCAGCACTGTCGCAAGTTTTAGCCACCCATTTTGCATATAAAGTCGTGTTGGAATTAATAAGAAATTCATTATTTCCTTCGTCATCAAGTTTTCTTTCGAAAACACCTTCACTTGTCTCTCGAACAGAATAAACCAATTTTTCAAATTCGGCATCTAAATAAAATTCCAAATCCAAAAGTTTAAGTCTGTTTGAAAGTCCTGCATCAGTGGTTTCAAAAACTTCCTTATTGTTGTAAAGATATGTGTCGTTGTCAACTTTAAAAGTTTTGCTGTATTCGCTTTTTGCGTCAAAATTATTTATTTCATACCTGTTGTAAATGACTTTAACTTCTTTTTGTTTTTCAACAAAATTTGCATAAATTCCAGAAACAACTTTTCCGCTGATGACTAAACTTTCTACACCTGTAATAGTAGCAAATCCATTGTCATCACTTGCATCTTTGTAAAAATAGCCACTTAATTCATTTCCAGCATAAATCACATAATCAGAATCTTCATCTCTGTCAAAGGTTTTGACTGGCAAGAAATTTTCTTTACCACCAATTCCATATGTTTCATCTAAACCACTTATGTTTACAACTACGTTGGATGTATCTACCAAAACATGATAGTCACCTTTATAAACTGAACCATTTTTGTTGAAGAATGTTCCGCCTTGTCCATAAATGGTCAAGTCATAACCTGAAAAGTTTTTAATACCTTTCACAGAATTTGAATCTAATTCCCCGCTTGCTTCTAAATTGTTTTTTCCAGCAAAAATATGTAATAGATTATCTTCCAACACAGACCCAACAGTGTCTTTATCTGTGTTTGAGTTGTCTTTGCAGTTTATAACATAAGTTTGTTTGTCTATTCGTCCAATTAAATTGCCAACTTGGTTATCATTGTTTGTTGACCCTACAAAAACAAAATTGGAAATGGTTAAATTTTTAATAACCGCATTTTCTGTAAAACCAAAAAGACCAGTTGCAGCAAATTGAGCATTTAAAGATGAATTTAAACCTGAAATTGTGTGTCCGTTTCCGTCAAACACACCACTGAAATGAGTGGGATATCCGATTGGAATCCAAGTTCTGGTCCCAGACAAATTCAAATCATTTTCCAATGAATAATAATAAGAAGAATTTGCATTTTCTGCCAAAACAGTATTTATATATTGCAAATCAGCAACAGTCTTAATTAAATAAGGGTTTTCTTTTGTTCCTTCTCCTTGCAATGACACGCTGTTGTCATTGTTTACAAAACTGTTTGCAATCAAATGAGGAAAACTTCCATTGACCCCACTTGAAATTTTCCAAATCTTGTCAAAATCCCACACTCCATTTGCCCAATATCTTGAGTTTGCATAAAAGCCACTTGTTTTTGCAAGTTCTTTCAAGTTGTAAACTGCTTTGCTGTCATTTGGCATTTTGTTGTCAGAATAATACCAAACATTGGAAGCATTTGCCAAGCCATTAAACAAATTGTTTGATGTTGCGTTTGCTTGTTCGTTTTCACGAACTGCTTTTACCAACTCTGTGTTGAAACAATTTGAAACGTTAAGTGTGCCGACAGAATTTCCAACAAGGCCACCAACAAAGAATTCTGAAAGGTTATCAGAACTGTCTCTGGCGTTTTCCACAAGTCCACTGTTATAAGATGTGGACACAGAAAGCACAGCATTATTTAATCCAACAAGGCCACCTAAATAATTGTCATTCATAACACCTTTAACATCAGAAGCGTTATAACAATTTTGAATGTCAGCATTATTGGAAATTAAACCAATAAGTCCACCAACTTTTCCGTAAGAGTTGGTGGTTTCAATTTTTCCGTGACTGGAAGTTAAACTGATCTCTGTTTGAAAAGACGAGTTTGCCAATTCTCCCATTATGCCACCAACACAAGAATTAACAGAAGCATAGCCAGCAAAATTTAACATTGCACTTGTTGTAATTTCAACATTACTTCTGACATTTCTTAAAAACCTTACAGTTCCGCCGCCAATCAGTCCACCAACATTTTTGCTTACATTTGATTTTATTTTTCCTTGCACAGAACAGTTTTCAATTCCACTTGAAGTCCCACCCAAAGTCTGAGCAACAAGTCCGCCAACATAATCAGCACCATGCACATTGAAATCAAAATTACTTAAATGCAGATTTGAGATGCTTGCAGTGTTGCCTTTTAAAGACGCAAACAGTCCGACGTTTTTAATTACACTGTCGGACGAACTGTATATTTTTAAATTGTATATGTAATGCCCTTGACCATGGAAATTTCCTTCAAAAGAATTTGACGCATTTCCAATTGGTGTCCAAGCCTTAGAGTTCAAATCAATGTCAGATTCCAAATAGACATTATAACCCGCAAACGAAGTATTGTTGTTTGTAACATTATCTGCAAAATAAGAAAACCCACTGGCACTTCTTATGTAAACTGTTTTTAAAACATCGTCTTTGTAATAATCTTCATAGCCGACACTTGTTGCATATTCACCGTCCCAAACATCTGCTGAAGGACTGGAAGCATAGACAGAAGATGCTTGGAAATTGACAAATCCAAGCATTCCACACACCGCAAACATAAAGACAAAAAGTCCATAAAGCAATTTGTTTTTCAAATTCTTACTCCCCTTTGCAAAGCGATTCTTCTGCCATTATTTTAATCTAATAATATTATACTAAAAATATAAACTTTTAAGCAAGTAAAATTAAAAAATATATATATTATTATAATATATATAAACAGGTAAAATTAAAGAAAAAACTAATAAATAAAAGCATGAAAAAATTTGAAAAACTAATTAAAAAAACACAAAAATCTGTTGTTTTTGCGTCTTTTTTTGGCTTTTATTTGGTTTTCAAAAATTTTTCATAATTCAAGCCCATTGCATCTTTCATTTTGTTTAATGTTTCTGATGCAACTTCTCTTGCTTTTCTGCCATTTTCAAAAAGCATTTCATAGATTTCATCAATGTTTTTTTCCAATTCTTTGCGACGATCTCTGATTGGCTTTAAAAGGTCTTGCAACACATTGTTTAAGAAAAGTTTAATCTTGACATCTCCAAGTCCACCGCGTCTGTAGTGCGCTTTAAGTTCTTCCAAGTTTTTATATTCAGGAAGATATTTTGCAAAACTCTTATCTGTGGCAAAAGCATCAAGATAAGTGAAAACAACATTCCCTTCCACCTTTCCAGCATCACTGACTTTAATATGATCTGGGTCAGTGTAAGCACTCATAACTTTTTGTTTTATAACTTCTGGTTCATCTTTCAAATAGATGCAATTTCCAAGTGATTTACCCATTTTGGCATTACCGTCTAAACCCACAAGTCGACGGCACGCTTTGTTTTCTGGAATCACGGCTTCTGGAAGCGTCAATACATCACCGTAAGTAGCGTTGAAACTTCTGACAATTTCGCGAGTTTGTTCCACCATTGGAAGTTGGTCTTCTCCAACAGGTAAGCAAGTTGTGCCAAACGCCACAATATCACTCGCTTGACTAATTGGATAGCACATGAAGCCAACAGGAATGGAACTGCCAAATTCTTTTTGTTTAATTTCTTCTTTCACGGTTGGATTTCGAACAAGCCTTGCATAAGTCACTAAATTCATGAAATACATTGTCATTTCAGCAAGTTCTGGCACTTGTGATTGAATGAAAATGTTGACACGTTTAGGGTCAATACCGCAAGCAAGATAATCAAGTGCAACTTGAATGACACTGTTTTTAACTTTGTCGACATTGTCTGCGTTGTCAGTAAGTGCTTGAGTGTCGGCAATCATGATGTAAAATTTTTCATAATCATTTTTTTCTTGCATTTTAAGTCTGTTTGCAACCGAGCCAACATAATGACCTATGTGCAAGTTTCCAGTAGGTCTGTCGCCAGTTAATATAATCTTTTTCATTTTAAACTCCATTTTAATTTTTAAACGACAGACACAAACTTAAGCGTGCTGTGAAAGTCTTTCAAGCACTTTATTTTCGCCTAAAAGACTCATGATTTCATATAAATCAGGCGAATTTTTTCTTCCAGTAATTGCAATTCTGATAAATTCGCACAATTTTGCGACATTACCCTTATATTTTTCAGGATTAGCCTTGAAATCTTTGTTGTCAGTTGCATAACCAAGTTTTTCTGCCATTGCCTTAACTTTTTCAAACCAAACTTCTTTAGAAGAAAGGTCAAGATAATCTTTATAATTTCTGATTACATTTTCAAACTCGTTTTTGTCATTTTCATCAAGTTCAAATGATTTAACAGCACCAAACATATAGTCAAAAAGTTCAAAAAACATGCTCCACTTATAAATATCCTTTCTTGGTTTTGGCTTTTCACGGTCGATGTTTAAAACTTTTGTGACATATTCTTTATCTTTAATCAAATAATCAACATTTTCAAGTGAATATTCTTTTGCCCAGTTTAAAAGACCACGATAACACTCTTGTGCCGTCCATTTGGAAATAATTTCTTTGGAAACATCGTTGAGTTTAACTATGTCAAAAATTGGTGTGTTTGCAGTGATGTTGAAACCGTCAAAAGGAAATTCCGACAAGTCTGCCAAAGGATTATTCTTTCTCCAGACTTCAAAATTTGAATTTATAATGTTAAACAAATATTCCACAACAGATTGCTTTACATAACCTTCTTTGTCAAAATAACGCATATCTGCTTCAGGATGTTTTCTTTTAGAAAGTTTAATTTTATTGCCTTGTTCGTCAAATTTATACAACAGTGGTGAATGAATATATTTTGGCTGAGCAAAACCAAGCACATCAAAAATTTCTTTATGCAGTGGAAAGGAAGCAATCCATTCTTCCCCGCGAATTACAGTGGTTGTTCCCATAAGCGTGTCATCAATTGCATGAGCAAAATGATAAGTAGGAATTAAATTGTCCTTAAGCAAGATGGCGTCTTTGCTGTTCTCTTGAATTTCAATTTCTCCCCTTAAATAGTCGTGTAACTTAATTTTGTGAGTTCCGTCATTTTCTGACTTTAATCGAATGGCAAACTTTTTGCCGTCTTTCAAGTTTTGTTCAATCTGTTCCATTGTTAAATTTCTGCAAGGGTCTTTTTCTTCAATCATGCCAACAGCAAATTTTTTCTCTCTGTTTTCCAAAACATCAGAAAGCCCTTCAGTTTTGCGACAAAAACAAGGGAACGCCTTTCCTTCACTTACAAGTTTTTTTGCATAAGCCTTATAGATCTCTGCTCTTTCAGTTTGATAATAAGGCCCATATTCGCCAACAGTTACGCCACCTTTAAGTTGATATTCATCTGGCATAAGGTCATAATCATGCAAAATTCCTAAAATAATCGCACTTGCACCAGCAATTTCACGCTTTTGGTCAGTGTCTTCAATACGCAAATAAAACACACCATTGCTGTGTCTTGCAATGTTACAATCAATCAATGCTTGAAAAAAACCACCTAAGTGCATATATCCTGTTGGACTTGGTGCAAAACGGGTGACTTCTGCACCCGTTTTTAATTCTCTTTTTTTATACTTTTCTTCAATTTCAGAAACGGTGTATCTATTGTCAGGAAACAATAAATCTGCCAATTTTAAAAAGTCCATAATCACCTTCAAAAAATTTTATTATTTTAATGCTTGTCCATAGAAATCGTTTTGAAAATTATCCAAAATCAAATCAAGAAAATCTTCAATTTTGTTTAAATAAGTTTCTGCCAAAGCATTGCTTTCTTTGACATACTTAGCCATGTCGTTTTTATAATCAACAGAAAGTTTTTGAATGTTAAGTTCTTTCAATGCTGTTTCATACTGATTTGCATTTACAACAAAAACATTGACCAAATTTTCCACCAATGGTTTCAATTCAACTGCATTGAAAATGTCAGTTTCAGTTTTACCTTCTGTGATTGTTGATTGTTTTACAAAATTTTTAAAAGAATTAAACGAAGTTTCAAGTTTTGAAATAAGGTTGGAAATTCTTGTTTTAGTCACTTTATCTTCATCATTTGTTGATTCCCACCAAATTTTGTTTTTGATTTCACTAAGCATAAATGTGCTGTAAACTGGAAGAAGTTTTGCTCTTACAAAGCCTTCAACAATCATTGTTCTGTCACTTGTTGCATTAAATTCTTTTAAATAATTAATGATGTTGTTGTTTTCCAAAACATCTGCCAAAGCACCTGAAACATTAACTGCTTTTTCAATCATCTCACCATAGCTTCTTTCCAAAGCCCTAAGTCCAGTAGTAATTTCAAAATCAGTTGTGTTGTAATAACTGTCAGTTGTTTTTCTTTGTTTCAAAAATTCATTAATGCTTTCAATATAGTCTTTGATTTCATTATTTAAAGTTTCAAGAGATTTTTCTGTTTCCTTGCTTATTTTGTCATCTTTTTTTGGAAGATAAACTTTATATGCGTCAATAAATTCGTTTGCGTAAACAAAAATAACATTGTATTTACGGTCAAGTTCTTCATAACCATAAGAAAATTTCTTTTCAATTTCTTCTTTAACCGCTTTGTCTAAATTTTCACCTAAGACAACTTTATATTTTGTTTTAATTCCAGTGTCTGCCACAATTTCGTTTGTGTCACTTGATGAACCATAAACTTCTGGGTCTACATATCCTTCAATAAAAACAGTGGAGTTTGATGTTATAACTTTTGAAAGTTCTTTTAAAGAATTATTTACGGTTTCCGCATCCACGCCACAACCTGAGAAAATAAAAACAGGAACAATAAAACACAAGCAAAGAATCAAACTTAATAAAACGCCTTTTAAATTTTTCATAATTTTCTCTCCTTTACTTAAAGTTTTAAACCACAACTTGCCACAAAGCAGTTAAAGTAACATTTCCTACATTACCTGCATTTAAAACCAAATTACTTTCGCCATCTTTTGGAGTGTAAACAGCATCTTTAACCCATGTTCCAACTGAATTAGATGTCACTTTCCAACCTGTAAACTTAAATCCTTCGCGGACTGGATTGTTAATTGTCACTTTTTCAAAGTTTTTAAATGTCACATCTGAAACACTTCCTGCACCTTCATAACCTAAATCAAACGAGATGTTAAATCTTTCATTTGGTGCAATAAACAAACTTCCGTCCAAAACTTTTGAATAATAGTAAGATTTGTTTCCTTGAGATTTCAAGTTTTCAATAATTACTTTCAATTCTCCAGACTTAAATTCGCCATATTGATTAAAATAATTTGTAACAGTTGTTTTAACTTTTGAATAAACCAAATAGTTGTCAACATATTTTTTAAGGTTTGTTGATTGTGAAATAGAGTCATCTTTAGATTCTCTGTTTGCTTTAATTTCAACATTTGCTTTGCTTAAAAGTTCTTTATAGAAATTGAAAACAACTTCTGTAAGGTCATTGTTGTAAGTTTTGGAAGTCACGCAAGATGTGTAAATGTCACCAAGTTTTGCCATGGAATCTGTGGTGTAATCAATCATAACTTGGAAATCACTTGCTCTGTCATTCCACAAGTTTGCAAGTGTCACAGAATTTCCGTTTGCAACTTTTCTGTCAGATTCAATATCTTTCTTGAGTTTTTCTGCAGTTTTTTGAGCATTTTTTAAGTTATTAACTACTTTTTCGCCATTTTGCGAATAAAATTCTGTCCATTTTGTAAATGCCATTTGTCTGTTTACAAAGTCACTTACATCCAAACTTGTTTTATAAATCACAGAATAATTTTTTATAAGTGCAATTTGACTTGCTGTTAAATTGCCAGTATATCCTGTTGTTGAAATTTCATCAAGATATTTAATTATTTCTTTATATTCGTCACTTGACGAAGACAAATAACCTGTGGTTGTTGAATTATTTAATTGAAGTGTCAATTTTTTTGTGTCTTTATCTTTCAAAACAAAGATGAACACCACTGTCAAAACCACAGCAATTACAACCAATGCTAATATGATTGCTAAAACCCACTTTCTTCTCATTTTTATCCCCCTTTTTATTCCACAACAACTTTTTCATTTGGATTTAAGAATGTTGTATATTCTCCAACCCATTTCAATTTAACTTCGCCCGTGCTTCCGCTTCTGTGTTTTGAAATCAGAAGATAAACAGTCCCTGGTTCGTCTTCTGTTGATGTGTCGCCATATTTTTCTGGATTATATAAAAACAAAACAATGTCAGCATCTTGTTCGATAGAGCCAGACTCTCTAAGGTCTGAAAGCACTGGTCTGTGGTCTTCACGAGTTTCCACCGCACGAGATAATTGTGAAAGAAGCACAATCGGAACATTCAATTCTTTTGCAGCAATTTTAAGTGTTCTGGTCAAATCGCTGACTTCTTGTGTTCTTGATTCTCTGGAACTTCGTCCCATTGTCATCAACTGCAAATAGTCAATCACGATAAGGTCAAGCCCATCTGTCATTTTAAGTTTACGACATTTCGAAATGATGTTGAAAGGTGTAACAAGTGATGAGTCATCAACAAAAATTGAACTCTGAGCCAATTTCTTTTCCGCTGTCCAAATTCGTTTCCATTCTTCACTGTCCATGCTTCCTTTCAAAACATGTGACAAGTTTACTTTTGCAAGTGAAGACAATGCCCTTTGCATAAGTTGTTCCTTGGACATTTCAAGTGAGAAAATGGCAATTTTCTTTCCTTCATTTACTGCAGTGTTGATTGCCATGTTCATGGCAAATGAAGTTTTACCCACACCTGGACGAGCCGCAAGCAAAATTAGGTCACTGTTTTGAAGTCCATTTGTAATGGCATCAAAATCTTTATAACCAGTTGGAATACCTCTCATTTTACCTTTGTTTTCAGCCAGTTCGGAAATTTGTTTCAAAACATTTGTCAAGACTCCGCCTGGTTTTCCAACAAGTTCAAGTTCATTGGAATTTTCTTTCTGAGAAAGGTCAAAAATTTTCTTTTCTGCAAACTGCATTGCTTCATTTCCATCAGCGTTGTCAAATGCAGTTCTTATTATCTCTTGTGATTCGCCAATTAAGCGTCTTCTTGTGGAATCGTTTTTAACAATGTTTAAATAATGTTGAAAGTTTGCTGCTGATGGAACAACATTGGTCAAAAAAGTTATGTAATCAATTCCTCCAATCAATTCCAATTTCTTGTCAACTTCCAATTGATTTGTCAAAGTTACAAAATCAACAGGCACGCCTTTGTTATAGATTTTCACCATGCTTTCAAAAACTTGTTTGTGTGATTCTGCATAGAAATCGTTTGGTTGCAATTTGGAAATAATCTCCATTTGAGCATCATTATCCAATAAAACACAACCAAGCAATGCTTGTTCTGCTTCCAAACTATTTGGCAAAATTTTGTAATCTGGCATTTAAACCTCCAATCAATCTGAGAAAGGGTCTTTTTTCTTACTCATACGCTCTTGTTTCTTTTTATCCAGTTTAGCACAAACTGCACAAAAAATAAAGAAGAATATAAACATAACAATAACTAAAACCAAAATGTTAAGCCATTGTGGCACATCAGCATATTGTAAACCAACACAAATAACCAAAACAGGAAGCAGGACAATCAACAAAAATAATCCAACTCTTTTCAATTTGTGTTTAAGTTCTTGCTTTTCTGTGCTTTTCATCTTAATTTAAGTATATCAATAAATTAAAGTTTTGTCAATCTGAAAGTAAAAAATAACTTTTAAATTGAAAACTATTTAGCAAACCAAGAAAATAAAAAAAGATAAGCAAAAACTTATCTTTTTTAATTAAATTTCTCCACGAAGCATTTTGCCGCGTTCACGCATACGCATATTGTGGTCAAGAATGATTTTTCTGATGCGAATAGATTTTGGAGTAACTTCCATATATTCGTCATCGCCCAAAAATTCGATGCAGTCTTCCAAACTCATTACTCTTGGTGGAGTCAATCTTAAAGCATCATCAGAGCCTGATGCACGGCAGTTTGAAAGGTGTTTTGTTTTGCAAACATTGACAACAATGTCGCCACCTTTAGGGTTTGTCCCAACAACCATTCCACCATAAACATCAACACCAGCACCTATGAAAAGTTCTCCGCGTTCTTGTGCATTATAAAGCCCATAAACAATGGCTTTGCCTGTTTCATGTGCAATCAAAGCACCAAACTCACGACGATTGATTTCGCCTTTATATGGTTGATATTCAAAGAATATTGAATTTACAATACCTTCCCCTCTAGTGTCAGTCAAGAAGTCAGACTTAAAGCCAAAAAGACCACGAGAAGGAATTAAAAATTCCATTCTCATACGGCTTCCGTGTGGAGCCATGTTTTGCAAATCACCTTTACGAACTCCCATTTTGTTCATAACTGTTCCCACACAATCTTCAGGAACATCCAAGAAAAGTCTGTCAATAGGCTCGCACTTAACACCATCAATAACTTTAATCAAAACCTTTGGCTGACTTACTTGGAATTCATAACCGTCACGGCGCATATTTTCAATTAAGATTGAAAGGTGCATTTCCCCTCTTCCGCGAACTTTAAACTTTTCAGCAGTGTCGCCATCTTCCACACGAAGAGAAAGGTCTTTCACTGCTTCTTTATAAAGTCTGTCACGCAGGTGTCTGGAAGTCACAAACTTCCCTTCTTTCCCTGCAAAAGGACTGTCATTTACCATGAAAGTCATCTCTACGCTTGGTTCTGCAATCTTGACAAATTCAATTGGTTCAACTTGTGCTTCATCACAAATTGTGTCACCAATCGTGACATCTTCAAGCCCTGCAACACAAACAATTTCTCCGCTTTCAGCACTTTCCACAGGCACACGCTTAAGCCCATCATAGACAAACAAACTTACAATTTTTGACTTAACCTTTTTGCTTTCATCATGATAGTTGCAGACAACAACATTTTGTCCAACCCTAACTTTTCCGCGTTCAAGTTTTCCGACTGCAAGTTTTCCGACATATTCATTGTGTTCAGCAGAAGAAATCAACATCTTCATAGGTTCATTCACTTCGCCTTGTGGGGCAGGAATGTGATTTATGATTGTTTCAAAAAGTGGTTTCAAATCTGTGCCCATAACACCAGCGTCTGTAGAAGAAATGCCTTGTCTTGCAGAAGCAAAAACGAAAGGAGAATCAAGTTGATCTTCATCTGCGTCAAGTTCCAAGAAAAGTTCCAAAACTTCATCAATAACTTCTTTAACGCGTGCATCAGGTCTGTCAATTTTGTTTACAACAACAACAACTTTAAGTTTTAACGACAACGCTTTTTCCAGCACGAAACGAGTCTGTGGCATTGGTCCTTCATAGGCATCAACAACCAAAAGCACGCCGTCAACCATTTTTAAAACTCTTTCCACTTCTCCACCGAAGTCAGCATGTCCTGGGGTGTCTACGACATTGATTTTAATGTCGCCATAAACGCAAGAAGCATTTTTAGACAAAATTGTAATGCCTCTTTCTCTTTCCAAGTCATTGCTGTCCATAACTCTGTCCTCAACAACTTGGTTGTTTCTGAATACATTTCCTTGTTTCAACATTTCATTGACCAATGAAGTTTTGCCATGGTCAACGTGGGCAATAATTGCCACATTTCTTATCATCTTGTTTTCCATATTGCGTTTTCCTTTTTTAAATAACCATATTAGTATAACATTTTTAAAGCAAAAACACAATATTTAAACAAAAATTTATTTATTTTTTTTAATTGTTTTTCTTATTTTTTGTTGCAAATTTTAAGATTACAAAGTATGCAACCATAGAAACGCACACCAAAATCAAAGCAGAAGCATACCAAACAGCATGATTTGGTCCAGTCACAAAAAACTCAATTGAATTGTCAGTTTTAAGCTCTTCCAATGTTTTGAAGAAGATGTTATGTTTAACTCCGTTTACTTCATACATTTGGTCGCTTTTCAAAGTGTTTGACATTGAAGCAAAATCATAGATGAAAACCGATTCATCAAACGATGCTTTCATTAAAGTCCTTCTTTCTTCAGAAACTTTAATGCTTTCACAAGTGGAATTTACTGCAAGCAGGCAAACATCTTTCAAACTCTGTGCAGATTTTTCTGAAATTGGAAAGTTGGATTTTAATGTAATCTTTTTCATAAAGAAACCACTGGACTCTGTGTTGTTTTCTTTTTCTTCTTCGCTTTCATCATCACTTACACCAAAAAATTGTTTTTGGCTTTCCAAATTTTTAAAAACAATGGAAAAACCAATTCCGTCAACATCGGAGAAATATTTGCAATAACCAACTTCCACACCTTCCACATCTTTGTCGCGGTTTACTTTTGCCAAAGCGTTGACATAAGATGACAAATAAAAACGATAGATCATCAACTCATCTTCATTGAAACCTTTTTCTTTCATTATGGCAGAGTTTAAAGGAAAGATGTAACTAAGCCCTATTTGACCTGAAGAATCATTTGATTTTAAAATTCTGAAAGCGTTTGTTTGAAAGACATCTGCTGTCGGTGCAGTAGATGAACATCCCACAAAGCAGAACAAAACAATAAATAAAAAAAGAGCACAAACAGATTTTTTCACAATCTATTTATACTCTTTTTAAAGGCTTATTATGCTTGATTTGGTTAAATCAAAGTTGTTTCCACTCTTGTTCCAAAGTCGCTGTCATTCAAAGCATAATTGCAAGAGCCAAAACCATGTGGAATATTAAGTGTTCCATTATTGACATTACCTGTCATTGTTCCACCTTGATAGTCAACAAGACCAGCGATGTAAACTGTGCAGTTTAAAGCAGTGCTTACACCTTCAACATCAATTTCAAGATTGTTTTGACATCCTGAGATGATGGCATTTGCATTGGTTATGCAGATTCCTGCAAGTTGAACAATGTTTTGACCTTGTGTAATTGACACTTGAATTTTGTTTGTTGTAGGAATGGCATTTGCTGGGTCGAAATTCACAGTATAGCCACTGTAGCCTGTCATGCAGTATAAGATTTTTGCATTTGTTTGATTGATAAACGCAATTCCACTTGCAAAAATTACTTGAGAAGAGCCTTTGTCTTCAATAATCATGTCAGTGGAAACAAAGCAGTTAGAAACTGTGGCTTGTTCTCCAATGTTTTGAGAAACAATTCCGCTGTAAACCATCATTGGACGGCTGTTTGCATTATAACCACTGAAATTGGTGTTGAAACCAACCAGTTCCACATTGCTTATCATGCCATAGTTGGAAATTGCAAGTCCAGCAATAAGCGAATGAACAGAAATCAACACAGTCTTTTCATCCGAATAATCAGCATCAATACGCAAATTGGAAATAGATGAATTTATTGATGTTCTTTCAAACAACGATGCTCCATATAAGAAGGTTGTGGAATTGACACCTGCCGTTGGACTCTTTACAAAGCCAGTGTCAACATAGACGCTGTATGTCAATGCATCAGTTGCTGTAACTTTGTAAGTGATTTTATGCCCATTTCCATTTACAACACCTTCAAATGTTCCCTTAAACAAAACACCAGTGAATGGCATGTTTGACAAATCAATGTCAGCCAAAATGTCGAAATAGTTTACACTATTGTCATCTTCGCCTGCTTTGAGATAGTCTTCCAATTTAAGACGATGTTGAATGTTTCTAAACTGGTCAGCATTGGCAATTCTGTAAGGTGTTGCTTGAGTTCCATCTCCACCAGCAAACAAGTTGAACATAACATAGTCGCCGTTGTTGTATTGCAAAACTTCTGATTGAATGTTTGCAGGTCCAAGTTTTACACGAATGTTTAATGTGACATATCCAACAACAGTTGGCTTAAATGTTGTGCCTTCGGTTGTGTAATATTTCTTGCCACTTGCACGATAGTCTGCTTCAATGATGTAAACAGGTTTTGAAATCACGCTTGAAAGCACTCTGTAAAATTCTTCTCTTTCTTCGTCACTGTCAGCATCTTTTACTTTGATTATTGAATAATCTCCATCTGTTTCCACAACTTTTAAAAGTGTGTTTGCAGAAAGTGCAAATGTGTCAACTGGCACACGGTCAATAAACATATCGCTGACATAAAACTCTTCGCCAAGGTAAGCTATCTTGATGTAACCGCTTCCCCTTTCCAAGATGTCAAGCACTGTTCCACTTGCCAATTTGTTGTTTTCAATTTCGCTTGGAGTTGTAAGGTTTGCATCATTAAATAATGTGGTTTCTCTTGAAACAGCATAACCCAACACTTCAGCATCTACACCTTGATTAAGTGAAAGATATCCAGTGTAATTCCATGAAAATTCGCCTTTCGTGGAATCCCAAGCAATAGAGTCATTGTTTTGCCATTCAACTCGTTGCAAAGGAATGAAGTCACTTACATCAGAATAAAGCACACTTGTTGCGTTATATTTAACCTTAAATGTTAAATTGCAACCGCCAGAAACCGAATCAATGATCACATTATATTCGTCATCATACGATTGTTCTGGACTGCTTATTAAATAAATTCTGCTTTTGTTGTATGTCAAAGTGAATGGATTTCCAGTTGTGTTTATAATGTTGCCATACATATTATAGAATGTCACAACGACTTCATGGTTTTGATTTGATTTGAAATATTCTGACAAATCAAGCATATCAACACCACTTCCAACATATTCAATGGAGAAATCGTTGCTTGAAATTGTGTCAAGTTTATTGACTGTAATTTCAACACCCCTTGACTTGATGACTGAACTGTCTAAGTTTGCACCTGTTGTGGCATAAACCTTAACTTTTTGATTTCCAATTTTCATCTGACCTTTATCTTCATTAAATTTAATCAAGAATGTTCCGTCTGATTGCAAAATTGGTTTTTCAAATGTTCCTGAAATTTCTTTTCCATCTTCGTCTTCAACAATAAATTTGTAATATAAATCAAAACTATCAACAGTCAAACTTGCACCATTTGGCAAATTGTTTGCACTGTAAACCCATTGCAATTTTCCGTCTGAAACTTCAAGAGAAGTAACAGTCTTTAAACGCAAAATTTGTGACATTGATGAAGAGTCGTTTATTTCACTTAAAAGCACAAATGTTTCTGTTTCAGTTGAAGCATAAACAACATTGCCATAAGCATATCCACCAGAAATAAGTTCAACAAAGTTGGTGTTTGGTTTGTTTGCTTGTGCATAAAGTGCCAATGCTTGAACAGAAATTTTGATGAAGATTTGTTTGTCAGAATCTAATATTTCCAACTTGTCTTCAATGTCAGCAAAATCAAGTTCGGCATTCTTTGTGTAAACAGGTTCAACAATTTGTTCTGTGTATTCTGTTGTGGTGTTGTCATCAGTTTTAGAAATTGAATATTGTTCAATGGAAACCTTATAAATTATTTCCGCTTGGCTTTCCACAGTCAAAATTCCATCTTCTTCTGTTCTTCCTTCCACACCTGACCATGCAATTCGTCCATTTGTCACTTTCAAGTTTTGAACGCTGTCAAGCATTCTTGCAGAAAGCGATGCTGGAGAACTTTGAAGAGCAATGGCAGAAAGTGGATTTCCTTGTGCGTTTGTCCAAGAAGATGTGTCAAGTCTGTTGATGTAATAATTTTTGTTGTAACCATTTTCATCTAAGTCAGATTGATCACGAACAAATTTGACATCTTCAACAGTTGACCCAACAGAAATCACTTGGAAATTTTCTGCGTTGACTTCAGTGCTTTTATATCTGTAGTCTTCTTCACCGTCACGGCCTGCAACATAAAGGAAAGCCCCATTACCTTCAACACTGTTTCCAAGAGTTGAGTCCACTCGTTTGATGTAAATGTCATCATTATTGTTGTTGTAAATCATATATTGGAAGAAACTTCCGTCGCTGTAACTTGAATTATATCTTGTTCTGTTGCCATTTTGTGTTTCATCAATGCTGATGTAACCAAGATAATTGGTAAGTTTTGGAGAAGCAAGTTTATAGACATTGTCAATTTCAAATATGTCACTGTCCACCATAATGTTGTTGTCCACAACATCACTGCCTGCTACGACAAACTTAATGTAACTGTATGTTCCTTCACCTTTTCCGTTAAGGCTGTAAGTTGCATAAGAATTTTCTGTCACGATTTCTTCTGTCATTTCAGAACCACGAAGAGTCCGATACATAACAGTGATGTTTCTGTTAAGTTGAGTTGTCCAACTTAAAACTCCGTCAGAGATTGCAAAATCATCGCCAAAACTTAAAAGTATAAGTTTGAAATATTCTGATTTTGATGACAAAGAGTTTTCATTACCAACAGCATAAATTTGCATTCCATAGATTGTTCTTGGCACTAAATCTCCATAAACACCCAAAATGGAATCTCCGTTATTTTGATTGATGTAAAACATCAAATATTCGCCAAGAGTTACTTTGTTTCCGTTTTTGTCAGATTGATAAACCGAAATGGATTTGCTTGTGTCGAAAGTTGATGTATCTGTGTTTGAAGACAAATAATGAAGTCTGAAATCTCCACTGAAATTGTCAATTGAGAAAGCATAAATTTTGCCATTGTCACTTTCAGATTTTGTGGCAAGTTGAAGCACATATTGATTGGCATCTACTGCAGTGTAAGCACCATCAACATAATCAAAAACTTTTTCTTTCTTGACAATCACCTTATAACTGTTTGTAACTGAATCAATCTTTTCGCGTCTTGCTGTTACGTTTGTTTCACCATTTACATAAAGGGAATTTCCACCATCAATATTGTCGTTTACAAAAGTCATCCAAGTTGAATTTAATGAAGAAGATCCACCAAGCAAACAATAAGTAATGGCATATTCGCCCGCTTGAATTTTTTCAAAGTAAGAGTCAAACAAGATGTTTTCGTTTGCCACACCATGACTGCCATTTTGAATGAAATCCATAAAATCGTCAAGTGTGCGTTTATAACTTTCGGTTGTTGCACCTTGTGACCATTCTTGCAATGTTGCAATGATGTCGTAAGTGTCATTGTTATCCGCAAATTCTGCAAGATTTGTCAAAAGGTCTTTTGCATTTACATCAACAGATTGAGTGCGATTTGTTTCATTTGAAATGAATGTCATTCGCAACACAACTTGCCCATTTAAAAGTGAAGCAAGTTTAAATGTGAATGGATAAGTCCAAGTTGTTTCAATTAATGTTTTTGCACGCTCTTCAAATGTGAGATCTGAATTTCTGTTTTCTGTGATGAATTTATAAATGTTGTTTGTTGCATCACCACTTACATTGTCATAGTCAATCGTGAAACTTCCACCTGAAAGTTTTAATTTGCCTGAAAGTTGGTTTTTAATGACTGGTTCTTCTGAAACAGCATATTTGCTTGAAGCCAAAACAAATGGATCTGCACTTACACCTTGAATTTCAATAAAGCAGTTTTGTCCTCCAAATTTAGAAGCGTCAAAAACAGTTTGATTACCCACTTCAAATCGGCTGTAACTTTCAGTTTTGTTTCCATTGTCATCGACTGAATAGAAATAAATGTAATAACCTTCTGCGTTAACCGCATCCCCTGCACTCCATTCAATGTTTCCGCCAGAAAGTGTGGCATAAGAAACAGGTGCAAGTCTGACAAAATCAAAACCAGAAAGCCAATCCGTAACAATAAACATTTGTTGTAATAAGTTAAATCTAACTCTTAAAAATTCAATTGAGATGTTTCCTGTAATGTCATTAAGTTCATCTTCTTCAAACATCTTAACCAAATCAATTACATAATAGTCTTGGTTATCATAGTAAGGATAATCTACTTTAAGTTTAGTTACATCCACAAATCTATATGCAGTTGCATCAGCATACTGAACATCAATAACATTTCCGCGTTCGTCATAAATGTAAGTAGTTTCCACATAGTCAATCTTGACATTTATTCCAAGTGTTTGAGAATTTAACATATTGTCATTCTTTTCAAACAACACAAATGTATTGGCGTTATCAACAGGCTCTGCATTGTTTCCAAGTTTGTCAACCTTGACAAATCCTACATCATCAGATAAGGCAATGTCAAAGCCAAAAGCGTCAGAAACAACATAAGTAAGTCCGCCTGCATCATTTTCCAAAGTCCAGAAATAAACTGTTATTTTGCCTGCAGTGTAATCTACTCCAAGTTCTTTCAAAACTGCAAGCATATCTGAAAGCGGATATGCATAACTGCGTCTTGTTGTGTCTGGTGTTGTTGAATCTCCGTCAGCATTTCCGCATTCTTTAAGTTTTTCAGCATCCAAACTTACAACTCTCTGAGAATATACTGCATTTTCTTCAACTCCTACCAAAACTTTTGAAAGGTTGGCAAATGTAGATTGCCCCATTTCTAAGATGATGCTTGTGGCGTCGGTTTGGTCATATCTTACATTTAAAATAGGATTAGACTTTCCAAATCTGGTTGTAGAAAGTGATGATGTCCAGAAATAAGAGTCAAAAACAAAATTTGTTGCACTTTCTGTGATTGTTGTTCCAGAATTGTCCGCACTGCCAAGAATGATTATTTCAACATTAAAAGCAATGGCAGAATCAATTTCAAGTTCTGATGTGTCAAGAGTTGTTTCTGTTGTTTGTGCAGTCACTTTTTTCCAGTCTTGAACAACCGCATTTCCACTTACAAATCTGTAAAGGTAAGAATAGTTTGGCAAAGTTTCCAAAGTCACTGTTCCAAATTCTTCTGAAACTTGCACGCTTTGGTAACTTAAGTTGTTTGGTCTTAAATAAGCATAGAATGTGTAAGCCTGAGAATTGCTTGTGCCATCTTTTCCAACTGAAATTATTTCAAATTTGGCGTCAATATCAGTTGTGCCAACTGTTAAATTAACATTTTCAAAATCATTATAATTTGCCCAGAAAAGTTGAGAAAGTGTGTTGACATTTGATGTAGTGGTTGTCGAGAAGATAAGTTTTCCATTTACATTGTTGTAAACTCTGAAAATATATTCGCTGACATTTGTCACACTGTTCCATTCAATGTTAAGTTCACTTTGGTTTGTTTCATCTCTTGAAATTTCAACTTGGCTGATTTTTTCGGCTCTGTTAATTTGGAAAGTCAAGTTGTTTGTCCAAGAGTTGACATAGACATTTATAACGCCTTCATTTTCAGTTTGTTTTTGTTTAGCATAAATGCTTAATGAATATTCACCTTCATCTATCCAAACAGCAGGGAATTCAAAATAGAAGTTGTCATCTTTTGTGATTTCTTTTGTTTCAAAAGAATATTCGCCAACTTTATAAGAAACCACAAACACAATGTCATCTGAAAGTGTCTTGCCAGTTGCAGGAAGAATTTGGAAACCGCCCGCATCAGCGCGATAGTGAATGTCGTCATAAGTTGTGCTTTCGTCATAATTATCTGTTGTTGCCACGCCACCTAAAACAATGATGTTTTCTGTGATGTCTGTTGAAACTTTGTTTTTGCAAGCCAAAATATAGTTTCCATTTCCAGAATAACTGTTTATAAACGCTTCCACGCTTATGCTTGCACCACTTTGCAAATTGGTTTTAATAAAGTCAGTTAAATCGCAAGTAATTGAGTTTGTCACTGTTGTGACATCATAATTTAAGAAATAAATTTTATTTGTAGTTTTGTCAGTAACTTTCAAAACAACTCCACCTAAAACATATTCAGGAGCATTGTCCATAAAAGTAACTGTAACTTTATGAGTTGTAAATTCATTGCCGTTTTCCAGCACAGTTTCAAATTCAACACTGCGAACTTGTTTCGCCATGTAAACATCTTTACTTCCAATTGTGGATGGCAAGTTTACATTTGATGTTGCCAAAATTTCTAAGATAAGATTTTCATCTGGTTGAACAAAAGCATAATCTGTTGCATTTAATGTAAATTCAAAAACACCAGTTGTCTTTTCTGAAACAGCAACATTCAACTGTGTTCTTTCTGATGTTGAAGTGGAAGAAACAAAAACTTTGAAATTGTCATTTCCAGCACCACTTTGGAAATCATAATCACCTTCAAAGGTAATCTTAACATCAGGCTTTTCAACTTTGCTGTTGTTTGTTCCGTTGTCGAATGTAATGTTTGTAATGTTTGGAACATTCAGTTTTTTGTTTGTTATTTTCTGATAAACATAATGATTAAATTCTTGCTTGCCATTTAAAAGTGTCTGTAAATCAGCAAAATAAATCACACCATTCTTGTTTGTGCTGTATCTTGAAAGATTTGCACTTACTTGGATTTCAATATCGCCAGCACTAAGCTTTGACAAATCTTTATATATTTGTGATTTATCATTAAGTTCTACGCTGACAGTGTTGCCATCAATTTTATAAGTTGATGTTTCTGCTGTAACTCCATTCTTGTCTTTAAAAATTAAAACATAATGCAAATTCTCGCCAAAGTTTCCAGCAAACTTATCCCAACTTATAACTTCGTTTGCAAACCTAAGTTGTGGAACATTGTCGTTTGCCACAGTGTCTAAAGATTTAAGTGTCCAACTGCTTTGCAAACTGTCTATGTAATATGTTGCAATGTTTGTCACATCATTTAAACTGTTTTCTTTTGCCACAACCTTGACAGTGTATTCGCCTTCTCCTGCAACAGGAATTGCAAAGTTACCGTTGTTTTCAACAGCGTAATCTTGTGCAACACCTTTGACAGTCACAACAACCTTTTGTGCATATCCTGCATCAGCAACACTTGCAGTAAGTTTGTTTTCATTTAAAGACAAAGTGTCAACAGATTTAAGTCTGTAAACAATTAAATTGTTTGAAATGCTTGTCCCAAGATAATGTGGTTGTGTGGCTGTTAAGTAAAAGTTGTAGAACACGCCTGCTTGATAATCTTGTGCTTTCAAAGTTATGTATGCAAATTTTTTCTCTGAAACGATTTCATAATTAACAGCAAAGTCTGTCACTTCTTCGAAACTTGTGTTTCCAGCATTGACGAATAATTTGTAATTAACATTGGAAATTTCCAAACTTGAAGTTTCCAAAACTTGCCATGATAGTTTAAAGTTTTCGTCTTCTTCCACAAAATTGAACTTCAATTCTGCTTCTGGCAATTTTTCCAACTGTGTTTCAACTGAGTTTCTTGATGAAATAAGATATTTTTCTGTAATTGAGTCATATTGTTTAAAACTTACAAACAATGAAAACTTAGGATTGTTCATCTGTCTGTAACATGCTTCCAATTTTGCATTGTCATAGATTGCTGTTTCAATTGCATTGAAATCAATCGTGTTTGCCGACAAATCAATAAAGTCTTGCATTCTTCCAAGCACAATTTTTTCATTGCTTCCGCCAATTGTGGCAGTAACTGTTCCGTCAAACTTAATTGCAATCAAAAAGTTTGTGTTGTTTGCGTTTTTATAAGCAATTTCCAAAACATAATTATATTCACTTGCAGGAATTCCGTTTGCTGTGAAATTAAATTTTCCATTTTCATATACAAGTTGTTCTGGCTTTGCAATTCTTGAGAAAGCAATTGTCTTAGACCCTTCATCACAATTAAGGAAAACTTTGTTGTTTTGAACATCATAAATTCCATTAACCAAATCACTGCCAACAAATTCAAAAGTCAAATTAAATTCATCAGCACCAACTCCTGAAACATCAAGAGTTGCTTTGGTGTTTTTTGCACTTGTTTTGTTGCTTGCATCATAAGTGATTTTGGATGTTATTCCATCTTTATAAGGCACTAAACTGATTGAATAGCCATGGTCATCTTCAACCAAAACATCGTCAGCAGTTACGTTTCGAAGTTTTTCCACACCCAAACTGTAACTGTCAGATGGTCTTAATGTTGAGTCACTGGCATTTGCAGTGACTGTAACTGTGACATCAGTGTCCTGCGTGAAGAATGCTTTATTTAAAGTGTAATCATCATAACTTTCACCACTTGCCACCAAAGTTTCATCTTCTTGACCTGTAACACTGATTGTGTATGTTTTTACATTGCTGTCTTTGTTGAAAATTCTTAAAAATATACTACTTCCGTTGTTTCGCAACTGAACATCCCCGATTGTTACTTTTTCGGAAACATGGAAATTTCTTTCCAAAGCAACTGCAGAAGAAATGTAAAGATTTTCACTTGCAGTGTCTGCAACTGCATATACGCGAACGATGTAATAACCGACTTTATTAAAACGATGTCGTGTTTCAGTTGTCACTGTGCTTGTCTTTTCAAATAAACTTAAATCATTGTTTTCAAAAATGTCTTTGTTGTTGGTGTAATAAATTTCCACACTATATTTATCTGCGTTTTCCACTGCATTCCAGACAAAAACTCCATTTTGTGGATTTCCAGTTTCAGGAGCAGTTGGTTGACCAAGAAGTGTCAATGTCTTGTTTGCAGAAGAACTTATTGATGTTTCACTTTCTGTCGTGTTTGCAACAATTTTAAATTCAAACTCGTTGTCAATTGCTTCAAACAAAGTTTCCACTCTGCCGTTTAAAACAAAAGTTACAACTTTATTTAAAACTGAAACAGAAGAAATCTTGTTTTCTTCAACTGCTTCAAAATTTGTGCCATTGAAGTGCAAAATTTTATAACTGTTTTGGTCAGCAAAATCAACTTCGCTGAAAGTCAAAACTGAATTTCCGTTTTCGTATTTGTGCATAACAAGTCCGACAGAGCCAACTTTTGTCAAAACAACATCTTCACTTGCGTTTGAGTTGATTACATAGACCATGTTTCCGTCAATGCTTGATGTTGCACTTTTTGATTGCAAAACACCAGAAAGTCTGTATTGTCCACTGACATTTGCTGTCCAAGAAAATCCGTTTTTAAAGTTGTCAAAAAGTTGAGAATCATCTTTTGAAGAAACTTTTAAAGATGTTTCCACAACTGCTGTATTTTCAACCGCCACATTAAATGCCGTTCCATTTTCAGTGTTTTCGCCTTTGCCAGACAAAACAACTGCTGGAAGTTTGTAAACTTTGCCAAAGTTGGCGGGATTGCTTTTAAAATAATGTCTTGTTTCGTCACGATTTTCAGCAACTACACTTATGTCATAAACGCCACCCTTTAAAAAGTCCAAAGTAGTCAAAATGTCTTGTCCAACATTTTCTAAATCAAATTCCAGTTTTCCGACAACTGCGTTTTGGGCAATCACTTTAAAGTTTTCCACGCTTTGGTTGGATTTAATCAAAATTTGTCCACCATTTGTCATTGTGAAATCGTTGGAAACAACAGGAGTTGCAAGTTTTGTAATCACGAAGTTTTCACTTGCCATTTCATATTTCACACCATTTTTGTCGAAAACCGTAACTGTCACATCATAGTCGCCATTGTTTGCGTCACTTAAATATCTTGTAAGATCAACTGCATTTGTTGTTATGTATCCGTTTGCATCAGCCCCTGCCAAATCAGAAAGCAAAGCACCATTAAGTCTGACAGTGAACTTAGCATCTTCAATTTCTTGCCAAGTCAAAACACCAGTGTCAAAATTCCAAACAAAATCTTTTTCTTTGATTTTTTGCATATAGCCATAATAAACTGGTTCGCTTGTTGCAAATTCACTGGCATCAAAATATTCGTGTGTGTTGGCTTTAACTTTGAAATTGTAAACACCAGATTTAAAACCTGTCATATCCAACTGATTTGTGAAAACAACTTGACTGCCATTTTCTTTTTCATTGCCAGCACCATTATAATCCCATTCAACTGTGTAAGAACTTGCCACAGTGTGAGTTGCTTCGCCTTCATACCAACCAGTAACTGTGTTCCAAACCAAGTTGCCATCAGCAAAACGAATCGAACTTGGTGCATCGAATTGTTTTCTTACAACCACCTGCATGGATGTAAGATTGCTTTCTTCATAAAAAGCATAGACCTTTGACTTGCCTGATGCTTTGGCTTTAATTTTATGTCCATTTATTTCAAATAAGGAAGAATCAGAAAAACGATATGTAAGTTCATCTTTACTCACACCCGTAATTTGCAAATATTCGTCTAAATCAATTTGTTCGCCAATTGAAACAATTCGTTCGTTTTCAGAAAACTGTGCTTCTGGTTTCTTGAAAGAGCATGCACAAAATAAGGTTGCCAGAAGGGTTACGCAAATTGACATGAAAACAATGCTAAACTTTTTCATAAGAATTCCCCTTATTTTTCCTTAGCAAAAATTACTTGTCCAATCTAAAAATATTTTAACACTTTTAAATCCAATTTATCAAACAAATTGAAAGAATTTTTATTTTATATATATTTTTATATAAAGGGGTTTAAACTTCCCTAAAATAGGGAGAAAAAATAATTTCAAGAAAATTAAAAAAATTAAGAAAAAATTTATTAAAAAATTAACCAATTAAATTAAGTTTAAAATATTTTTCTTTTAAAAAATTCAAGGAAATTTGCTTGTTTTTTAAGATTTTTTTCAATTTTTCTTTAATTTTTGTGTTATCAATCTTATTTATTATATTTTTTATTTCAATCACATTTACTTCCAAAAACTCAATATCTGCCAAGAAAATTTTGGAAAAATTCTTAATGTAATCCACATTATAACCTGAAAGAAATTTTTTGGAACTGGAAAAATATTTGTTATCTCCGTCCATTTTTAAAATAATTTCACTTAAAATTGTGCAGTTTTCAAGTTCCAACTGCCAAAGTTTTTCAAAACATTCGCTTAACTCTGGTTGAAAAACAGCACTTTGATTATATTGATAAAAGAAGTGCATAAATGCCACAAAGCATCCATTTGCACCCCCATAATAATTTTGTAATAAACCTTGATAATATGAATTTATTTGATAAAATTCGCCCTTCATACTTATTTAGTTATGCATAAATCAATTTAAATGTCACACTTTCCATTTAGGATTTTTCACAAATTCCTTGCCATCAAGTCCTGTTATTCCAACATTTTTAAACTTCAATTTAACACAAGCCAATTTCTGACGAGTCTGTTTAAACTTTTTGTTATCATCGTTTTTTCCATATTTCCCGTCCCCAATTATGGCGTGACCAAGAAAAGCCAGATGAGCCCTTATTTGATGTGTTTTACCCGTCAACAACTCAATTTCCAACAAACTGCTTTCTTTTCCTGCCTTCAATGTGTTGACAACCATGGAAATTTCCACAGCACCTTTTACCTTGTTTTGAAATATTTTTACACTTGAATTTTCTCCATCTTTAAGAAGGTATGCATTATAAGTTTTGTTTTTTGCTTCAAAAAAACCAACCACTTCGGCAACATAAAACTTGCTTACAGTTTTTTCTTTAAACGCTTTAAGCAATTTTTTCTCTGCCACTTCATTCTTGGCAAACACCATAAGACCTTCGGTATTTCTGTCAAGCCTGTGAACAGCAATGGCATTTTTTAAGATGCTTTCAACTCCTTTTTCTCCGTCTGATTCAATTCCAGCAGACTTATAGATTATGTAAACATCATCATTTTCATAAACGATTTCCACTTTTTTGTCCAGCATTTCAGGCGAATAAAAGAAGACCAATTCGTCCCCAATTTCCAGAATGGCGTTTTCTTTTGTTGCTTTGCCGTTGATTTTGACATCTTTATTTCTAAGCATCTTGTTTACATCAGCAAAAGTAAAACCAAAGTCTTGCAAAAGATTTACAGTTTTTTGTCTTTTTTCTACTATTATTTCTTTTTTAATCATAAATATATTATACACAAACTTTAAAGCAATTTAAAACAAAATTCAACTTGAAAATAAAAAGGAGAAGAAATGGAACAGATAACAATTGAAAACCGTAAGAAACTTGACATAACTGGTGCAACAAAAATGCTTTCTTCCACTGGCACTCAGGCTGTGGTGGAAGTTGGAGATTGCAACATAATCATCAGCGGAACAAACATAGAAATCACAAAACTTGACCTTGATAACAAGCAAGTGTCGTTCAGTGGCGACATCAATGCCATTAAATATTCTCGCAAAGCCGAAAAAGTTGGACTTGTAAAAAGGCTGTTTAGATAATGCTTTACGAAACTTTAACTCAACCAATCGTTTTCTTGTGGCTTTTCTTAGGCGGAATTGCCACAGGTTTTTTGTTTGACTTAAGAAACATTTTGATTAACAAAACAAAAAAACAGCAAATTTTAAAGGAAATTATCACATTTTTTACTGTTATTTTGACTTTTTTTGCATTTTATTATTTAAATTTAAAATTCAACTATGGTCAGTTCAGGCTTTGGACTGTTGCGGTTTTCAGCCTTTCAATTTGCCTGCAAAGATTTTTAATGAATAAATTTGTTGCATTACCTCTGACAAAATGCTACAATAAGATAAAGGAAAAATCTAATGCCAGAAGAAAAAGAAAACACAAAGAGATTTAGTGCTTTACAAATATTCATGATGGTGCTTATCGTCTTGTTGACGATTGGCATAATTGTGCAAATAATTTTGCTTGTCAATTTTAAAAACAAAATCGAACATTATAAGGAAGAAAATAAAAAGTTGGAAGGGCTTTTGCCTGAAACCAAGCAAAACACCATTTTTGAAAATTACATCTTAGAAATAGAAAATCAGATGTTGTAAAAAATTGAAAACAAAAAGTCAACTATGTTCTCATAAACAAAATTTGAAACCTGACCACTCTTTACGAAAGTAAGGAGTGTTTCATTTAAGAAGAAGTTTGAAAGCGTCAACATGACAAAATAGCATACACCAAAGATGACAATACCTTTACATAAACCAATCAAACTTCCAAAAATTCGATTACAAACTCCAAGACCGCAAAACTTGACAATTCTGTTTATCAGAAAACGCAAAAGTTTAAGCAGAATAACAAAAAAAATAAACAAAACCACAAACGCCAAAAGTTTAACGCAAAGACTGTTTAAAGGTCGTGCCAAAATTTGCCCTGCTGTCAGGTTGCCGTCAAAAGTAATGTCTAAAAACAATTTGGAAAAGATTGGAGCAAAGATGACACCAAAATGGCTTTTCATCACTGCTTGCTCTAGTTCAAATATGTTGGAAAATTGCCCTGGTAAAAATTGGTCTAACACATTGGAAAGACCGCTTGTAAAATTAAACCAGTTTTGAAAATAAGTCTGACAAAAATCGCTGAGTTTCCACGCCAACAGAATGACAAAGACAACTCCAAATAAAGAAAAAAGCATGGAAACAAGTCCCTTGACATAGCCTTTAACTAAATAAAACACACATATTGCCAGCAAAATTATGTCCATAAACAAATCTTTGCCAAATATAAAAGAAAAAAGACATAAATATGTCTTTTAATCTTTAAGCAATTTTTCTAATTTTTGACATCTTTGTTTGTCCATTTCAGGAGTGTCTTCCAATCGATATTTGATGCCAAGTTTTTTATACTTTTCTTTAGCCATGGTGTGATATGGCAAAAGTTCAATTTTCTCAATGTTTTTCAATTTTTTTGCAAATTCTTTAAGTTTCAAAACACTTTCTTCATTATCGTTAAAGTTTGGAACAATGACTTGTCTAAGCCACATCTTTTTGTTTTTCTTTTGGCAGGCATCCAGAAACTTGGTAAACTTGCTGATATCTTTGCCGACCAAGTTTAGATATTTCTCTTTATCAAGTTCTTTAACATCTAAGATCACAAGATCACAAAAATCTAAAAGTTCATCATATCCATCCCCTTGCCCAGAAGTGTCAAGGCAAGTGTGAATGTTGTTTTGTTTGCAAAGTTTAAACAACTCAGTAACAAATTCCACTTGCAGAAGTGGCTCTCCACCTGAAACAGTTATTCCACCACCATTTTTAAAATATGGCTTATATCTCAACATTTTTGCAAGCAACTCTTCTGGCGTCATCTTTGTTTTGGAAAGGTTTGGGTCCCACATTTCTGGATTGTGGCAATAAGCACATCGAATTGGGCAACCTTGCAAAAACACAACAAATCGCACCCCCGGTCCATCCACCAAACCCATCGTTTCAAAACTGTCTATATTTCCTTTAATCATATTTTCTCTTCTTTTAGTTTGTTATTTATAAAGAAAAAGAGCAAAATTGCTCGTTTTCTATTTTTATTGCCAAGATGATAAACGAATATAAATTAACTTTTTAAATTTAAGTGTCAAAGTAAAAAGTTAATTTTCTTTCGCTTACCTTTCTTTTTTAAAAGAAAGATAAGTTATCTTTTGCCATGGAATGTTCTTGCAATAACTTCTTTTTGATGAGCCTTAGACAAACGATTGAAGTTTACTGCATAACCTGAAACTCTGATTGTCAAGTTTGGATATTTCCAAGGATGATTCATGGCGTCAATCAAAAGTTCTCTATTTAAAACATTTACATTAAGATGTTGTGCATCTTGAACAAAATATCCGTCCAAAATGTCAACAAGATTGCTTATTCTTGAACTTTCGCTGTGTCCCAACGCATCTGGAACAATGGAGAATGTGTTGGAAATTCCGTCTTGACAGCAACATCCATAAGGAATTTTAGCCACAGAGTTAAGGGAAGCCAAAGCACCAGAGCAATCTCTTTCATGCATTGGGTTTGCACCAGGAGCAAATGCCACTCCTGCTTTTCTTCCGTCAGGAGTTGAGCCTGTTTTCTTTCCATACATTACATTTGAAGTAATTGTCAAAAGTGACAATGTGTGCATTGCGTTTCTGTAGGTTTTTTGTTTCTTCAAACAACCAAAGAAGAATTGAACTACATCAACACCAATTTGGTCAACTCTGTCATCATCATTTCCAAATTTAGGGAAATCTCCTTCAATTTCAAAGTCAACAATGATTCCTCTTTCGTCTCTGATTGGTTTAACTTTGGCATATTTGATTGCAGAAAGTGAATCCGCAACAACGGAAAATCCTGCTGCACCAAAAGCCATAAGTCTTTCAACGCGAGTGTCAAGCAAAGCCATTTGACCTCTTTCGTAAGCATATTTGTCATGCATATAGTGAATGATATTCATGGCTTCAACATAAGTTTTTGCCACTTTTTCAAGTGTTTTTTGATAGTTTTTCCAAACTTTGTCAAATGAAAGCACTTCTTCAGTGTTTTTCGCCAAGCCTTCAACAACTTGAACGCCAGAATTTTCGTCTACACCACCATTAAGAGAATAAAGGAGAGATTTAGCCAAGTTACATCTTGCACCAAAGAATTGCATTTGTTTGCCAACTTTCATGGCAGAAACGCAACAAGCAATGGCATAATCATTTCCATAGAGTGGTCTCATTACATCGTCGCCTTCATATTGAATAGAGTCTGTCAAAATGGAAATTTTTGCACAGAATTTACGGAAATTCAATGGAAGTTTTTCAGAATATAAAACAGTTAAGTTTGGTTCTGGAGATGCATCAAGATTGATAAGTGTTTGCAAATATCTGAAAGAGTTTTTTGTAACCAAACTCTTTTTGTCGTCAACCATTCCACCAATGCTTTCTGTAACCCATGTTGGGTCGCCAGCAAAGATTTCATCATAGTCAGGTGTTCTTAAATGACGAACAAGACGAAGTTTAATGACAAATTGGTCAACAAGTTCTTGTGCTTCTTCTTCTGTCAATGTGCCATTTTTGAAATCTCTTTCAAAATAGATGTCAAGGAATGTTGCAGTTCTTCCCAAACTCATGGCAGCACCATTGTTTTCTTTAACAGATGCCAAATAAGCAAAATATAACCATTGAACGGCTTCACGGCTGTTTTGAGCAGGTTTTGAAATGTCAAATCCATATGATAAAGCCATTTCTTTGATTTGTCCTAATGCTCTGATTTGCTCGGAAACTTCTTCACGAAGTCTGATGCTTTCTTCATCACGAACATCAATTGTTTCCTTGTCATGTTTCTTTTCTTCAATCAAAACATCAATTCCATACAACGCAACGCGACGATAGTCACCAATAATTCTGCCTCTGCCGTATGCATCAGGAAGTCCTGTCAAAAGACCAGCACTTCTTGCTCTTCTGATTTCTGGTGTGTAAGCATCAAATACGCCATCATTATGAGTTTTTCTGTATTCCATAAAGTGACGACGGATTTCAGGGTCAAGTTCTCTGCCATATGCAGCCAAAGCCTTTTCGGCTGTTCTGAATCCACCATAAAGGTTGACAATTCTTTTCAATGGTTGGTCTGTTTGAAGCCCAACAACCACTTCGTTCTTCTTGTCAATATAACCTGGTGCAAATGTGTTGATTCCTGAAACTGTGGTAAGTTCTACATCCAACAACCCCAATTTACTTTCTTTTTTAAGAAGTGTGTTGCATTTAGCCCAAACTTTTTTTGTTTTTTCAGTTGGTTCACACAAAAACTTATCGTCTCCGCGATATTCCTTAAAGTTGGAGAGAATAAAGTCAGACACATCAATTGACTCTTTCCACTTATCTCCTTTAAAACCTTTCCATTGTTCAAATTTTTGCTTTTCCATAATTTCTCCTTTTTGTGTTTGTTGTTTGAAAAGTTTTCAAACAAATTTTGCCCTTTTATTTTAATATATAATCACAAATAAAGTCAAATCATATTGCACCTAAATAAAAAAAAGATTTCAAATTTTTTTTGAAATCTTTTAAACAAAATTTATGCAAGGTTTTCAATCTGTTTCACACTGTCAAGATTGTGAATGAAACTGTCAAGTTCGCTCATATCCTTTTCAAAATCAATATATATGCATCGTCCATTAAATTCTCCGTTTATTCCGCGATAAAGGTTTACGCCAGACCAGTCCGCTTCCACTTTAAACACCAGTTCATCAAATGGCAAACCATTAACTTCAATGAGTTGTGGAAACCTTAAAGAAATAAATGTTCCGCTTTTAATCTCATCTTTATACATATCATTGAAAATAACTCCAAATGCTGGCATAGTTCTTGAATCTTTAAACAAAAGTTCCACTTGCTCTTGCAAAAGTTTTTCTTCATCTTGTGTCATTTCAACAACATAACCATCGACAAGCAAACTTGTGGAATTTACATGTGGCAAAACATCCATTGTTTCAAAAAATGATAAAATCATATAAGGTACTCCTAAAAGAAAGAAAAGAAATTTCACAATAACCTCCAAAAACTATTATGACAATTTCTTAACTTTATATTCAATTATTTTTCTTCAAATTGGCTGTTGTAAAGTTCGGCATAGAAACCGCCCTTTTTCAAAAGTTGGTTATGTGTTCCATTTTCAATGATGTCACCATCTTTAAGCACCAAAATCATGTCGGCATTTTTAATTGTTGAAAGTCTGTGTGCAATAATGAAAGATGTGCGTCCTTCCATAACTTTATCCATTGCTTTTTGCAAAAGGATTTCTGTTCTGGTGTCCACCGAACTTGTTGCTTCATCCAAAATAAGCATTGGTCTGTCTTGAATCATTGTTCTTGCAATGGTAAGAAGTTGCTTTTGTCCTGCAGACAAATTGATGGCGTCATCGATAACTGTGTCATAACCCTTAGACAATGTTTGAATAAAGTGGTCTACTCCCACTTGTTTGCAAGCGTTGTAAATCTGTTCATCTGTGACATTTTCATTATTGTAACGCAAGTTTTCTTTAATTGTTCCTTCAAAAAGCCATGTGTCTTGCAAAACCATTCCAAACAATGCGTGCACATTTTCACGGGTCATAAATCTGGTTGGAATGCCATCAATGCGAATATCCCCAGAATTGATTTCATAGAATCGCATCAAAAGGTTTACAAGCGTGGTCTTACCTGCACCAGTTGGTCCAACAATAGCCACTTTTTGCCCAGCCTTAACTTTTGCTGAGAAATCTTTAATGATAATTTTATCTTGATTGTAACCAAACTGAACATGGTCAAACTGAACATTACCCTTGACATCTTCCACTTTCAAAACTGGATTTTCAAATTCACTGCTTTCCAAAAATTCAAACACACGATTTGCCGCAGCAGATGTCGATTGAAGTCTGGTTAAACTTTGTGCAATTTGAGAAAGTGGATTAGAGAATAATCTGACATAAATCATAAATGAAGCAATAACACCATAGCCTAAACCTTGTTTTGCAATCAGCACTGCACCAACAACGCAGACTGCAACATAGCCTAAGTTTCCCACAAAACTCATAACTGGCATCATAACACCAGAAATAAATTGTGATTTCCAACCACTGAAAAACAGTTTTCTGTTGATTTTTCCAAACTCTTGAGATTGAGTTTCTTTGGCATTAAAAAGTTGAACGACATTATGTCCAGAATAGACTTCTTCAACATGAGCATTGATGTCCGCCAAGTTTTTCTGATTTTGGTCAAAATATTTTTGAGCACGAAGAAGGAAAATGCTGGCAAAAGCAAAGCCTAAGATTGTTGTTACAATTACTGTCAAAGCCATAATCCATTGAGTAACAAACATCATGATAAGCACACCGATAAACAAAATCACATTTGAAAGCAAGTTTGCAATGCTTTCATTCATGCTTTGACCAAGTGTGTCCACATCATTTGTGACACGGCTTAACACATCCCCATGAAGATGTGTGTCAAAATAATTAAGTGGCAAACGATTAATTTTTTTTGAAATGTCAGTTCTAAATCTTTTTACAACATTCTGTGTGACATTATTCATGATGAAATGTTGTAAATATTGCAATATTGCCATAGAAACATAGATTGCAACCAAAATAAAGCAAAGGTCAGAAATCTGTTTCAGGACATCCGCACCCATCAAGCCTTCTTGAATGTAATCTGTTACATCTCCAATCAAGTTTGGCCCTACAATTTGACATGCCACACCTATTGTGCCAAAAATCACTGATAAAATAAGTGGCCACATCTGAAAACGGCAATATCTGAAAAGTTTGCCCATGGAAGATTTGAAAGTGCCTTTTGTTTCTTTTTGTTTAACTGAAAATTTTCTTGCCATTTTACAATTCCTCCTTAGAGAGTTGTGACAAGGCGATTTCTTTGTAAACAGAACATTTTTTCAAAAGTTCATCATGCTTGCCAATTCCCACGACTTTTCCATTGTCTAAAACAATAATCTTGTCAGCATCTTTAATTGTGCCGATTCTTTGTGCGACAATAAACTTGGTTGCTTTGTTTGTATGCTTTGAAAGGGCTGTTCTAAGTTTTCTGTCTGTCTTATAGTCAAGTGCAGAAAAACTGTCGTCAAAGATGAAAATTTCTGGTTTTCTTGCAATTGCACGAGCAATTGAAAGTCTTTGTTTCTGTCCACCAGAAACATTTGTCCCGCCTTGAGAAATTTTGCTGTCAATTCCATCGCTCATGCGAGAAACAAAGTTGGTCGCCTGTGCAACACTTATGGATTTTTTAATAGTTTCGTCATCAGCATTATTGTCACCGAAATCAATGTTTGACTTAACTGTTCCGCTGAACAAAACACCGCGTTGTGGAACATAACCAATCTTTTTGTTTAAATTGTCAAGTTTATAATCCTTAACATTTACACCATCAATCAGAATTTCGCCTTCTGTGCAATCATAAAGTCTTGGAATCAAATTAATAAGCGTGCTTTTTCCACTTCCTGTTGACCCTATGAACGCCACTGTTTCGCCTTCATGTGCTTCAAAAGAAATGTTTTCCAAAACATATTCTTCCGCATCTGGATATTTAAAAGAAACATTTTTAAACACCACTGATGCTGTGCTGTTTAAGTTTTCATCAACATATTCGCCAGAAACAATCATGTTTTCAGTGTCCAAAACTTCGTTTATTCTTTTTGCTGAAACAATTGCTCTTGGCATAAGTATGAAAATCATAATCAAAAGCATGAATGCCATAAGCACATTCATTGCATATGTTGTAAATGTCATCATGTTGGCAAAATCTGTTGGTGTCTTAACAACATAAGCACCAATCCAATATATGGCAAGGCTAAGTCCTGACATAATAAGTGTCATTCCTGGACCCAAAATGCTCATAACTCTGCCAGTAAACAAATAAGCTTTTGTCAAATTGTTGTTATATTTAGAAAATTTTTCTTCTTGATATTCTTCCGCATTAGAAGCACGAATAACTCTTATACCTGTCAAATGTTCTCTTGTAACACGGTTAATGTCGTCAGTTAAAGTTTGAATCTTTTTAAACATAGGCATAGCCAAAACCACAATTATTGCAATCATAACAATCAATGTCAAAACTGCAACCCCAACAGCAGCAGACCAAGCTGTTGATATATTTAAAATTTTTAATATTGACCAAACCGCCAAAATTGGTGCTTTAAAAATTGCTTGCATTCCCATTACAATGACCATTTGCACTTGAGTTATGTCATTTGTTGTTCTTGTAATCAAACTTGCTGTGGAAAACCTGCTTATTTCAGCCAAAGAAAAACCTTGCACTTTGTCATAAACTTTTTGTCTGATGTTGAAAGCAAAACGAGACGAGATGTTGGAAATTAAAAATCCATTAATAATCATTGCACCCAAACTGCCAACAGCACAAGCCAACATATAACCACCATTGATTAATATGGTGTTTATGTCAACTTCCAAACCAAACTGCGATTTTTGAAGTTCGCCAATGATGCTTCCCAAATATTCTGGCATTCTTAAATCCAGCCAGACTTGCAAAACAACAAGACCAATCACAACAAGTAAAAAAACATAGTCTTGCCATTTTAAATTTTTAAGTAATTTAAACATTTTCACCTCGCTTAAACATAAAGTAAACTGATTTTATCACACAAAAAGTTGATAAGTCAACTAAAATTGAATTACTAAAACAAAAATCATATAAATTTTAATCTAATTTATATATGAAAAAAAGTTCTTAAAAGAACCTTTTTTCATTTTATTTTTATATAAAAAATTCTATTTTAAAGTTGGGAAATTTTCAGTTAAATCCCAGATTTTGTCATCAAAATGGAATTTGGTTTCATAACCACTTATGTTTTTCCCACAATTTTTGGCAGAACCAAAACCCACTCTGTTTCCAAATACATTTAAAGGCAAACTTGAGAAACTGTTTTCAATTTCTCCGCCAAGCCTACCAACCAAACTGCCAACTTCTGACAAATCATTTGAAAACAAAATTTCAATGGTTGAATAAGAAGTTGAAACTTTGGTTTTGTTTATCTTATCTGAATCTACAATAAATTTTCCATAAAGTCCGCCAACACAACTTTCTCCAGAAAATTGACTTGTTTCAATTTTTCCAACTGTGTAGTTGTTGGAAGAACCAAGTTCGCCATAGCCAACAAGACCACCGAATGACATTTCTTGTGCATTGCCAGCAATATTGGCGTCGATGTTGACATGGTTTAAAGAAACATCAATCTTTTTCTCAGAAAAACTTTCAACCAAACCAACAAGACCTCCAACTTTCATTTCTTGTGCGTTATTTGCAGTAAGGTTAATTTTCAAGTTTTCAACAGAATTCTTTTTAAGTTCTGAAGTCTTTTTGCCAGCCACAATTTTTCCTGCCATGCCACCAAAAGTTACATCTTTTGCATTGATTGAAATTTCTACAACAAGGTCGCATTGGCTGTTGACAATTTTTCCACCCTTTAAATTCCCAACAATTCCACCAAGCACGGCATTTATGTTGCAATCAAACGCAATTTCTCCAGAAACAAAACATCTTTCAATTGTGCCAACATTTGTGCCTGCAATCGTTCCAAACAATGATAGATTTTTATATTTCTCATTAAACAAATTTACATTTAAATTCTTTATCTTTCCTGAGTTTGTTGCAAAAAGGCCATTGCTGTTGTTTGAAAATTTGACATTTTTAAGTGTTTTTCCATTTCCATCCAATGTTCCTGTGAAATTAACGCTGTGCCAGATGATGTCTTTTAAATCCAAATCTTCTTGCAAAACAAACGAAGCATGGCTGGCATTGTGCAATAAAGTGTTGAATTCATTAACATTGTTGATTTCCATTCTGACAGGAAAAGCATAGAATCCAAGCAACAATAAAACTATGTTTGCAAACCCAATTCCCATTAGGCTTAAATTTATTATTTTCAGTTTTAAAGTTGACTTATGCTTATTTAAAATGAAATAAATTAAACTTATAATTGCCACAGCAACAGAATAGATAAGTGTGCAGACCAAGAAATTGTAACTGAAACTCATGTAAACTTCCTTAGGTGCAGACAATGTTGTGATTAAAAGCACTGTTGTGAAAAGTGCAGGAAAATAAACCAAAAATCCAAGTAAAAACCTTTTTAAAAAGACATCTTTTCTTAAGTCTTTAATTTTCTTTCTGTGTTTTTCTTCCTTAACTTCTTCTTTTTCGCCAAGCGCATTGTTTAAATTATTTTCTTTTTCCAACAAATTTGTTACATTGATGGACGCTTCAAAAGTTAAATCCAAATTTTTAAGGCGTTGTTCAATTCTTAAAACGACATCATTAAATTCATCATATTTATGAGTGTTTTCCAACGTATTAACATATTCTTCAAAAGGCTGAAGTTGCAAGCGATAATAATTTACACCACGCAAAACAGATGTTCCTTCTTGCTTTTCCATCTCCAACAAAATTTTATAGTTTCTATCCAAGAATTCATTGGTCTTAAAAATGTATTGAGCCTTATCTAAAGCATCTTCGTTAAATTCTTTCTTCTTGCCTTTAAACAAATTCATCTTGCTGACAATGCCAGCATATTTTTCTGATTGCTGTTCGTTGGCAAGTGTCAAAAGTGTTGACCACTCTGGCAACTGTGTAATTTTCACATTTGAAGTGATGAGTTCTTGTTCTTTACGGCAATGTGTCTTTGCCAAAATTAAAAACCAAAACAATTCAGCATTTTTCTTGTCTTTGTTGATGGCAATGGAAATGTATTTTTCTGCTTGAGTAAAAAATTCTAAATCCAAAAACTTTTGTGCGATGTTTTTTAACATTAATACCAATCGCTTGGCGTCAGAAACATATGAAAGATAGAAATCAATTTGATTTTGACATTTTTCAAGGTCAATAAACGCCACTTCCATAATCATATTTATAAGTCTGGAAATAAACTCATCGCGCTGAGCACCGTTTAAAAACTTAAACACTGCTTCCAACTCATTTCGATTTTGATATGTAAGCAAATCGTTGTCAGTCTTAAAATGATCAAACAAAACAGCATAATTGCTTTCTGCGTGACCTTCATCTATTTCCAAAATCTTGTCATAATATTTTTTGTTGTCGCTTTTTTGTGCCAAATCAAAATAAAACTTGACAATTCCGTCCACATCAGACTTTTTGAAACATCTTAAAACCTTTTCAATAAGTTCTTCATTCATTGTTTCCACAGCCAAAGCCTTTGCACTGTCAATAAAGTGCTGACGGTTTGGACTGTTGTATTTTGCAAGATATAAAAGGTAGGTGTTGTAATAAATTACATCATGCAGTTTAATTACAAGATTTTCCATGTTGTCCACAAATTCTTCGGCAAAATCTTTTGAAGCAAACTGCAAAATTCGGTCTATCTCTACAGTGTTTTTGAAGTTGGAAATATTGTCAAAAAACTCTTCTTTGGTTTTAATCTGCTTGGAAAGCATAAGTTGAGCAAGAAGCAGTTCGGCATTGTTGGAATCATTTTCAAGTTCGGTCACCAAAACTTCTTCCGCTGTGGCAAAGTCGCCATTTTTTAAAGACAAATAAATCCATTTAATTTTGCCTTCTTCTGTGATTTCCACATTATCCACATGATAATGCCCAAGTTCAAGCGGGTTGATTGTTTCAGTGGCTATATATTTTTTCTTTTTAGGTTGCACTTTGTCAACCTTTATTGTGTCAATTTTGGCAATTTCAGATGCCGACTTTCGCATCTCTTCGCCAACCATAACTTGAATGTCGAACAAGAGAGTGTCAGAGTTTAAATCCAAAATATTTTTGCAAGATTGCAGTTCTATTGGAAGTCTTGACATATCCAAATTTGTTTTGTCGGCAATTAAAATAAAACTTGTTTTCGTTTTCTTTCTTTGAGAGATGAAATATAAATATCTTTCATAAATGCTTCTAAATGTGCTGTTCATGTTGGCATCTGTCACAAACAACAACAAAACTTTTGCCCTTTGAAGAGCATTGAATGTCACTTCTTCCAATTCTTCGTTGTCAGGAACGACATAATTTCTAAAATTATGTTCGTTCAGTTTGTCTGAGATGTCCGACAAAACATTTTGCACTTTGCTTGTGTCAACAGCACTTATAACGACATCAACTTTGTCTTTAATCTCTCTGTAAGCATTTCTGATTTTGTCAACACGCTTGGCAAGCGCATTATAAGTCTTGGCTGTTTCACTTGGTGCAAGTTCCACTGCACGCTTGAAATCGCTGTTGTTGAAAAGAGATGGTATATCTTCGCCAAAAAAGCGTGGTCGTTTAGACATGTTTTTATTATTAGAATACAAAACAATTTTGCTTGTCGCAAGCGCTCTGCCATAGAAGCCAGCAAAAGAAAAAGGAAACAGTAACAGAATTTTGTTAAATTCATCCACTGCTTCTTTAAATTTAAGGTCACGGAGTTTTTCTGTTGCACCAACAATTAAAACTTCTTCTTCCTTTGAAGCCTGTTCGTCCACATAGAGAGTCCCACAAAACATACATTTAACCATGTTTTGCCCAACAACCTTATATTGTCTGCCCCCACAATTTTTACAAACACGCTCTTTCACAAATTCTCCGTTATTTTTTAGGTTTCTTTATGTAACTTGAAACTTCGTTGTTATAGTCTTCAAATTCTTTCAATTCTTTCTTGGTCACACTTGGTGGCAAAACTTCCAACACTCTGTCGAAGTCTGCATTGGTCACCAAAATGACACTGTCTGTGGCAATTGCCTTTAAAAGTGGCTCATCTTTTGCACGGTCGCACAATTCTTCAATGTCTGCACCACTGTAAAGTTCTGTTTGCTCCACAACTCTGTTGACATCAAAATCTTTGTCAACTGGCACACCTTTAAGTGCCTTTTCAATCATAAATTTTCTGGCAGGAGCATCTGGCAATGGAAGATAAATCTTTTGAGAGAATCTTCCAGAACGCATTGCTGCACTGTCAATGTCCCATGGTCTGTTGGTTGCACCAAGAAGAAGCAAGTTTTGATTTCTTCCCGAAACACCATCTATTTGTTGCAAAAATTCGTTGACACGCTTGTCATTGTGTGTGTCAACACCACGCTTGCCAATTAAACTGTCCATTTCATCAATAAAAATTATGGCTCTGTCCTGCTTGTTGGCTTCTTGGAAAAGCGAATTAATGTTCTTTTCACTGTCGCCAACCCATTTGCTGACAATGTCAGAGCCTTTTATGGCATAAAACTTTGCACCAACTTCATTGGCAATCGCTTTTGCAATCATGGTTTTACCTGTCCCTGGTGGGCCATATAAAAGCACACCACCACCAGTTTTCTTGCCATACATTTTATATTTATCTGGATATTTAATTGGGTTGATCATGCGAATAGTAATGGCTTTCTTGACATCATCAAGTCCTGCAACATCACTGAAACTGATTTTAGGCACTTCTGCTGTTTGCCATTTCTTTACATCTTCATCTTCTTCAGAATTGTTGTTTTCACCCTTAGGTTTTTCGCTTTTTTCCACTTTGATTGGTTTCTTGTTTAAATTGTCAGTAAGTTCCACCAAACGACGAGCCCTGTCCATTCTTACTTCTTTAAGTTTTCCTTGACTTTGCTTAGCCATTTGCATCATTACTTCACTTGCCAACAAGAAATTTCTCTTGGCAAGAGCAATGTTCCCTTGTTCTTTTGCCTGCTTGCCTTTTTTCATGTAAAGGTCAAATTTGTCAGACAAAACACTTATGCTTGTATTTTTATCATTCATTGGCAAAAAATCCTTTTTTTAGTTAATGTCAGATTCAATTTTCTTTCTAAGTTCTTCCATTTCTTTGTCGATGGATTCAGATGACATTTCATCTTGGCTTGCTTGTTCTTCAATAAACTTTTCAAATTCTTCATCTGACATTTCTTTGCCATCTCTTGCCTTTCCTTGATTATAGAAAGTTTCTTGGCTCATTTCCATAAAGTTATCCATTTGGTCAGCCTGAGTTTCAACAGCAGCCATTGCTTGTTCGAATTGATTTTGAATTTTGGCAAACTCTTTGGCATCTGCAAACTTTGTCATTTCCTTGCTGATGTCGCTCATGCCATGCAAAAATTCAGCAGTCATCATTGTTACATCTTTCATTTGTGCTGTGATTTCAAAATTCAAAAGCATTTCTTGAGCACGTTTTTGTTGTTGAACAGTCATCTTATAACCAGAAAGTGCCAAGTTATACTGAGCATCCAAATCCTTTTGTTTTGCTTTTTTTGCAGCATCAATAAACACTTGTTTTTGTGCTTCAAGTTTGTTGATTTGCTTGTTCATCGAGTTGATTGTTCTTTTAATCAACATTTTTTTCTCGATTGCCTTTTCTTCCTTAGATTTAAAAAGTCCCATTTTTTATTCCTCCAATTTCGCTTTTTTCTTTTTTATTGTTTCCTTTGCAGGTTCTTCATAATCTTCTTGTGCTTGATATAAATCACGCTCGTCACTAAGTTGGTCTTCTTGTTCAAACATACTTAAAAGTTCTTCTTCCTGTTTTCCAACGCCATAAATAGGTTCGCTGACATCATAAGCCGCTTGCACTTCAGCAAACAAATCATCCGCACTTGTCAAAACATCTTCAGACTTTATTCTGGTTTGCAGTGCTTTGTTTAAAAACTTGGCAAGCCCAGTTTGGTCTTTCAAAAGTTCGCTGAGCGGAACTTTTGTCTGCGTTTTAAAGAAAGTGTTGCTGTCATAAGCGTCTTTAAGTTTGTTCATAAGGCGAATGTTGTAAAGCAAATACATTCCCCTTTCCATGCAAGTTTGTTTTTCTTCGTTTAAGTGGCTGATTTTCTTGGCATAGAAAAGTTGAAGTTCTTTATTTTTCTCTTTCTTTCCCTTTTCCTTTAATGCGTCAATCTCTTTCAACTTTTGAAAAACTTCCGCTTCCACTGTTCTTTCTTGTCTTTCCAATTCGCAAATGGAATTGACAAGGTCTTCTCTGTTAAGTTTTTTAAATTTATTTCTCTTAAATGGTAACCACATAGTCACTCCTTTTTAAAAATCATCGCCCGCATTGATTTTGTAAATGTTTTCCATCATGTCATCAAAACGGCGTTTTTGGTCTTTATCAGCATATTTCATGGCGTTTTCATATTCTGGTAAATAAATGGCAGTCTTATAATGAATGGCATTGTCTGTCAAATCATTTTCATTTGGCAATTGAAATTTGGCAAGCATCAACCCCCAGTAAGCATCTGCACATTTAGGGTCATATTGCAAAACAATTTCAAAACTTAGTCTTGCTTGTTCAAACATTTGGTCTTCCAAATTTAGATAACCAAGATTAAGTTCTTTCAATGCTTTTTCTTTATCTGCCACATTTGACGAAACTTGATATGTTCTTTTCATTAAGCCTGTTCTTCCTTTTTGCGTTGAACGATGTATGCTTCCACTTCTTCCAACAACCTTAAACAAGTTTCTTGAGTGTTGTCTTTTGCCACTGCAATTTTAAGGTCATCAAGTTTGGCTGCAAGTTTTACATCAACTGCCAAAGCCTTTTGGTTTGTTGTTGGGTTGAAGAATCTGATGTTGTCCTTAACTTCAACTAAACGATTGCAAAGTGTGTCGTTTCCGTTTGCATAAACAATAATACTTTCCACATTTGCCACCATGCTTTCAATAGCCTTTTTGTTTTTCATAACGCCACGGCCACCAATGTCAAGTTTCTCGCCTTTCTTTCTGTCACCTTTAGAAAAATATTCTTTCCAGATGTAAAAGGCTGAAACACCTAAGATTAAAATCAAAATTACAATTAAAAATGCCAACATAATTTTTCCTCCTATAATTTACTTCCACAAGACGAGCAAAACTTTGCACCATCTGGATTTTCGGCTTGACAACTTGGACAATGGTTGTTGCCACAAACTTTCTTTCCGCAATTTGGACAGAATTTTGTGTTTTCGTCCAATGCCTGTCCACACTCTTTGCAAAAGAAACCATTTTCTGACTTTTCTTGACTTTTTGGATTTTTAAGTTCTTTAAAATGTGCTGAAAGTCTTTTATGGTCATTTTCTTCTATTATAATGTTTGCAATGTTGAAAGAAAAAACCGCAATTCCATATTCATTCATAAGTTTTTGATTTAATTGAGTCAAAACTTTGGCAGAAACTTTTTTCTTTGTCAGTGAAAGTTGATTGAAACAAACCTTATTTGCTTCCGCAAATTGCATAACCACATCTTCCAAAACTGCAACCACATTTGACTGCAATCTTTCTTGTAAGCCATCTGCAGTTAAATCATCAGCAACTCCAACAAGATATAAATAACATTTTCTTGGATCACCAATTTGCACTTCAAAGTCACCACTCATTCCGACATGATAGTCTTCATCTAAAACGAAATCATAAAGCGTAAATCTCTGAGCCGTGCCCCACAAAAGTTTAAGTTTTGCAGTCTTAGACATAAACAAAACTTCCAAGGTTGAGCCTGCATCTTCCTTTTGGTCAACAAACGAATCAAGCCTGTATTTCCCAGATGACAAGGTTTGCAACATCTGTCCATCTTTAACCAATATGGCATTGTGAGTTTCTGGAACGATTATTGTTTGCCTTATGTCCAAACTTTCCAACAAACATCTTGAAAAGAGTTTTTCATTACTTCCAGAAAAAGTAATAGTTTTTTCCATAGTTTCTCCTATGATATAATCTTACAAGGTAATTATAACAAAAATAAAATTAAAAAGGCAAGCATAAAAAGAAATTAAAAATGTTTTAAAATAATTTTCTTTGCAAAAATTAAAGAAATCTGCTAAAATAATATGGCTTGGGAGATATGATATGAAAAAGATTGCCATAATTACTGGTGCATCATCTGGCATGGGTCAAAAATTTTGTTATGAAATAGACAAACTTGGCTTAGATGAAATTTGGGGAGTTGCCCTTAATACTGACCATGTTGAAAAAATGCAAAGCGAACTTAAAACTAAATTTAAATTCTTTTCTTTAGACTTGACTAAGGATGAAAGTTTTAAAACTCTTGAAGCAGAACTTAAAAAACAAAAAGATGTTTGTGTAGAGTGGCTTGTCAATGCCAGTGGCTATGGAAAATTTGGTCGATATGACGAAATTTCAATTGAAGCACAAATTGGCATGATTGACCTTAATTGCAAAGGTTTGACACATCTTACACTTCTTGCCTTGCCTTTTATGAAAGAAGGTGGAAGAATTGTGGAGTTTGGTTCAATTGCCGCTTTTCAACCAATACCTTACATTGCGGTGTATGGTGCAACTAAGGCTTATGTGTTGTCTTATTCTCGTGCGTTAAACCGCGAACTTAAATCTCGCAAAATCAGCGTAACTTGTCTTTGCCCTTATTGGACAAAAACACCATTCTTAAACAGAGCAACAGATGTCAAAACCAAAGAAACCGTCATAAAGAAGTATGTTGCAATGTATGATGCCGAAAAGGTTGTAAAACGCGGGATGAAAAAAGCATTAAAACGCAAAGAAGTTGTGCTTTATGGTTTCAAAGCCAAGGCACAGACTGCCATGGTCAAAATTTTGCCACACAAGTGGATCATGTCAATCTGGGGAAAACAACAAAACTTTAAAAAGACTTATAAAGGAAGATAGTTTTTTAAATCACACAAGCAAAAATAACAAACTAGATAAAGGAGAAAAAATGAAATTTTTTAAAAATTACATCGACACTATGCAAACAAATGCTTATGCAGGTGAAGATTATGAATTACCAGATGAAAGTTGCGAAGCAGAAAAGGAAAGAACAGCAGGCTTTACAACTTCCAAAGCAATTAAAACTTATGAAAACAACTTAGAAAACGATGTAAGAAGTTTATAAAAAAGAAGTCAAATTGACTTCTTTTTTTGTTTAGTTTTTAAAACATCTTATGCTTCAGGTTCGCTAGGGTCAACATCAATGCTTGGTGCTTTATATTCTTCAAATGCTGAAAAATCTGGATAAGCGATTGTGCCAACTGCTTCAAGTTTCAAAACTTCTTGTCCTGCTTGAGAACCTTTAATTGCTTGCAATTTGCCATCTGCAAAATTTAAAACACAATTAACAGATTGACCATTTGTTTAGCTGCTGCAAACAAGTTCTGTTTTGTTTCCATCAACTTTTTTGATGAATTTATTGCTATTTGCAACAACTTGTGTCAAGATTAAATCTTGTAACATCTGAAATAATTTTTGACTAGTCTTTTATTATAATCAGTTTTAAACTTTTTGTCATACAATTAAAGAAATATTAATTTCCTTCATACCTTTTAACCATTGTCCTTTCAGTTGCATTATTTTGCACAGAAGGACTTGCGTTATGGTTGTTGCCATTTATTATGTTTTGTGAAATTAAAGCGTCTTTCAATCCATTGATTGCAGACATCATTTCGCCGTGATTTTCTTCTGCTTGCATCTTCGCTTCTTTTGCTTTTCTTTCTTTTTCAATATTATCAGCCAACGCGAGTATTGTGTTATCAGGAGCATTTCCTTGCTGCCTTTCAAACTTTTCCCTTGCTTCTCGTTGTTGGGCTTGTCTTTCTTGTTCTGCTTGCTCTTCAAGTTGTCTTGCCCTTTCATTGATTTTTCTCATATATTCTTCTTCTGCTGACATTTCCATTTATTCATCTCCCTTTTATACATTTATTGATATCACAGTTTATTACCATTTTGCAATGAAAATTTAAATTTATTTAATATAAAAGTTTTTATGCACATTTTTTTGTGTTTTTAAATACATTGTTAATGTGCAAGAACTTTAAGCACACAAAAGTCGTACATAAGAAACTTTTAGGAGGCACAAATGAACTTTTTTGGAGGCTCAAATTGTGGCGAAGTAGGTAGAGATTGCAACTGCGGTATGGACTGCTGCTCTCTTATCTTCTTACTTTTGCTCTTACAAAACTGTGGTTGTGGCTGTGGCTGCGGTAATAAAGGTGGCGAAATCTGCATCGATTGTCAAACATTGTTGTTCTTGATTTTGCTCTCTAACTGTGGTTGCGGTTGCAAAAACTAATCAAGTTTTGGGAAAAGACCTGCGTTTGCAGGTCTTTTTTTGTGTATATAAAAGAATTATTTTGCTAAAACTGTTTACTTTTTCAAACTTTTAGTGTAAAATAAAGAAAAAATAGGAGAAAATTGTATGAACGTTGAAAGATTACACGGAAAAGGTGCCGAACTTGTATGGCACGACAGAAAAAGAGTTTTAGGTATGCCACTCTCTTTTACACGTTATCGTCTTGTAAATAAACCAGGTTCTTGGTTTAAAGTTTTTTCAGACATTGGTTTTACATATTCTGCTTTGGAAGAAGTAAACCTTTACAGAGTTTGCGACATTTCTCTTCGTCAATCTTTGTTTGGAAAATTGCTTAACACTGGCACAGTAATTTTGTCAACAAACGATGAAAGAGCCCCAATCTTTGTTTTGAAAAACATTAAAAACCCATTCAGAGTAAGAGAAATGTTTTCCAACTATGTGGAAGAACAAAGAAAAATCAATAATGTTCGTCTTACAGAATTCCACACACACTGAAATTAAAATTAAAAATTTTTATAATTTGATTGACAATCGCCTTGAAATATGGTAATATTTTAGGGCATATGGGGGTATGGCTCAGTTGGTAGAGCACCTGCCTTGCAAGCAGGGGGTCATCGGTTCGAATCCGATTATCTCCACCACTTAAAAACAACTCAAATTCTGGATAAGTATTTGGGTTGTTTTTTATTGCAAAATTTGCTTATAAGGGATATAATTATTTATATAATCAAGGAGCAATTATGTCTAAGCATCCAACATATAATAACTTGGACCCACGCTATTTTTTGGAACTTAAAAAAAATTATGAAATTTTCTAAGTCTAAAAATCGACCCTATTTTTTGGAAAATGGTGAATAGTTTTGTGTTTCAAAACTAAAAGAATATTATATATTTAACTTAACAAAACTTGGAAAAAAAATCCAAAGGTAATGAAAAGTTACATGGATTTTTGCAATATGCAACATAAAGATGTTTTTGATTACAAAGCAAATTATAACATAAAAACTGAATTTGAACTTAAGTCAAAAGATTCAATTACTAAAAAAATGAAAAAAGATGGTGCGACAGATAAAGAAATAAAAGACACAATTGATTTATGGCTTAACATAGAAGAAATTATGGCAAAAGAAAATAAAAAAGATAATTAATTTAAAAGGAACTGAATGAAAAATCAACAATCAAAATTAAATAAATCAACAATATTTTTCTGTTTATTTTTTTCTCTTTTCATAATTGTGGGAATTGGTCTTGCTGCTTGGGGTTTTATTAAACTTACAAAATATAATCTGGCAGAACAAGTGGAAGCCACTGTTATTTCAACAGAATATAATGACGACAGAACTGCCGAGATTGTTTTTGGCTTTGAACGCAAGAATGAATATACGGAAAGCAAACTGCATTTGACAAATGTCAAAACTTTTCCATATTATATAGGAGATAAAGTTTCCATTAAAGTAAATGACTTAAATGAAATTCAAAATTTTGGGAGAATTGAAATAATAGTCTTAGTTGGTGGTTTTTTATTTATGCTTGCAGGCACTGGTTTTATGTATTTCTTTATCTTTAAAAAGAAATCACTTTTTGACATTGCTTTTGAATATGAAATGTCAATGGTGCCAGCAGAAAATTTAACCGACACCGCTTTAAAAAACGAAGCAATCGCCGACGAACTGACAAAGTTGCCTGCAAACTCTGTTCACCGAAAAATTGGCGAATTAAAAATCTGGAACAACAGACTTGGTGCCAGATTTAAAACTTTTACAATTTGGGAAAATTTGTTTTGTTTAAGTTTATTTGTTTTGCCATCAATTATTCTAAGCATATATCCCCTTTTTATTGGGAAAAACATCACTCTTGGCATGGTTGTTTCAAACATTATTCTTTGTTTTGTTGCAGCACTAGTTGTTTTAGCAATCCTTAAAACTGCTCAACTTACTTGGTGGAAAATGCAAGCAAAACACGGTAAATTTTGCGAAAAACGCAATGCTACTGTTTTGTATAGTGCATTTGAATCTGAATCTTCTTTTCAAACTGGCTCTTTTTCCCGCACTCATACAATATCCAAAAAATTTCGTGTGGTTGCAATGATTGATGGAAAACGCTCAATTGGCTATGTCAAAGGAAATCTTCCACCAAAAAATGGAACTATACTTAAAGTTTTAATTCGTCCAAATCATCCAAAAAAGTGGATTATTGATAATGAAAAACAAAATTTTTAAATAAATGATTAAATGCATTATTCAAATTAAAAAGATTTTAAATAAATGTTAAAAAACAAGGCCAATCAGCCTTGTTTAAATTTTATTTTGTTACCTTTTTAGTTTTCTTTACTGGCTCTGTTGCCACTTCTTCTTTTGACTCGTTTTGTTTTTTAAGTTCTTCCAAGATGCTTGCCAAAAGTTGTTCTTGAGTTGGTGCTGGTTCAACAGGTGCTGGTTTATTCTTTTCTCTAAGTTCAGCAGTTGCAACGATAACTGCCTTTCTGTCTTTCATGTTCACGCCTTGTTCTTTTAACACTGCACGTTCTTCTTTTGTTGGACGTTCTTTCTTAGCCTTTGTCCAAACGCCTTGTGCATTCATCATAACTTTTAAAATGATAAACAACACAAGTGCAATCAAGAAAAAATCAATGATGGCTGTTATGAAAGCACCCCAATCAATATAAATTGTTGATGCCCAGTTGATTCCGCTTTCAACAACATCTGGTGTGTTGTAAACAGGTTTGCCAAGAATGGTTCTTGCAGATTCCAAACCATCGCCACCTGCCAAAGACAACAACAAATTGATAAGTGGCATAATGATTTTGTTTGTAAGCGAAGTCACAATGGCACTGAATGCACCACCTATAATAACGCCGACAGCCATGTCAATTATGTTTCCTCTGGAAATGAATTTTTTAAAGTCACCAAAAAATTTCTTAACTCTTTTCATGTTTTTCTCCTTTATTTTAATGTAATAATAAAACAATTTAAAATAAAAATCAAATGTTTTAAATTAAGTTAAAAAATTTTTAAAAATGATTGAATTGTTTGACTTAAAAATTATATATTGTTATAATGTTTTCATCCATAAAGAGTGTGTAAGGGACAAGCCCGTTGACCACACAGCAACCTATCTTTTTAATTGTTAAATTTGAAAGACAAGGTGCTAATGCTTGATGCGATGGAAATTTATTTTAACCGTCGCATTTGTGGCGGTCTTTTTTTTGCTCTGTTATGACAAAGGAGAAAACATGAAAAAAATTTTAACAAGTGAAAGTGTAAACATTGGACATCCAGATAAAACTTGCGATGTAATTGCTGATGCCTTTTTGGATGAAGCACTAAGGCAAGATTCTTATGCACAAATGGCTGTGGAATGTGCCATTAAAAACAATAAACTTTTTGTTTATGGTGAAGCCACGACAACTGCAAAAATAGATTATAAAAAAATTGCTCAACAAGTTTTGACTGAAATAGGTTACAAAAAGAAATTTAGAATTGTCACAGAAATATCCAAGCAAAGTCCTGACATCAATCAAGCAGTTGTAAAGAACAAACTTTGTGCCAACGACCAAGGCATGGTTTATGGTTATGCCACAAACGAAACCAAAGAATTTATGCCACTGACCATTACCATTGCACACAAAATTATGAAACGCTTTGAAACATATCGCCAAACTACTAACGATTTTTTTGCCGATGCAAAATGCCAAGTTTCATTTTGTTATGATGACAATAAACCGCTTTACATTGACACTGTTTTAATAAGTGTAAGTCATAAAAAAGATTGTCAAAACTTGCAAGAACAAATTATGACAAATGTTTTGGATGTGATTTTGCAAGAATATAAAAAGTTTGTCAAAAAAGAAACAAAGTTCATCATTAATCCAAGTGGAAAGTTTACAATTTGGGGCAGTTATGGTGACAGCGGTTGTGTAGGAAGAAAAATTGTTGTTGACACCTATGGCGGAATAGCCAAAGTTGGTGGCGGATGTTTTTCCAGTAAAAATGCCACAAAGGTTGACCGCTCTGGAGCATACTATGCCCGCTTTGTTGCCAAAAACTTGGTTTACAACAAATTCTGCGACAAATGTGAAATTGAAGTGTCTTATGGAATTGGCATTGAAAAACCAATTTCACTTTGCATAGACACTTTTGGCACTGAAAAAATAAGTTTGGAAAAGATTTATGAAATTGTCAACAAAAATTTTGATTTCTCCCCAGACAACATAATTAAAGAATTGAAACTGCTTCGCCCAATCTATAAGCAAACAGCATGTTATGGACACTTTGGAAATCCTGACTTTCCATGGGAACAAGTAAAGAAAATTAATAAATAAATACATTACTTTAGTTACTCAATTTTCAAACTAGCTGATCATTTAAAGAAAAACATAGATAAAACAACTAGATAATATTTCTTTTGACTGCTTTTTACTTACATTAACTTTATTTAAATGTATTGCAATAAAAAAGAATTTATGTTATAACTATCTTGTCGAGGTGGATAAGTGGAAGAAATTAAAATTGATGAGTTAGAACAAAAACACTCCAACTGGTTGATGAAAGGTCTTAAAGAAAGAAAAATTTTTGCTTTTCCAGATGTTCTTTTTGACTATCTTCGTCCGTATAGTTTTGGTGGTTTACCGGTATCTATTTTATTGTTTATAACCGAAATGAATAATGGTCATTGTTATGATAGAGCAAAGTTAATGCAATTGGCTTTTGATGATTGCAAAATAGTTCATGCAAATATTGAAAGTTTACGCATTAGATATAGTGAAGAGGAATCCGAACATGCTTACATAGAAACAGAGGCGTTTGGTGGTGGTAAAACTTGGATTGTTGATACATCAACAAGTCTTATTTACGAAAAAACATATTTTGACGAGTTTGAAAAGCCAAAGATTAATCATGTTTTTACAAAAGAAGAATGCATGCAAGATAAAGAAATTCAAGATATTCTTGCATCTAATTTTGAAAAAGAAAAATGGTCGCTTGTTACAACACTTCCTATAATTGAATCTTGTATTGAACACTCAAACTATATGGGAACTGTCATATATAAAGAGAAACTTCAAGAAGAAATTGCTAAATTAAAAAAATCAATTGACTTTGAAGCAATGCAAAAAGAAGTTGAAGAAGATATAAAACTTATGAAAACAGACCCTGCGGCTCTTGACAGAAAATTTAAGATTGTTAGAGATAAGTATGGCAGGGAGATATCTCGAGACGGAGTTAAAAATCCATATTATCAAAAAACAAACAAAAAAGATTTAGAGTTAGACTTTACTATTGATGAAAAAACAATAAAAAGAATTATTAAAACACATAGAATAGAAGATTCAAAAACTCGAAAGAAAGCATCTAATCAATTAAAAATAATTAAACAAAACCCTACGCAAAATGTTTACGAGAATTTTGAAAAATAAAAAATTACCACGACAAATGTCGTGGTAATTTTTTGTGCTACAGCATTTCGTTTATTTCAAAATTTATAGTTGTTATCCTATTTTTTAATCAAAATCAATGCCAATGCCTATAAGTCCAGTTTCTTTGGGATTCCACTGATATTTTTTTAAATCAATTGTTCCATCTTTTTCAAAAACAATTCCTTCCGCTTCCAATCGCTTTCTTTGTTCTTGTTGTCCACCAAAAGCAAATCCTGTGCAAACCATTCCAAAACGATTTACGACTCTGTGACAAGGTATTGTGTGAGAATCTGGGTTGTCATGAAGTGCATAGCCAACGATTTGTGAGCGTCTTGGATTTCCAAGCATTTTTGCAATTTGACCATAAGTTGCCACCTTGCCTTTTGGAATTTGTTTCACCACTTCATAAACTTCATTAAAATAACTCATTATTTCTCCTTTAAAAGGTTTGCATTTTCTTCTAGTATTTTTTATTTAATTTAGATTATTCAAAATAATTATAACATAAAAGTTTTTGAAAACAAAAATTTTGTGATAAAATAAGACCATAGGAAGGTTTTATGTTTAAAGGATTTTCACCTGTTTATGACAAAAATTCTCGAATACTTATTCTTGGAAGTTTTCCAAGTGTGAAAAGCCGTGAGTTTGGTTTTTATTATGGTCATAAACAAAACCGCTTTTGGAAAATGCTTTCACAAATTTACAATGAACATATAAGTGAAGACATTGAAAGTAAAACTGCTTTTCTTTTGAAACACAATATTGCACTTTATGATGTCGTGCTTGAAAGCGACCTTAAAGGCTCGGCAGATGTCTCTTTGGAAAAATCGCAAAAGAAAATTGCAGATATGTCATTTCTGCTTCCACCAAACACAAAGGTTGAAAAAATAATTTGCAATGGCAAAACTGCCTATAACCTTTTGGTTGAAAATTTTGAAAGTGAAATTCCAATCATATATCTTACATCCACAAGTCCAGCAAATCCACGATTCAACATTTCCGATTGGCAAAAAGAATTGGGTTAAAAGGAGAGATTTCGTGAACAAACAAGTTTTAAATTTTTATAAACAAACTTCTCAATATACTGATGCAGGAATTTTTAAAGACTATTTTAAAACACTTCCAGACAACATAAATGAACTAAAGGATTTGGTTTGTGCGCAACATATACACAAAATGCGTGTTTTCCGCACATTTGACAAACAAAAAGTTAAACAAAATTTTGTTTGGTATAATTTTTTAAATGATGACCTTATAACTGCATCAGCAATGGCGAATGAAATTTTCAGACTTAATCCAAAAGGTTTCATCTTTAACAAAAAAGACGAAGAAAACTTAACTATAACTTGCAGATATGTTGCTGTGCTTTTTGCTTCCATTTTAAAAGCAAAAGGCATCCCTTGCAGATGTCGTAGTGGGTTTGCTCCTTACATATATGAAGACTATAATGTAGACCATTGGGTAAACGAATATTTCAGTGAAAAAGAAAACAGATGGATCGCCATAGATGTTGATGTTCGGGATAACACAAGGACTCACAACAAAAAAGCCACACTTTATGACATTGGAAAATTTTTTGAAACTGCCCCAGAAATATGGCTTAAAGTCCGACAAGGAAAACTGGAAAATATAGAAAAATATCTTAAACACTCACGGTATACTGGTTTAGATTGTTTTGCACACTTTTTATTATTGGACTTTTTCGCTTTAAACAATATGGAGTTAACTTATCGTCATTCTCCAGAATTTATTTTTGAAGAAAATTTTAAAAAACTTAAAGAAAAAGATTTTAAAGAACTTGATGAATTGGCTAAACTTATGTTGGAACCTGACAAAAATTTGAAAACGTTACAAAACATTTTTAAAACAAACGAAAAATACAGACTTATTCATGGTTTACAACTAAACCCATACATCTAAAGGAGAAATTATGTATAGCAGAAAAATGAGTATACTTGGAATGATTATTGTATTCGGAATTGGCATTGCTGTTGTCATTGTTTCTCTTGTAAATTCTCCACTTCCAGATCTCACACCGCCTGAAAGACGATTCTCTCTTTTCTTTTGGGGAGTGGAAAATGTCAATTTTGAAGAATTTGATGAAGTTGTAACTGCCCTGCAAATTGAAACTATTTATGTTGGCTCTGAAAGCCCTGACAAGCCATTGGATTTAAACTCCAACCAATTCAAACTCACTTTTGCTCATTCCAAGCAAAACAAATTGAATATGTATGTCATCTATGACCAAAATCATGCTGACTTTAATCAAAATGAAACAGAAATTCAAACTTTGATTGACAAAGTTGACGAATTTAACAAAAACTCAAATTACAAAATTTCTGGAGTAGCCGTCGACTGGGAATTTCACACAACAGAAGAATATAAAAATTTGACTAGTAATGAAGAAAGAGTTTCCATGCTTCAAGACTATGTAAATGTAATGAAAACAACTTACACATATGCCAAAGAAAAAAATCAAAAGTTTGTTGCCTGCATACCAACCTTTTATGACAAGTTAAACGAAAGTTGTTTGGAAGAAATTATTAAAGAAGGTTGTGATTATGTGCAACTTATGAACTATGAAAAAGCCAACATGATTGAAAACATGGCAAAGGAAATGGAGTTTGCAAAAAAATATAACAAACATATTGAAACAATCGCAGAACTTCAAAAACCGACCGAAAATCATGGTGGAATTACAGAAGAAATTACTTTCTTTAATGATGGCATAGACAAATGCCAAGACAAATTTGATGAAATTGACGATCATTATAATTACAGGGAATTGGACTTTTGTTATCATTTCTATGACCCTGTTTTAGAACTTATCAAAAATAAAACTTAACAAAAAAGATTGCATTAAGCAATCTTTTTTAAGTTCGGTCTTTATCATCAATTTCAAGATGTAAAAATGAATTGTTCAGTTTGCTTGCCACACATCTGAATTTTTTGTTTGTTTCCCAAATTTCCTTAAGTTTGTCAAAATTTTTATCTACATCTTGCATAAGTTTCGCCAATTCGTCCATTTCTTTAAGCGTGGACTTTTTTAATGTGCTTAAATCATCTGAGCTGTCCCACAAAAACACTGGCATAGTTACATAATTGATTTCGTCATGGAAAAGTGCATGAAAATCAGAAAGTAAACTCCACGCAAATGTCATATCCCCGAAATGTCTTTGCCCATTTAAATATTTTTCTTTATCTTTAAGAGTGCCATTTCTTAAAGCAAGCCATGCGTCTGCTGCCCAAGTAAATTGATCTTCTTGGAAGTTGCAAACATTAAAATCTTTGGATTTTATGTTTGCTTGAGAATCTATGTTTACCCATTTATTAAAGTTTCTGTCATAATATTGCACAATCCAATGATCCACTATTTTGTCGTCATAAATATAAGGAGCAAAACCGCTTCTACATCTGCAAGGAATACCTTTGGCTTTTAAAATAGATGCATACCAAACAGAAACATATCGACAAGTGATAGTCAATTTCTTATTGGGATCATTATTATTTAAAGAAAATTCATTTTTTCCGTTCAAACGAAAAAGTTCTGCTGTCATTGCAGTCGCCGTTAAAAGCACATCATCTAAACTTCTATAATTTTGCCATTTATACTTTAAATTAATTTTATGCTTGTCTTTCGATAAAAAAGTTCTGTATAATGACATTTTATGAATATGTTGCCTATTAACTATTTCTCTAAGTTCATATATGTCATTTGGAAGTGCTTTATAAATTTCTTCATAAGGTCCAAAATCAGTATACATTCCAGTTTCTAAATAATGTTTTAAAATTTTGTTCACTTTTGTTCTCCTTTCATCATTGAAATATTTTTATAGATGTCATACCAACTGAAACATCTTATAACACCCCCACCGTTGCATTTTTTGTTGTAAGAAGTGTCATAACAAATTATTTTAACAAACTTAGAAAGTTCCATGATATTTGCAGGATTATCTTCAATCATTACATCAATATTATAACCTAAAATTTCATCAATTTTTCTTTCATTTTTGGCTTTACAAAAAACCAATTTATCATAGCAAATTTTATTTTTAGACAGCCATTTCTTAACTGTCTTTCGCATATTCGCACCAACTTTATCTTCACGGTTTGAAAGCCATCTTGCTGTAACTATGTATATTTCGTTACCATCGTTTTTCAATTTCTTTATAACTTCGCTGGCAAAAGGTCTTGCTGGTTCGTGTTTTGCATAAAAGTCTAGATGCTGGCCCCAAAACATATCGCCATAAGTCTTATCTATCCCAAAAGTTGTTGCTTCATCATAATCACTTTCACCAATCTTATAATCAATTCCATTTAAAACACAAAACTTACTGAAATAATCAAGTGAAAATTTCCCTACATCTGTCAAAACCCCATCTATATTAATTCCAATTCTCATCCAACATCTCCTTAATTTAGCATTAATCGTAAATCAATTCAAATTTTTATATCTAAATTTTTGGCGCTCTCAATAGGATTTGAACCCATACGCCGAGTTCCGAAGTTGTCGAAACTCATTGTTGGGTGTTCGTGTTTTATGCCATTTTGCACCATTTTTTATCGTATCGTAAAGTGCCTAAAAGCCCCTATTTATCGGAAATTTAGCGATTTCGCCCTAACAAATATCATTATACAACACTTTGCTGAAAAAATATAGCATAAAACGGCACTTTTGCAAAAATTTTGCATTTTTCTTGCAAAAATTCGTCACAAACATATGGGGCACCCCGAAAGTGCTTGTCACTTTTGGGGAAGAGAAAAATCCAACCGCCAAGGCGCAACAAATTTTGTTGCACAAAATTTTAAGCACAAAGGTTGTGCTTTGACGAGAAAGTGGGTTTCACACTTGTGATAGAAAAGAGGAATAGAGGCAAAATCGTTCCACCACCCCTTTGGATGTGAGGCGTCCACAAAGCCGTTGTTTAGGGCTTTGTAGCGACCGAAATTACGATTTTGAGTCTATTCCTTATCCTGCTTGCTATGAATTTCCACTAATTATTAATCAATTCTGGAAACAAAGTATACAAATTATAACCAAGCTTATCGTCAAAATATTTTTTCAATTTTTGTGCTTCTGTCAAATGATAAACAGTGTTTGAAAATACTCCATATCTGATAATCAAATCCACCAAGCGTTTTTCCAAAACCATCACTTTTTGCTTACAAAGTAAATCACATAGATTGATAATTTTTTCATAAATAGAATATTCATGATTTTCAATATAGTTTTTTGTGAAAACATAGTTATATCGATCCGATTTAGGTATTCCGCCAGCAACACAATTTATATCGTTATTTAAATATGAATGTGTTAAACATACGCTGGCATATTTCTTATCGTATCCCAAACTTAAAATATATTCATATCCGCCATTCCCATGTGGAATAACACCAGGTCCATAGCCATTGCGTTTGCCAATATCGTGAAAATAGCCTAATGTTTTGGCGAAATCTCCATCAAGGTTAAGAGCTTCTGCAATCTTACCTGCAGTTTTTCCCACACAAATAGAATGTTCAATCCAATAGTCGTCCTTTGCCATACCTCGTGCACTATTTAGAATTTCTAATGCTTGTTTACTTGTGCATTCCATAAATCCCTCCTTATTTTTGATTTTTATATCCCATTTTTAAAAAGAAATCTTGATAAATTTTATGCCTGTTCATATCCATGACAAAGTTGACTTTGTGTTTTCCTTTTGTTTGCTTGTAGGACAAATCTTTAAGAATTTTTGGGCAACTTATTTGTTTGCAAGTAAACCAATCTTTATTTAAAAGATAGGCCACTGCACTTAAATCCCACAATACTTTACTTTCGCCAATCTCATCATTTTCATTTTCTCTATAAGCCCTTTTGCAATTCTTAAAAATTTGACAAAGATATTCTCCTATTTCTCCACATTTGCCTATGTAATGATTTAGTTCATAAGTTGTTGTTGATAATGAACTTGCAACGTTTCGGCATGGAATAACCGTCAATTTTACCTTTAAGTTAAAAACATATTTGACCGCTTCAACATCTTGTCTAAAATTGAATTCGTCATTCTTTTCACTTAAAAAACTATTTCCTCCAAGCCAAATAATTTCAAGTTTGCTCACAATGTCTGGAGCATGATAAAGTGCAAGCGCAACATTTGTGATTGCTCCAATTGCAATGATTGTTGTATTGTCATTTTTCCTTGCTATTTCAATGATTTGATCAACAGCCAAATTGTTTTCTTTGCTTTCAAAAAAATATTTCAACGCACCCTTATACATCTTTTTCTTGTATTTGCTGGCGTCGATCATGTCCAATATTTTGCTTGCGGTTTCAAAAGAAACATCAAGGCCTTCCTCAATTGACTTAACTTTTGAATATCCGCTTTTTTCAAATGGTGCAATTGTTATTGCTTCCAAATTATAATCTTTCAGGGATTTAATGAGATATGTAAGTGCAAATTGGTCGTCTACTTCATTGCTAATATCTGTGTCAAGAATTACATTTATTTTTTCCATTGTGAAATCTCCTTATATAAATCTGCCCAATTTTTTGCAAAAGGCATTCCGTCTGTTTCTTTTTTATTGTATTTTGTCAACATCATAATGCATTCAATTCCGTTTGTCCTCATTTTTTTACATTGAGAGGCTCTGTCATCAACCATAATATCAATTTTGTTTTCGATACATTCCTGAGTCTTGTCTGGAGATTTTGACAAAACAAACTTATGATAATTTATTTTTCTCTTGTCAAGCCAATTCAAAGTTGTCGTTTCGGGCTCTTTATAGTCAGGATAAGCTCTGTGCGAAATTAAAACAAGAGTGTGCCCGTCTTCAATCAATTTGTCCATATATTTTTTGCAATCTCTTCTTGTTCTCAAATCTTTTGCAATCATTTCCATATTGTCAGCAAAAAAATCATGCATTTCCTCTTCGCTCCAATCAAACATACCTTTTGTTATATGTCTTCCTTTCGGATTGATAATTCCTGCATTTCGTTTTTTCTTATCTTCAATCAAAATATTTTGTAAAATCTTTTCATCAAAAGCTGAAATAACATTGTCTATATCTAAGCCAATTACCATACAAACTCCTATTTCTAATATAGCATAAAAATTTTTTGTTTGCAATTTTTTGCAACGAATTCGTCACAAAGCCCATTTTTACTTGCTTTTTTCAGAAGAAATCGTTAAAATTGGCTATCAAAAATCGAACCCCCACACTGAAAAATTTTACGCTCTCGGGGTTCGAGTTAGACCAAAGAGATATAAAAAATGTAGCGATTTTCAAAATTGCATTTGCCGAGCCAGTTTTAAAAAACTGGCGAACGCCAAGCAACTTTCAGTTGCTTCCATCGCCCCTAAAATAACAGCAAAAAAAGCCCGAAATTACGGACTTTTTCGTGTTTTTGGGCTGCGTCGTGCTCACCATTGCAAGCAAGTTCGCACTCCTTACAATAAAGGGATTTAAGGTGGTGCTCCCGTCAGGATTTGAACCCGAGACCTTCGTTCCGAAGACGAATGTGATATCCATTTCACTACGGGAGCATATTAAATTTTCGGAATTTTTGAAAAGGGAGCTC
>CATLAM010000006.1 GCA_949878485.1 uncultured Eubacteriales bacterium
TTTTGGTTTATTATATTAATGGAATTATTTTATTTAAGGAGATTTTATGTCTGGACATTCAAAATGGCATAACATTCAAGCCAAAAAAGGCAAGAGTGATGCTGCAAGAGGAAAAATTTTTACTAAGATTGGAAGAGAATTGGCGGTTTGTGTTAAAACTGGCGGTGCTGACCCTAACACCAACAGCAAACTTAGAGATATTATTGCTAAGGCAAAGCAAAACAATATGCCAAATGACAACATTGACAGAGCAATTAAAAAAGCATCTGGAGAACTTGGGTCTGTAAACTATGAAGCAATCACTTATGAAGGATATGGTGTTGGTGGCTCAGCAGTTATTGTTGAATGCTTAACTGACAATAAAAACAGAACGGCAGGCGATGTTCGTCATGCTTTTGATAAGCATGGTGGAAGTTTGGGTTCGCTTGGTTGCGTTTCTTATCTTTTCAAAAGAAAAGGTGCTGTTATTGTGGTTGATGTTAATGACGCAGAAACTTTAATGCTTGATGCAATTGAAGAAGGTGCTGTTGATATTGTGGAAGACGAAGATAGTGTGGAAATTGTTACAGAGCCAAACGAACACAACAAAATGCATGAAGCACTTGCCAAGAAAGGTTATAATGTGGTTTCTTCTGAAACTGCACTTGTTCCTGATTTGTATGTTGATTTGTCAGCAGAACAAATGGTTAAATTTCAACGCATGATTGACGATCTTGAAGATTTGGACGATGTTCAAGAAGTATATCATAATGTAAATTTAGATGAAGAATAATTAAAAATAATAAGTTTTTATCTTTGTTTGTAAATACTCTGTTTTGTTTGACAAAGCAGAGTGTTTTTTATTAAAATAAATGCATGAGAATATTAGGAATTGACCCTGGATATGGAATTGTCGGATTTGGCATAATTGACACACACAGAAACAATGAAGTGGTGGATTATGGCGTAATTGAAACACCAAAAGAAGACACGCTGCCTGTCAGACTTATGAGAATTGAAGAAGCCTTAAGGGTTTTGTTTGAAAGATATAGACCAGATGAAGTTGCGGTGGAAGAATTGTTTTATTTTCATAACCAAACAACTGTGATACCAGTTGCAGAAGCGCGCGGAGTTATCATACTTACTGCTCAGAAATATTGTGAAAGACTGTTTGAATATACACCAATGCAAATTAAACAGGCTTTAACAGGAAATGGTCGTGCAGACAAAAAGCAGATGCAGTTTATGGTTAAAGCGGTGCTTGGTTTGGAAAAAATTCCAAAACCCGATGATGCTGCGGATGCGTTGGCGGTGGCGTTGTGTCACAGTCAGATTAATCCAACTTTAAATGTAAACAGAATTTAACTACATAAAAGGATATGATATGATTGCTTATTTAGTGGGTGTTATTGAAGAAAAAAATGAGAATACAGTTGTTGTGGATGTAAATGGGGTTGGTTATGAACTCTGTGTTTCCAGCAACACGCTTGTTTCTCTGCCTTTGGTTGGGGAAACAGCAAAAGTGTTGACATATATGCAGGTTAAAGAAGATGGAATTGCTCTTTTTGGCTTTGCAAATGTCGAAGAAAAGTCTTTGTTTTTAAAACTTATTACAGTTTCTGGAATTGGTCCTAAAATGGCAATAACAATTCTTTCTGGCATCAGAATGTCTGATTTGATTGTGGCAATTTTAAGTGATGATGTAAACTTGCTTTCAAAGATTAAAGGTTTAGGTAAAAAATCTGCTGAAAGAATATGTTTGGAACTTAAAGATAAGGTTTCTGCAGGAAATGTTGGTGGCGGTGAAACTCTTCTTTCTGCAAATTACAATGAAAATGCTTTAAACGATGCTGTTGACACACTTATAAACCTTGGAATCAATAAAAACGAAGCATACAGACTTGCAAGAAGTAAGGCAACTGAAGATATAACAGCCGAAGAAATTATCTTAAAAGTTTTAAAAGAGATTGGAAGATAATCAATATGTTGTGTAGTATGTAACAATCAAATCTGCATACTACACTAAATATAAAATAATTAAGGAGAATGGGGATTTCCCAGAATCAAAGCGTATGGAAGATAGATTTATAACAAGCACAAAAAATTGGACAGACACAGAAATTGAAAACTCACTTCGTCCAACAAGTTTGGAACAGTATGTTGGACAAGACAAAATTAAGCAAAGTCTGGAAATTTACATTAAGGCGGCAAAGTCAAGAAATGATGCTCTTGACCATGTTTTGTTGTATGGTCCACCGGGGCTTGGAAAGACAACACTTTCTCACATTATTGCAAACGAACTTGGTTCTCAAATTAAAATTACATCAGGCCCTGCAATTGAACATGCGGCTGACCTTGCTGCCATTTTGACAAATCTGAATAAAAACGATGTGCTTTTCATTGATGAAATCCACAGACTTAACAAAAGCGTGGAAGAAATTTTATATCCTGCCATGGAAGATTTTGCTTTGGATTTCATTGTAGGCAAAGGCCCATCAGCCAAGAGTATGCGTCTTAAAATTCAACCATTCACGCTTATTGGCGCAACAACAAGGGCAGGTATGCTTACAAGCCCACTTCGTGACCGTTTTGGTGTGATTTGTCGTTTGGAACTTTATGGAGATGAAGAACTTAAAGTTATTGTTAAACGTTCAGCCAAAATTTTGAATATTGACATTGATGACACTGCAAGTTTGGATATTGCCAAACGTTCGCGTGGGACTCCAAGAATTGCCAACAGATTATTGAAGCGTGTGCGTGATTATGCGGAAGTTTTGGGAACAGGCAAAATCACCAAAGAAATCACTGACCAAGCACTTGCTAAAATGGAAATTGATGACCTTGGGTTGGATTTCATCGACCGAAAGATTTTGGAAAATATCATTTATAAATTTGGTGGTGGGCCAGTTGGATTGGAAACTTTGGCTGCTTCCATAAGTGAAGATGCGGGAACGATTGAAGATGTTTATGAACCTTATCTTCTTCAACTTGGATTCATAGCCAGAACTCCAAGGGGACGAGTTGTGCTTGAAAATGCTTATCGTCATTTAGGATTGGAATACACAGAGAAATAGGAGGAATTATGAAACTAATTTTAAGTGGTGGTGGCTCAGGAGAACAAGTAAAAGAAAGTTATAAAGTTTTCAGTAATCTTGTTGGCAATGGTAAAGTTTTATATGTTCCATTAGCATGGAATCATGGTGGGTATGATGGTTGCTTAGATTGGTTTAAAAGTGAGATGAAATCATTTGGCATTGTTGATATTGATATGATAACTAATGCAAATGAAATCTCCGAAGAACGATTGAAGAAAGTTAAAGGTATTTTTATAGGAGGTGGTAACACTTACAAATTATTGAAAATGTTGAAAGAATCACCAGCATACGAAAATATCAAAACTTTTATGAAGCGAAAAGATAGTGTTATAATGGGTGGAAGTGCTGGTGCGTTGATATTTGGCAGAAGTATTGATACTTGCTTAAATGATGGACTTGTGTTAAAATCTTGTGTTGATGAAAATCAAGTAGGTTTGAAAGATACAACAGGGTTTGATTGTTTGAATGGTTACAGCATTTTACCACATTATAAAAAATTGCCTGAGCAATATGAGATTTTTAAAATTAGAATAAATAGATTGCTTGAAGAAGGTTTTAAATTGATATGTATTCCAGAAGAAACAAGTATTTATGTTGATGATAGAAAATATAAAGTCATAGGCCGGAGACCAGTAGAGATCTTTACAAAACAAAATCAAATTTCAAAAAATGTAAAAGAAGAAATTATTTTAAAATAATTTTCTTTTTAACATTAAAAGGGTTATATTATGAAAAGAATTTTATGCTATGGAGATTCTAATACATGGGGTACAATTCCTAATACTTGGAATGGTAGATATGATGAGAATACTCGTTGGACAAAACTTCTTGTAAAAAAATTAGGGAGAAATTTTGAAATTATTGAAGAAGGATTCAGAGGAAGGAATACGGGCTTTGATGATATTGTTTTTCCTCGTGGTAATCGTAATGGTGCGATTACATTTCCATCTTGTATAGTAACACATGATCCGATAGACTATTGTATAATAATGCTTGGAACAAATGATATGAAACAAGAGTTTAATGTTACAACTCAGATTTCTGCAAAAAATATTGAAGATAATTTTATAAAGTTTTTGAAAGAAAATCTTGTTGTTGATTTAATAAAACTTCCTAAAATTATAATTGTTGCACCAAATCTTATGAAAGATAAAGTAGAAAAGTTTAAAGGTGCACAGGAAAAGTCTAAAAACTTTAACAAAGATTATGAAGAAATAACTAAAAGAAATGAGTGCTGGTTTATTGATAATACTGGTTTATGTCCAGGAGATGACGGTATTCATTTAACTGCAGAAAGCCATGCAATTTTAGCAAGAAAATTGGCTGATTTAATTAAGAGGATTGACCAATGCAGAGAGAATTATTGAAAAGCACTTATTTTTATGATTTGCCACAAGAATTGATTGCTCAGACTCCAATTGAGCCACGCGACCATTCCAGACTTTTGTGTTATAATCGTAAAACTGAACAAGTGCATCATAAGCATTTTTATGACATTATTGACTTTTTAAAAGCAGGTGATGTGCTTGTTGTCAACAACAGCAAAGTTTTACCTGCTAGACTTTTTGGTTTTAAAAATACGGGTGCTAAGATTGAAATTCTTTTGCAAAAGAGAATTGACCTTTTGAATTGGGAAGTAATTTCAAAACCTGCAAAGAGATTGGAAGTTGGCACAGAAGTTATTTTTAATGAAAACATTAAATGTGTTGTCACAAGCAAAGGGGAATATGGTGCTTGCAATGTAAAATTTGAATATTCTTCCAACAAAACCTTTGAAGAACATTTGATGGAGATAGGCACCATGCCACTTCCGCCTTATATAAAGGAAAAATTGAAAAATCAAAGTCGCTATCAAACGGTTTATGCCAAAGTTGATGGATCAAGTGCTGCACCAACAGCAGGACTTCATTTTACTCCAGAACTCCTTGAAAAAATCAAAAGTAAGGGTGTGGAAATTTTGGAAGTTTTGCTTCATGTTGGACTTGGCACATTCAGGCCAGTTAAAGAAGACAGCATTCTAGACCATGAAATGCACTCTGAATATTTTGAAATCACAAAAGAAGTTGCAGATAAAATAAATAAGGCAAAAGCAGATGGCAGAAGAATAATTGCAGTTGGCACAACATCTGTCAGAGTTTTGGAAAGCGGTGTTGATGAAAATGGTTTGCTTGTTCCACAAAAGCGTGAAACAAAAATCTTTATTTATCCACCTTATAAATTTAAAATTGTGGACGCATTAATAACAAATTTCCATTTGCCAGAAAGCACACTCATAATGCTTGTTTCGGCATTTGTGGGTGACATTGATAAAACTCTACAACTTTATAAAATTGCCGTTGAAGAAAAATATAGATTTTTCAGTTTTGGCGATGCAATGTTTATAACTGGGGAAATGCTCGATGACAAGGCTTAGAAATAAGCATAATTCCTAATCTATCATGTTACAGATGAAATCTCTCTATTCAATATATAAAAATATTTAAATTAAAAATTAAGGATTAATTATGCAAGATGTAAATTTTAGTTTTGAAATTGAAAAAGTTTGTCCTAAGACTGGAGCAAGGGCAGGTGTTTTTCATACGCCACGCGGTGACATAAAGACTCCAGTGTTTATGCCAGTGGGGACACAAGGAACAGTTAAAGGACTTCGTCCTGAAGATTTGAATGATATGGGTGCACAGATTATTTTGTCCAATACATATCACTTGTTTTTGCGTCCAGGTCATGACATAGTTGAAAAGGCTGGTGGTCTTCATAAGTTTATGAACTGGGATAAACCAATCTTGACTGACAGCGGTGGATTTCAAGTTTTTTCTCTTTCCGATTTAAGAAAAGTTAGCGAAGAAGGTGTTGAATTTCGTTCTCATTTGAGTGGCGAAAAGTTTATGATGACTCCAGAACTTTGTATGCAGATTCAACGCTCACTTGACAGTGACATCAACATGGCACTTGACCAATGCACAGAAGCGGGAGCAACTTATGCTGAAGCAGAAAAGGCTAGGGAACTGACCAAAATTTGGCTTAAAAGATGTTATGAAGAACATCAAGGCGGAAACCATGTTTTATTTCCAATCGTTCAGGGAAACATGTATAAAGATTTGCGTGCAAAATGTGTGGAAGATTGTGTTCCTTATGCCAAATGTGGGATTGCGATTGGTGGGCTTTCTGTAGGCGAAGAAAAAGAAGTTATGTATGACATGCTTGACTTTTTAAATCCACTTTTGCCTTCAAATATGCCAAGATATTTAATGGGTGTTGGCAGTCCTGATTGCTTGTTGGAAGGTTTTGCAAGGGGAGTGGACATGATGGATTGTGTGCTTCCAACTCGAATAGCTAGAAATGGCACTGCATTTACAAAATACGGCAAAATGGTGGTTAAAAACAGTCTTTATAAGGAAGATTTCAGACCGATTGAAGAAAATTGTGATTGTTATGCGTGCAAACACTTTTCGCGTGCGTATATACGTCATCTTATAAATGCGGGGGAAATGTTAGGGGCAGAACTACTCTCTATTCACAACTTGCGATTCCTTATTCGTCTTGCTGAAAACAGCCGTAATGCAATTTTGGGTGATTATTTTTACGAATTTAGAAAAGACTTTTGGAAGAATTATAAGATCTAATTTTGACTATGAAAATAATCAGTTTTCATTCAAGAATTATTGAAAAACAAGAAAACTTTCGTGAATATATCCAAATTTTCAAGGGTAGGGTATAAAATTTAGTTAAAATAAAATATCTATATCTATTCGCAAAAGACAGGTTTTACGTATAGATATGCTATATATTGCGTATTACACTATATAACACTCACAATATGTTGTATTATGTAATAAATTTTTAATTTTAATTAAATGTAATTTTTGATGAATTTTGTTTTAAATTTGTATACTTTTGAATAACAAACATAAATAAAAAAAACTAAGAATTGCTCTTAGTCTTTTTTTTATGATTTAATTTTGTTTATTTGCTTTTTTAAGTTCTTTTTCTTTCTTTTTATAATAGTTTTCAATTGCTGCTCTGATTGATTCTTCTGCCAAGATTGAACAGTGAATTTTGTGTGCTGGAAGTTCGCCAAGAAGCGAAACCACGTCTTTATTTGTAACTTTTAATGCTTCGTCAATTGTTTTGCCCTTAATCAAATCACAAGCAATATCGGTTGATGCAATGGCTGCACAGCAACCAAAAGTTTTAAATTTTGCATTTTCAATAACTTCATTTTCATTAATTTTTAAATACATCTTCATAATGTCGCCACATGCAGCATTTCCAACTTGTCCTATGGCATTTGCACCATGCATTGAACCAGCATTTTTTGGATTTTGAAATCTTTCTAAAACTGTTTTACTATACATAATTAAAACCTCCCTGGTTGAACTGGTGAAATTGCTCTGAGTTTATTTACTGCTTTGCGAATTTCTTCAACGACATAGTCAATATCAGATTTTGATGTGTTTATTCCAAAAGAAAATCTTATAGAGCCTTGTGCAATTTCGTCAGGAACTTTCATTGCTTTTAAAACATGTGATGGAAGAAGAGATTTTGATGTGCATGCAGATGAAGTTGAAACACAAATGCCAGCCAAATCCAAAAGCATAAGCAAAGATTCTCCTTCAACGCCATAGAAAGATACATTCAAAATAGCGTTTGATTTTTGGTGTTTATGCCCGTTTATTTGGAAATATTCCACCTTTTCAGTCAACTTTTCAACAAAATAATCTCTTGTTGATTTCAATTTTCTGCTTGTTAATGCTTGATTTCTGCAAGCAGTTTCAACTGCTTTACCAAGTCCAGCAATTCCTGCAACATTTTCTGTTCCAGCACGCTTTCCTCTTTCTTGGCTGTCTCCACCAAAAGTGATTGGATCAATTTTAACTCCGCTTTTTACATACAAAGCGCCAACGCCCTTTGGTCCATGAATTTTATGTCCTGAAATTGACAAAGCATCAATTTCCATATCTTGGACATTAATGTTAAGATTTCCAATGGCTTGAACAGCGTCAGAATGGAAAACTACATCATAATCATGAGCAATCTTAGCGATTGTTTTGATGTTTTGAATTGTTCCAACTTCGTTGTTTACTGCCATGATTGAAATTAAAGTTGTTCCTTTTTTGATGGCATGCAAAAGTTCTGTAATATTTACAAGTCCAGTTTCATCAACTGGCAAATATGTCACTTGATATCCTTCTTTTTCAAGATAATGACAAGCATTTAAAACAGCATGATGCTCAATCTGACTTGTAATGATGTGTTTGCCCTTGTTTGCATAAGCATGAGCAATTCCAATTACAGCCCAGTTATCGGCTTCTGTTCCGCCACTTGTAAAATAAATTTCGCTTGATTTTTTTGCGTTGATTGCTTCTTTAATTCTGTCTCTTGCCTTGTCTAAAACTGCAACAGAACTACGGCCAAAACTATGAAGTGAACCTGCGTTTCCATAAATCATGTTGAAACATGGCAACATTTCATTTAAAACTTCATTTGAGACATAAGTTGTTGAAGCATTGTCTAAATAAATCTTTCTATCCATTTTTGTTCCTTTTAATATAAAATTTAACAACTTTATTGTAACACTAAAAAAAGTGATTGTCAATAGTTATTTTAAAAAGCAAAATAAGTTTTATAAATATTTTTCAACTGTTTCAAACAAATCATCTTTGTTCCAAAGACCAATGTGTTTTTCCACTTCTTCGCCATTTACAAACACGATGATTGTAGGAATGCTCATTATTCCAAATTTTCGAGCCAGATTTTGACTTTCATCAACATCCACTTTATATATTTTGGCTTTTTCTCCCAAAGTTTCTTGGCATTCTTCCAAGATTGGAGACATCATTCTGCAAGGTCCACACCATGTTGCAAAAAAGTCAACAACAACGACTCCGTTTTTAATTTTTTCATCAAATTCTTTATCTTTTAAAATTTCCATAAATCCCCCATTTTATTTTAATATTTTTGTCACAATATAAGCACTTAATACGCAGCCACACATTGCTGGATAATATGCTATACTGCCAATTTCTTTGCTTTCTGTTTTTAATGCTGGTTGTTCGCTGATAACCACATCCAGTGAAGAAACATTAATTTCTCTAAGTTTTTTTCGCATAATTTTTGCAAGACCATTATTGCTTGTTTTATATATGTCAACAACTTTGAAATTCGGAATATCAATTCTGTTTCCAGCACCCATAGCAGAAACTATGTTGATGTTGTTTTCTTTGCAAAATTTAATTAAATTTACTTTATTTGGAATGTCATCAATGGCGTCCACAACATAATTCAAATCTTGTGTCAAAATTCGGTTTATATTTTCACTGCAAAGTCGTTCTTCATAAGTTTTAACATTGCAATTTGGGTTTATTTCTAAAATCTGTTGTTTCATGACTTGTGTTTTAAATTGTCCAACAGTTTTTGTGTTTGCAACCACTTGTCTATTTATGTTTGTTTCATCAACTTTGTCAAAATCTACAAGTGTAATGTTTTCAATTCCAGATCGAGCAAGCATCAAACAAACATATCCGCCAACGCCACCAATTCCAACAACTGCAATGTGACTTTGTTTAAGTTTGTCTGTTCCATCTTTTCCAATTAAAAGTTCTGTTCTGTCAGTCCACATTTGTTTCTCCATATACTAAATATTGTGGTGTTATGCAAGATTATTATAACATAATACACAATATCTATAAAACATATTTCTTTAAATCAAATTTCTTTTGTTGGTCTTTAAACACTGTGTTTACATAATTTCTGTCAATAACTACATCGACCATTGGATGTTTGCCTGTGGCGTTGAATGAAACTTCTTCCAACAATGCTTCCATAATTGTGTGAAGTCGTCTTGCCCCAAGGTCTTCACTTGTTTCGTTTTCTTTTTCTGCCATTTCAGCAATTTCATCAAGTGCATCATCTTTAAACACAAGATTGATGTTGTCTACCTTTAAAAGATTGGTGTATTGAAGTGTCACTGCATTTTTAGGAGTTGCCAAAATCTGTTTAAAATCTTCTTTTGTAAGACTTTCAAGTTCCACTCTGATTGGAAATCTTCCTTGAAGTTCTGGAATCATATCTTCAATTTTTGCAACATGGAATGCCCCTGCAGCAATAAACAAAATAAAGTCAGTTTTTACATTACCATATTTTGTGGTCACTGTGCTTCCTTCCACGATTGGAAGAATATCTCTTTGCACACCTTCACGAGAAACATCTGCACTGTTTGTTGATTGGCTTTTTCCAATGATTTTGTCAATTTCATCAATGAAAATAATGCCTTGTTCTTCTGCCAAAGTGATTGCTTCATCATTTACATTATCCATGTCTATGATTTTGTCGCTTTCTTCTTGCAAAATAGTTTCTCTTGCATGACGAACTGTCATTTTTTTCTTTTTATATTTAGGTGGAGTAAGTCCATCAAACATTGAACCTAAGTTGATTTCATTTCCACCAAAAGATGCCATCATAGGTTTTGCGTTTTCCAAAACATTGATTTCAATGGTTTCATCTTCACATTTACCACTGTGCAATTCTTCAAAAATTTTGTTTCTGTCTACATCAACAGTTGTTACTCTTCTGTTTTGGAATATTGCGTCAACAATTCTGTTTTCCACTGCTGGCATAACTTTTGATTCAACTTCTTTTTTCTTGTTGTCTTTAACCATTCGAACAGAAACTTCCACAAGATCTCTGACCATGCTTTCTACGTCACGACCAACATAACCAACTTCGGTGTATTTTGTGGCTTCAACTTTAACAAATGGCGCACCAACAAGTTTGGCAAGTCTTCTTGCAATTTCCGTTTTACCAACCCCAGTTGGACCTTTTAAAACAATGTTTTTAGGTGTGATTTCATCTCTTACTTCGTCAGCAAGTTGGCTTCTTCTGTAACGATTTCTAAGTGCAACAGCCACCGCTTTTTTTGCTTTTGCTTGACCTACGATGTATTTGTCAAGTTCAGTTACGATTTGTTTTGGTGTTAAATCCATTCTTTCCTCCTTAAACTTCTTCAACAATAATGTTGTCGTTTGTGAAAACGCAGATTTCACTGGCAATTTTAAGTGATTTATAAGCAATTTCTTTTGCTGTGTAATTTGTGTTTTGAACCAATGCTCTTGCCGCTGCAAGTGCGTAATTTCCGCCAGAACCGATTGCACAAATGTCGTCTTGTGGTTCAATGACATCACCAGAGCCGTCCAAAATTAAAAGTTGATTTTTGTCAGCCACAATCAAAAGTGCTTCAAGTTGGCGCATACCCTTGTCACTACGCCAAGTTTGAGCAAGTTCAACAGCACTTCGCATAAGATTTCCAGAAAACTTATTCAACATCGCTTCAAACTTTTCGCTTAATGTGAAAGCATCTGCAACAGAGCCAGCAAATCCAATGACAACAGTGTTGTTGTAAAGTCGTCTTACTTTTTTGGCATTGCTTTTAAAAATTATGCTGTTAGACATTGTTACTTGTCCATCTCCAGCAATGGCAATTTGTCCATCTTTTTTAACAGCACAAATGGTTGTTCCTCTAAACATATTTTCCATAAAATTTCTCCTTAAATTTATCCGTTTGAGTTTTAGATTTTTCCAAAAGATTTAAAACAAAGTTTTCATAAGTTTTGGATGCTAAACTATTCATAATAATTATATCATATTTCAGATTGAATAACCTAAAATTTATAACACTTTTTTTAAACAAATTTTCGTATATTTTGCCGATGCAACAATTTTCTTTTAAATATTTTGTTCCGATATAATGATCAAGTTGTTCAATAACGCTGTAAGCACATAAATTTGCCATTAAAAGGCTTTCGAAACTGCCATTTGTGCCAATAAGTCCCCCACAAACATAGATGTTTTCATGGTCGATGACTTGCAGGTTTTCATTTAAACAAGCAGGAGTAAGAAGATAAGTTTTTCTTCTTATAACACTTGGTTTTTCAATTTTGAAACCCTTTAATGCTTCTATGCAAGACATGATTTCAAACTGTTCATCTGTGTCAAATGCTGTGAAAAAATCATTGACAATCAAAACATTTTCCGATTTATTATATGTCATTTTAAGACTGGCAAATATGTTTGTTTTTGAAGTGTTTGCGTCAAAGTGTGGTCTTAAAACAGAATTTCTAAGTCCGCCAAATCCCCTTTTTGCCATGCTTTCAATGGTGATTTGTTTTTCAAATGCAATCTCTTTTGGAAGTTCATATTCTCCATAGAATTTCAAAACTGTGTTGTAAAGTTTTTCATATTCTTCTTGCGTCAAATTGGCATAGCATTCTGTTTGGGAAACAAAATTCAATTTATTTAAATCTATATCCCCCGCATTTAAAATCAAATTTTCAGGATGAAAATAACATACACGTTGTTGACCTATGAAATTTTCCAAATTTTTCAATAATTTTTTATCAGTGTTGTGACCTGTTGCAATGATGTTTGTTTCTGTTTCGTTGAGAGTATCTATTGTTCCACTAAACAATTTTACATTTGGTTTTTGAAGTAAAATACTTTTTGCTTTTTCCATATATTCTTCGTCATATACGAAACCAAACTTATCAAAATTTTCGCGTTTAGCAAGTGAAAAAAGTGGACTGCCTAAACACTCCAATTCAAATTTCATATTTTCAGTTAAAAAAATTTCATAAGGATTATAATAGTCAAATTTCTTATGTTTTGCACTGTCATCGCCATTGTCAAAAATATGGACAGTAAAACCATAGTTGGCAAGAATGAAAGCAACTTCCATTCCCGCCAAACCACAGCCAATCACTTTTATAGGTTTATTTGACACAAAACGATTAATCATCAGTGCTTTGCACCTCATATTTACAAGCAGAGCATTTAACTTTCTTTCCGCGTTTAATCATAAATTTGCCACATTCTGGGCATTTATCGCCAGTTGGAATATCCCAACTCATAAAGTTGCAACCTTGACGGTCTTCACAAGCATAGAAATTTTTTCCGCGTTTAGTTTTAAATGTGAAAACATTTTTTCCGCACTCTGGACAAACCCCAACAGGTTTCTTTTCGCCGTCTTCATAAGGTTTTACATTATGACACTTAGGGAAATTTGAACATCCTAAAAACTTGCCAAATCTGCCTTCACGAATCAGCATTTTATGACCACATTGTTCGCAGACAATGTCAGTTTCAACTGGTGGTGCTTTCATAGTTACACTGCTGGCATCTGCACTTTCAAGAAGGTCTTTAAAACCTTTCCAGAAACTGTCTACTACATCATGCCAATCATCTTTACTTTCGGCAATGTCATCCAATCTGTTTTCAAGGTGTGCCGTAAATTTCACATTGATGACACTGTGAAAGAATTTTTCCAAATATTCAGTAATGTTTCTTCCAAGTTGAGTTGGAACAAGATAGCGTCCTTCTTTTGTGCAATAGTTTCTTGCAGTCAAAATCGTGATTGTTGCGGCATAAGTCGCAGGACGACCAATCCCCTTTTCTTCCATTGCCTTAACAAGACTTGCTTCTGTAAATCTTGCTGGTGGCTTTGTGAATTTTTGTTCTTCCTTAATTTCCAAAACTTTCAAAATTTCTTTTTCTTCAAGTGGTGGAAGTTTGCTTATTTCTTGTTTTTCTTCGTCAACATATTCTTTATAAACTGCAGTATATCCAGCAAATTCCAAAGTTTTTCCAACTGCTTTAAATTTATAGTCATCCACAGCAATGGAAACATTGACATTGGAATAATGTGCTTCGCTCATCTGGCTTGCCAAAAAGCGTTCATAAATCAATTTATAAAGTCTGTAGTTGTCTTTTGTCAAAGAATCTTTAACCATGTCAGGAGTTATTTGCATAGAAATAGGGCGGATGGCTTCGTGAGCATCCTGAGCACTTTTCTTTGTTGCATAGATGTTTGGTTTTTCTGGAACATAATCTTTGCCATATTTTTGGGTAATGAAATCCAAGCAAGCATTTTGTGCATCAACAGATACACGAGTGGAGTCTGTTCTGATGTAAGTGATTAAAGCAATTTTGCCTTCGCCTTTAACTTCAACACCTTCATAAAGTTCCTGAGCAGAAGATGTTGTTTTCTTCAAACTCATTCCAAGTTTGTTTAAAGCATCTTGTTGCATTGTGCTTGTTGTAAATGGTGGCAAAGCATGAGATTTTGTCTTTGTGCGTTTAATCTCGTCCACAACAAAATCTTTACCTTTGATGTCACCAAGCATTTTGTCAACCTCTTCACGGTTTGACAACTTAATTTTTTTGTTTTTATAATTTGTAAGAGTCGATTTGAAATTGACATTGCTTTTTTCGTGAAATGCAGTAACAGTCCAATATTCTTCTGGTTTAAAGTTTTCAATTTCAATTTCTCTTTCAACAACAAGTTTTAATGCCACAGATTGCACCCTTCCTGCAGAAAGTTTTGGTGCAATTTTGCGAGAAATGATTGGAGAAAGTTTATAACCAACAATTCTATCCAAAACTCGTCTTGCTTGTTGAGCATTGACAAGATTAAGGTCAATAGTTCTTGGTTCTGTCAAAGCCTTTAAAACTGCTTTCTTAGAAATTTCATTGAATTCAATACGACATTTTTTGTTTGGGTCAAGTCCCAAAACATGAGCAACATGCCATGAAATTGCTTCCCCTTCTCTATCTGGGTCGGTTGCGATTAAAATTTCATCTGCATCTTCAGATTTCTTTTTAAGGTCAGAAATAAGTGCTTTTTTGTCTGGATTGTTTTCATAATGAGGTTCAAAATTATTGTTTAAATCAATGGCAAAAGACTTGGCTGGCAAATCTCTGATGTGACCCTTTGTGGCAAAAACCTCATAGTCACTTCCAAGATATTTTTTTAATGTGTCCCTTTTTGCTGGGGCTTCAATTACAACTAATTTCAAAATTAATCTCCTTTTTAAATCAAGGCAAACATTTTGCCCGGCAACTTTCTTATTAAACCACGAATTTCCATTGTTGTCAAACAACTGTTCAAAATATTAACAGGAATTTTGGAATTTTCATGCAAAAAGTCAAAATCTTGCTGTCCGTTTTCCAATAAATTTATTATTGTTTGTTCATCAAGACTGACAAATTGCACATTTTTCTCTTTGGAAATTTTGTTTAAACCATAAAATTCAATGATGTCATCAGAAGCCAAAACGCATTCTGCATGACCATATCTTATAAGTTGATTTGTCAGTTCACTTGTTTTGCTGTCTATATTCCCTGGAATTGCAAACACATCTTTGCCATAATCCAAAGCAAAATCTTTTGTGTAAACTGTTCCGCTTTTTAAACCTGCTTCTGGAATTAAAATCCCGTTACAAAGCCCTGCAACAATTCTGTTTCTTCTTGGAAAAGTGTAAGGCTTAGCCTTGAATGATGGTGGATATTCTGACAAAATCAAACCATTTTTTGCAATTTCATCTGCAAGATTGGTGTTTGTTGCAGGATAGATATTGTTGAAACCACTTGCAATAACAGCAATAGTTTTTCCGCCAACATCCAGTGTTGCTTTGTGTGCAATTGCATCAATTCCATAACAAAGTCCGCTGACGATGACCAGACCACTTTGTGCAAGGTTCTTGGCAAATCTTTCTGTGATTATTCTGCCATAATTGGATGGCACACGAGTTCCTACAACACCAAAACATTTTTCTGTGCAAAGTGACATGTCACCTTTTGCATACAAAATTAAAGGTCTGTCGTCAAGGTCAATAAGACTTTTTGGATATTTATCAGAAAAGATTGTCACAATTTCAATGCCACTGTTTTCCATGTTTGTAAGCATGGATTCAAAGTTTTGTTTTCCATAATTTTTTACAACTTTTTGATATTCTTCAGTGGACAAATTTTCCAAAATAATATTGCTGTTTAATGCTTGGTCTACACTTAATTCGCCAAGTTGTTCAATGATTATTTCTTGTTTTTTATTGGCTATTTCACATATGGAAAACAGCACTAAAAGTTTTTCAATTTCTTTCATCTAATTTTCCCTTAATCCCAATATTTTCTGTCAAGCCCACGATAAGAAATGGCTTCAAAAATGTGTCTTGGCAAAATTTCAATTTCGCCTTCCAAATCAGCAATAGTGCGAGCCACTCTTAAAATTCGATCATGTGCCCTTGCACTTAATTTCAATTTGGAAAAAGCCTGTTCCATAAGTTCTTGACATTCTTTGGAAAGTTTGCAAAATTTCTTCATTTGTGGAACAGACATCTTGGCATTCGAAAAAGTTTTGGTGTTTTTAAATCGTTTTAACTGAATGTCTCTTGCCTTATCAACTCTTGCTTTAATGCTTTCGCTGTTTTCTTCTTTTGTTTCGTTGTTAAGGTCTTGATAGGAAATGTTGTCCACTTCCACATGAATGTCTATTCTGTCCATAATTGGTCCAGAAATCTTGGAAAGATATTTATGAATTTGTGCTGGCGTGCAACGACATTCGCGATCCTTTGCTCCATAATTTCCGCAAGGACATGGATTCATGCTGGCAATAAGTGTGAAACTTGAAGGATATGTCACTGTTTGGTTTGCCCTTGCCACAGTTATTGTGCCGTCTTCTAAAGGTTGACGTAATGTTTCAATTAAATTTCTGGTATACTCAGGAAATTCATCCAAAAATAAAACGCCATTATGAGCCAAACTTATTTCCCCTGGTTTGCTGTGATTTCCGCCACCCGTCATGCTGACAACAGTTGCCGTTGTGTGTGGAGTTCTAAAAGGTCTTTCAGTTATGATGCCTTTTTTTAAATCAAGTTCACCTGCAATGGAATGAATTTTAGTAACCTGCAACGCTTCTTCAAAAGTTAAGTCTGGCAAAATTCCAGAAAAACATTTTGCAAGCATGCTTTTACCACTTCCTGGTGGGCCAATCATAAGCACATTATGTCCGCCTGCTGCGGCAATCTCCAATGCACGCTTAGCCATGGCTTGCCCTTTAACATTTTCAAAATCCAATTTGTTTGTGTCTTGTCTGGAAACTTCTTCAAAACTTTTTGTTTCAAGTTTGTTTAAAACTATTTCGTCATTCAAAAACATGACAACTTGTCGCAAATTGGAAACCGCATAGATTTCCATTCCGTCAATAAATTTTGCTTCTTCGCAATTGTCACTTGGAATAATCACTTTTTTAAAACCAGCACTTCTGGCTGAAATAAGAATTGGAAGAACGCCTTTGACCTTTTTAATAGTTCCGTCCAAAGAAAGTTCGCCAATGAAAATGAAATCTTTATATTTCTTATTTAAAATTTGTTCTGATGCAGACAGAATGCCAACGGCCATGCTAAGTTCGTAATGTGGACCTTCTTTTTTTGTGTCTGCTGGTGCAAGGTTAATTGTAAAGTGTTTGATTGGAAACTGAAAGCCAGAATTTCTTATGGCAGATTTAACTCTGTCTTTGCTTTCTTTAACTGCAGTGTCACCAAGGCCGACCATGTCGATGTGTGGAATACCGCCCACCATATCTGTTTCAATAGTGACCAAAAATCCTTCAATTCCACAAAGCCCATAACTTAAAACTTTTGATAACATATAACCTCGCTTAACCATTCCATTATAACAAAAAATGCAATATAATCAAAATAAAATTGAAGTAATACGACAAATTTATTACAAATTCACAAAATGGAATAAGAAAAAACAAACCCTAAGGTCTGTTTTTAATAATAAAATACTCTGGTGATGTAAATTGCCTTATTTTCCTAGGTTTTACGGCATTTTAAACGAGTTAAAATTTAAATTTATAAAACTTTTATAAAAAACTTTATAAAAATGCTACAAAAATTATTAATTAAGATACAAGTTATCTTTCTGGTTGGTTTATTTTTAGATAGAATAAGTGGACAAAGTTGCAAAATCTTTGCCCACTTATATTTTTTATTTTTTACTTTATTAGCAATATAATAGTTGATTTATTAAATTGCTTGCATTTTTATCGGCTTCTTTTGTGTAGTGTGTGTAAATATTTAATGTTGTATTTGTATCACTATGTCCAGCTCTTGCTGATACTGTTTTTATATCCATACCACGAGTAAGTTGCATGGTAATATTTGTGTGCCTTAGCCCATGCGGAGTAATTTCTTTCAGTCCATTTTTTTGTTCAAACTGTTTTAACCATCTAAAAGTTGTTGCTCCTGCCATATTTGAGCCATCCCATCTTACAAATAGTCTATCGGTATTTGCCCATAAGTTGGCATATTTTATTTTTTCACTATCCCAAAATTTTTTGTAATCTTTTAATAATGTTACAACTCCACTTGGAATGCTAATTGTTCTGTTAGAATTTTTTGTTTTTGTATTTTTAGTTACAACCCCTATGCCACAAGCATATATACTATTTCTTGAAATTGTTACTAGTTCTCTTTCAAAATCAAAGTCTTTCCATTCTAAACCTACCAACTCTGCGTTGCGAACACCCAAAGCAATCATTAAAGTAAATGCAACTTTTTTTCTAATATCTGTTTCATTGTTTATGCAATCTACAAAATGTTTTATAGTTTCCGTGTCATCTAATATTTCTTTTTTACCAGAAGAACCTTTTTTAATAGGACGAATAAAATCACTAGAAGCATAATTGACACTAATTATACCTTGCCTTACTGCATCTCTAAGTATCGTATGTAGCATTATTTTAATTGCATTATTTGAGCCTCTTGAATATGGAACTTGCTCACTTTCGGCTTTAAAATAATCTTCAAAATTTATTTTTAAACCTCTACATATTTTTTTAGCCGTTTCCCTTTTTAATTTATTACCAACTTTATAAGCAACCTCTATGGTAGTATCAGCCAATTCACATAATTTTGCACAAGATTGAGTAGTTAGGTTTTTTGCAGTAACCAAATCTCTTATGCTTTGCTTCACGGTTATAGTTTCTTTTTTATGAGTTCGTTCGCATAGCCAATTGCAAAAGTCTTGTATTATAATTTGATTTAAACCCCTTAAAGTGTATTTGCCTAATTTATCTTTAAAAATTTTTAAATAGCCTTTGCAACTATTATAATAAGAATAGCCTTGTTCGTGGTATATTAAAATATCTTCTACCCACTTTTCAGCAAATTCATAAAATCCTATGTCTTCCATAGGCTTGTTTAAAATTCCATTTGAAAGCCTTTCAGTTTGTTCTTTTAAGTCTAATTGACATTTTAGTTTATACGATTCAATTTCTTTTTTGCCCTTTAAGTGATTAGGTACTTTATATGTTTTAACTTTTTGTTTAAATTTTTTTGTTAAAGGGTCTTTATAGTTGCACCAAAATACAAATGAAAGTTCGCCTTTTTGATTATATCGTTCTTCTGTGTGCATTAAATCATTTTTATTCTTCATCTGGTACCTCAATAATTTTTCCACCTAAAAATATTATAAGTGAATTGACATCAACTAAAATTTTGCTTGAATTAATTATGCAATCTATTTTTCCACTTTTGCATAATTGTCTAATAAATCACTCGCTTACTGCGGTATTTTTGTCAAGCGACCTTAATTCATCCATACAACCTTTTATGGTTTTTAATTCTGGCATAATTTTTTTAAACATATTTTTTGCTCCTTTTTTTTTATATTAATTTCATTTTTTAAAAAGTTCAAGGGTTTTGAAAGGTGTTTTTCAAGTTGTTTTAAGTTTGCCAAGTTTTTTTAGTAAAAGTATTATAAATGCCTTGCTTTAAGCTTGATTTTTGTTTATAATATTTTATAAATCATATTTAAATATGATTGCTAATTATATTTTTGATTACTATATATATAATCATTCTAGACTTTTTTGCGGGAGGTAAACCATGGATAATTTATCTAATACTTTTAAAACTAATTTGCAAAAACTTTTGGCTGATAATAAGATATACATTAACAAGAAAAACCTTTCTTCTTCTATCGGCTATAAAACTGCAAACTCTATAACAAAAGACTTAAATGGAAGCAAAGAGCCTTTTTGGCAAAAGGCTTGTAAGTGCATTGAATACCTTTATTCTAATGTTCCTTGCTTTACTTTAAACAACCTTATTCCAACCATGGAAGAAAAGCAAGAAGATAAAAAAAGTTTTGCAGAACTTGAAAAGGACTACAAAACCTTAAAATCTAATTATGAGCAACTTGAAAAGAAATATAATAATCTTTACCAGTTTGCCAACTTTATTAACATAATTAAAAACCTTTCAAACGAAAGGCAGGATACTTTATTTAATTTAATGTCAGCCGAATGCTTTGCTGACTTTTTAACCAAACTAAGAGATTATTCACATAGAGCATTAATATTTGATAAGAATAATAAAAAATCTCATTATTCAAACACTTTTATATTTAAACCTTACAACTATAATACTTTTGCTTATGCTGATGCTTTATGCCAGCAAACAATACTTGCTTTAAGGCTTAAATATAGATTAAAAAACCAAGACGAATATGATAGAACAGAAGAAGAAAAAAAACAAAAACGTATTGAAGAAAAGATAAACGAAATTAAAATTACAGGGAAAAGAAGAACTGTTAAAATGCGAATTAAAAATTTACTTGAAGAAACTAGTAATGCTGACAATAAAAAGGAATTTAGAAAAGATAGATTTAATGACCTAACTCGTTGGAAATTTAACCCTTTGGACTTTAAAGATAATACTCTTTGGAACTATGATTTTATCGATTATAAAACCCTTTATAAAAAACAATTAGCAGAATTTATCGAAGAAGAATTTGGTAAAGAGTACTCACAAAAATATTTAAAAAAATCGATGAAAGATGAAAACGACGATATATTTAAAACTTAAATTACAATGCGTCTATGAGCTTGTTAAATGCGTCTACAATCAATCGCGACATTTAACTTAATAAAATATATTGCTTATTGCATTTCGTCCGTTAAACTTTCAGTTTTTATAATCTTTAAAATTTCTTTCAACCCTTTCAAATCAAATGTTTGAATTGAAATTTCTAAAAATGTTTTTAAATCTTTCTCTAAAAGGCTTAATAAAATCTCTATTAAGTCTTTTTCATATTCTTGTTCAACTTTCATTTTGCTTACTCCTTTTAAATTAATTAGTCGGCTATTAATTCAAAATATGGAAAGCCTTTTGTAAACTTTTCATTTGCTATTTGTAAATCTTTTTTCAACTTACATACTTTTAACCACTTGCAAGGCTCAATCAAATTTAGTTGTTTTAAAAATACAAAATCGTTATTGAGAGAAAGGTTAAAACTATTTTTAATTTCTTTTGCAGTTTGTTCGGCATCATAATCACTCATACCAGCACGAATTACAATAAGGTTATTATCAAAATGACCTTCCGCAACTTTATAATTTTTTATAATCTCGTCTATTTGTGTTTTTGTTAAAACACTCTTTTTTATTATTATGTCAATAAAGCCATAGCCAAAAACCATTTTTTGCCCCCCTTTAAACAAATTCAACTTTCTCGCAAGATAAATTTGTAAGCCTAATTTTATTATCAATATCAAGTAGTTGCGTTTTAATGTTTTTGCAGTTAATTTTTTGTGTGTAAATTTCTTTACAATCAATAGAAGATAGGCAAGTAATTTGTTTGCACTTTAAAATATTTCCACTTATGTTTTTATGTATTAATATGCTTTCACAAACACACCAATCTTTTATAATTAAGTCGTCAGCAAATATTTTATTGCAAGTAAAAGAATAGTTAAAAGTAATTGTTTTTGCCTTTACATACACGCAACAATCATAGTCTTTTTTGCTTACTTTTTGGCATTCATAAACTAAGTCAACAGCACAATTAAATAAAACATCAACTTTCTCGCCATTTTCTATAAACTCAAATATAATTTGTTTATGCTTTCCGTCGTGCTTATCTGCTGGCACTATTTTAACATATCTTTCTAATTCTTCTAGTTTATTTATCGTTATCATTTTAACTCCTTATTTAAAGCGGATTTATTATTTTTAAGGGGAAGTTTATGTTATTATTAATATCAAGTAGGGCAGTTCTTATCAAGCCAATCAAACCAATATTTATCTAAAATATGTGGTGCAAAATCAACATACAATTTGCTTAAAAATTTAATAGCCAACTTTTCAATTATAAATTTTCTTGCAGTGTTTGAAAGAAATAAATTAATATTTTCTTGTCTTTGCTTTTTTGAAATGTTTTCTATATCTAAATTTAGTTTAAAAGTATCGTTGACTATTTTCATAAATCTATCGTCTTCAACCAGTTCTTCAAAAATCATATTTGAAAGTGATTTTGATATATTCTCATACTTGCTATATAAAAATATCTGCAACCCATATTTTTTAAACTTTTCAGCTGAAATAACCTTATAGACATTTCCCAACTTTTCAACTGCACCATATTTTATTAAATCTTCCAAGGTAGATTTAGCCTTTGGAAAACTCCACTTAAAAAACCTTTGCAATGTTGCAATGCCAAAATTATCTAAATTTATTAAGTCATTAAACTTCTCAATATTGCTTTTCATATAAACTCCTTTGTATCGGTTAGTACAAGCCGTTTAAATGCGTCTTACACCGTTCTTAATATTGTGTTTATATATTTTATTGCTTTTACATTTTGTGCTTTTAAACGCTAAGTTTTAATATCTAGTATTTTGTTTTTTTAAAGTAAAAGACAGCAAAAATACATTGCTGTCTATTTATAGCCTAGGCTTTTTCTACACTTCTTAAAACCCTCAGTTTTACAAGCCCCATAGTGTGGACATTGAATACAACCAGCAGGACCAAAATCATTTCTTCTTGCGTTTCTTTCTGCCTCTCTATTTGCTCGTTTTTGTTCATCTAATTGTTTTTGCATAATTTCAGTTTGCTTTCTTGCTTCTCGTTGTAAATTTTGTTGATGTTCTTGTGCCTCTTGTTGCAATCTATAATTTGTTTCTTCATCTTTTATTGCTCTCTGTCTAATTTCATATTCCAGCATTTTTCTTTGCCTTTGCTGTTCTTTCAATATCTTCTTTTCTCTTTCGTCTTTAATAAATATTTCTATAGCCTCTTTTATATTGTCGGCTCGACCCATCTCAAAAATATTTATAAACTCTCTTGCGTTTTCTAGAACAACATCAGGATAATGAGAAAACTTTTTGCTGTTTTCTTTTAATAATAATACCTTTTTATCAATATTTTCTCTGTTTTTTTGTTTTATTTCATTTACTTTTTTCTTATATAATTCTTCTAAGCGTTCATACTTTTCTTGGTATCTCTCGTCATACTCTGATTTCCATTGCCTATATTTTTTGTTGCTTATTTTTTCTATAATTATTTGTATAAGATTATAAATATCTATTACTAAACAAACTACAACCACAATTATAGCGGCTCCAAGGATTATTTGACCAACCAACTTACTCAAATAATCATTTGTATTAGTCATAATTAAATAAAAGAAAATTCCAACGATTATACTTATTGGCAAAACTATTGCATTTGCTATGAAAGCATCAACTGTTTTGCCTCCTCTTGACTTCGGAGCATCCTTATAGCTTACTTTTAGCCGTTTTTCAAACCACTCTTCCTCATCTGGTAAATCTAGATATTCATACTTAGCTTGAATTGAATTATAAGTATCATTATATTCATTTAATTCTTTTAGTATTGTCTGTACAGAATTATCCATTACAACTCCTTATGATACAACCTTATTATATATATTTCTCAATAAAAAGTCAAATATATTTACTACAAGTCAATAAAATATTTAATTTAAAGTCAATTTGGAACTATCTTCTAAATTAGCACGACCTCAATATCATTTATAATTAATTGTAATAAAGGAGGTTAGGCTATGGACAATAATGAACTTATAAACCGAATAGGCTTTATTAGAAATCGTGCAAATTTGTCGGCAAGAAAACTATCAATGGAAATAGGCAAAAATGAGTGCTATATTCATAGACTTGAAACAAGCAAAACATTTGCTCCAACCTTTGAAACTTTAATGGATATTTTAGAGGCTTGTAATACTACCACCGAAGAATTTTTTTATTATAATATTTCAGCTTATAAACAAGATGAGGAAATATTACAACTTTTAGAAACTGCCAGCCCAGAAAAGAAAACTGCAATCATTTCATTATTAAAATTAAAACAATAAAAAAGAAGGCTTGATACTTTTCAGCCCTCTTTTATTTTTAATATTTCTTTGTGAAATAATCTTTACCTGCTTGCCATAAATAAATATCTAGTTGTCTTAAAGTAAAGTCGTTTAACTTATAAAATTCTCTAAATGCGTTTAAAATAGAATAGAACTTTTTGTAATCTCTACAATCTTCATAAGAGAATTTGAAAAACTTATCTTGCTTATTTAAGTGCATTAGCATTTTTGCCACATAACTATCAAATATAGGAAATTCATTGCCAAGATGATGAACACAATATTTGGTTGCAAAAGAGTATATATTCCTGTTTATGCCGTTTTTTGTTTTGTCAGCAATATCATTTACAACAGACAAATCTTTTGCTTTTAATTTTTTATCTATGTTTAGCGAAACAATATACTCGGCTACCTTATATGTATTAAATATATTTGTGCTATAAAAGTCATTGAGTATATTAACCTTTAATAAAACTTCGCTAATATCATTATTGTTAGGGTAAAGGGCAAACAACTTTTTTAATGCCTTTTCTTGTTCTACATAGTTTGATTGCGTATCGCAAAGCATTAAATACTTTTCAACTTCTGCTTTGCATGGCTTTTTTATCTCCATATATACTCCTTTTATCTATTCAATCATAACATACAACTACATATTTTGTCAAACAAAACGAATAAGTGTTTACTATAAATAGATAAAAAATAAAAGTAAGTTGTTATACCTACTTTTATTTTGAGTTATTTTATGGCTAACTACATTAATTTTAGCCAAGATTATTTGTGTTTTAACAATATAATCATATTTAAGTATTATTTTGTTTATTATCTACCATTGCTATATTAGATGTTTTAAGCCTTTCAACTAGCCTTTGCATAAAATCTTTTTCACTAGGTAAATATATTTTATCCAAATAATATGTTAATTTATTATCATTATTTAAAAAGTAATGCCCATTTTCAAAAGTATTGTAGTCAAGTACACCAATATATTCTTTGTATTGCTCTTCTAAAATACTATATAATAAGTTTTCGTCAATCTCAAATGCTGGTACATCAATATTTTTAATTCCTTGACTTCAAGTTATTATTCTTGCACCTATGGGAAAATAGGTATAAAAGCGATTGCCTTGTTGGATTGTATCATCTTTATATTTGGTAATATATTTTATTAAGCCTTGTATATTATAGGCATTTTTAATATTGACGAATCCATAACCTCAAAACTTTTTAATATCATGATAACCTATTTTTAATTTTTCTTCATTCAATAATATTATATGTATGTGGAAAAAGTGGCTTGTGCCTTGCACTTCAATAGCCCTTATATATTTAATATTGTCGCCATAATTCCGCCTTATGCTTTTTATAAATTGTTTAAAGGCATTTAGGACTCTGTCAAACTCTATATAATGTTCAAAGGTAAGCGTAATTCATTTAGCAAAATAATTTGTCAAGTCCAGTTTATATAGTTCATATCTTTTGCGATTGATTGTTCTATTATAATCTTTTCTATCCATATTTAGTTTAGGCTTATCGCTACGCCTTAACCCATTTCACTTTTTATCTGCCTTTTCAGTATTAAATTTTTTTGAAACAATAATCATTCCGTTTGCAAATTCAATTTTGTACATTTTATATTCCTCCGTTTTGTTGAGCAATGCTCGTATATAGTTTAGCCTCGCAAGAACATTATTTAAAACTACTTTATATTAATAAAGATTTTAGGTGCTTGTTCTAAAAAATATATAATAATTTTTATAAAAATATTTTACTGAAATTTAGAAAATTTAAATTAAACTACAAATTTTAGAAATTTTATATAATTTACACAAGTTGCAACTCAAATTAGGAAAGTTACACAAGTTATTTTAAAAAACAAAAGTTAAAATTTCTAGATTAATTAATTAATAAATAAACATAGAAGCGATAAATGCCCCAGCAATGGAAAAACACAAAAGAATTTTCAACCAATGCAGAATTTTGTATTTTTTCATTTTCTTGTTGTAATCTTTCTTGAAAGCAGTTTCGTTTTCATTGAAATAATCAGAAGTAATTTGTTTTTTATTTATAGTTTCCGCTTTGTAAAATTTAAAATTTTCTTCTAATTCTGTTTTGAAATCGGTGAAATATTTGTAAATAAGCCAACCACCCCAAAAGAAACTTAGAAGCATTGCAAATGCCATGGCAAAATATACAAAACCTGTCCATGTTTGAACAAGAATTGCACTTATGCCAGCAAGCAAAACCAAAATAATTGTGACAATGTAAGGTATTTTAGACATTTTTATCCTTTTAAATTATAAAGCAACAAAGTAAACGACAATAATTACAACTGCAGCGACAATCCAGCAAATAAGCCATGCAATATGTTTTTTTCTGGTCCAAAGGAAACCAAGCCAAATTGCAATGAAGTAAGCCAAACATTCACCAACTGCTTGGAATGAATTAGCAACATCAGGTGCATGTTGTTTTAATGACAACTTCAAAATCAAAGCGATTGCAATAAACATAATGGCAAAATATGCCACACAATTCATTATTGCACGAGTAGACCATTTTTGCTTAGGTGCAGATGAAGTTGTGGTGGTTGTAGTTTTTGTTTGTTTTTCTTTCTTTTTGTTTTCTGCCATGATATTCTCCTTTTTTTTATTTCTATGTTTCAAATTTAAAATGTGATATTAATCTAAGACATAAAATGAAACTATTTTGCAGTTTCAGAGAATCTGCTTTCTCTGATTACATTGACTTTAATTTGCCCAGGATATTGCATTTCATTTTCAATCTTAGTGGCAATTTCTTTTGCCATAAACATTGCTTCGCTGTCAGAAATTTTGTCTGGTTTAACAATGATTCTTACTTCTCTTCCTGCTTGAACGGCATAAGATTTGTCAACACCTTCAAAACCATTTGCAATTTCTTCAAGTTGTTGAAGTCTTTTGATATAGTTTTCAAAACTATCTCTTCTTGCACCAGGTCTTGAACTTGAAATGGCATCAGCCACTTGAACAATGACTGCTTCAATTGTTCTGAATTCAACATTAAAGTGGTGTGCTTCAATGCAGTGAACAACATCTTCGTTTTCTCCGCATTTTCTGGCAAGTTCCACACCGATTTGAACATGAGTTCCTTCCATTTCGTGGTCAAGAGCCTTTCCAATGTCGTGTAAAAGACCACCACGTTTAGCAATTTTTACATTTGCACCAAGTTCGCTGGCAAGAAGCCCAGCAATGATGGAAGTTTCCACAGAGTGTTTTAAAACATTTTGTCCATAACTTGTTCTGTATTTCAAACGACCAAGAGTTTTCAAAATTTCAGGATGAAGGTTGAATATGCCTGTTTCGTTGCATGCTTCATCACCTGCTTGTTTGATGATTTTGTCAACTTCGCGTTGCATTTTTTCCACAATTTCTTCAATGTGAGTTGGATGAATTCTTCCATCAGAAATAAGTTTTTCCAAAGATAATCTTGCAACTTCTCTTCTGATTGGGTCAAATCCAGAAACTGTGATTGTTTCAGGAGTGTCATCAACAATAAGTTCAACACCAGTTGCCGCTTCAATGGCACGAATGTTTCTGCCTTCACGACCGATAATTCTTCCTTTCATTTCGTCATTTGGAAGAGCAACAACAGAAACTGTCATTTCGGTTGTAGTTTCAGTTGCACATCTTTGAAGGGCTTGTCCAACAATTTCTCTAGCTTTCTTTTCGCCGTTTTCTCTGGCTTCATCTTCAATTTGCTTAACAATGGAAACCGCTTCTTTTTGCGCTTCTGTTTTCATATTTGAAATCAGAAGGTCTTTGGCTTCTTGTTTAGACATTTTGGAAATTTTTTCCAATTTTTCAAGGGCTTGTTCTTTCAAAATATCTTGTTCTTGTTTAGCCTTTTCCAAATTTTCTTTTGCTAAGTTAAGTTCTTTCTTTTCTTCTTCAAGTTGTTCAGTTTTTTTGTCAACAGCAAGTTCTTTCTTTTCAATGAATTCTTCTCTTTGATTTAAACGCTCTTCTTGTTTCAAAACTTCGTTTCTGCGTTCTTTAACTTCCTGTTCAACCTCTTCTTTAAGTTTTTGCGATTGTTCTTTGCTTTCAATAATCGCTTCCTTTTTGATAGTCTTTGCTTCTGCATACGCATCTTCAATGATTTTGATGGCATTAGACTTATTTTTTTGTAATTTTTTACTGCTGTAAATTTTAAAACCAACAAATCCAATTATTACACCAACAATACATGTTGCAATGGCAATAATGGATACGATTGCAGGAGCGACATTCAATAAAATCATATTCATAGTCTATCCCCTTTTTAAGTGTTGCCTTTTGCGACGAAAAATAAAAGGCAAACTACTGTTTATAGTTTACCTTTTTTAATAAACTTTTGTCAAATAATTTTATATATAAATTTAAAACTAATTAGACTGCTTCTTGGTCTTTTTGTTTCTTAATTAAAACTGGTTCTCCATTGTTTTCAATAAAATCACGAGTGATGATGATTTTGTCATAAATTTCAGGGTCAGGAAGGTCAAACATAAGTTCCAACATCTTAGTTTCCATAATTGTTCTAATTCCCCTTGCACCTGTCTTGAGTTCGATTGCTTTTTGAGCAATATAAGCAATGGCTTCATCTTCAAACTTAATTTCGAAACCGTCAATTTTAAACATCTGTTGATATTGCTTAATAAGTGAATTTTTAGGTTCAACCAAAATTCTTTGCAAAGCCTTATCGTCAAGGTTGTCAAGACCAGTAACGATTGGAAGTCTGCCTACAAATTCAGGAATAAGTCCAAATTTGATTAAATCATCTGGCTGAACATCTTTTGCAAAATCAACTTTGGCTTTTTCGTCAGAGTTTTTAATGTTTGCATTGAAACCAATGGCAGTGGAAGAAAGTCTTTTATGAATGATGTCCTCCAATCCAACAAATGCACCGCCACAAATAAACAAAATGTTTGTGGTGTCAATTTGAAGCATTTCTTGTTGTGGATGTTTTCTTCCGCCTTGTGGAGGAACGCTTGCAACAGTGCTTTCAATAATTTTCAACAATGCTTGTTGAACGCCTTCTCCACCGACATCGCGAGTAAGCGAACGGTTTTCGCTTTTTCTTGCCACTTTGTCAATTTCGTCAATATAGATTATTCCTCTTTGTGCCTTTTCAATGTCATAGTCAGCATTCTGAATAAGTTTTAAAAGCACATTTTCCACATCTTCGCCAACATATCCCGCTTCCGTCAAAGTAGTGGCATCAGCACAAGCGAAAGGAACATCCAAAATTCTTGCCAAGGTTTTAACAAGAAGTGTTTTTCCAGAACCTGTTGGGCCAATCATTAAGACGTTGCTTTTTTCAAGTTCCAAAACATTTTGGTTTTTGGTGTCATCCTTATTTTTCTTAGATGCGTTGATTTTGTTGTGATAGTTGTAATTAATTCTTTTGTAATGATTAAAGACAGCAACAGAAAGCACTTTCTTTGCTTGCTCTTGCCCAATTACAAATCCGTCTAAACTTTTCTTTATTTCTTTAGGAGAAGGAATTGTAAGGTCTTTAAAAACCCTTAATTTCATGCTTTCTTCTTTGATGATGTCAGAGCAAATTCTTATGCAGTCATCACAGATGAAAGAATCACCATTTGGGCTGGCAATAAGTTTTTTTGCGGCTTTCTGTGGTCTTCCACAAAAAGAACATGTGCACATTTCAATATCTTTCATTTAAACCCCTTGAAATAGTTTTATTGTTTCTTAGTATTTTTTCTTGTAACAAAAATATTATCAATTAAACCATATTTTTTTGCTTCTTCTGCCGTCATGTAATTGTCACGGTCTGTGTCTTTTTCTATGGTTTGCAAACTTTTCCCCGTGTTTTCGCTTAAAATCTTGTTCAACATTTCTTTAGTTTTCTTCATGTGTTTTGCTTGAATTTCAATGTCACTTGCTTGACCTTGTGTTCCGCCAAGTGGTTGATGAATCATAATTTCACTGTTTGGCAAAGCAAAGCGTTTACCTTTTGTTCCGCTGGAAAGCAAGAATGCCCCCATTGATGCAGCAAGCCCCACGCAAATGGTGGAAACATCACATTTAATGTAATTCATTGTGTCATAGATTGCAATACCAGCACTGACAGAACCACCAGGGCTGTTTATATATATGAAAATATCTTTATCAGGGTTTTTACCTTCCAAATAAATAAGTTGAGCAATTACCACATTGGCAGTTGCGTCAGTGATTTCCCCTGACAAGAAAATAATTCTGTCTTCAAGAAGTCTTGAATAAATGTCATAAGACCTTTCGCTTGATCCTGTTTGGTCAACAACCATAGGAACTAACATAAAACACCTCCAAATTTATGTTTAATTGAAAGTCATTGTCAAAAACTTTTAAGAAATTCGACAATGACCATTCAAAATTATTTTTCATCTTCGTCTACATAGACGATTTTGTAATTTGATTTCAAGAAATCTTGAAGTTTTTTAAACAATAAATCGTTTTCTTTCATCTTGATTTCTCTTTCATCTGTAATGTTTTTTGTTTCTGCTTTAAGTTCTTTTTCATCAACTGTGATGTTGTTGTCAGCAATGATTTTTCTGTAAATGTAGCGCGCTTTAATTTGTTTTAAAGTGTCTTCTCTAAGATGACTTACATATTGTTCTGCTGTTTCGTTGATTGAAGCAAGATATTGGTCGAGAGTCATGTTGTATTGTTGCAATGCTTCTTGCATATTTTGAATTGAATACATAAGATGATTGTCAACCATAATGTCTGGAATTTCAATCTTAGTGTTTTCAACAAGATAATTTCTGCCGTTAACTTGGATTTCATTTTCCAAACTTTTGTCGTTCATATCTTGAATATGAGCAATTACACTCTTTCTATACTCTTCCACAGTTTCAAATTCTGTCGTATCAGAGACAAATTTGTCAGTAAGTTCTGGCAAGTGTCTTTCTCTTACATCTTTTAAAGTTGCTTTAAACACAACTTGTTTGCCTGCAAGTTCTGTTGCAAAATATCCTTCTGGAAATGTTGTAACAATGTCGAATTCGTCACCTTTTTTGTGACCAACAATTGATTCTTCAAACCCAGGGATATATCTTTTTGCGCCAAGTTCAATGACAGAGTCTATGCTTGTTCCGCCTTCAAACGCCACTCCATTCAAATAACCAGCATAATCCACAACTACACTGTCACCATTTTGTGCTGGTCTGTCAACTGAGTTATATGTGACTCCTTCTTCAAGAAGATGACCTATGTGGTGTTGGATTTGTTCTTCTGTAACTTTTGGGCTTTTGTGAACTTTGATTTCCGCACCTTTATAGTTGCAAAGTTCAAATTCAGGAACAATATGGAAAGTGATTTTGAATTTAAGTTCGCCATCTCTTGTGTAACTTTCAAGTTGAGTGGTAGGACGAGCAACTGGTTCATATTGTGGATATTCAGGCAAAATTTCATTCATTGTATGTTCCATAAAATGTTCAATTGCATCATCAAAAAAGACATTATCTCCATATTGTTTTTCAATCATTTTTCTTGGTGCATGACCTTTTCTAAATCCGACTACATTATATTTAGATTTGGTTTCTTGATAGATATGTTCAAGCATATCTTCCAATTCTTCGTTGCTAACTGTTACATCAACATTTACTTTAGTGTTTTCTCTTGTTAACTTATACATATTACCTCCGTAAGTTTTCATTTGGAAATTACCAAAAGAAATTTTAGCACAAACCTTTACAAAATGCAACCAATATTGCCATGATATTTGCGAATATTTTGTCGAAAAATAATAAATTATTTCACAAATTTGTCATTTCAAGTCTTAAAATTGCAAAAAAATGTCGAATAAAATTGCCTAAATGTGGCTTTAAAAGTTTGATTTTCTGCATAGATGTGATATAATGTTAACATGAAAAAGTTGAGTTTCTTTGATGAAAGAGATATAAAAAATATGCAAAAAATTGGCAAATACTTGTCAGAATTGCCAGAATATTGCTTTGATTTTTTCACAGGAATTGAAAATAACACTTCTTCCCTTACCCGTGTCAATTATGCCATGGATTTAAGCGTTTTTTTTGAATATTTGGAAAAATATGTTGTCATGAAACCAAAGAAAGCAATTTTGCTTTCAGACATAAATGAACTTCAATCAAGAAACATCGAAAATTATTTATCTTACCTTTCTTACTATAAATGTGATGACAAAATGTGTCGCAACACAGAACGCGGAAAAGCCCGAAAACTGGCAAGTTTACGCAGTTTTTTTAAATACCTTTTCAATCACGACATGATTACATCTAACGTGGCAAGCAAAGTGCCAACTCCAAAACTTCACAACAAAGAAATCATTCGCTTGGAAAAGGACGAAATGGAAAGAATGTTGGACACTGTTCAAGCACCCACAACTTTCAATAAACATCAACAAAATTACAATAAAAACACTAAAGAACGTGACAATGCCATAGTTACTTTATTTCTTGGCACAGGCATAAGAATTTCTGAACTTGTTGGGCTTAATGTGGAAGATTTTGATTTTACCCAAAATGCCTTTAAAGTGACCAGAAAAGGTGGAAATCAAGCAATTTTATATTTTTCAAAAGAAGTTTATGATGCTTTAATGATTTGGCTGGAAAAACGCAAGACAATTCCCCTTCAACCAGAAGAAAATGCCATGTTTATTTCTCTTCAAAACAAGCGTATTTGTGTGCGTGCAGTGGAAAATTTGGTTAAAAAGTTTGCCAAAGAAAGTGTTCCGCTTAAAAAAATCTCTCCACATAAATTGCGTTCTACCTTTGGCACAAATCTTTATCGTGAAACACAAGACATCTACATCGTTGCCGATGTGCTTGGACATAAAGATGTAAACACCACCAAAAAACACTATGCTGCAATCAATGAAGACATGAGAAAATCGGTGGCAAATAAGGTTTCTTTACGACAAAATAATAACACAGAAAACTAGATGTTGTGTATTATGTTTTGCATAGCACTACCACATGTTGTGTTTACTAAAAATATTGTAAATTTTTGTTTATTTTGCTTGTTTTTAAAAGGAGTATATGGTATACTCTTTTTTGAATTTTATTAAAGAGTTTAGCCAATATTATACTAAGGAGAAAAAAATGACAAAAAAACCTAAATATGAATTTACGGGTCTTACAAAATCACAAGAAGACTGCTTAATTTTAATCGAATCGCTTGGAATTTACGAACTTCGTGCTTTGGCAAGAGTTTTTGGAGATAATTCACCTACTGTTTTGAAAAGAGATGACCACATTAAAATTGTTATGAGCAAAATAATTTCTGGGGAAGATTTGAAACCTATTCCAATGAGACAAGGTCGTCCATATAAAGAATTAAGCAACATTGTTGGAATTTTGACAGAACTTTCACATATCACAGGAAAAGATTATTCTTTAAAGAATGCTAAAGAAGTCGTAACAAACAAAGCAAGCAAACAAGTTACTTTCAAACAAGTGGAAGAAGACATAGTTTTAAAAAAGTTGTTCCCTATTGAAGTTAAAGGTGTGCTTTGTGACAAAAACAATGCTGAATTCTATCTTTTTGACCAAATCAATGGGAAATATATTCTTATTAAGAAAAACATTGATTTAAGATTGCAAGAAAATGATTTTGTCAGCGGAACTGCTGTTGTCATGAATGAAAACAACGAATATATGCTTACAAGTTTAAGAGAAATCAACTTTTGCCCAGTAAACAACTATTCCATTAAAAATGATGAATATGTAATCTGCACTCCAACTGAAAAAATTAATGTTGGCATTGACGGTGTTATTCCTGTTTTAGGCTCTCGTTATCTTCTTGATTATGGCAAATTTGTTGATAACCTTTCAAAAACAAAAAAACTTGTTGATGCCATGAAAGCAAACAATATAATTACTGTTGGCATCATTCCAAATGTTTTGCCAGAAGACAAATTGTCTATATCATCCATTGGTTTCAACAGCATTTTGACAATAGATTATGATGAAAAAGGTTTTGATGTATATCAACTTATCGTTTCTTTAAAAGAAAACATCCGTCGTCTGCAACACTTAGGAAGAAATGTTGCATTGTTTGTTCAAGATTTCAGCACAATCGCCTATGTTGTTGACTATGCTTTTAAAGACAACACAAAGGCTTTAATGGGACACACAGAAGACACTGTGGAACTTATTAAAAGCATTGCTTCTCTTGCAAAGGCTGGCACAAATGGAAAACATACAACATTGTTTACCACTTTTGACCAACAAGTAGATATGTTTGACCAAATGTTTGTTTCATCTATTTACAAAATTTCTAAAAAATTATAAACCAAAAATCGTCAATAATATATTTGACGATTTTGTTTTTTATTTGACTTTTTTCCATTTAAGCCATATACTTGTTTCAGTAAAGGAGAAATTATGCAAAATTTAATTCTGGCATCTTCTCAAACTTTTAAATTGTTTGGGCGTGACATTGCCATTTATGGTGTGCTTGTTGCCCTTGCGTTTCTTGTGACAATTATTGTTGTCTGCTTAAATGCCAAAAAACGCAATTTTAAAACTGATGAACTTATCACTCTTGCTTGTTTCATTATCCCTCTTGCAATCATTGGCGCAAGAATTTATTATGTTGTTTTCAGCCTTGACCATTACAGCAGTTTTTGGGATGTTTTCAAAATTTGGGAAGGCGGACTTGCTTTCTATGGCGGACTTATTGGTGGTGTGCTTGGCGCGATTTTATATTGCATTATCTATAAAAAAAACATTCTTGCTTTGACTGACATAATTTTGCCAGTTGTGCTTCTTGGGCATTCTATAGGAAGAATAGGATGTTATTTTGGTGGCTGTTGTTATGGTGTGGAAGTCACCGACCCTAACCTTCAATGGTTTCCACTTTCAACACAAATTGACGGCATTTGGCATCTTTCCACTTTCTTTTATGAAAGTCTTTGGGATTTCTTAGCGTTTGTCGTTTTAATGATTATTTTATGGACTGTCGACTTCAAACATAATGGCATGGTTGGATCAATGTATTTCATTGTCTACGGACTTGGCAGAGCAATAATTGAAAGTTTCCGTGGCGACAGTCTTTACATTGGAAGTATGAAAGTTTCTCAATTTTTGTCCATTCTTTTCATTATTGCAGGTTTAGCATTTATTTTGTATTGTGTCATCAAAGACCATTACAAGAAAAAAGATTCTTTCGATAAAATTATGTCAGTTCTTAAAAAAGATTTGTAAGTTTTTGCTTAGTTTTACACATAATTAAGTCATGATAGGAAGATTATTCAGAATAAAGAAATCCATAATCCTGAGATGGCTGGCTGTTTTGTTTAGTTTAATTTTTGCCACCTTGGTTTATCTCAGCATATCAGTTTTTCAAAAACCAGAATTATGGTTTTTCAGTTTTTGTTTGTGTCTTGGGCTTTTTGAGATTGCCAAAAGTTTTATGTTTAACCTTGACAGTGCTTTTTATTTTGGCATTCTTATGACATTTTTGGGAATTGCTGGTTATGTGTTTATTTTCACTGACACTGCTTATTATGTAAGCGTGTTTATTCTTTCCGCCATTTCTCTTGCTTCGTTGTTTACTTACAGCGTTACAAATCAAAAATTTCATCTCATAATCGCTTTTTCGCTGTTTTTCGTGGATATTTACACCTTTTTATACTTAAAAAATTTAATAACATTGCCTATTTTTATTGCTTTTATAGTGGGATTTTTGTTATTATTAATAGTGGCAATTATTTTAAGTTTTTTTAGGAGAGATTGAAATGTTTTCAGAAGAATTTAATGGTTATAAAAAAGTTGAAGTGCAAAACTTTATCAACAGAATGAAAGCAAGTTATGAAGCAAAACTTATGGAAGAAAAGTTGAAAGTTTTGGATGCAGAGAAAAAAGTTTTAGACATAACCAATGAAAGGATTAAACTTGAAAACAAAGAAAAAAACATTATGAACACTCTCAACATAATTGAAAAGGCTCAACAATTTCAAGAAGAAGGTTCAAAAAACATTTTTAATTTGATTAAAGGAAAATTGGAAATTTTAATTCAAGCGTTGGAAATTAAATTCCCTATGTTGAAACAAGATATGTCTTTTGCAAAAGAATTGGAAGAATTTAAAAAAATTCTAAACTCTTTGGAAAACAATCAAAAACAAATCAATGTAAACAACCCTATCAATTCGGAAAATGACAGCATGAGAATTCTTTTAAACAGAATGCAAGAATATAAAAAGACCAATTCACCTACTGCTCCAAAAGAATTACACATAACAACAAACAAACCTGCAATGCAAACTATTCCAGATGGAGAAAGTGGTTTCAGTTTTGAAGAAGCATTAAATCCAACTGAAGATTTGGAAGATATTATGAAAGCGTTTGATTTCTATAATGAATAACAATTTTTAATTAAAAATAAAGTGCTTAATTTAAGCACTTTTTTTAATGGAAAAATATTGTCAAGAAAAATCCTGAAAGCACACCAATTGCATATTGCAAAAACATGATGCCAAGATTTTGAAGTGGTTTGTGGCGATTTTTTGTCCAAAGAATAATAAGCCCAACTCCTGCCCCCGATGTAAGCCCTGCCACAAGTGCTGGGAACGAAAGAATGTTAACAAAGAACAGTTCCACCAAAAGCACTGAAGAAGCACAATTTGGAATAAGCCCAACAAGCGATGCCAAAATAATTTGCAAATAGATATTGGTGTTTAAAAAATTGCTTACTGCTTGCATATCAATGCAACTTATAATTAAGTTTAATGCAAATGTTGCAATAAAAATGTAGACTGCAATATTGAAAGTGTGAATAACTGCATCGAAGAAAATGTTGTTGGCACAATGGTCACCACAATCATGCCCACATTCTTCTGTGTGAATATGTCCACATTCTAAATGGTGTTCCAAATTTGATTCATGATGTTCATGACAATGTTCTTCATGTTTGTGATCATGTTCATGTTCTTCATGCGATTTCAAACTTTCTTTTGGTGTTTTTACAGATTTCTTTTTTAAAGACAAATTTATAATTAAATCTATTGCATAACCCCAAACAATGGCAAGCACAATTTTAATTCCAATAAGCAAAAGTAAATCTAAAATTCTTGAAGTGTCGGTAAGCATAATTGGAATTGCTTCATCTGATGTGGCAATAAAAACGGCAATTAATGTTCCAAGTGAAACATGTTTGCGAGAATAAAGGTCGGACATAACTGACGAAAAACCACATTGTGGCACACAACCCAGAAACGAAGCATAGAAAACACTTGTCTTTTTGTTTTTTGAAAGAAAAGAGTTAAGTTTATGGCTGTGATCATGTGAAAGCAAAGCAACTAAAAGATAGGCAATAAAAAGAATAGGAACAACCTTTAAACTGTCCACAAGTGCATCAAATAAACTATCTGCAAAAATCTCTGCCATTACCCCGCCTTTTAAATCGTGATAATTATAACATATATCACAAAATTTCCAAACACATTTCTGTAAAATATTAATATTGGTTGACAAATCAACTTAATTGTGTTAACATTAATTTATCTTAATTTAATTGGAGAAAATATATGTCTAACACTGAAAATCAAAATAGATTTTTTGAAGTAAGTAAACTTTACAACAAACTAAGTCAGAAATGTTTTCATAAAAACAAAAATTTTTCCAGTTTTGCATTGTTTGCTGAAGCGTTAAACCACTTTGAATTTACATCTCAACAAAAACTTTCAGACTTTGTTGGTTGCAACAAAGCATATACTTGTCGAACTTTATTTAAAATGCAACTCAGTGGTTACCTGCAACCAATCGTTCCTAAGAAACCTATAACTTTGACAAGCAAAGGTAAAGAATTTGCCATAAACGTGGAAAACGAGCGAAAGAGATTGCAAGCACAAGTTTTTGATGGTATAACTAAAGAAGAAGATGAAATGCTTAAACACATAGTAGATAAAATCATCGTAAATATGAACAAGTTGATTTAGGGAGAGAATATGGAAAAGAAATTGCAACTTATTGGTGTAAATAAATTTTATAAATTAAGCAATAAAGAAACCTTTCATGCTCTTTATGACATAAATGTCGATTTTGAAAAAGGAGAACTCGTTTCCATTGTTGGTGAAAGCGGAAGCGGAAAATCCACTCTTATGAACTTAATTGGCGGATTGGATTCTGATTTCAGTGGTCAAATAATCGCCGACGGAGAACACCTTGAAAATCTTGCAGATAAGGAACTTGATAAATACCGCAAAAACAAAGTCGGTTTTGTTTTTCAGTCATTCAATTTAATTCCACATCTTTCCATTTTAGATAATGTAACCTTGGCACTTACTTTGTCAAATGTAAGCGAAAAAGATAAAGTGGAACGTGCAACAAAAATGCTGAAATTGGTTGGACTTGAAAGTCAAATTAAAAAAAGCCCAAATCAACTTTCAGGCGGTCAAAAACAAAGAGTTGCCATTGCCCGTGCCCTTATCAATGACCCAGAAATCATAATTGCTGACGAACCAACAGGAGCATTAGACAGTGACACTTCAATGCAAATTTTGGATATCTTGAAAGATATTGCAGATCGCGGAAAACTTGTCATAATGGTTACACACTCAGAAAAAATCGCTTCAATTTCTTCTCGCGTTGTGGAAATTTCTGACGGGAAAATTATAAATGACCACAAAAATCCTGACTATAAAAAGAAAAAAATTAAAAAAGAAGAAACTTTTGAAAAACCAAAACAAGAAATAATAACAGACAATAAATCAAAAAAGAAAAGAAATTTCAAAGACAGACAAAACCTTTCTTTAGTTTCTGCCATTCGCCTATCATTACATAATATGTGGGCAAGTCGAATGAAAAATTTTCTTATGGCTTTTGGTGTAGCCATTGGAATTGGCAGTTTGATTTTAATGTTATGTTTCTCTTCAGGTATAACAGATTTCATCAATGACACCATGAAATCATATTCTGACCCAACAATTGTCACCGTTTCTTTAAAATCTAAAGATGCGGTTGAAGGAGATATGGGAAATATGTTCAGTTCGTTTTCTTTCAATCAATATGAAAAAGAAGACATCGTTGAATTGAAAAATAAAATGAACAAATTTCTTGAACTAGAAAATATGGACTATCGTGTTACAGATGATAAAATCACTTATGGTATGCAACTTATGACACTTGATATGCAAGGAGCGTTACCGGGGAGTAATTTAATTTACATCAATGATGGTCATCAAGATGATATGTATGGCAAAGAACTTTTCATGCAAGAAATCAAAAATGAAGAAACTGGAGAAATAAAAAAAGTCAATCCCCTTGAAGAATACAAGAAAAATGGTTGGATTGAATATGAAAAGGTTTATTGTCTTTACACAACCCCACCTTATTATTCTGACACAAACATAATTGCGGGAGAAATGTCTACAGACAAAGGTGGAATAATGCTTACACAAGGCATCAAAAATATGTTCCCTGACATAGACCTTGAACAAATTATTGGAAAAGAAGTAACAGTTACATTAAATCTTCCAACTTCTGTTACACATGGTGCACCTGTTCAAATTAAAATTAAAGACAAAATAACTGGAATTATGGACACCTCTTTAATGTCTGGTTGGATGGTTTGCTATATAAATTATGATTATCTTGGCACAATTTTAAATGGTTCTGAATTTAACGATGGAGTTATGAAAGCCAGCGATTTCTATAAACCAACTCACCTTTACATCAAGACCGACAGCGAAGAAACAACTGCAAAAATAAATAAATGGTTGGAAACACAAGACCGCTACAGCGGATCAATTGAAGACCAATTTGCAAATATGTTTGAAAATATGACAAGCGTTATTGGACCATCTTTGATTGTCATCTCTTGCATTTCCCTTATTGTTTCTGCCATGATGATTTTGGTTGTGCTTTACATGAGCGTTTCCGAACGAACAAAAGAAATTGGAGTGCTTAAATCAATTGGTGCAAGACGAAAAGACATCCGCCGAATATTTACAAGCGAAAGTTTCCTTATCGGACTTTTAAGTGGAATTTTTGGAATTGTTTTCAACTTAATCTTGACACTTATCATTATGCTTGTTCTTACAAACACAATTGGAATGTGCCCAATAACTTACAGATGGTGGTATTTCTTCCTTGCAGTAGGAATTTCAATAATTATCAGCATGCTTGCTGGACTTTATCCTGCAAACAAGGCTTCCAAACTTGACCCAGTTGAATCTTTAAGAAGAGAATAAATTTATGAATAAAATAAAAAAATAAGAGATTTTGACAATCTCTTATTTATTTTTAAACTAGTTGTTTGCAGACTTAACTTTTGCTGCTTTTCCTGTGAGTTCTCTGATGTAATAAAGTTTTGCTCTGTTTGGCTTACCTTTTCTTACAACTTCGATGCTTGCAATTTTTGGTGAGTGAACAGGGAAAGTTTTTTCAACACCAACACCATAAGAAAGTTTTCTTACTGTGAAAGTTTCTCTGATTCCACCATGTTTCTTTGCAATAACCACACCTTCAAAGGCTTGTAATCTTTCTTTATCGCCTTCCTTAATCTTTTGAGCAACCTTAACAGTGTCGCCAACAGAAAATTCAGGGATAGATTCTTTCATGCCTTCTTTTTCAATTTGGTTAATAATGTTTGCCATGACTTATCTCCTTTTTTCAGATTTTCGACATGATGCTCTTAAAGTCAATTCTCCAGCGGAACATCCGAAGTCTTGACTATTATAACACACTATTTTTTCAAAAACAAGCATTTTACGCAAATAATTTGTTAATTTGTCAAACATTTTTCACTTTCAATTAATTTTGGAATATCTGCATCTGAATTTACTGGTTTACTTTGACTTTGGTTTTTAATAAAATCCAATATTAACTTACGTTCTTTATCTATATGATTTTTCTTAATTGCTTCAATTTCGTCATTATCAAGCGAAGTATAATCCAAAATATGTTTCGCTTCCAACATATACATTGGCAAGGCATATTCAGGAAAAGTTCCTATTGCTGAATAAAAACCTTCGCCTTTAAAATTTAAAGCAATATTTTCAGGAAAATCAATTGTCATTACAAAAGTTTTAATGTTAAAACTTAGCTTAGGAAAACATTGTTTAATATTTTCCATACTGTCAAAAAAGCCTGCAACTTTAATGGTGTAAAGAAAAACATTATCAAATTTTTCATTAGGTTCGTTTAAAACGTCATAAACTTCAGGCGTAATAAATTGACTAGTTTTTTGTTTATGCTGAAATGTGCTTTTTGGATTAAAAATTTTACATAATTCCTTTCTTTTTTGTAATTCAGATTCAAAAAGCGGAATTTCTTCTGGAATACTTGGAAAAACTTTTAAAATGGCATTCAAGCGATTATCAACCTTAACTCTTTTTACACTGCTTACAAGTTTTTTGAAAGTTGGATAACTATTGCAAGCATTATTTTTATTTAATTCTGCATATCGAAACATAGCCCCACCAAAAGTGAGTTTCTCAAATCCACCTTGTTTGATCGCTTCAAATTCTTGTTGACAACAAATTCTGTATAATTTCATTATCTTATCCCCTATTCTTAAAAAGGACTAAATATAAAAAAATTATATCATGTTTTTACAATTATTTCAAGACCTATTTTTAATTTAATAATCAAAATGCATTTTCAATATGATTAATGTTGTCATCCAAAACTTCAATTACATCAAATCTAACATCATTATAAAACTGATTATTTTTCTGTAAATAAATTTCTGCAACAGTTCTGATTTTATTTTGTTTATAAAAGTTGACCGCTTCAACAGGTCTGCCAAAATCGGCATTCTTTCTTGCTTTAACTTCCACAAAAACAATAGTTTTGCCTTGTCTTGCAATTATGTCTATTTCTCCAAAATAGTTTTTATAATTCAATTCCAAAATTTGATAACCTTTCTGCTTCAAAAAATTTTGAACAGAAATTTCTCCAATGTCACCTTTAATTTTGTTTTGAATTTTTCTGAAGTCTTTTATTCCAAACATTTTTCACCTAATCTAAAGTAATTTTTCCAATTCTTGTCTTTCGAAAATCATCAATTACGCTTCTGGCAGTTCTTTCAATATCCAATTCTCCACCATTGGTGATATATTTGCGATTTTTGGCAATTTCTTCAAGTGAAAAATTGTTTCCATATCTTTGTCTAACAAATTCTGGATAAAGTTTATCTAACAAAGACAAAAGTTCAGTGGAAAGTTCCACAAAATCTAAAATTTCATCTCGAACACTGCCAACATATGCCAATTTCTTAGCAACTTCTTGATTTTCTATGTTTGGATAAAGCGTCCCCGGTGTGTCATAAACTTCCACACAATCGCCAATAGGAATCCAAAGCCCATGCTTCGTTATACCTGCTTTATTTCCCGTTATGACTTTTGCTTTTTTACTTAAATTATTGACTAAAGTGCTTTTACCACAATTTGGAATTCCCACCACCATAGTTCTTATGGTTGGTTTTACTCCCTTTGCTTTATATCTTGCGATTTTTTCGGATGCCAACGCTTTAATTTTATTTACAATCAGTTCAGATTTACCTGACATTGTGCTGTTAAACAAAATATAGTCACTGGTTTTACTTCTAAACTGTGATAAAAGTGCTTTTACCTTCTTTTCATCTGCCATGTCAATTTTGTTTATCACAAAAAGAATAGGCTTGTTTTCCGTCAATTTATTTAAACTTGGATTTAAAGAAGAAACTGGAATGCGTGCGTCAAGCATATAAGTGACAACATCAACTTTTTTAAGTTGTTCACTTATATCCTTAAGTGCTTTATTCATATGCCCCGGAAACCAGTTTATTTTCATAATTTCTCCAATATATTGTGTGATATGCAAAACATACTACACTATTTTTTGTTGTTCAACAAATCCTTTCGCAATTTTTCAGTTCTCTCTAGGCTTTGCTGTTTTCTCCATTTTTCCACTTCTTGATGATTGCCAGAAACCAAAACTTCTGGCACTTTAAGACCTTCAAATTCTTGAGGACGAGTGTATTGTGGATATTCCAAAAGACCATTTGAGAAACTTTCATTTTCCAAACTTTCCTTAGTTATCACACCTTCCACAAACCTTGACACACTGTCGATAATGACCATGCTTGGAAGTTCCCCACCAGTTAAAACATAATCTCCTATGGAAATTTGCTCTACATCAAAAAGTTGAAAAAATCGTTCGTCAATGCCTTCATAATGCCCGCAAACAAAAATCAAATGTTCACATTTAGAAAGGCTTTCCACTTTTTCCACATTAAGCGTCTTTCCAACAGGAGAAGGGAAAATGATTTTAGCACCTTTCTTATAAACAGAATTCACAGCATCAAAAACAGGCTGAACAGTCATCAGCATGCCTGCTCCGCCACCAAAAGGATAGTCATCACATTTTTTGTGCTTATCCTTAGAAAAATCCCTGATATTGATTAAGTTTATTTCCAAAATTCCACTGTCCACCGCTCTGCCAACAATGCTTGTTTGAAGTGGTGTAAATGCTTCTGGAAATAAAGTCAACACATCAATTTTCATTCCTGTGCCACCTTTGCCCCATCAAATTCTTTTCTAATAACGCTGATTTCTTTGCCTTTATGCTGAAAAATTGCTTTTCTGAAAGGCACTTCATAAAATCTTTCATCTTCACACTTTACAACTACAATGTCGTCAAATCCATAGTTTACAACATCCATAATTTGACCTGCAAGTTCTCCATTTTCATCATAAAGTATAATTCCAACCAAATCGTCAATCAAAAAATCGTCAACAGCAATTTTTTCAAATTCTTCTTTGGTTATAAAAACTTCCTTGTTGCGATATTTTTCAGCAACATTTCTGTCAGTGATTTCTTGAAAATGCACATAAGCATATCCAAGTCTGAATGTTGCAGTTTTAAATGGAGTTTCTTTCTTTTCAATGTAAAGTGCATGCTTACCATTAAAAATCGCAGGGAGTTCAACAAGAGGTAAAATTTTTACTTCTCCCTTAATCCCCTGCGGTTTAATGATTTTTCCGACACAAACGAAATCCATCTCTAGTCACCAAACTTCACAAAAACTTTTTTGTGAGTCTTTGAAGCAACAGATTTCATAATGCCTCTAATGTTGTTGGCAGTTTTACCATTTTTTCCGATAACTTTACCGATGTCAGTGCTGGCAACCTTAACAACATAAGTAACAGACTTTTCGTCTTCTTCTTTTTCAACAGATACACTGTTTTCATCTTCTACGAGTGCTTTAATAAGATATTCTAATAACTTATCCATTTACACATCTCCTTATTTCTTTTCTGGATTGATTGCACCACTCTTAACCAAAATTGATTTAGCAGTTTCTGTTGGTGTTGCACCATTTTTAAGCCATTTTTGTGCTTTTTCGTTGTCAATTTTGATTTCTGCTGGGTTAGTCAATGGGTTATAAGTTCCAAGTAAATCAATGTATTTACCATCTCTTGGAGTTTTAGAGTCAGAAACAACGACACGGTAAAAAGGTGATTTCTTATCTCCCATTCTTGTAAGTCTGATTTTAACAGCCATGATTTTATCTCCTTTTAATAAGATTTTTGAAAGTTTTATCTTTCGTTATATAATCAAAACAAAAGTTTTGTTTATACCAAATGTTGTGTAGTATTCAAACATAATACTCTTTCTGTAGTGGTGTTATTTAAAACATTCCACGCATCAAACTTTTCTTGCCTTTCAGTTGTTTCATCATTTCTTTTGATTGTTCAAACTGTTTAAGCAAGATGTTTACTTGTTGAATTGATGTTCCACTTCCTTCTGCAATACGCTTTCTTCTGCTTGCTTTAATGATGTCAGGATTAAGTCTTTCTTCCTTTGTCATGCTTTGAATGATTGCTTTGTTTACAGCAAGTTGTTTTTCATCAATTGTCACCCCTTTAAGTTTGGATGACATCCCTGGAATCATGCCAATAAGGTCGTTTATATTTCCCATTTTGTTCAGTTTTTCCATTTGAAGCAGATAATCTTCAAAAGTGAAAGAGTTTTCTCTGAATTTGGCTTCAAGTTGTTTCGCCTCTTCTTCAGTTACGGCTTCTTGTGCCTTTTCAATAAGTGAAAGCACATCGCCCATGCCCAAAATTCTGCTGGCAATTCTGTCTGGATAGAAAGGTTCTAAGTCACCAATTTTTTCACCAATACCAGAAAATTTAATTGGCTTTCCAGTGATTGCTTTAATGGAAAGTGCAGCACCACCCCTTGTATCACCATCAAGTTTAGTCAATATGACACCAGAAATGTCAAGGTCGTTGTTGAAACTTTCACTGATTGTAACTGCGTCTTGACCAGTCATAGCGTCAACAACAAGCAAAATTTCAGTAGGTTTAACTTCTTTCTTAATGTCCTGAAGTTCTTGCATCAAATCTTGATTGATGTGTAAACGACCTGCTGTGTCGATGATAACTGTGTCAAAACCTTGTTTATTGGCATGGTCAATCGCTTGTTTTGCTGTTTTTACAGGATTTTGTGTTCCCTTTTCAAAAACTTCTGTATTTGCTGTTTTTCCAACAACTTGAAGCTGGTTGATGGCAGCAGGTCTGTAAATGTCACACGCAACCAAAAGTGGTTTCTTGCCAGACTTTTTTAAGTGATAAGCAAGTTTACCACACATGGTGGTTTTACCTGCACCCTGCAAACCACACATCATGATGATTGTTGGTGGATTTGGTGCAATCTTAAGTTTTTGTTCGTTTGAAGAAATAAGTTTAACCATTTCTTCATTGACAATTTTGATAACCATTTGCCCTGGGGTCAGGCTTTTCATAACTTCTTCACCCATTGCTTTCTCTGAAACATCAGCAACAAACTTTTTGGCAACCATATAATTTACATCGGCTTCCAACAACGCAATACGCACTTCACGCATCGCTTCTTTAATTTCAAGTTCTGTCAATTTTCCACGCTTAGTAAGTTTGGAAAATATATGATTCAGTTTGTCTGATAATGATGAAAAAAGTGCCATTATAATTCCTTTAAAATATTTTCGATTTTTTCTGAAATTTCCATTTCATCTTTTTGGTCTGCCCAAGTTTTCACTTTAAGCAGTTCTTTCTTGATTGTTTCCTTTTTTGTGCAAAATCCTAAACTTTTTTCAAGATTTTTAAGTTTTTCGCAAGACTTGTCAACAGCATCCAAAACTGCCTGTCTTGAAATGTTTCTTTCAACCGCAATTTCCGCCAAAGTCATGTTAAATTCGAAATAAGATGTCATAATTTTTTGCCTGTCTTCACTTAAAAGCCCACCATAAATTTCAAATAACCTGCCAAGATAGATGAAATCGTTAAGTTCAATTTTGGACATAATTTCTTCCTTAATGTCAAGTATTTTAACTTTACAACTTGATTATAACACACTAATTCCCAAAATGCAACTAAAATTAACAAATTTATGGCAATAAATTTGCAATTATGGTGTTGCTTAAATGATAAAAAACATGATTTAAGTAAATTGTGTCGTCTTTTTCTTGTATTATGCCTTGTTTAATATAATCATCATAATAAACATTTTGAGTTATGTCAAAGCCTAAACTTTGCAATTTGTCTTTTTGAACACCAAGTTTACATCTAAGCCCAAGCATGATAATTTCTTCCAGTTCTTCAGTGACAGTTAAATTTTCTTGAAATGTTTTGCCACTTTTATAATCCTCAAAACTGTCAGCATTGGCTGTTCTGTTTTTTCCATCAAAAGAATGAGCAGACATTCCAAACCCCAAATATTCTCCCCTTGCCCAATAATTTAAATTGTGTTTACTTTCATAGTCAGGATAAGCAAAATTAGAAATCTCATAACGCTCCATTCCTTTATCTTGCAAATAATTTGCAAGTTTGTTGAATGCACTGACAGTTTGGTCATCCGACAAAGGAAAATATTTCTTTTCACAAACATCTTTAAAAAGTTTTGTGTTTTCATAAACTTCCAAAAGATAACAAGATATATGCTTCACACCAAGTTCCAAAAGTTGCCCAGCATAACGACACAAATCTTTGCCATTTTCATTTTCCAAACCCACAATTAAATCTGCAGAAACATTGTCAAAACACTTTCTTGCCAATTTAATTTTTTCAAGTGCTTCATTTTTTGTGTGAAGTCGACCAATCTTTTGCAAACTTTTGTCTTTTAAACTCTGCACACCAATGCTCAGCCTGTTTACACGAAGTTTTTTCCAAGTCAAAAGCAATTCTTGTGTAATTGAATTTGGATTTGCTTCAATCGTAAATTCTGCATTGTCATAGACATCAAAATTGTCGTAGATCGCCTTTACCACTTTTTCAATTTGTTGTGGTGTCAATATGCTTGGCGTTCCACCACCAATATAGATTGTTCTGACAACGCCATCACACTTTCTTTTTTCAATTTCTTTGCAAAGGTCATCTATGTAATCATTCTGTTCCTTCTCGCCAGTGCAATAAGAAACAAAAGCACAATAATTGCACTTTCTTTCACAAAATGGAATATGCACATAAATTGAAAGTTCTTTCATAACACTTATTTAATCTTACTTAATATTTTATCATACAAACGATGTAAAAGTCTATTAAAATATAACAGCCCATAAAAAACAATAAGAAAATTCAAAAAGAAAAATATAATTGTTGTAAAGGTTAAAATCAAAAACCCCCACCAAGTTCCATAAAAAATATCATCTGTCGGAAAAAAGAAAGATAAAACAGATGCTGTTCCATAAAAGAATTCCATTAAGCAATAAGGGATTAAAAGAAACAAAACATTTTTTAAATTTGAAACATCTCTCATATCACTAAATATAAAAACATAAAAATTGGCAATATGATGCATAAAAATATTTCAAAAATATTTGTTGTATGAAGTCTACATTCAAGTAATAATGCAAATGCAAGATAAGCAAAAAATAACTCTAATAAATGAAATTGTCTATAACGAATTTGACTTACAGAAAAAATGATATATCCTAAGCCAATAATGAAAAAGAAAACATATATTTTTTCTATAGCCCACAATTTATTTTTAAGAGTTATTAATTCAAATATAATAAACAAGATTCCCAAAACAAAAGGAAATGCAATTTTGCAAATGCGTGTAAAACTTATATTCATTTTCATAAATTTATCCCCCACTAAAATATTTTATAGTGGGGGAGGAAAGTCAACTATTTTTTGAAAATAATCATCTATTTCTGCGAATCATCCAATTTCAAAATGCTCATAAACGCTTCTGACGGAATTTCCACTGAACCTATTTTACGCATTTTTTTCTTCCCTTCTTTTTGTTTTTCAAGAAGTTTACGTTTTCTTGTAATGTCGCCGCCATAACATTTTGCAAGCACATCTTTTCTCATGGCAGAAATCGTTTCGCGTGCAATAATTTTGTTTCCGATGCAAGCCTGAATAGGAACTTCAAACATTTGTCTTGGAATAATCTTTTTAAGTCTTTCTGCAAGTTCTCGTCCACGATTATATGCCTTATCTTTGTGAACAATAAGTGACAAAGCATCACATCTTTCGCCATTTAAAAGCAAATCAACTCTGACAAGTTCGGCAGGCTCAAAACCACAAATTTCATAGTCAAAACTTGCGTAACCTTTTGTTCTGGATTTAAGACTGTCAAAAAAGTCATAGATAATTTCGCCAAGTGGAAGAGTATATTTAAGTTCCACTCGCTTCTTGTCGATGTATTGCATATCTTTATAAATTCCGCGTTTGTCTTGACATAAATCCATAATGTTGCCGACATATTCAGGTGGAGTAAAAATGTTGACCTTAACAATAGGTTCTTCAATTCGGTCAATTTCAACTGATGGTGGCAAATTGGACGGATTGGAAATTTCCAACATTTCTCCGTTGGTTTTATAGACATTATAAGAAACACTTGGTGCAGTTGTGATTATGTCAAGATTGAATTCGCGTTCCAATCTTTCAGTGATGATTTCCAAATGCAACAATCCCAAGAAGCCACATCTAAAACCATAACCAAGAGCGGAAGAAACTTCTGGTGCAAATTGTAAACTTGCATCGTTCAATTTCAACTTTTCAAGACTGTCTTTAAGTTCATAATACTTCGCACCGTCAATTGGAAAAATTCCGCAATAAACAACAGGTTGAACTTCTTTATAACCTTCAAGTACCTTTTCTGTTGGTCTTTCAACAGATGTAATGGTGTCACCAACTTTGACATCTGAAATTGTCTTGATTGATGCCGCAATATAACCAACATCACCAGCAGAAAGTTGGTCTACAGTCTTAGTGTTTGGCACAAAAATTCCAACTTCAGTGACATCGAAAACTTTGCCAGTTTGCATCATCAAAATTTTGTCACCCGCTTTAACTTTTCCATCAAAAACTCTGATAAGGCAAATTGCACCCTTGAAATTGTCATAATGGCTGTCAAAAATGAGACATTTAAGTGGTTTATTTTCATCGCCTTGTGGAGCAGGTATATTCTTAACAACCGCTTTTAAAACTTGGTCAATGTTTATTCCTTCCTTAGCAGAAACACAAGGACAATCACTGGCATCAAAGCCAATAACATCTTCAATTTCTTGTTTAACTTCGTCCACGCGAGCAGATGGCAAATCAATTTTATTAACAACTGGAATGGTTTCTAAATCATTGTCTAATGCAAGATAAGTGTTTGCCAAAGTTTGTGCTTCCACTCCTTGAGTTGCATCAACAAGCAAAATTGCTCCTTCACATGCAGCTAAAGAACGAGAAACTTCATAGGTAAAGTCAACATGCCCCGGCGTGTCAATTAAATTTAAAATATATTCTTTTCCATCACATTCATAGACAAGTCTTGTTGGTGCAAGTTTAATTGTGATTCCGCGTTCTCTTTCCAAATCCATGCTGTCCAATATTTGGCTTTGCATATCTCTTTTGGAAACAGTGCCCGTAGATTCAATCAACCTGTCAGCCAAAGTGCTTTTTCCATGATCTATGTGTGCAATAATGCAAAAATTTCTTATAAGTGATAAGTCTTTCAAAAAATTTCTCCTAACATGATTATACACTAAAATAAGTTTTCTTTCCAAATAAAAGAAAAAACAAATCGCAAATTTTTAAATTTTTTAATGGTTTGTTTTGCAATGACAAAAATTTTTGTTACAATGATAAAAAGGAGAAAATTTATGGGGAAATTACATTTCAGATTTGGTGTGGTAAATTCCAATCTCACAGCCACCGCTTTGATGTTCAGGCACACTTACACACAAAAGAAGATGAACGCTTTGGTGTTTAAACCTGCCATTGACACAAAGCACGGAAAAGATGGTGTTGTTGAAGAAATGGGAATTTCTTCTCCTTGCATTGATTTTAAAATTGACGACAATTTGATTTCACTTTTTGAAAAAGAAAAAGAACTACAAAAAATTCATGTTGTCATCGTTGTTGAAAGCCAGTTTTGCACAAAAGCACAAATTGAGCAACTTCGAGAAATTTCTGAAGAAGTAAGTGTCTATGCCTACGGACTTATGACAAACTTTAAAACAGAACTTTTTGAAGGAAGCAAACGCCTGCTTGAAATAAGTGACAGCATTCAAGAAATTAAGTCCGATTGTTTTTGTGGGAAAAAAGCAACCATGAATGGAAGGTTTATTGACAATGTAATGGAAATTGAAGGAAGCGAAATTGTCATTGGAGATGAAGAGAAATATCGTGCAATGTGTTATTCATGTTTTAAGAAAGAACAACGTAAAGCAAGAGTTTACAACAAAATTTTGAAATATCTTAAAATATTTGAAAACAAAACAACAGCAGGAACATGGTTTATTCCAAAAAGAATGCAAGTCAACAAAATTGACCCTTATGTAATTTATGATGAAGAAGTAACCGCTTTCATCAATGAATTTAAAGGATTTGAAATAAAAAATCCCGAACAACTTATCGTTGTAAGTGACAATCTTGAAGACCTTAAAAAAATCAAAATGCTTGACCAATCTTTCGATTATGTTATGACACTTATTTCTTATGTTTTGGAACTTGAAAAACATAAAGCAGGACTTTTGAAAGCATTGATTGAAGATGGCTCGTTGTTCCGTTGGCTCAAACAAATTAAGCGTGCCATTGATCACGAAGAATAAAACAAAAAGACAACTATTTAATGGCTGTAAATTTTAAACTAGAAAAAAAACGAACTTTCATTTTAATAAGTTCGTTTTTTTATTCAATCAGTAATGATAACTGCAATATTCTAAGTGATGATTAAAAGCACTTATTCAATTTGAGAAACAATCTTTTATATTTCAACTAAAAATAAAAAACTTTATTACAATTCTCGATAAGTCTTGCATCGTGCGAAATTACAACAACTATTGCTTTACTTTGTAATTTTTTTAAAATTTTAATCACCTTTTCCACATTTTTTTTATCAAGTTCGTTTGTTGGTTCATCAAATATATATAATTGTGCTGGCTTTATGATTGCGCGTGCAATATTAACACGCTTTTTCTCTCCTCCAGAAAGTTTTTGCTCCATCCCCTCTTTTATGTTTGCACTTCGTTCAATCAGTTTATCAAGTTCTAATGTTTTTAATATATGGTCAGTTTCTTTACTCTTTGGTATATTGGGATAAAAAATATTTTCTTCCAAACTTCTATCAAAAAGTTGCATCTCCTGCAAAGCATATGATATTTTTTCTTCATCAAAGAATAACGACTCAAATTCAAATTGATCATTTATTATTATCTGACCACTTTTGTGTTCGCGCAATCCTAAAAGTGCTTGCATAATAGATGTTTTCCCCGAACCACTTGCTCCAGCAAGTGCAACCATATCTCCCTTTTTGAAAGAAAGATTTACATTATTTAATTTAAAAGAACCTTGTTCTATGCACATATTTTTAATTTCTATTTTGTTTATTTCATCTATTTGAATTTTATCCTTTTGACAGACTATTAAAGAATTTTGACTTGGCTTGACAAGCCTTATACGACCTATTTTTATTGCACCCTGTTGTAAAGTTGAAATATTATATCCAAGGCTTTCAATTGGGTCATACACATTAAGAATATATCCTAAAAGCAATATTGCAGATGCAATAGAAAATACACTTGATGTTGTATGATTATTTGCAATTATGACAGCAGTAGCCATTGAAGAATATTCAAAAAACATAACTATAAACCAATATGTCCACTGTATATAAGTTCGTTTTTTCAAATTAGAGTAATAATTATCATTGTGTTTTTTCAAAATATTTTTTTCATATAATTGGCATTTAAATAAACTTAAAAATGGAAGATTTGTTACACTATTTAAAAATAAATTATTAATTCTGCCCCTATAAATCTCTCCATTCTCAATCAATTTTCTTTCAAGGAGAACTCTTGTGTAAGCAATCAACATAAGTATAATGCTTACACAAAGCACAATAAGCATTACAATCCAATCAATCAATCCAATATAAATTATTGACAGCACAAAAGATGCAATTGGTGGAATTATAGAGATAAACAAAGTTTCTACAAAATCAGAAATGTTATCTGTTGCACTTTTAATAAGATAACAAAATTCACCTTTAGTCATCTCTATATTTGAATTTTTTCGTGGTGTAAGCGTCCATTCCAAGGCTTTATTAAGTTGATTAGTAAGTTTTCCGCTGGCTGTCCATAAACAATAATATGCTGTTAAACCAATAAGCCAAAATATAAAAATTAAAGAAAATGAAAACACAGCAATTATTTCAACACTCCAACTTTCAGGCAAATTTATTCCAAAAATTTGCACTACATTCCCTTCCATTTTTGAAATTATAGAAGCAATACATTGAACTGGCATAAGCATTGCGAAAGGTCTTGCCATTAATGCAAAAAATAATGGAATGCACAAAAACTTTTGTGAAGTCGTCATCACACTCCACAATAATTTGATTGCCGAAACAATAGATTTTTTTTCTTTTTCGTGTTTCACAATTAATGTAATTATAACATAATGCAAATTTATTTGCAATTTAAATTGAATATATAAATAATCAAACTTTTACGTTTTAAGATTTTTAAGTATGCTTGTTATTATAAGTGGCATAGTTTTGTCTTGCCAACAAACATTCGATTAAAACCTAATTTAAAGTGTAAATAAAAAAAGAAAACCTAAGCCGTCTTATTGGTTTCGGTTTTCTTGTTTTCCGCTAGTTTCAAACCATCGTGACTAAGTCATTATTGATTTATTCAACGTGTTTCAATATAATGTCACGCGAATTATTTAACTTTTTCCATGTAAGATCCATCTCTTGTGTCAACACGAATTAAATCGCCAATGTTTACAAAAAGAGGAACATTGATTACATAACCAGTTGAAAGTTTGGCAGGCTTTTTAGAAGCCTTTGATGTGTCACCTTGAATTCCAGGTTCTGTGTCCACAACTTCCAATTCAACAAATGTTGGTGGATAAACTGCAAATGGAACACCTTTGAAGATATACATTGTTGTAGGCATGTTTTCTGTAACAAAGTTTAATGCACTTGCAACGACATCTTTATTAAGTGGCATTTGTTCATAAGTTTCGTTGTCCATGAAATAATAAAGGTCGCCATCATTGTAAAGATAAAGCATTTCTTTCTTTTCAATAACTGCTTCTTGAAATTTGTCGGTTGGGTTGAAAGTGTCTTCTCTTACTTGACCTGTCATAACATTTTTAATTTTTGCTCTTACAAATGGAGAGCCTTTTCCAGGTTTAACATGTTGAAATTCCACAATGCTGTAAACATTGCCATCCATTTCAAAAGTTGTTCCGTTTCTAAAATCACCTGCTGATACCATAAATATCTCCTTAAACTTAAATTTTGATTTCTAACTTAATTATAATAACATATTTAAACTAACTTTGCAAGCAATTGTTGCAAAAATTTTGTCTAAGCAAAACTCTATTTCAATTTGTTTAAATACATTTTCTTCATAGTGACACTGTCTTCTGCCATTGTTCCATTACTTTCGCAAATTATATGAAAATTTAATTTGTTTTTAATTAAACAATTACACAAAGGTTCAAATTCAGGTCCATAAATGTCATCATCAAAAGTCAAATGTCTGATCTCACCTTTTTCGCCATATTGAATTTTTGAAAAATGAACATGCGCATTTCTTGTGCGGAAGTCACCCAACTTTTCAAAGCAATAATCAATTATTCTTTGATAATCTTCTTCAGTTTTCAGCGCTCCATGTGTAAAAGCATTTATATGACCAAAATCAAATGTTGGCAAAAGTTTATCAGAAATTGTGCAAAGATCAATAATCTCTTTATAAGTGCCAATTTGAAGATGTTTTCCCATGGTTTCAGGACAAATAAACATGTCGTCACCCAACATTTTTTCAAACTCTGGCATAAACTCTTTAAATCTTTTTGTCATAAGTGCCACAGCATTCTCTCTTGTTTCTTTTCCGCAAGAACCCGCATGGAAAACCATTCTTTTTGCACCAAATGCGTGCATAAAGCCTATGCCAGTGCGAATGTAACCAAGTGATTTTTCATACATAACTTGGTCAGGGTTGGCAAAGTTGATGAAATATGGAGCATGCAAAGACATTTCAATATTGAATTTTTTAAATTCTTTCCCAATTTTTTCTGCAGTTTCTCTTGACATTCGATAACCTTGACCGAAACTGTATTCAAAAATGTCTAGCCCACCTTCAAATTTGTCCGCTCCTTGATTTGCCAACCATTGTGGAGCATCTAAAGTTGTTTTATGCTTTTCATCATAAAAAGACAAACTGTTTCCTGCAGGCCCAAAAAGCGTTCTTTCCATTGTTTCTCCTTTCTTAAAGTCTTAAACTAAGTTTTAATTTTTCATCTTCCACTTTGCCAAGACCTAAAAACTTATCTTCGCCAAAGACTTTATAATCTCCATTTTTATTTGCAACAAACAAAATTTGACCATTTAAAAGTTTTTCCTTTTCAACTTTGCTGACGCTAATTTTGTCATAATCAAACAAAGTTTCACAAGGCAAAATCTTAAAATCGTTATTTTTAATTTGTTCCATAGAAAATGCGTCTTTTAAAAAGAATATACCACATTTAGTGCGTAGTATGCTTTGCATACTACCATAAGTTGACAACTTTTCTGCTAAATCACGACATACACTTCTTATGTAAGTCCCGCTTGAACAAGAAATTTCAAATTTATATGTGTTTACAGCAAGTTTTTCCAAAACTTTAAAATCATATATTTCAATTTCTTTTGGATGAAGTTCAATTAAGTTACCTTTTCTTGCTTCCTTATATGCCACTTTTCCACCAACCTTTTTGGCAGAATAAAGTGGTGGCATTTGTGATTGTTTACCAATCATTTCTTTGACAGCATCTTCCACTTGTTGAAAAGTTACATTACATTCTTTTTCTTTCAAAACTTGTCCAGAAATGTCAAGAGTGTCTGTTTCAAAACCGAAAATAAACACAGTTTCATAAGTTTTGTCTTTCTTAAGAAAAAAGTCAAACAATCTAGTGGCGTTATTGACAGTAACTGGCAAAAGCCCCGCACCTTCCAAATCAAGAGTGCCCAAATGTCCACATTTTTTTGCACCTAAAATACGTTTTACAACATTTACAACATGATTCGATGAAATTCCAACAGATTTGTTGACTAAAACAATTCCACTTTCATTAAATTTATTTTCCATCAACAACCTTTTTACCCCAAAGTTTTACAAATCTATCTATTTCACTTTTTTTAATTTTCTTGTCAAAAGCAGAAGCAAGTTTATGCCCACCGCCACCATTAGCACCAGAGCAAATCATGGTGTTGAAGCCATTTACAGAACGCATACTTACTCTGTAATTATTTTTCTCAAATTCCATAAACAAAAATGAAACTTTTACATCTTTCATATTTTTCATTTCATCTACACTGAATTTAACATCCTCATGTTCTAAATTCAACTTTTTAAATGTATTTAAATCAAATACTGTATATACAACCTGTCCGTTTTCGACAAGCTTTAAATTTTTCACAAAATATTGATATGCTTTTAGATGCTTTCTACTTAAAGAACGATACATAACATCATAAATAAATTCTATATTGGCTTGTTTTTCATATAAAATTTTTGCAACATCAAATACTTGTGGTGTCAAATTCGAATTTAAAAATCTGTTTGTATCACCCATAAGACCTATATAGAGATAAGTGGCAATCACAGGCGTTATTTCAAGTTGATGATCCCTCATCAGAATTGTAAGAATTTCACAAATGGAAGAAAGATGTGGAATGTTTAACATATTTTTACTTGCCAAACATTTACTTTCTTCTTCTGTTATTTCATGATGATCTATAACAATAATATTTTTTGATTTTTCAACTTCATCAAAAAATATTGGAGCAAGTCTTTTCACACAATGTGCATCCATAATGACAACTAAATCATAATCTTTTGCTTTAAAATCGGTTTTCACTTCATTTAAAGGAAAAAGATAATCCAAATTACTTTCCGAATTTCTCAAAGCAAAAACATCAGCATTCACGCCAAGATTTCTACAAATCTCACGCATTGCAAACATTGAGCCGTAAGCATCTGGATCAGGGTTTTTATGTGCAAATAAAGCAATATTTTTGGCATTCTTAATAAATTTAACAACATCTTTATTTGTCATCTTCATTCTCCTCTTTTGGAATATTTAAATTTCGCAATATTGCTTCGACTCTCATGGCATTTTCTGCACTTTTATCCACAACAAAGTTTAGTTTTGGCACTTGTGGCATATCCACCATTTTGGCAAGTTCTCTTTTAATAAAACCTTCACTTTTTTGCAAAACTGTTGTCACTGAAGAAATTTCTTTCAAATCCAACACACTTACTTTGATTTTACAAAACTTAAAATCAGGAGTTACATTAACTTCTGTTATGCTGACAATTTTGTCAAGACGCGGATCATTCATTTTAAATTGAATTATGTCAATTAAGCATTTTTGAATTTCTTTGTTTGCTCTGTCAATTCTGTTTGCCATTTAAAAACCTCCTATAAAAAAGAGAAAGAAAGGAAAGTCAAAAAACTAATCCCTCTTTACTACTTCTTTTGTGTAACATTCCAAAATGTCACCTTCAACGAAATCAACATTATCTTTAAGTTTAATTCCGCATTCAAAACCTTTTGCGACTTCACTCTTTTCGTCTTTAACAATCTTTAAAGAGTCAATCACGCTTTCGCCAATAATTTCATCACCGCGTTTAATCTTAGCGATTCCATTTCTGACAATCTTGCCATCAAGAACATAACTTCCTGCAACTTTTCCAGCAGAAGAAAGTTTAAACACAACACGGATTTCAGCACTTCCAATATATTTTTCTTCATATTTGATTGCCATCATACCCTTGCTGAGTCTGGTGATTTGGTCAACCACTTCATAAATAATTCTTGATTCAATAAGTTCAACTTTCATGCTGTCAATCATTTGTAACATTTTGTTTGGAGTCTTAATATTGAAAGCAATAACAGTTGCGCCAGTTGTCTGTGCAAGCACAATATCACTTTCCGTAATTGCGCCCGCACCGCTGTGGATGCAAACAACCTTAACTTCTTCGTTTCTGATTGCTTCCAAAGAAGCCTTCAACGCTTCAACCGAGCCCATTGTGTCAGCTTTGATTATGATGTTAAGATTTTTAAGTGCACCTTCATGAATTCTGCTCATAAAGTCGTCAGCACTTACGCCAGATGTGTGCTTAGCACGCTCTTGTTTAATTTTGTTTATTCTTTCGTTAATTACTTGCTTAGATAAACTTTCTTCAACAGCATAAACAGCGTCACCAGAGTTTGGAACATCATTAAAGCCCATAACAGCAACAGGTGTTGATGGTCCTGCCTTTTTAACAGGTTTACCATTTTCGTCAAACATAGCCTTAACTTTTCCATATGTGATTCCAGACATAATGGAATCTCCAACTTTCAATGTGCCGTTTTGAACAAGCACAGTTGCCACTGCACCACGATTTTTATCAAGTTCTGCTTCTATAACAGTTCCAATTGCCATTTTGTTTGGATTTGCTGTAAGTTCTTCAATTTCAGCAACAAGAAGAATAGTCTTTTTAAGTTCATCCATACCCATTCCTGTCTTTGCAGAGATAGGAACACAAATGGCATCTCCACCCCATTCTTCTGGCAAAATTCCATGTTCAGTAAGTTGTTGTTTAACTCTGTCTGGGTTTGCTTCTGGTTTATCCATTTTGTTGATTGCCACAATCATAGGCACTTTTGCAGCCTTTATATGGTTGATTGCTTCAATGGTTTGAGGCATAATTCCGTCATCAGCAGCCACAACCAAAATTGCAATATCAGTAACTTCCGCACCTCTTGCACGCATTGAAGTAAACGCTGCATGCCCTGGAGTGTCTAAGAAAGTGATTTTTTCGCCATTGAAAGTAATTTGATAAGCACCAATTTTTTGTGTAATTCCGCCTGCTTCACCAAGCACGACATTAGTCTTTCTGAAAGCATCCAAAAGCGAAGTCTTACCATGGTCAACATGCCCCATAACTGTTATTACAGGTGGGCGCTTAACAAGGTCTTTATCATCATCTGTTTCGTTTGAAACATCTTGCAATTTTTCTTCATATGTTTTGTCAAGTTTAAGTTCAAGTGTTACACCAAGTTCGTTTGAAACAAGTTCACTTGTGTCAAAATCTATAGTGCTGTTTATTGTTGCCATAATGCCAAGAAGCATAAGTTTCTTAACAATTTCAGCAACTGGCTTTCCAATTTTTTCACTTAAATCTTTAACTGTGATTTCACGAGAATTCAGCACCACATGAGTAACCTTTGGTGCAATGATAACTTCAACTTCTTTCTTTTTCTTAATAAGTTTTCTTGAACCCATTGTGGTTTCTTCAAAACCTTCTTCATCCATAACAAGAATGTTGTTTTTATTTGCAAAAGATGCTCTTTGTCTTGCACTGATTTTTTTACTTTCGTCTATATTTCGTCTTTGTTTATTTTTATTCCCAAAGTTACGCTCTGGTGTAGCCAAAACAGAACTGCTTTCAGTTGGAGCAAATGATTTAAAACCATTTGCTTTAGTGGAAACAAAAGAATTGTTTTTCTTCTGCATCTGTCCTTGCATTGGTCTGTTACCAAAGTTGTTTGGTTTTCCAAAATTTCCATTTTGTGGACGATTAAAGTTATCGTTTCTTTGTTGCCCCACTCCACCAGCATTGTTGCGTTGTTGAAATCTTCCATTTTGTCCGTTTTGATTATTTTGCCAATTTTGTCCATTTCTTTGTGGAGCATTTTGGTTATTAAATTTTCTGAAATTGTTAGATTGGTTGTTTCCTTGAGAAAATCTTGGCTCTTGTTTTCTTTCTTCTCTGACAGGTTCAACAGTTTCTACCTTAACAGCAGTTTCCGCCTTTTCTGTAGAAAGTCTTGCTGCTTTTTCTTGTTCTTCTTTCTGCTTTGCTTGCAACTTGGTTTTTTGGTCAGTTACAGCCTTAGAAAAATTGTCAATGTCATACTTTGCCTGTTTAATTGACAATAATAAATCCTGCAAAGAGCCATCTCTTTGAATGTTGTTTATTGTTTTAAGTGCGTTGAGTTGTTGTGTTGCCAAGTTATTCTCCTTTTAAAACTTTTATTATGTTGTCACTAAAAGTTTTGTTTTTAATTCCAACAATTTTGCAATTTTCTATGCCAACAGTTTCAGCCAAATTTTCAATCTCAATTAAAGGAATGTTTTTTTTCTCTGACAAAAACTTTGCTTCCCTTGCAAGAGAATTCCCTGCATTTTTATCAACCAAAACCAAAAACAGTTTTTTGTTGTAGCCACGCAAATTATCCTGCCCAATAATGGCAAAACCCGCTTTTCTTGCAATGGAAATAAGACCATTAATTTTTGTCAATTTCTTCTCCTATTTTGTCATAAACTTCTTTTGAAATGTTGCATTTAAAAGATTTGTTTAACGCTTTTGTTTTGCACAATTTTTCATAACAATCTTTATCTTTGCACACATATGCACCTCTGCCATTTGCTTTTCCAGTTGGGTCAACAAAAATTTCTCCATCCTTGTTTTTAACAATTCTAAGCAAAGTTTTTTTGTCACTCTGTCCGCGACAAACAATGCACATGCGAATTTTTTCTTTTGGTTTATTTTGCATAAAAACCTCTTAATTAAATTTAGTCTAAATCATCAAGACTTCCAAATTCGTTATCAATAGGTTCAAGTTCTTCCAAGTCATTCATTGAATCGAAAGAAGTTTCATCAGAAAGTTCTGTAAGTTCATATTCAGTTTCTGTTTCGCCTTCACTTGATGCTGGCTTAAGATAACTTTCAGGTTTAACATCAATTTTCCAGCCAGTAAGTCTTGCAGCCAAACGAACATTTTGTCCGCCCTTACCAATTGCCAATGAAAGTTTGTCATCAGGAACAATTACTTGTGACATATTTAAACTGTCGTTTGTTTCAACAGACAAAACTTTTGCAGGACTTAATGCTCTTGCAATATATTCAAGTGGATCTTCAGAAAATTCCACAAGGTCAACTTTTTCGCCATTAAGTTCGTTTACAATAGTGTTGATTCTTGTTCCACGATTTCCAACACAAGCACCAACAGGATCAACATTTTGCTTTTCAGTGAAAACTGCAACCTTGGCACGATTTCCAGCATCACGAGCAATGTTTTTGATTTTAACTTCCCCGCTGGCAATTTCAGGAACTTCCAATTCAAATAACTTTCTTACAAAGCCAATATTGCTTCTTGAAACTTGAATTTGTGGACCTTTGAAAGAATCTTTGATTCTTTTAACATAGACCTTAACTCTGTCACCAACATTAAACTTATCCCCAGGGATTTGGTCACTTTTCATCATGACACCTTCAGTGTTGGTTCCTGCGATTTGAACATAAACATTTTCACCATCAACACGTTTAACAATTGTGGTTAAAAGTTCATCTTCTTTTTCAGACAATTCAGTGATTGCTGTTTGTCTTTCCATTTCTCTAAGTTTTTGCATTACAACTTGTTTTGCAGTCTGAGCAGCAATTCTTCCAAAATCTTTTGTTGTTTCTTCAACAGCAATTATGTCGCCAACTTTGTAAGATTTTTTAAGTTGTCTTGCGTCAGCAAGAGCAATTTCTTTGTCAAAATCCTCCACTTCAGCAACAACAGTTTTGTAGGAATAAATCTTGATAGTGTTGCGTTCTGGATAAAGTTTAACCATCGCAGACTTTGCTTCCCCATACATCTTTTTGTAAGCAGATGTAAGCGCAGTTTCAAGTGTTGTAATAAAAGTTTCTTTGTCAATTTTCTTTTCTGTTTCAAGGTCATCAAGTGCCTTAAAAAAATCTTTGTTTACCATTATTAAATTTCTCCTTAAAAATGAATTACCAGTTTTACAGAAGCCACCTTCACTCTTTCAAATGTAAGTTCTTCTTTTTCAGTTTTGATTGTTACAGTTATGTCATCGAATTTTGTAAGAACACCTTTAAAGTTTTTCTTGCCATCAATCTTTGAAAACAAATTAAGTTCCACTTCCTTGCCAAGATTACGATTGAAATCTCTGTCAGTTTTAAGTGGTCTGTCAAGCCCTGGTGAACTTACAACCAAAGTGTAAGGTTTGTCATCAGTTGGATTAAGTTCGTCCAAGATTGGGTCAATTTTTTTGTTTACAATTTCACAGTCATCTATGGTCACGCCTTTGTCGCTGTCGATTGTGAAAATCAAACTCATTCCACCGTTTTCTTTTTCGTAACTTATCTCAACCACATCATAACCCATTTCTTCGATTATTGGTTGAACTTTTTCGGCACAAATATCTTTGACTTTTGCCATAACACCTCCAAAAATGTCTACTTAATACAAAGAGTGAGCAATTAATGCCCACTCCCCGTCAAGATATAGTTATTATAACCTAAAAAAATATAAAAAGCAAGACAATTTAAAACTTTTTACAAAAAAAACAGAAAGTTTTTTTACTTTCTGTTGATTTCATTAAGTTTTAATAAAACTTGTGCCGTTGCAAAGGCATCATTCCATGCTCTGTGTGCCCCTTCCAATGTAAGTCCCAAAGTTTTAACTACTGTGCCAAGATTAAATCTAGATATTCCCAAATTGGCTCTTCTTGCTTCCAATAATGTGTCGATTGTTGGATTATCAAAATTGAAACCAGAAGCCTTACCTTCACGCTTGACAAATTTAATGTCAAAATCTAAAATGTTATGTCCACTTAAAACACAACCGCGTGTAAAATTGTAAAAATCACGAATGACAAGGTCAACAGGTGGAGCATCCTTAACCATTTCATCTGTAATTCCAGTAATTTCAGTGACCTGAGCAGGAATATGAATAGTCGGCTTAACAAAAGTGGAAAACTTTTCTTTAATTTTTCCATCGACAATTTTCACTGCTCCAATTTCAGTAATTTGGTCGTTATCAAAATCTAACCCAGTTGTTTCAAGGTCAAAAACAACAATAGTTTTACCCATAATTTTGTCATTATAAACACTTTCATCATCAAACATTTTACCTTGCTCAAGTGATTCCAATTTTTCAATTTTAACCACAGAACCATCTTCATTAAAATTGATTTTTAAAGGTTTATTTTCAAGAGGTTTTTCCACTTCCGTTGCAAGTGCCATTTTCTTGATTATAAGGCTGAGTTTATTCATATAATTTAATTTCACTTCGCCTTGCATAACAACATACATGGTTTCTTCCAAACTTTCCATAACTTTTTCATTGGCTTTTGATGAAAAATAGACACAATCCATTTTTCCCTTTCCATCAGTAAGTTGAATGCTGAATAAAGCCTTTGGTTGCCCAGCGTATTTACCTGTCTTTCTGACAAATTCGCGTCTTTCAATTTTCTTTATGTAACCAGCAATGATTGCCACTGGTTTAGGCTTTTTGATTGAAGAAATATATTCAGGATTTGGATTTACATCCTTTCCAATGACATCTTTAATTATTTCAACCTTATATTTGGCAACAGGTTTATAAGAAGTTTTAAGTTCGACATTTTCAATGTCAACTTCATCCAAAATTTCTGCATCTTCATGCGTGCTTATTGTGAAATCAACCAAAAAATTTTCTTTTAAATATTTGGAAAGTTCGCTTGTAATTTTATGTTCAGCAAAAAACTCAGCCATGCGAGAGCTTAAAGTTATGCCAATCACAACATCAAAAGTGTTGATTTTGATGTCAAAACTTTTGTCTGAAATATAGGCAGTCACAATTTTATATCTGTCTTTAAAGAAATTCTCCAATTCTTTTAAAATCAACTTTTCTTCCACATACACACGCATAAATTTGACTTTAATTCTAAGTTGTTCAAACTGCAAAAGCGACTTTATCCAATCTGTTATTTCTTGTTTTTCAGCATCCGAAATCTCCTTAGAAGAAGAAAGTGACAAAAAAGTTATGGTGCAAGTGCCATCGTTTTTTTTCACCACAACATCTTTGAGTTCAAGATTTTCAAATCTGTCGCCAAATTCAGCGTTAAATTCATGTGTAAAATTCATAACATTATTCTATTAAACATTGTTCATTTTGTCAAGTGTTAAAGCACAAAATGCAAAATATCAATAAGAATTACAAAAGCAAACAAGACGCAAATTCCAACAAGATGAATTATACTTTCCACTTTTCTGTTGATTGGTTTGCCTCTTATCCATTCAATAAGTGTGAACAACACATGCGAGCCGTCCAGTGCTGGAAGTGGCAAAATGTTAAACACAGCCAAGTTTGCCGCTATGGCAGGAATAAGCACCAATAAAAATGCCATGCTTTGTTGAGCATAATCAGCAATCATTGTGATTGTTGTCACTGTTCCGCCCATTTGTTTTAAAATTTCCACATTTGTTATGTTAGTCAAGAAAAGCCACAAAGACTTTAAAACAACCCACGCAAATCCAACAGCCATTTCAAACGAGCGACAGAAACCTTCCCAAAAACCAAAAACATATGCCTTCGTGTGTGGTGTTTGTCCTTCTTCCGTTTCAAGACCAATAAAAACATTCGACAAAACTTGTTTACCATCTTTAATTTCAAAATGCGGATAAACCAAAACTTCAATGTCAACTTCTTTACCATCACGCTTAACTGTCATTGTGAAATGCTCCAGTTGTTCGGCTGTAAAGTTTTCAACATCTTCGCCTTTTTCAATTTTTTGTTTATAAGCGTCAAAAGCCTTTTTACGCTGATCATTTACCACTGTGGAATAATTGTCACCAAAAGCAAAATCAATCCAATGGTCTTCAACTGCAACAATTACATCTCCAACCTGATAAGGATTTTGATAAGATTTATTAAAACTTGCAATTTGTGGAATGTCATAACCAGTCGAACACAATAAAATCCAAGAAAAGATAATAGCAGTCAAAAAGTTTGCTGTCACCCCTGCCAAAAACACAATAATTCTTTTCCAAGGCTTTTGAGCGTTAAAAGAAGATGGAGATTCATCTGTGTCATCTTCACCATCAAATGCACAATAACCACCAAGTGGAAAAATGCGTAAAGAAAATTTTTCGCCTGTCTTTTTGCTTTTATGAGAAAAAATTGGAAAGCCAAAGCCAATCGAAAATTCAGTAATTTTAAATTTCAACAACTTACCTGCAATGTAATGTCCAAATTCATGAATAAGCACCATAAAAAGCAAAATTACAATGGCAAGCAAAATATACAAAACAACCATAAAAGTTTCCTTTAATCAAATGTCGGTCTTTTGTATTATAACAATGCAATCCAAAAAGCCAGCAAAATGTAAGGAGCCATAAATATATGAGAGTCAACTCTGTCTAAAAGTCCACCATGACCTGGTAAGAATTTTCCGCTGTCTGAAACACCTGCTTTACGCTTAATTACAGACTCAAACAAATCCCCACTCTGAGCAATTACAGATCCAAGCAAAACGATGATAAGATAAGCCCAAATTGGGAAAACAGACATAAGTGTTTCATAAGATGATATGCAACCAAAAATTAAATAAACACAAGCACTTAAAAGCAAACACCATAAAATTCCGCCAACAGAGCCAGAAATGGTTTTGTTTGGACTAACTTTTGGACACAATTTTTTTCCACCAATAAGTGAGCCCATAAGATATGCAAAAGTGTCAGTAAACATAGGAATAAGAAAAGTTGTAAGCAAAATGAAAGTGGAAACATCAGACTTTGCTTCTTCCATTTTTCCAAGTGGAAGAATGTTGAAGTGATTGATAAAGATAAAAAACAAGAATAAAAACACAGGGTAAACAAAAGTAATAAGTGTGTTGAATGCTTTAATTAAACCAAATTTGTTTACAGACATCCCAGTTATGCCACGAACAGTCATTTCATGCAAAACTTCTTTTCTTCTTAAAAATCCAAAAAGATAAGTTCCCAAAAAAACAACTGCCATTAAACCCACATCAACTAAGATTGTCCATAAAATTGTATAAATGTCGCCTGTAGATCCAACATAAGTAAGCCCAACCAAATTTGCAGTCAAAATTAAAGTTGGAAAAAATGTTGCCACATATAAAAAGTTATATCTTCCAGTTTTGCTTAAAAGTTTTGACATTTCAAATCCAGCATAACAAGCAAGCACACCAAAGAAAGCGTCAAAGAAATATTCGCTTACATAAACTTTAAGCACAAACAAAAGTGCCAAAACCACAACAATTAAAATTGAAGAATAAAATCTTTTCTTCATTATTTACCCCCAAATCTTCTGTTTCTGTTGCCAAATTCTTCGATTGCTTTAAAAAGTTCTTTCTCAGTAAATTCTGGCCAATTCTTTTCAGTAAAATACAATTCAGCATAAGCAAGTTGGAAAAGCATGAAATTTGAAATTCTAAGTTCTCCACTTGTTCTGACCATTAAATCAATGTCAGGTGCAGGATGTGAATAAAGATTTTCTTTCAAATTCTCCACTGTAATTTCTTTCACACCTTTCTTGATAAGTTGATTTGCCGCATGAATAATGTCATCACGACCACCATAATTGATTGCCAAATTGATGACAAGACCAGTGTTGTTTTTTGTTTTTTCAACTGTTTCTTTAATCATTTCTTGCAAATCTTCATCAAATTTTGTAAGGTCACCCATCGGATTAAATTTGACATTATATTTTGTAAAATAATCTTGATTTGGACCAACAAGTTCTCTGACCAAATCAAAAATATACTTAACTTCTTTAGGGTCCCTGTTCCAGTTTTCAGTGGAAAAAGCAAAAAACGAAGCGTATTTCACGCCTTCAATCTTTGACAAAGACTTAACCACTATTTTAAAAATGTCAGCACCTTTTCTGTGCCCCATCATTTTATTTAAACCGCGTTTAACTGCCCATCTGCGATTTCCATCCATAATAAAAGCAATATGTTCTGGAACAATATCGAATTGTTTTTTATCTTTCATAAAAACCCCAAAATAATAAATTTTATAATTTCATCACTTCGTCTTCTTTTTCATCAGACTGTTTATCTGCCATTTCAGTATATTTATCAATAAACTTTTGAATTTCTTTTTCACTTGCAGAAAGTTCATCTTCAGAAAGTTCGCCTTCATTTTTCAAGTCTTTAAGCATATTAAGACAATCGCGACGAACGCCACGCATAGCAACTTTTGTTTCTTCGCAAAGTTTTTTAACAGTCTTTACAATTTCCTTTCTTCTTTCTTCAGTAAGCATAGGAAAAACAAGTCTAATTGTTTTGCCATCATTGGTTGGTGTAATTCCAATGTCAGAAGCAGAAATCGCTTTTTCAACATTTTTAATTTGAGAAGCATCCCAAACACTTATGTTTAAAATTCGTGCTTCAGAAACAGTAATTGTTGCCATTTGCACAATTGGTGTCATAACACCATAATATTCCACCATAACTTTATCTAAAATATGTGGATTTGCTCTGCCTGCCCTAATCATAAGATATTCATTTTGTTGATGATTATATGCTTTTTCTAAGTCTTGTTTGCAAGTGGAATAAATTTCTTCAACCATTTCGTTCATAAAAAACTCCTTAATTTTCTTTTCTTATTAAATATATCATACAAAGCACCACTTTGGCAAACGATTTGCAAAAATAAAAGTTTATTAAATTTATTAAGATTTACTTAGACAATAAAAATAACAGCCATTAAAGACTGCTATTTTTGAAAATTCAAGCCAATGTCGCCAATTTCATAAGTTTTTTCAAAACTTTTTTGCAAACCATTAAACGCAGTTACAAGATTTTCATCCACTTGAACATCAATATTGGTTGTAAGCATATTGCATTGCGCAGTTGGTTTAGTGTTGAAAACTTCTGTAACCTGTTTAACATAAGCATCTTTAATTCTGGAATTAAATTTTTTATACATTGGTTGACCATAAGCAATTTCGTTTAAGTTATCAAACAAATAGTTTTTAACTCTGTCAAATAAATCATCTACACCAGAATAAATTTTACTCATTTTTGAACACTTAGAATTATAAATTTCAGAAATTTCTTCAATAAAAACTTTTGAATTAAAAATAATTTCTTTTTCATTCAACTTAATTTCTTCAAAATCTGTTGCATCGAAAAGTTTATACATACTTTCAGTCAAATTTGTTACATTCTTTGTTATACAATTGATGAAATCACGCTTAAATCTTACATTGCCATTTTGCATAATTTGATTTAGCATTTCAAATTGTTTTTCAGTTCTTTTCAAATCATTTTCAAAAATTTTACTTTTACGATTATATATTTCAGCAAAACTAACAATGTTATTTGCTCTTTCCAACAATTCTTCTTGTCTGTTTTCTTCCACAAAAAGTTTGACAAATTTTTTGAAACACTGAGCATCATCTTTCAAATCAATTTCAATTTTCTTACGACACTTCCCTTCTTTAAGTCTGTTAATAACATCGTCTACTTTAAATTTATAATTTTTTCCAAATAAAGATTTCCCCATAAACAAGAATTTTTGCATCAATTCTTTATTTTCATTTTTTCTGTCAAAGTTTGCTATTGAAGTTAAAAGAAATTCAAAGTCTTTATTTTTCATAACCAAAAAATAAGGATTTTCTTTAATGTAATCAGCAGTAAGTTCCGTCCCTACAAACTTTTCCAAACAATTGATGTTTTTCTCAGCATAGTTATATAAATCCCAATATTTTAAATCATTTAAAGTGGAAAAATATTTTGGTTCATTATATAATTTGCTTAAAACCCTGTAATAATTTTCTGAAATTATTTCTTTAAGGTCATTTCTAACAAACCATTCACCATTTTTAATTTTCACAGTGTCAATAAGCAACAAACTGGAATTTCCCGTCAACAGTTTTTTGACAAACTTTTGTTTTTCAATTAAAAAATCTGAATCTTTCACATTCTGTCTAAGCAAAATATAGTGAACTTTACTTGCAATAAAACTGAAAGAATTTTTAATTTTACTCTCTGATGAAGAAAGCAAAGAAGGATTTGCTTTTAAAATGGAAAATGCTTCTTCACTATCAAAAAGTCTTTTATAAATTTTGACTTCTTTGTCCCAAACAATAAGCCTTTTTACAAGACTTGTAATGTTCGTAATTTTTAAAGTAGTGGATTTGGACATCAATGAAGTGCATTTTTCAAACATCCTAACCGTTTCTTCGTCTGTCAAATTAAGTGTATCTTGCAAACATCTGTAAATATTTCTGAAATTGTGTTGTTCAGACTTATATAAAACAATTTTCTCTCCTGAAAAACCGTCAAAATAACTGTTTAAATTTGCATCAGTCAAAACAGTGCTGTATAAAATGTTGTAAATATTTATATTCTTTTCTGTTGTTGCCTTAAAAAGTTCTCTAAGTCTATTCATTACTTCAGATTGATTTTTATCAACAAAACTGTGCATATCATGTTTCAAAAGCAAAAACCCTGCTCTTCTTTTGTTTTCAACTGGCGTTTTATCTGCAAAATATTCAAGATGTCCACTTAAAACTTTTAAAATACGTTTAAGCATAGACAAATTATATTCATTATGCAAAAATCTATCATCAAACTTTAAGTCAAATTCTTTTTTATTAATTTGAAAATAGTTTTCAAAAAATTCTTGAATATTAATTTCTTCCATAGTATATCCTCTGCTTATATTCTAACTTATATTGGTCAATCTGTCAATACCTAAAATAAAAAAAACGGCTGAAAAAATCAGTCGTTTTTTAAAAATTAATTACCTGCCATTTGTTTAGCAACTTCTTCAGCCAAATTGTCGTTTCTCTTTTCCAAGCCTTCTCCAAGAGAATAACGAACAAATCTTCTTACAGAAATTTTTTCGCCAATTTGAAGAGTTGCTTCAGTCAAAATGTCGTTAACAGTTTTGCTTGAATCTTTAACAAATGGTTGATTCAAAAGGCAGAAATCTTCATAATATTTCTTAATTCTTCCTTCAACCATCTTTTCAACAACTTGTGCAGGTTTACCTTCAGCAACCGCTTGTGCTTTCAAGATTTCTTTTTCTTGTTCAAGTTCATTTACATCAACTTCTTCTGGTCTTACATATTTTGGATTTGCAGCAGCAATTTGCATAGCAATGTCTTTAACTAAGTTTTGGAATGCATCACTTTTTGCAACGAAGTCTGTTTCACAGTTAACTTCCACCAAAACACCGATTTTTCCGCCCATGTGGATGTAAGAGCCAACAAGACCTTCAGAAGCAATTCTTGATTGTTTTTTGTCAACAGCCTTAAGTCCTCTTTCTCTCAAAAGAACAACCGCTTGTTCAAAATCACCATTGGCATCTGTAAGTGCTTTTTTGCATTCCATCATGCCAACGCCAGTTTGCGCTCTAAGTTTAGCAACATCTTGTGCAGTAAAACTCATATTCTTATTCTCCTTTTTCTTCAACTTTCTTAGTTCTTGGTTTTCTAGCAGGTTTTTCTTCAACCTTTGCTTCAGCAGTTTCTTCTGCCTTAACTTCTACAGGTTTTTCTTCTGCTTTCACTTCTTTTTTAGGAGCAACCTTTTTCTTAGGTTTTTTAGATGTTTTGTTTTCTTCGCCTGCTTCAGCAAGTTCTACACTTGGTTTTGCTTGTTCAAGCAAAGTTTCCAAATCAACATTTTCATCAGCATTGTCAGCGTCGTCTTTCTTTAAAGAAACGCCTTCTTTTGCTTCAATAACTGCATCAGCAACAGCACTTGCAATAAGTTTAACAGAACGAATTGCATCGTCGTTTCCAGGGATAACCACAGAAACATTTGAAGGGTCGCAGTTTGTGTCAACCAAACTTACAACTGGTATTTTTAAGATGTTTGCTTCGTGAACACAAATTTTTTCGTTTGTAGGGTCAACCACAAACATAACTCCTGGCAAATCTCTCATGTCTTTAATTCCGCCAAGATTTTTTTCAAGTTTATCTCTTTCTTGTTTAAGAAGAGCAACTTCCTTCTTTGGCAACAAATCAAATTCCCCAACTTTTTCCATTTGGTTAAGTTTGTTAAGTCTTTCGATTCTGTTTCTGATTGTTTTAAAGTTTGTAAGAGTTCCACCAAGCCAACGAGTATTCACATAATACATACCGCATCTTTCGGCTTCTTCTTTAACTGCATCTTGTGCTTGTTTTTTTGTTCCAACAAAAAGCACGCTTTTACCGCTTGCAACAATATCACGAACAAAAGTGTATGCTTTGTCAACTTGTTGTGAAGTTGTTTCCAAGTTGATGATGTGAATATCATTTCTTGCAGTGAAAATGTATTCTTTCATCTTAGGATTCCATTTTCTTGATTGGTGACCAAAGTGAACACCTGCTTCAAGAAGTTGTTTCATTGAAATAACTGACATAATTTAATAACCTCCTCGTTTTTTGTCTTCCTCAAAGTATAAACTTTCAAACCAGCCCAAGCGAAATGCTTTTACATTTAAGTAGATTCGCAAAATACCAAACAAAACAAAAACTTAAATGCGTTCAGGCAACGACCATTGAAATGCCCTTTGAGTGTATATTTGTCTCAATGACTTTTGGAGTATAACATATATAAAAAAATAAATCAAGCAAAAATGACCAAATAAACAAAAAAAATATTTCCATTATTCTAAAAAACATAAAGAAAAAAGCAGAGATTTCTCTCCGCTTTTTTTAAATAATTAAGTTGACTTTATAAATCGCATTATTAAATGTGAAATCTTTATGAATATTAGGGCTGTTCCAAATATCTATTTCAAAATAGCAATTAGT
>CATLAM010000007.1 GCA_949878485.1 uncultured Eubacteriales bacterium
AGCAAAAAAAGATGTTCAATGAAATTCAAGAGCATGATGACAAATTGATTGTGGAGAATGAAATAAATTTAGTGGAATTTGTTTTGGCATTTATAAAATCGTTTTACAAATGAAATTTTCTTTTATTATTTCACTCTTACAATTGAGTTTCACCAAGTTTAAAGGCGATGCTTTTTGAATTTATTCAAAAACAAGCAAAAGACGCAGTTTTCACTTAATCTGCTAATTGGTATGTAAAAAAAATTTTAATTTTGTATATTTTTTTCAAAAAATGTTGAAAAATGTAATTTTATTTGTTATAATGAGAAAAATAAAACATGAAAGCAAATTTACCTTTGCCTACACCTTTGAATTGAAATTCAATTCTGCCTGCTTTCATCACAAGGAGGAAATGATGTCCGCATCAATGTTGTTAGGTTTGTTCTCATGGATTGACGACTTTTTTAAGGCTTTATTTGACTTAATTCCAAAACTTATCTATTTGTTTTGGGCTTCCCTTGCATGCGTTTTGGATGTTTTGCAACTTTTCTTCCGTAAACTTGCAGGCTTGGATGTTTATTATATGACTGAAAATGGAAAGACAACCATGATTGCTGGCGACATTGTAACTCAATTTATTGCTGGCATCTTGGGTTGGGACATCGGTGCAGATAAATATAACTATTCAACACTTTCAACTGTTTTCTATTCCATGATTTTGTTTGGAATTATTGTGTGTTTTGGTTGCATCTTGATTGCAATAATTAAATCACACTATTCCTATGATGAAAAGTCCGCAAAAGGACCAATGCAATATGTTTATGCTGGTGTGAAATCAGTTGTCAACATGATTGCTGTTCCTGTCATTGTTGTGCTTGGTCTTTATGTTTCTCAAGCATTGCTTCAAGCATTAGATTCAATTACAACAATAAATTCCAGTTCTATTATAGAGATGTATGGTTCTGATAATGTCAATAATTATTTAAGGTCAACTAGGACTAAAAGGTCTGAAGCAGCAGGCTCCACAAACAGTAGTGAAGTAACTTACAGCTATTATGATATATTTGGGGCGTATTCTCACATTTTATATGGAACTGCATCAGATAAAAATTATTCTGAATCTCAATATGGATTGATTGCGGCAACAAGTCAAACATTTTCAGGCTCAATGTTTAAAGTTGCAGCATTTAATGCCAACCGAGCAAGAAAGTCAGGATGGAACATAAATGATGAAGGTATTTATGATAACAATCTGGATAAGTTCACTGGATTAGCTGGTAGTGGTGATAAGCAATTGAAATTGTTTTCAAAAGCAAGTTCAAACGAAGAATTGGCAGACATGATTGACACTGCATTTGCAAACAACTTGCATTTGCAAAAAGGTTATGACTTAAATTACATAGATGCCAGTGGTGGAGCATGGGCTTCAAGAGTATACTTTAACAATTTTTATACGCAAAATGTGAGAGCATTTTCAAAATTCAATATTGGCGTAATTTGGTATTATTATGACCTTTGGGAATTTAACTTCTTGGTTGGGTTTGCTTCAATTATTGTTGGTGCTTCATTGTTTGTAAACATCATCATGGGTTTGATTACTCGTTTGTTTATGTGCATAGGCTTATTCTTGATTTCTCCACCATTGTTTGGTTTGGCTCCACTTGACGGCGGAAAGGCAGGCAAGTCTTGGAGAGAAAACTTTATGAAACAAGTCTTGATGACTTATGGTGCTGTTGTCGGGATGAACATATTCTTCTTGATGTTGCCATATTTCAATAAGATTAGTTTCTTCAACATTGAAATTGCAGATTATTTTGCACAGACATTAATCATCATTGTTGGTTTAATCACAATCAAAGCGTTTATTGCGGTTTGCTCTGCATTGATTGGTGCAGAAGATGCAAATGCTTCTGGTGCAAAAATTGCTGGCGAAGTTGGCGGAACAATTAAAGGTGCTGCAAAAATGACAGTCGCTGCCGCTAAGTTTGCTTACAAACATACCCCTGCAGGACATGTAGTTCATACAGGTGTAGGTGTTGCTAAACAAGGACTTGGAAAACTTGGAGAAAAAGTTATGGGAACAGGTGATGCCCCAACTAAGTTTGGAAAAGTTATTGGTGCAATTAAAGACCCTAATTCTGCTATAGACGCTGGTTTAGCAGCAGGCTGGAGAAAAGCATCTGAAAAAGCAGAAGAGAAGAAAGCAGAAAAAGAAAAAGAAGAGTTAGGTAAAGCAAATGAAAAAAATAGCATAGAAGATAAGACTAATTCATTAATCAAGGCAACGGATGATTTAAAAAATGTATTTGAAAGACTTCGTGATGGTTCTATGTCTGCTTCTGAAGCAATGAAACAACTTCAAAATGGCAAGGTAGGTAATGTTAAATTTAATGCATCTCAAGCAAGTGCTATTGTAAATAAAATGCAAACCTCTGAAAATTTAACTTCATTCCAGAAATCTATGAGAGAAAAGAATTCTGAAGGTGGAATGAAATTCTGGAGAGGTGAGACAAGAACAGATCAAAAAGGTGAAGTCAAAACAATTCAAAAGGGTGAATTCGAAAAATCTATTCGTCAACCATATAGAGACAATCAATCGGGTTACATTAAAGATAATAATGAGGCTTGGAACAGAGCGAAAGCAGTTGGGTCTTCTGGATTTGGTGGAATGGTTAATGAAGCATATGGAAGTGTGCTTAAAGGTGACACATTTAAAGTATTTGATGATGCCAGAGCCAAGAAGAAAGAAAACGAAGCCAAAGCCACAGAAAAGGCAAGACACGGCGAAGAAATTTCAGTTCTTAAATCTATTGAAGCCGCAATTAAGGGAAATAAACCAAAGAAATAATTTGGCATTGAATTTAGTGTTGGCATAAAGTCAACACTAAATTTATTAAAAACAAGACAATAAGATTAAATACAATTCCTTAGAAAACGAAAATTAAACAAAAGGGAGAAATTATGGGAATTTTAAAAGAACTTTTTGAGCCTATTATTAAAAACAACGAATTTCTTGCTGCATTGATTGACTTAAAAGCGATTAAAGAAAAAGAATATTGCAAAGCAGAAGAAAAAAGACACAATGAAATTATGAGTGCTTTGAAAGACATTGAAAAAAGTTTATAGGAAAAAAGACCGAAAGCATTTTCGGTCTTTTTTATTCGAATGTGAAAAGAAAAGCGTGCAGAGTTTTGACAAATTTTTTATTAAATAATGCAACACAAAAATTTTTTTAACTTTTGAAACAAATTTAAAACAAAAATGCAAATTAAATAAATTTGTTGAAAATGATTGACATTTATTGTTGTTTCTTGTATAATTGCAATGTTTCATCATTTTGGTGATGTAGCTCAGCTGGCTAGAGCGTATGGTTCATACCCATAAGGTCACTGGTTCGATCCCAGTCATCACCACCAAAAGAAAAAACTGCGTCTGTTGCTTGTTTTTGAAATAAGTTCAAAAGGCATTGGCTTAGAACTTATTTTTTTATTTATACAAGATTTTTTGTGACGACCTTACGGTCTGTTCAGAATGACAAGTAAAAACCTTTTCAGGGGATGTTTCGCTGTAGGCTGAACATGACAAATAAGAGTTGTCATTCTGTGTTGACGAAGTCAACCGACACTGACAGACTGTCATGCGTTGGTGCCTGTTCAGTGAGAAATCTCGTGGAAACGAATAGAAAGTTTAATCAACAAAACCAATTAAATAGTCTGCCGAAACTTTGAAATAATTACAAACGACGAAAACTGCACTTTTGGCTTGTTTTCGTGCTTGCACGAAAAGCGTCGCTTTGACGTTTGTTTTCGCCTTTCTGCGACCAAACGCAAGTCGCATTATATTGGCGACTTGGTCGCAACTCTATTGCTAAGCGGGAAATTCTAAGAAAGTTTAATCTGTAAGACCTATTAAATAGTCTGAAGAAACTTTAAAATAGTTACAAATGGCAATTATTGAATATATATTTGGTATTCTTTTACCAAGTTCCCATTTACTTATGTAAGTTTGGTCTATTTTAAGAGATTTAGCAAGTTGTATCTGTGTAAGATTGTTTTCAATTCTTAGGGCTTTAAGTCTTTCTGCAAATTTATTCATATTAGTTCCTTTTTACAATTATATAACAAATTGTCCTAAATTACTTGATATAGGACTATTTGTCCTGTTATTATATTATAGGACAATAAGTCCTAAAGGAGAAAAGAAATGATAAAATACGAAATAGAGATTAAAGATGTAATACTTGATGTATGGACAATGAGAGAAATGAAGGGGAATGAATGGAGATTAAATAACAAGAGTGTGGAATTGAAAGACAAATTTTTGGAAAGTTTAAATGACCAGCAAAAAAAGATGTTCAATGAAATTCAAGAGCATGATGACAAATTGATTGTGGAGAATGAAATAAATTTAGTGGAATTTGTTTTGGCATTTATAAAATCGTTTTACAAATGAAATTTTCTTTTATTATTTCACTCTTACAATTGAGTTTCAACCAAGTTAAAGGGTACATTGCTTTGCAATCCAATCAATTTACTTGACGGATTGATTTTTCGTGTTTGCATGAAAATGAGTAAAAAGTGCATTTTCACTTATTTTGCTTGCCTTTTGAGTTGAAAGAAACTATAATTATCACATAAGGAGTTTATTATGATTGAAGAAGAAATCAAAAAAGCCAATATTCAGGCTATGAAAGATAAGGACACTGTTGCTCGTGCTTTTTACAGTGTTTTGATGAACAAAATTATGTTGGAAAAAATTGCCAAGCGTGAAAGTGGCAAAGAAATTGTGGATGCCGATGTTTCAAACATCATTCAAAAGTTGATTAAAGAACTTAATGATGAAAAAGAAAACTATGCAAAAGTTGGAAACACAGAACAAGTGGCAAGCATTAATCGTCAAATTGAAATTGCTTCTGCATATTTGCCTAAAATGTTGTCACGCGACGAAATTAAAAACATTATTCTTGGTTTGGACGACAAAAGCATTCCAAGCGTTATGAAACATTTTAAAGCCAATTTCAATGGTCAAGTTGACATGCGTCTTGTTCAAGAAGTTTTAAAGGAACTTGCATGAAAGTTTTTGCGATAAGCGATTTGCATTTATCTGTCAACAACCCTAAACCAATGGACATTTTTGGCCCAACATGGGAAGGTTATGTTGACAAGATTTTTGCTGACTGGAAGGAAAAAGTTTCAGATGATGATTTGGTTTTAATGGCGGGCGACTTTTCATGGGCAATGCGACTTGACGAAACCAAAGCCGATTTTGATATGCTTAAAGATTTGGCAGGGAAGAAAATAATTATTCGGGGAAACCATGACTATTGGTGGAAAAGCATAAGTTCGGTGCGAAACATTTTGCCGACTGGATTTTATGCCATTCAGAATGACGCTTTGAAATTTGGCGAATACATCATTTGCGGAACGCGTCTTTGGAATTTGCCTGATGTTGGGAAAGTTATGACGGAAGAAAACGAAAAGATCTATAAACGAGAACTTATTCGTTTGGAACTTACTTTGCAAAATGCTGTTAAACTTAAAACTGGTGATGAGAAGATTATTTGTATGTTGCATTATCCACCTTACACTTTTAAGGAAGAAGACAACGAAGTCACTGCTCTTTTAGAGAAATATGGTGTAAGTAAGGTTGTCTATGGGCATATTCATGCCTATTGCAGACAGAATTTGGTTTTAAACAAAAATGGAATTGATTATTATTTGACTTCCTGCGACTTGGTGGGAAACAAACTTATTGAAATTTGTTAAAATATTTTGTTTTATGAAATTTTATTGACTTTTGGGGCAATAATATTGTATATTTAAAAAGAACATATATTGACTTTGGAGATTTGCATGAAAAAACTTTCAACTCTAATGTTTGTTTGCTTGATGGGTATTGTCTTCCTTTTTACTGGCTGTGGAACTGTTGACCCTATTGTAAACAATGACGGAAATGTAATTTACAACGGAAACTCTGTCGTGAACATCGACGGATATCTTTATTATGCAAATTCTTTCAAGAGTTACAAAGATTTGTCAAGTGACAAAGATTACAATGAAGCAGTTAAAAAATCTTACCTTGCAAGAGTTAATGCAAATGTCAATTTGGAAGCAAAAACAAAAGACCATTCTCCTAAGAAAGTGGAAAAGGTTGCTCCTGAACTTGCTGGTCAAGAAAATGGTTTTATGTTTGCTTTAGGCGATTACATCTATTATTCCACACCTAACCGTAAGGAAGGTAAAGACGAAAACGGCAAAGTTACACATTTTTACAATTACATTGCATTATATAGAAGCAAATTGAATGGTGACGGGAAAAACTTATTTTATACTGCTGATGCTGAAGTTTCTCAGATTGAAGTTTTGAAAGCAAATGACCATTATTATATAGTAATGCTTGCTGGAACGAAACTTATTAAAATTCAAATTGGAAATAACATTGGTAAACCTGTGACTTTGGCTGAAAATGTTAAGAGTGTGGCACTTCCTGAAACTTATGAAAAAAACAACAATGCAACATCTTTAAACTGGAATAGTTATATTTTCTATACAACTGACGCTGGCGTTTACAGAATTGGATTGGTTGATGGCTCTTCAAATTGTGTCTATACTCATAAAGATGTAACTTTGATTGACAGACATAAAGATGTTTTATTCTTTACTGAAGGCGAAAAAACAGCTACAACTTATTATGCTGACTTGACTGGCGACGACAGCAAAAATGCCTTGATTAACAATAAGACAGAACTTGCTGGTTTGTCATCTATTACTGACATCAATTTGATTTCTGTTAAAAACAGCACTCAAAATGGTGAATCTGAAGTTTCTGATTTAGGTTTTACATTTATTTACAACAGCAATCTTTACGCTTGCAAGTTTGGGCAAACTCCTGTTAAACTTACAATTAATGACAGTGAAGGTAATGCACTTTCTGGTTTTCATGTTGTGGAAGTTGCTGAAGGTGTGGTTTATTTGACAACTGAAACAGGCGTGTTTAAAGTTGATTTAAATGGAATTTTCAGTGGTGTAGATTCAACAAGAAGTTTGACTGCAAAAACATTGGCAAAAATGACCAAGGTTTATGTTGAAACAAACTTGATTTCTTATGATGGGAAATACCTTTATTATTTTGCAAACCTTGAAGGTTTGGAAGATGAAAACGGAGAAATTGAAACTGTTGAAGATGAAACTTATTATTTATACAGAGTCAACATCTCTGGAACAGAAGATTATCAACTTTTGGGCTTGACAGATTCTGAAGACAGAAATTCTTAAAATTAAAGGCTGAATTATTCAGTCTTTTTTTAATTCAAAATATTCAAAAATAATTTTTGTTTTGTGGTTTATCTTTAAAATTTTTTGAATTTCTTTCTATTTCAATAACAAATTTTGTGTTTCGATTTTTTACGACAAAAAACTTTTTTCAGCGACAATTATACCTATTTTTCTCTTTTTCATTTTCTAAGTTTTGTGTTATCTTAGTCTTGTTTTGCGGGAAAGCAATAATTAAAGGAGAAAAATAAAAATGGAAAATGTAAAAGAAAACAAGTTGCCAAGAATTTATATTGCGGATAACACTGAAGATAATGCTGTTATCGATTATTTTAAAAACAATGAAAATTATGAATTTGTCGGTGCAAGTTTTGATGGACTTAAAGTTGTTGAAGATGTCAAAAATCTTCAACCTGATGTTCTAGTTTTGGAAGTTATGCTTGCAGGGCTTGACGGTTTTGCCGTGCTTGACAAGATTAAAGATTTAAAAGAAAAAATGCCAAAGATATTCTTTATTTCAAATCTTTCACACAGCGGGTTTGTGACAAAGGCTGTGCAATCTGGTGCAAGTTATTTCATGGTTAAACCTGTCTCTCCTGAAAATTTGGAAAGCAGAATTAATGAAGTGATTTTCAATGGTCGTTCTCAAGCAGAGAATAAACAATTGGATGAAAAGATTTCCAACATCTTTATCAGCATCGGAATTCCTGCCCATATCAAAGGTTATCAATTTTTAAGAGAAGCAGTTAAACTTGCCGTGGAAGAGCCTGAGATTATCGGTTCAATTACTAAGAAACTTTATCCAACAATTGCTGAAAGATTTGAAACAAGTTCCAGTAAAGTTGAAAGAGGAATGCGTCATGCCATTGAAGTTGCATGGAACAGAGGAAAAATTGAAAATATTAACAATATTTTTGGTTTGAAGATATATAATAGAAATGAGAAGCCAACAAATGGCGAACTCATTGCTTTAATAGCAGACAAAATGATTATGGACGGTTGATGCAAAAATCAGCAAAATTTGTGTAAATTTTGTTCAAAATGCCTAAAAAAGTCCAAAATTTCTTAAAAATTTTTACTTTTTGTATTGAATTAAGATTTTTGTTGTGCTATAATAAAGCCATATTAGGAGGTCTTTTATGTCTAGACAACTTTCAAAAATTTTAGTTTCATGTGCATTGGTTGTGACTTTACTTCTTGCAATCGCTGGAACAATCTTTGCTTCTTACTATTCTTTTGGCACTGTTTTGAATGTTGAAGTGTTTTTAAACAAAACTGTAAGCAAAGCGGACACAGATGAAAGTGTTGCTCCATTTGCACAAGTTCGTTATAATGGAAAAGATGTAAATAAAAATCTTTCAGTTGCTCACACAACAAAAGTTGACTTAGATATTTTAAGTAAAGGTTACAACTTTGTTGGTTGGTATAAAGGAACTAAGGCTGATTATGAAGCCAAAGTAAAGGCAGGAACTTTAAAAGATTCTGACTATTTGAAAGCAGGCGAAAACAATCGTCTCTCTTTCACTGCATCAGATTATTCTGATTTAGTTGCTGTTTTTGACATCGTTGAATATGATGTTACTTGGAATTATTATGAAACAGGTTCAGATTGGAAAGCAGGAACAAATGCAAAAACTGAAACCCCTAAATCTGCAAAAAATCATTATCTTTACGGCGAAAGAATTTCTGCAGATTTAAATGCTGCTGAAACAGGTGAATATATTTTCTGTGGTTGGCAAATTGCTGGAGATGAAACAAATCAAGATTACAAATATGCAACATTTGTTGTTCCAGAAAAACCAGAAGTAAGCGAACCAGATGAAACTCTTCCAGACGAAGGCGAAGAAGAAATTCCAAGCGGTGGCGTTTCTGCTGTCAATGTCGCTTCAATTGAACTTAATGCTCACTGGAGAGATGCTCAAGCAGTTTCTGTTATGTATTACAATGCTGATGGCACAAAATTATTGACAAGCAAAGATGTTTCTGAAAAAGAACATAATTACACTCTTACAACTCCAGAAACTTTGGAAACAGAACTCAGCAATTTGACACTCAAAAATGGATACAGATATTACTGGTCTACTGACACAACAGGCAAAAACGAAGTTACTGGATTTGAAAAGTTGGAAGGTGACACTGCAGTTTATTTGCAAGAAAAAGTTATTTCATATAATGTTAAAGTTGAAAACGATGCAACAGAATTTGCAAGTTACAACAACAATTCAACATTCACAATCACAGTTGAAGATTACAGCAAACTTACTGAAGCATTGACAGATGCCAACTGGACTAAGAAATATTCATATCACATGGTAAGTGGAGTTTCTTACAATGGCGGAAATTACAGTGCTGCATCAAATATTTTAGATAAAATCTTTGAAACAAATGCTCATACTGCTCTTGATTCTGAAATTATCATTTCACCAGTTGTAAGCGGTTATAAGAAAATTGAAGTTCAAGGTTTTGAATTCAATGCATACGCAACAGTTAATGACGGAATTCCAGAAGGAAAGATTTCAAATGTTTACTCTGAAAATGGAAATGAATTTAATTTGTCAGGAAGTTCAGCAAGAGATTTAGTTGTTAATAACGAAGGAACAGTTAAAGCATTAAACATCTTTGAATTGCTTGGTTTAAAATCAACTGATGAAGATGAAGTTATAAGTTTGTATAACAGTGCTGACGAAGCAACTCGTGAACTTGTCACATTAAGAGCAATTAAAATTACAGTTGAAGGTGCAAACGAACATGAAGGTGTTGTTGTAAACGGAAATACAACAGTTTGTGACTTTATTGAAACTCTTATTAAAGCGGGAATTGTTAATGCTGACAGAAATCAAGAAACTTTGACAATTAAAAATATTAAAGTTATGTTCTGTGCAGAAAGCATTCTTGGATAAATTTTAAGAAAATTTAAAAAATTGTTTGACATATGCTTTTAAAGTATGATATACTTTAAGAGCATTGAGGGAGTTTAGCTCAGCTGGGAGAGCATCTGCCTTACAAGCAGAGGGTCATAGGTTCGAGCCCTATAACTCCCACCAATGGTATGAAAAGCACGCTTATATCTATTAAGTATGGCGTGTTTTTTTGTTGCTGTATGAATTCTGTATAAAATTTCAACTAAATACTTTTTAAACTTTGGATTAAATTTAAATGATGATTGAGTTTATTTAATAATAAAAATATTAATCAAAATATTATAATTAGGTATTGACAATGAGTGACAAATATAGTAAAATGTTTATGATTATGGAGGCAACAGATGATTAAAATTTATAGTAATGCTCAAAAAACTAAACCATTCTTTTTGGATGATAAAGGTGTTGAACAAGTCAAATCAGATATTAAAAAACTTGAAGTCAAAATGGCTATGATAAATGCAGTTAAAGGTAATGCTATGGCAAGTGAGAAAAACACTACAGATAATTCTGGCCTTGATTTTGCTAAGAATGAACAAATTGCAATTACGACAGCACTTGAAGAAAGAAAATCTGTGTTAAAACATTGTAAATTAGTAAAAGCACATGGAGATGCTGATAAAGTTGATTTATATGATGTTATAACTGTTTATGACAAAACTATTGATGATGAATATAAAGTTATTTTAACAGGGAAATATGAGCCTAAACAAAGTGAAATTTTTGACGATGAAGAAGAAATAACATTAAATAGTCCACTTGGAGAATGTATTTTTGGTAAAACTAAAGGTGATGTAGTTATATATGAAATAAGAGACATTAAGCATGAAGTATTAATTAAAGATTTTACCAAAAGTGGCAACACAAAGGAAGATGTTGCTGGTTTAGATAAATAAAAAAGACTGGTTTAAACCAGTCTTTTTTATTGTTCTTTTCCGCAGTGACTGCAAAACTTGCTGTCTTTGTCTATTTCTTCACCGCATTCTTTACAATATTTTGTGTCTTTAATGCTTTTTTTTATAGCCTTGGCAGTTTTTGTTATTGCGTCACCTGAAATATCTGCTGTTGTATCTACGATGTCTTTTAAATCTTCTTTATTGTTTTGTTGTAAATATTTGACTGTCTTGATTGCAGTTTTGTTTATATTTGGAATAAAACTTGCAAAAAGCACAGGAATAGAAAACACGATGCAAACTAAGCCTGGCATCATAAGACTCAAATTTGGTATTGAGTTACCAGAAACTGCTGTTCCTAATATAACTAATATTATTCCAATAATTAATAATAATGCACCAATAAGTTTCAGCCAAAAGAAAAGTTTAGGCTTTTCATTTTTACTCATTTTACGTCTCCTTATATTAAAATAATAACACATAATTGTAAATAAGTAAAGAAAATTAAATAGTTATTATAAAAAAGTTTTTCTAATATTTAAAATATAATTGAAAATTTTGTGATAAATGCTTGACAGTTTTTAAATTTCCAGTTATAATAATACAGCATTTAAAAATATGGGTAATATTCTATATAGATTTTAAATGTAAATAATGGGATGTAGCTCAGTCGGTTAGAGCACCACCCTGATAAGGTGGGGGTCGGTGGTTCGAGTCCACTCATCCCAACCAATAGTGAATGAAAAACTGATATGAAAGTATCAGTTTTTTAAAAAGGAGAAAAAATGCTTAATATAAAATCAACTGAATCTTTTAAATAGGCTAATAAAAAAACAAATGCCGTAGCCTTTGGTAATGGAAAGCAGTATTCAAGATTCACATCACCAAATTATAATTCTTCAGAAGAAATAAAAAAGGTTTTATATGGAGATATTCCTTCAAAATACATCTATAAACAAACTAAAAATGATGGAATAGAATTATAGTCATTGATGTTATTAAATCAATGTGGATTTTGTTTCAGTTATTTGATTTAGGTTATTTTGCTAAATTATTAGTGGTTATAAAACACAACATATTTTCCATGTTGTGTTTTATTTATTTTATAAATAAGTCTGTTGTTGTCTTTGTGTTGTATGTTTAGAAAATTATGAAATAAAGCGACATAAATTATGAACGACCTTTGTTTATATGTTTTAATTTGGTTTGTTTATGTTTTTTTCAATCGAATTAACTATTTTATTCAATATGTTTTTTATAACAATAAAGGTTATTTATGTAAAAAATTTGACATTTTTGGTCAAAAATTATATTCTTAAATATAAGGAGAAAATAGATGAATAAAAAATTTGAACCTTTATTTACGCCTTGGAAGATAGGCAATGTTGAGATTAAAAACAGAATTGTGCTTTGCCCAATGGGTGGAACATCACTTTTTGGTTGGATGGAACCACATCACTTTGACAAAGATGCTGCTGATTTTTTTATGGATTTGGCAAAAAATAACGTAGGATTGATTATTCCTGGGATTGCTCCACTTAAGAATTTAATTGGTGGGCAATGGCTTTATAAAAGCAAAAAGTCATTTAGAAAATTGAAACCTTGGATGGAAGAATTCCATAAAACTGGTGCAAAACTTTTTGTTCAGTTGACTGCTGGTTTTGGTCGTTCTTTTTCCATTCCAAACAACATGGTGCCAATGCTTAAAAACAAGGCTTTGGCAAAAGTTGTTAAGCCTATTTTTGACATTCAATATCTCTGTGCTTCACCAAGCAAACTTCCTTCAAGATGGGCGGAAGGTGTAATGTGTCCAGAACTTAAAGTTAAACAAATTGAAAAGATAGTTAGTGCATTTGCCAAGACAGCAAAAATGTGTAAAGATGCTGGTGTTGACGGAGTGGAGATTCATGCTGTGCATGAAGGTTATTTGCTTGACCAGTTTACCACTGAATACACAAACCACAGAACTGACGAATATGGTGGAAGTTTTGAAAATAGATATCGTTTTGCAACTGATGTTGTAAAGGCTATTAAAAAAGCATGTGGAGAAGATTATCCAGTTTCGCTTAGATATTCAGTTGTAAGTAAGACTAAAGGTTTCTGTGAAGGTGCATTACCTGGTGAAAAGTTTAAGGAAATTGGTCGCGACATGAAAGAAAGTGAAAAAGCAGCAAAATATTTGCAAGACGCTGGTTATGACATGCTTGACGCTGATAACGGAACTTATGATGCTTGGTATTGGGCACATCCACCTATGTATATGCCTGTAAACTGCAACTTGGAAGATGTGGCACATATTAGAAAATTTGTGGATATTCCAGTTGTTTGTGCTGGAAGAATGGAGCCAGTTACGGCTGCTGCTGCAATTAAAAAAGGCGACATTGATGCCATGGGTGTGGCTCGTCAATTCTTGGTTGACACTGAATGGGTGACAAAACTTATTGATGACAGACTTGAAGACATTAAGCCTTGCATTTGCTGTCACAATGCTTGTCTTGCAATGAGTCACTATAAAGGCGTGGCAAACGCTTGTGCAATGTCAGATTCCATTCACATGTCACGTTGTGCGTTGAATCCACAAACTATGGATGGCGGAAAATATGATTATAAGCCTGCCAAAAAACAAAAGAACATTGCCATTATTGGCGGTGGTATTGGCGGTATGGAAGCGGCTATTGTTTTGACAAAACGCGGACATAAAGTTACAATTTATGAAAAAACAGACAAACTTGGCGGAGTGTTTATTGCGGCTGCTGCTCCATCATTTAAAGAGCAAGATCGTGCATTGATTGCTTGGTATTGTCGTCAAATGAAATTGATGAACATTGACATTAAGTTTAACACAGAAGTAACTGAAGTTAAGTCACTTAATGCTGATGAAGTAATTGTTGCAACAGGTGCAACTGCAAAGAAACTTAGACTTACAGGAATTGAAAACAGCATTGAAGCAGTGGAATATTTAAACGGCAAAGAAGTTGGAGAAAATGTCGTTGTAATCGGTGGCGGTGCAACTGGCTGTGAAATTGCCTATGATCTTTATTTGAAAGGCAAAAAACCAGTTATTGTGGAAGCAAAACAAGATTTAATGGTGGCAAATGGACTTTGCTTGGCAAATTCATCTTTCCTTAGAGATTTCTTTAAGACAAACAAAGTGCCAGTTTATCTTGAAAGTTTCTGCAATGAAATTAAAAAAGATGGCGTTGTTATTTCAAACAAGAACGGCGAAAAAACTGAAGTTAAAGCGGACAATGTCATTATTTCCATTGGTTACAATCCAGCACCACTTGCAAAAGAAAGCAAACATGTTCATGTAATTGGTGATGCTTATGAAGTGGGCAATTTAAGAACAGTTATTTGGCGTGCTTGGGATGTGGCTACAAAATTATAATTAAAAAAGCAGATTTAATCTGTTTTTTTATATTCTTCAAAGATTTCTAGGCTTTTCGCTATGTCATCAAAGATGTTTTCGTGTTTTGTCATGATGTTTTTAAGTTCTGACTTTGGAAAAGGATGTGAAAACTTGTCATTGCCAAGTTCGATTGTAAGAGATGGAATGCCGAGTTTGGCAACACACCAATCTTTAAATCCGCCACTGCTTGTTTTTTGTGTGGATTTTATTGTGTAACCTGTGCTTTTGGCAAAAGTTTTGGCTATCTTTTGATCGCGCTTGTAATGTTTTTCATTTTGGAAAAAGTCAAAATAAATTTCTTCGCCTTTTAAGTGATAATTTAATGTCAGAAAGACATCTTTGCTTTTAGTGAAATTTGCAAGGGCTTGGGTTTCGGGTTCGCTCATGGGAAGAAAGCCATAAAACCCTTGACTTGAAGGGGCAAAATTTTTTGTAAATTTGTTTTTCCAATTGGCATCAAAGTTGTTGTTTAAATCCACACCATTTGCATTGGCTTTGAAAAGAGAAAAGTCAGAATTGTTATTGTTGATTTTTAAAAGATTATCTGTTGTGGATTTATTAAACTTTGAAACTCCGTGAATGGCTATGTCTGCTCCGTCTGGGTTGACAAGCGGAATGACGGCGACATTGTATTTTAAATTTGTTTGTGATTTCAATTTTTGCAAAATTTCACATGCAAAGTCGCAGGAAAGATGTTCACGGGCATGAATACCTGCGGTTATTAAAACCCATTTAAATTTTTCATCGAACACCTTGCTTACAAAAAATATGTCTTGTTCTAAAACAGATTTTCCAATTGTTTCCACTTGAAATTCCTGACATTCTTCAGATATAAATTTTTGAAAACTTTTGTTATCCATGTTTTTATTATATGCAAAATTTTAAAATTAGAAATCAAGCAAATTACAAATGTTGACAATCTTTTTATTTTTTTGTCTGGCATAGTTATATGCAATTTTTGTTCCGCTGTTGGATGATTTTGTGGTTTTTGTGTAACGATATGTGGGTGGTTGATAGTTTTCATCAAAATAAAATAAACAGTAATCACTGTCGTCTATCATTGCTTTATTTCTTGCTATGTAACTTGCTTTGCCTGCAGTATATTTTGTTTTAAATTCAAATTCTTGTTCGAAAATCATAAGAGAAGTTTCTTTGTGAACAACCTTTCTAAGGATGTTTTCAAGTTGTGTTTTTTCTTTTTCTGAACAAATCACATATTCGTTTTTGCATGAATAACATATTCTTTTGATGTCAGGATATGTTTTTTTAATGTTTGTTATAATTTCATAACACAAGGCGTTAAAGTCACTTTTGCTTCCAAACAAAAAGGTGTTAACATTATAACTTGTGATGAATGTGAAGATTTTTCTTTTTGTCATCATTGTGACCTTGTTGTTTTCCTGAATTTTTCTATGGCCTATGATTGAACATTTTACTTCTTGCATAAAAACTCCTAATAGGTGCAGTATACTGCACCTATATTATATTTTTAATTTAATATAATGTCAAGTATAAGGACAGTATATTTCACTTATTTATACTGCACAATAGAAAGGAGGGGTTTATGAATTTAAATAAAGCATTTGCACTTAGGGTCAGCAAACTTTTAATGGAAAAGAAAATGACAAAATACAGACTGGAAAAGGAAACAGGATTATCTCATTCTGCTTTGAGATATATTTTCAATGAAGTTAATTCTGACATAAGATTTTCAACCATCGTCAAAGTTTGCAACGCTTTTGATATGTCACTTTCAGAATTTTTTGATGACAATCTTTTTGTTTTAAATGATTTAGAAGCATAATGAATAATCTGTTAATCTTTCTTATTTAGTTTTTAAGAAATGATATTAAAACAATAAATCAGTGTAAAACATGAAAATAAAAAATAGGCAACAGCCTATTTTTTTAATTAAAACCACGACTTTTAAGTTCGTCAACAATTGGTTTGCTGTCAAGTTCGTCGATTGGAACATTGTAACGCTTGGAAATTTCTTCAAATTTCTTAATAAAATTATTATAATGCTAAGCCTATTAATAAAAGCAGACATTTAGTCTGCTTTTGTAATTATTTTTTCTTTTTTAGGTGTTTTTCGTGCATTGTTTTTAGTTTTATCCGTGTATAAATTATTTGTAAAATTTGTTTCTTTGACTAAACTTTCCAAAAAATCGCAAATGTTATCATTATTTTCTAATGTTTCAATTTGGTCTTGGTATTTAAAATAAGTTTCATCATCATAATAATTTTCACTTTCTATATTTTCCATTTTTTCAAGTAAGTCGTCTGCTTGCATTTTTAAATATGCTTTTTTTGTTTTTATGAAATTCATCAACATATTTGAATCAAAATTTTTAATCATATCTTTAATCTTGACTTTGCCATTATCTAGGTCGGCTTTTATTTGGTTTCTGGTTTCTTCATTGTAAAATCTTCCTCTGTTTTTTAAGTCTTGATTTAAATAAGAAACACCTGTTGTGGCTTCAAAAACATCGTCATAAAGAGACTTTACAATTATTGTTTTTGCATCCAATTGCTTTAAAAGTTTAAAGACATTAAATTGATTAAACTCAAGAATTTTCTTTGTTTCAATTTCTTTTTTAAAATCTTTTACTGCTTTATAAAGCCCAAACTTAATAAATTCAAAATCTCCGCCATGTGCATTGTAATGAGCCATACATTTATTTGCAAGTTGATTTGCAACTTTAAATTGGGGGTCTTTATCAAAAGCAATTACAAAAATTCTGAACATCTGTTCAGGAAGATAGTGGTAAATTTTTTTATAAGATTGAATAAAATATTTTTCATTTGCTGGACAATTCATAAACTCTTTTAAACCATTGATGTTTAAAATGGGTTTATCTTTGCCTGCTTGCAAAATTTCCAAAGCATTAAAAAGATTAAATCTTGTGGAAATTAAAGAAACAGCATCTCCTTTATCAACACATGTTGAATTTATGTTTTTCCAAAAATAATCATCTTTTTTATTTGGATATAATTTAAAAAATTCTTTGTTGTTTTCCATAGTTGAATTATACTGCTTTTTCTCCTTTTTGTCAATAGAGTGTTTTACATCACTTTGCAGATAAGGCAGGCAAGCACAGTGCCTATAAGCGAACAGAAAAGTGCCACAGGAATGGCATAAAGCAGTTTCTTCACTTTGGTTTGTGAGATGTAAACAGTTGCCACATAGAAAATGGTTTCACTGCAACCCATTATCACGCAAGCACAACGTGAAATGTAACTGTCCGCTCCATATGTTGTGAAAATGGTTTCAAGTATGCCATAACTTCCACTGCCAGTAAATGGTCGCAAAAGCACAAGTTCACAAAGTTCTGTTGGGATTCCAAGAAGGTTGAAAACGGGCGACATGATTTGTGCCAAAAGGTCAGTTAAGCCACTTACTCTTAAAAGTGCCACTGCAATTAAAATGGAAGCGATGAAAGGAAAAATGTCCACAACAAGTTTAATGGCACCTTTTGCACCTTTTACAAAATGGTCATAGGTGTTTATGCGTTTAAATAGGCAGTAGACAAACAAGGCTATAAACAGAATTGGCAAAATAAAAACACTCATGATTTATGCCTCAACTTTTTGATGATTTTGTCTATGGCATGAACAAGAAAAATCCCTAAGATTGTTGTGCAGAATGTGACAATTAAAGTTGGCAAAATTATGTCAGCAGGGGACTGTGAGCCTGCAGAAGAGCGAAGTCCGATAACTGTTGTTGGAAGCAGTTGAATGGATGTTGCATTGACGACCACAAGCATAATCATGGCAAAGGTTGCTTTGCCAGAGCCATCATCAAGGCGTTGCATGGCTTTGATTCCTGTTGGTGTGGAAGCGTTGCCAAGCCCAAGCATATTTGCTGAAAGATTTAAAGCGATAATTTTTTGTGTTTCTTGATCGTCCACTTTAAAGATTTTTCTGATAAGTGGACGCAACAGTTTTGCCAATTTTTCGCCAAGGCCGCTGGCTTCAACCATTTCAATGATTCCAAGCCAAACGGCGTATACGGCACAAAGTTCGATGCAAAGTTGCAATGCACTGGCAGATGCACCAATCATTTCTGCAAGGATGACACTGGGATTGGTGACAAGAAGCACAAGCATGCTGGAAAGCATCATAAAAATCCAAAAAGAGTTCATAGAAAAGTGTATGCAAAGCCTGTCCCAAAAAGACTAAATTGGGTATTGACAAAATCCCTCCCCGTGTTAAAATACGGATAAATTGGGGGATAGATGAGAGATAAAAAGATACATATTCAAAATCTAGCGTTGGAACTTACAAGACAGTGTAACCTTAATTGCAGACATTGCAGTCGTGGTGAGTCAGAAAATCATGTTATGTCAGATGCAATAATGGAAAAACTTTTTGATGAAATAACAACTGTGAATTGTTTGCAATTTATTGGTGGAGAAATTTCAAATGTGGTTGAAAGAATAAACAAACTTGCAGAAATTCTTACAGAAAAAGGAACAGATGTTTTTTGTTGTTTGGTGTTTACAAATGCCACAAATGTTTCAGATGAGTATATTGAAGCATTAAATAAATTGAAGAAAGTTGTTCAAGAATCAGACGAAAGAAATGCTGAGCATATGGAAGTTAAAGTTGATTTTGAAAAAACAGGTCTTACAAGCAGATATGCGGAAGATTTTGCTTTACAAGTTGTTGTAAGTTTGGATAAATATCATCTTGAATCAATAGATAAGCATTTTGACAGAGAAAAAGTTAAACAAAACATAGATAAATTGGTGAAAAATTTCACAGTTGAAATTGATAAAATGTGTAATTTTACCATTTTTGATGAAGGAAGAGCCAAAAATTTAGAAAATTGTTATAAATGTAAAACGCCTGTCTTAGATTATGCCTCAAGTTGTTACAGGTTAAAAGGTGACAAAGTTCCTACTGTTGCAATTGGTCCAGTTGTCAGCATTTCATATAATGGAAATATTGTTGACAGCAACAAAACTTATGAATACAATGACTTACATAATCATGGAAATTTAAGTGAAAAAAGTTTCTATGAAATGTTTAAAATGTTAAAAAACGATAAGAGAGTTAAAATTTGTAAGAGAAGTATTAAACAGTATTATGACACATGTTATAAAATTTCTCATCAGTTGAACACCACAACTAAAGAGTTGAGAAAAATGGTAAAATACTCACAAAAACATAAATTACCTTTAGACTATAAGTATTTATGCACTGATGAAGTTGTCAGATATGACGAACTTAATGTTAGATTAAGTAAACCACAAGAGCCAATTTTAAATAAATAATCAGATAAAAAGAAAGGCTTGACTTTAAAGTCTTTTTTTTGTTAAAATTTGTTTATGGAACTTATTGATGTGCATGGACATCTTGTTGATGAGATGTTTGAAGAAGATTTGGAAAATGTGATTGCAAATTCGGACGAGAATTTGTCTTTTTATTTAACGGCAGGGGTTGATCTGGCTTCTTCTGAAAAATCTGTGAGTTTGGCAGAAAAACACAAAAAACTATATGCCACAGTCGGTGTGCATCCCGAAGATGTGTTTGACCTTGCTTGTGATGAAGTTGACAAAGACAAACTGCACAAACTTTTAAAATTGTGTGAAAGCAAAAAAGTTGTGGCTGTGGGGGAAATTGGTCTTGATTATCACTATTTGCAAGACAAAACTGCGGAAGAAATCGAGAAAATTAAACATGCACAGAAACTTGCGTTTGAAAGTCAACTTGACATGGCAAATATGTTGAAACTGCCAGTTGTTATCCACAGCCGTGATGCCATGGGTGATACAATTGAGATTTTGAAAAGAAACAAATTGGAAAGAGAAAGTTTGCTTCACTGCTACAGCGGTAGTGTTGAAAGCGCCAAAATTTTAATGGAACTTGGGTTTTCATTTTCATTTGGTGGAGTGGCAACATTCAAAAATGCCAAAAATGTTCAAGAAGTAATCAAGTTTTTACCACTCAACAAAATCATGCTGGAAACGGATTGTCCTTACATGACACCAGAGCCATATCGCGGGAAACGCAACGAACCAAAGAATGTTGTCTATGTTGCAGATGCCATTGCACGAATAAAAGGTGTCAGCATTGAAGAAGTGGCAAGAGTGACAACTGAAAATGCGAAAAGGATGTTTAGGCTATGAGTGATTTTGTTTTTAAAAAGAAGTTTGGACAAAACTTTATAAGCGACAAAAACTTGTTGCAAGCGATTGTCAAGGATGCGGAAATAAATTCTTGTGACGAAGTGTTGGAAATTGGTGCAGGTGCTGGAAGTTTGACGCAAGTTTTAAGCGAAAACTGCAAAAAGGTCATTTCTTTTGAAATTGACAAAGACTTGCAGTTTCAACTTTTGGGTTTAAACCTTAAAAATGTTCAATTTGAATTTTCTGACTTCATGCAATCAGACATGAAAGAAATTGAAAGCCGATTTAACGGAAATTTTAAAGTCGTGGCAAACTTGCCTTATTACATTACAACTCCGATTATTTTTCGACTTTTGGAAGAGTGTGAAAAACTTAACAGCCTGACCATCATGGTGCAAAAGGAAGTTGCAGAGCGTGTTTGTGCAAAAGCAGGCGGGAAAGACTATGGCATTTTGACAGTTATGACCAATTTCTATGGAACGCCAAGCATAACAAGAATTATCAAACGACAGATGTTTTATCCAGCACCAAATGTTGATTCTGCACTTTTGCACATAAAGATTGAAAAAGATAAATTTAAAGATGTGGACAAAAAACTATTTTCAAATTTTGTCAAGGCTTGCTTTTCGATGAGAAGAAAAACTTTGCTTAACAATTTAGGGGCTGTATACGGAAAAGAAAAATTGAAAAATCTGCTTTCAGAACAAACTTTGCAAAAGCGTGCTGAAGTTTTCACTTTGGAAGAATTTGTGGAACTGTTTAAACTTTGTAACAAATAATTGGCATTTTTAATATAAAATCCTATGAAAAGAACGGAAGAAGAAATGTTGTTGTTTGCAACAGCGATTGCCATGGAACTTGCGTGCGGACTTAGTGACGAAGAAATCCATGAACTTTGCACGCTTATAAATCAAATTTTGTGTTCGCTTGGAAATTTGACGAATTGCAGGGGACATCGCCGAAAAGGATATTAAAAAAATACATGCAAACGCATGTATTTTTTTATTCTGCAACAACGGTTACATTGAATTTCGCAGAGATTTCAGGGTAAACCTTTGCAACAACACTGTAACTGCCAACTGTTTTGATTGGCTCTTTTAAATCAATCTTCTTCTTATCAAGTTTGATGCCAACTTTTTCAAGTGCTTCAGAAATCTCTTTGCTTGTCACTGAGCCAAATGTTCTGCCATTTTCGCCACTTTTGATTTTCAAAGTAACACTTTTACCTTCAATTTGTTTTGCTTGTTCTTTTGCACGCAAAACTTCTTGTTGCTTGTGAAAAGCCTGAGCATCTTTTTGCGTATTGTTTTCGCTTATTGCACTGTTGTCTGCCACCCTTGCAAGAGCGTTTTTAAATAAGAAGTTTTTGGCATAGCCGTCTGCAACTTCTTTGACATCTCCTTTTTTTCCTGTTCCTTTGACATCTTTAAGTAAAACTACTTTCATTTTAATCTCCTTGTTTTAAGTTTACAATATTGTGTATTTTTTGTCAACAAATTGGAAATAAGAAAAACAAGCGAGAAAGTGTAATTTTCGTGCTTAGCAAGAAAATAAACAAAAGCACAGTTTAGGAGTTAGATATGGATATCAGATGCAGAAAAACAGGTTGCAAATATAACAATAAATACACTTGCACGGCAAAGGGTATTTTGATTAAGAAAAACATTGAATGTTCGCAATATGAGAAAGGAAACACACCAGTGGACAAAACGAAATATATCTTTTCAGAAAATCCGCCAGAATATGCTCCACAGCGTGACTCTGCCACAATTGAAATTGATTGCAAGGCGAGATGTCTTTTCAATGACAATGGCAAATGCGTGGCGAATGGAATAACTTTAAACGACATTAAGGAAAAACCTTTGTGCGTAACTTTTTTGGAACAATAAGCACTTGGAAAATAAATTAAAAAAAGTCTTGCAAAACGGGTTTTTGTGTTGTATAATGGTTATATGAAAAACAAAACAGAAGAACAAAAAAATTCTGCAACCAAGCCAGTGGAAAACACAACTCCACAAATGGATGCTGCGGCAATTTTGAAAGAGTATGATGAAATTGCAAACTATCAAAAAGTGCTTGCAAACCATTTGCTTGGAAAATATGACGACAAAAACGAATATAAAATTTCAGATGAAACGATTTTGCAAGCCTTGATTGAAACACCAAAACAATTTCAAGACAAGCGTGATGGAATTGTCTATGCCTGTGCCAAAGTGGCTGGGTTTGTTTTAAATTTTAAGATTGTTTATGACATTGCAGAAAGTTTTTGCAATGCTGACCTTTATTTGATTGAAACTGAAAGCAGTTTTGACGAAATAATTAAGCATGAAACACATCTCGGCTCGTTGGTTGAAGTTTATTCTCCACTTTTTCAAGAACACACTTACAATGAATGGTCAGTTTATAAAGGCGAAGAAATTAAAGATAGAAATGACAAACTTTACAATGTTTTGCATATGCAAGAACAAGAATTTCTATTTAACAAAGAATTGACTGAAATTTTGTCACAACTTTATGTTTTGCGTATGCTTCCACTTTTGAATGGTGCGGGTGAAGAAGGTTACAATGCTGTTGGCGATTTCAATGCTTTGGTGCAAAAGTTTTTGAAAGATGACCCAACACTTGCCCATGATTACACCAGACTTAAACTTCTGTTGGACAGAGAACTTAAAAAGAAAAAATTGTTGGCACAAATTTTGCTTAATCAAGAAATTTTGCGTAATATGCACGCTTACAGCGCTCCACTTAAACGCGTCAAAGACAAAACATTTGCCCCAATGACTTTTGATGCTGGCAAAAGTGTTGAAAAGAAAGAAGAAAAAAAGGCAGAGAAGAAAGCAGAGCCTAAGAAGAAAGCCAAAAAATCTGCTTCCAAAAAGGCGGAAGAAAAACCTGCAAAGAAAGAAGAAGTCAAAAAGAAAGAAGAAAAAGAAGAACCTGAATGGCTTAAAAAACTTAAAATGGCACCGTCACCAGTTGGTGTTCAACCATCTCCAACGCCAAAGATTGCTCCAAAAAAGGTAGCTCCAACAAAACCAGCAGAGCCACAACCAGCACAACAAATTCGAGAAGAACAAGTTTTAAAGACCGATAAAGAAAAAAGACAAGAAAAATTGGACGAAGCGAAAAAAATGGCACAAGGAGTTGGAATTTTTAGTAGTGGAGGTGGAGGAGTTCCTGTTTATGAAGGTGGAAAAGTTAATATTGACGTTAATGAAGACACAAAAGAAAATCCTAAAACTTTTGATGTCAGAGAAGATGTTGTTATTTTTCCAAGTGAGTTTGGGCAAGGGATTGAACCAAAACATACTAATATTAATGAACCAGAAAATACTAAATAAAAAACACAAACATTGTTTGTGTTTTTTATTTTTTAATTTTTATTTTTAACAGAAGTTTTTTCTGAAATATAATCATCAAATGTTTGATATTTTGAGCCATCTGCAGTTGGTTCCCCATATTTATCTAACATAGCCTTATTTTTATTTGTTGCATTTTCAAGAGAAGCAATGAAACTTGAAACTATGTTATATCTTCCTTCAAGAGTATTAGTTTGAAGCCCTGAATGCTCTTTAATGACTTTATCTACATCAATAAATGTTACTGGTAAACTTTGTTCAAGTAAGTGAAGTGACAATTCTGCCAAAGACCATGAATAATGATTAAGTGCATTTATAAGTAACTGACCGTTTACTTTAACAGTTTCTCCTTTATATACCATAGTTCGGCTTCCACCACCAACCCAATTTCTGAAATCAGTAATCAATTTGCCATTTTTTAAAAGATCTTTAGATATTTCAAATTGGCTCATATATTCTGCATTAGCAGAATCATCAAAAAGACAACCATTTTGAGCACCTACAGTAAAGAAGCCACTGTAAGCATTTTCTCTGTTGTAATAAGAGCCTTTAAAACTAACAGGATATTTTTCGTAAGCCATACTTTTTCTCCTTTTGCATTATTATGGTCATATTATAGCATGATTTTGCAAGTTTGTAAATACCCTTTTTAAAAATTTTTTACATTTTTTGGTTTGTGTCCTTTATTTACGGCAAGAATTGTTTTATGAAAGAAAGTAAAAAGTTGTCATCGCTTAGTGTTGGGGCGATTATTTTGTTGGTAAGTGGTGTCATTTGCAAGGCTTTGGGGGCTTTGTTCAGGCTTCCGCTGACGAATTTATTGGGAATTGAAGGAATTGGCATATTTCAACTTATTATGTCGCTTTATGCCTTTGCTTTGGTTGTCACTTGTGGTGGTGTAACAAATTCTCTTTCCAAACTTATAAGTACTGCTCGGGGCAGGGGCGACACAAAGTCGGTGTCGGTTTATTTAAAGCGTTCTCTTCTTATCGCCCTTGGAACTGGCATTGGAATTGGCGTAATCTTTATGATTTTTGGTAACTACATTTGCAATTTTCAAGGCATTGGAAACAACCAAAGTTATTCTCTTTTTGTCATAATTTTGCCACTTGGTGCTTCACTTACTGTGCTTAGGGGTTATTTTCAAGGCTATCAAAACATGTTGCCAACGGCGATAAGTCAAATCGTGGAGCAAGTTTTTAAATTTGTTTTTGGTTTGCTTTTTGCTTTCTATTTTGGCAAAATTGGCATTGCGGAAGGTGTGTTTGGTGCGTTTGTAGGAATAACTTTAAGTGAAGTTGTTTCCATGATTTATTTGTTTATTTTGTTTCTTATTAAAAACAAAGATTTTGAAAAGATGAAAGAGTTAAGTGCCATTAAATATGCAAGGCATGAATATGACAACGCCATTTTTCCTTTAACTTTGTCTGCGTCCATTCTGCCACTTGTCAATGCTTTTGACGGGCTTATAATTGTGCCAAGGCTTATGCAAGCGGGTTTTTCAAATGGAGTGGCAACCAAACTGTTTGGCTTGCAGACGGGAATAACAGGGGCTATTCTTAATTTTCCGCTGATTATTTCCATGGCCGTCACAACTACGCTTTTGCCAAACATTTCCTATTTAATTTCTCGTGGAACTGGTGGCCGATTTGTCATCGAACGCGGACTTAAAATTTTGTTGTTTTTAATTTTGCCGACAACTTTTGGAATGGTGGCAATTTCAAGACAGGTCATTTTTTTGGTCTATCAAAACATGACTACATCAATTTTGGACACTGCGTTTCAATTTATGTTGTATGGTGGTTTTTCTGTTGTCTTTACGGCATTGATGCAATATCTTCTGATGTTGTTGCAAGCAAATGGCGAGTTTAGATTTATTTTAATTGTCACAGCCTTAGGTGGAGGAGTGAAAGCACTTTTGTCATTCTTTTTATCCGCAGTGCCAAGTGTAAACATCTATGCTTTGATTTTGGGCAATATTGTTTTGTCGGCAAGCGTTTGTGTGTTGGCGATTATCAAACTTAAACGAACGATTATGTTTTCTGTTTCTTTCTTTGAATTTTTCCTTTTAGGGATTGGAACAGTCATGATGTTTTTTGCGGTTTACACATTTATAAGTTGCAATTATTTCAGCATAATTGTCAACATTATTCTTGCGGTTATTTTGGGTGCAATTATTTATTTGGTGGTTACTTTGCCATTTTTGCTTAAAATTTTGCCAAAAACACATAAAAATGCCGTTAATGTTGTTTAGTTTAAAATTAATTGGAAAAAATTTTTGCAGGAGGATTTTTATGAATAAATCAGAATTTGTGACAATCATGTCAAAAAAGACAAATCTGTCTAAAAGCAAATGCAATATGTTTTTGGATGAATTTAAAGACACTATTTTGGAGATATGCTCGAAAGGTGAACAGGTTTCTCTGCGAAACTTTGGTAAGTTTGCCATGTTGGAAAAGAAGGAAAGAAAGTTTTTAAATCCACAGACAAAACGTTATTATATTTGCAAACCTAAAAAAATGGTGGACTTTAAAGGTTACAGAAATTTTAAGTATGCAGTCAACAAATAGAGCAAGTGTAAACTTGCTTTTTTGTTTTGAAGAATGTGTAATTTGTGTTATCATTAAAACATGAAAAATCTAGACTTTAAAAATTGTCCTTTAATTCTTGCACCTATGGCAGGCGTCACTGATGTGGGCTTTAGAAACATTGCTTCCAATTTTGGTGCTGATGCCACTGTGACTGAGATGTTATCTGCACGTGCTATGGCACACAATCCAACCAAGACAGGATTTATGACACTGACTACGGATGCGGAAAAATTTAAAATTGCTCAGATTTTTGGACATGAAGAAGATTACATGGAAAAGGCGATTAAATCTCCACTTCTTTCTAATTTTGACAGTTTTGACATCAACATGGGTTGTCCTGCACCGAAGATTGTTAAAAACGGAGAAGGCAGTGCTTTGATGGATGACCTTTCGCTTGCAAGCAAGATTATTTCCACTTGCAAAAGTGCAACTGATAAGCCCGTTTCGGTAAAGTTTCGAAAAGGTCACAAAACTGAAAACTTTTTGGAGTTTGCCAGAATGTGTGAAGAAAGTGGAGCGGACTTTGTTACATTCCATGCAAGAACTGTGGCACAAGGTTACAGTGGAAATGCCGATTATGAAGCCATTGCAAAAGTTAAAGCAAACTTAAAAATTCCTGTAATTGGCAACGGTGACGTTGTTGATTTAAAAAGTTTTGAACAGATGAAAGCGACTGGCGTTGACGGTGTCATGATTGGTCGCGGAAGTTTGGGACAACCTTGGATTTTTGCCAAACTGAAAAAATTGGATGTTCAAGTGGACAAATTTCAGCAAGTTTGTCGTCATATTGAAATTTTACGAAAGCATTTTGAAGAAAGTTGGCTTAAACTTTATATAAGAAAACATCTTTTATGGTATACCAAAGATTTGCCAATGAGCAGTGACCTTAGGCTTAAACTTGCCACATGTGACGACATTGATGATTGTTTGTCACTTTTGAATGACGCTTTTGACAAAGCATAATTTAAAATTTTATTAAAATGTTTGATTTACAGAAAGAAATGTTGTAAACTATATATAGACAGGGGATAAGTTATGAAAAGAACGATTAGAGATTTAAAAAATATTCAAGGAAAAACCATTCTTTTGCGTTGTGATTTCAATGTTCCGCTCAGCAATCAGGGCGACATCTTGGATGACAACAGAATTGTTCAAGCAATTCCAACCATTTCATATTTGTTGCAAAATGGTGCAAGAGTGATTGTTTGTTCTCACCTTGGCAGACCTAAGGGTTATGACAAATTTTTGTCGATGTTTCCAGTTTCTGTAAATTTAATGAAATATTTTCCTAATCGCGTGAGATTTTGCAATAAAGTGACAGGCGATGAAGTTAGTTCTGCTGTTTCCAAACTTAGAGATGGTGATTTGCTTGTCTTGGAAAATCTTAGATTTGACCCTGGCGAAGAAAAAAACGATAATGCTTTTGTGGCTAAACTTGCTTCTCTTGCTGACATCTATGTTGATGATGCTTTTGGTGTTGCGCACAGAAAACACGCTTCAAACTATGGAGTTGCCTTAAAACTTCCAAATGCTATCGGCTTTTTGATTGAAAAAGAATTGTCAGTTTTTGAAAAAGCGTTCGAACAACCTAAACATCCTTTTGTTGCCATTTTTGGTGGTGCAAAAGTTGCGGATAAACTTAATTTGATTAACAATGTTATGGATAAAGCGAATACAATCATTATTGGTGGTGGAATGGCTTACACATTTTTGCAGGCACAAGGCATCAATATTGGAGAATCTATTGTTTCACTTGACCAAATTGACAATGCTAAGCAAATTTTGAAAACTGCACAAGAAAAGGGTGTAAAAATTTTGCTTCCAGTTGACCATGTTGCAATTGTTAAGGAAAAAGGCAAAGCAGTTAAGACAACTCAACTCAAGGGAGATATGGTTGGACTTGACATTGGAAACAAAACAATAAGCCTTTTCTGCAATGAAATTTTGAAAGCAAAACAAATCATTTGGAATGGACCACTTGGAATGTATGAAGACCCAAGATTTAAGAAAGGAACCATCAAAATTGCCAAAGCAGTTGCTAAGAGTGGTGCATACTCCATTGTTGGTGGTGGCGACAGTGTAAGTGCCATTAAATCAAGTGGTGTTGCAAGCAAAATTGACCACTTATCAACAGGTGGTGGTGCAAGCATGAAACTTATGGAAGGAAAAGTTTTGCCGGCTATTGAAGTAATCGACACATTGTAAACTTGAAAATAATTTTAAGGAGATTTTTATGAAAAAGTTGATTATCGGAAACTTTAAGATGAACACAACACCAAGTGAGTTTAAGTCATATGCCATGACTTTTGTTACAAAAGTTAAAAGCAGTAAAAATGACATCGTTTTATGTGTGCCTTACACTCATTTGTCTGTTGCTAAGGAACTTTTTGATAAATCCAATGTAGATTTTGGTGCGCAGAACATAAGCGAAGAAGAAAAGGGTGCTTTAACTGGCGAAATAAGTGCCAGCATGATTAAAGATTTGGGTGCAACTTACACAATCATCGGGCACTCTGAAAGAAGAACAAAATTTAAAGAAAGTGACAAATCAATAAATAAAAAAATTAAAACTGCTCTTGCAAATGGGCTTAAAGTGCTTTTGTGTGTCGGCGAGAATTTGCAAACACGCACAAACAAACAGGCTTGCCAATTTGTGAAGAAGCAACTTGATGATGACCTTAAAGGAATTTATGAAAACGAACTTGAAAGTGTCATAATCTCTTATGAACCTATTTGGGCGGTGGGAACTGGAAAGATTGCCACAAATGGTGACATAAAAAAGATGGCTGAAACAATCAGAAAAGAAATTGCTTATTTATATTCTGAAAAAGCCAGCCAGAAAGCGACCATTCTTTATGGTGGAAGCGTAAACATAAACAACTATAAAAAAATTCTTCAACTGGAAAATGTTAATGGTGCTTTAATTGGCGGAGCATGCCTTGATGTTGACAACTTTTCAGTGATTGCAAGAGAAAAATTCTAAAAACGGAGAAAGCATGAATCATATTGCACTTTACAGAAAATACCGTCCAAAAACTTTTGAAGAAGTGATTGGACAAGATCACATTACTCACACACTTCAAAATCAAATTGTAAATGACCAAATTGGGCATGCTTATCTTTTTACGGGCACTCGCGGAACAGGTAAAACTTCTGTAGCAAAAATTTTTGCAAAATCAGTAAACTGCCTAAGACCTGTGCATGGCTCTGCTTGTGGAGAATGCGAAAACTGTAAGCGTCTAGAACAAGAAACAGACATCAACATAATTGAAATTGACGCTGCGTCAAACAACAAAGTGGATGATATTCGTCAGATCAGAGATAAAGTCAAGTTTATGCCAGTCGGTGCAAAATATAAAGTTTACATCGTGGACGAAGTGCATATGCTTTCAGACAGTGCTTTCAATGCACTTTTGAAAACTTTGGAAGAACCGCCTGCACATATCATCTTTATTTTGGCAACAACTGAAGTGCATAAATTGCCACAAACCATTCTTTCAAGATGTGTTCGTTTTGATTTCAGATTGGTTTCGGTGGAAGAACTTGCAAGACACTTGGCAAAAGTCTTTGACAAAGAAAATATTTCTTGTGATGACGAAAGTTTCAAGATAATTGCAAGTGCTGGGGAAGGCAGTGTCAGAGATACGCTTTCCATTGCAGATTCCATTGCTTCATATTGTCAAGGCAAAATCACCAAAGAAAAAACTTTAAGTGTTTTAGGCACAACTGACCACGATTTGATTATCAATTTCTTTGACAAAATTCAAGAAAAAGATGTTGGCGGTGTGCTTGCACTTATTGATCAAATTGAAAAAGAAGGCAAAAATTTGGCGGTATTCTCAAAAGATTTGTCCAAACATTCAAGAAATTTGTTGGTTTGCAAGTCTTGTGAAAACGCTAATGAAATTTTGAATTTGACGGATGAAGCGTTTGACATGTATAAATTGCAGGCGGAAAAGTTTGAAGAAAAAGACTTAATTCGCTATATGCAGGTATTTTCAAGTGCGGAAAGCGAACTTAGATATACACTTTCTGTGAGACTTCTTCTTGAAACAACTTGCCTTACTGCAATGCTTGGCTTTGATGTAAAAAAAAACTGAAAATTGAGAAAGATTTAACTAAACTTTCAGCAAATAATGTTTGGGGAAAAGTGGTTTTGTTTTTAAAAGAACATAAAAAAGTTTCACTTCATGTGGCATGTGGGGACATCACTAATGCCAAGATTGAAGATGGAAAACTTGTTATTCGCTCCAGCGACAATTTCTTGATTGACGTTTTGGAAAGTGGAAGAAAAGACATTGAAAGTGCCATTCGTTGGCAAGGACTGGATTTGCAGTTTGAAGTTGTGAAATTTGAAAGTGTTCAGCAAAAAACAGAAAAAGACATAAAAAAAGTTACATCTTTTTTTGGAAACAAAGTGACAATTGAAGATTAAAATTTTTCAATATACATCCTAAGCAAAGCGAAGGATCTTAAAGTTTAAAGAATTAAAATAAAGGAGATTAAATAAAATGGGATACGGATTTGGTGGTGGTTTTGGCGGCGGAAATATGCAAGCATTGATGCGTCAAGCACAAAAAATGCAAGAAGATATGAAAAGGATTCGTGAAGAAATTGATTCAACAGAATATAAGTCATCAGTTGGTGGCGGAATGGTTGAAGTTGTTATGACTGGCGACAAAACTGTTAAAGCAGTCAACATTAAAAAAGAAGTTGTTGATCCTGATGATGTTGAAATGTTGGAAGATTTGGTGGTTTCTGCTGTAAATGATTGCATTTCAAAAATCACTGCTGACGAACAAGCAAAATTGCCAAATTTGGGGATGTAACTAAATGCTTTCTTTTCTATGCTAGAAAAGAAATAAAAGATTTGGGGATTTGGATTTTCCTCACAAAAAACCTTAAAGCCACTTACTTTAAAATAGTAAGAAAAAAGTTAAATTATTCTTTTGAAACTGTGAACAAAACTTATTATAAGTCGCCGCAAATCGCCAACGAATAATTTAAACTTACTTGATGGACAGAGTGCGATTTCGTTTGGCGGCGGAACGGAGTGATTATGAGCGAATTTGATGAACCTATTGAAAGATTGATTGAGTATTTCAGAGCGTTGCCGGGGGTCGGAAAAAAGACCGCTCAACGCTATGCTTTTTATATTATCGAAAACAACAAAGACAAAGCAGAAAATTTTGCTAAGGCAATTTTGGAAGTTAAAGAAAAAGTTAAACTTTGCAAAGAATGTGGGAATTACAGTTCCAGTGAAGTTTGCCCAATTTGTCAACGCAGAAACAACAAACTTATCTGTGTTGTGCAAGAGCCTAAGGACATCATTTCCATGGAAAAGGTGAAAACTTTTGATGGTGTCTATCATGTTTTGTTTGGCACAATCAATCCACTTGAAAATAAGGGGCCAAATGACATCAAAATTAAAGAACTTCTTGCCAGAGTAAACAAAAATGGCGTTAAGGAAGTGATTATGGCGACAAATCCAAATGTGGAAGGGGAAGCCACTGCAATGTATATTGCAAGACTTTTAAAACCGCTTGGTGTGAAAGTTACTCGCCTTGCACAAGGCATTTCAATGGGAAGTGACATTGAATTTGCAGATGAAGTTACACTTGAAAAAGCATTGGAACAAAGACAAGAGATTTAAAGGCTGAAAACATTTTCAGTCTTTTTTGTTGGAAAGGGAAATAGGTTGACAAAAATTTTTTTATTTTTTATAATTTGATTATTAAATTTACTTGGAGAACATTTATGAATTTTAAAGAACAAATAACTGAAATTTTAAGTTTTGCAGTGAAAAAGTTGGGAATTGATGAAAGTGGTCTTGCAGTTTCTTTTTCCAATCGTCCAGAACTTTGTGATTTTCAAAGCAATTTTGCGATGGTTGTAGCAAAAAGCATGGGTTTTAAACCTTTTGATGTTGCAACTAAAATAGTTGAAAGTGTTAACAGTGAAGAATTTCAATTTTCTGCGGTTATGCCAGGGTTTATTAATGTCAAAGTTTCAAACAAAGCACTTTCAAATTTTGCGGAATTTGTTGCAAAAGATGAAAATTGTGGTGTAGAGCAAGTTAAAAATCCAAAACTTATTGTGTTTGATTATGGTGGTGCAAATGTTGCAAAAGAATTGCATGTTGGGCATTTGCGTTCTCCAATTGTTGGGGAAGCGTTGAAGAGATTGCATATTGCCATGGGTGACAAGACAATTTCGGATGTGCATCTTGGCGATTTTGGGCTTCAAATGGGGCTTACTATTTTGCAATTGCACCAAGACGGTTTTTTAGATAAGTTTTTTGCAAAAGATGCTGATTTATCTGAATTGAAACTTGAAAATGTTACGCTGGATGTTTTAAATGAAGAATATCCAAAAGCCAGCAAGCGAAAAGACGAAGATGAAGAATTTAAAAAGTTGGCTGATACTTACACGCTTTATATTCAGCAGAAAAAAGAACCTTATTTTTCCATATATAATAAGATCAGAGCATTATCTGTTGCTGAAATTGAAAAAAATTACAATCTTTTAAATGCGACCTTTGATGTGTATTTGGGCGAAAGTGATGCCTTTCCATTTATTGAAGATGCAATAAATATTTTTGTTGACAAAAAACTTGCACGCGAAAGTGATGGAGCGTTGGTCGTAGATGTGGCACGCGAAGGTGAACATATTCCAATTGAAAAGAAAAGTGATGACGAGCCACAGCGTTATAAAAATCCTATGCCACCAGCAATTATTAAGAAATATAATGGTGGAGATTTATATGCTACAACTGACATCGCCACAATTTTGATGCGTAACAAAGAATTTAATCCAGATGAAATTGTTTACATTACAGACAATCGTCAAAGCGTGCATTTCGAGCAAGTGTTTAGATGTTGCAAACTTTCTGGAATTTCGCCAGAGAATCAGAAACTTACGCATGTCGCTTTTGGAACAATGAATGGAAAAGATGGAAAACCATTTAAGACCAGAGCAGGTGGAGTTGTAAAACTTAAAGATGTTGTTAACATGCTTGTGGAAAGTGCCAGTGCCAAACTTGCCGAAAATGGAATTGTGGGAGACAGCGAACTTGCAAGACGAATTGGAGTTGGAGCAATGAAGTTTGGTGACCTTTCCAACACTGTTGCAAAGGACTATGTTTTTGACATGGAAAAGTTTTTATCTTTTGATGGCAAAACAGGACCTTACATTCAATACACAATTGCCCGCATAAATTCTTTGCTTGCCAAAGGTGAGTTTAAAGGCGGAAATGTTGTTGTTGAAAACGCTGATGAAAGAAATATTGTTTTGGCTCTTGTGAAACTTATTTCGTCTTATCAAATTGCTTATGACACTTATTCTCTTAACAGTCTTTGCCTGTCAACTTTTGACCTTGCAAGTGCATTTTCCACTTTTTATAATAACCACAAGATTTTGACTGAAACCAACAGTGAAAGAAAACAAAGCATGCTTGCACTTTGCAGTTTGGTTAAGGCTTGTCTTGAAAAAGCATTGTGGACACTTGGAATAGACAGCGTGGAAAAGATGTAAAATTGGTTTAAAAATTTCTTGAAAAAATTTTTGAAAAAAGTATTTACAAATAAAGAAAAATGTGTTATGATATGAACATCAAGAAAAGATTACGGAGGTTATTACTATGAGTAAAATCAGTTTTAATATTAATACAATTAGATCAAGTGGTTTGTTGGATGTATCAACAATCTATGCACCAGAAGAAGTTAAGACATTGGATAAAGTTTTTAATGGTAAACTTAACGAAAGAGAAATCACTAGATAATTTTGGATTTATAAATCTTATTATAAAAATATCGTATTTTTGCGATATTTTTTTTATTTTTGTTTTGAAATATAATTTTTTTATGTTAAAATTAAACTATAAGTGAATATTGGGAGATTATATGAAAAAATATCAGTTCTTATATCCTGCTATTTTTATTAAAGATGAAGATGAAAGTTATCAGGCTTATTTTCCTGATTTAGATATATATACTGATGGGCAGAACTTATCAGAAGCATATTTATATGCTAAAGATTTGTTAAGAGTTTATTTGACATATGCTCTTAAATATGAAACTGATTATAATAAACCTACAAAACTTGAAGTTTATGCAAAAAAGTGTAAACCAAATGAAACAGTGATGTATATTGATGCTGTTGTTGAAGGTTAATTTTAAATCACGGCTGGTGCCGTGATTTTTTGTGTTCTTTAAATTAAAAACAAGAAAAAGAGTTCTTCGCTTTTTTATTTTTGCAAAAAGGGTTGACAAATGTGCTTATTTTGAATAAAATACCATGCGGAGTGAATTTTATGAAATTAAATGAAGAACAACTTAAAGAAGTTTATGAAATTTTAAGAGAAAAACTTTTGGTAATGCGTGCAAATGCGGATGGAGTTGTAAACATAACCGCAGGCAATGAAAGATATTTTCCAGAAAAGAAAAACATAGTTTTAGGAATGCCACTTGCTTCTTCCAATGCCACTCTTTCTTTAAATGAAAAGCCAAAAGCAATAAGTGTAACTTTTGGAAGAAAGTCATTTAAAACTTTTTCTTTGCTTCCATTGTATGAGCAAAAGAAGATTGCTGGTTTGGATGTAAATGCAGAAAAGCAGAAATCATTAATTCAAAAATATAAAGTTAAGGACGAGCAATCACAGATTCCTGTTTTGAAAACTTTTTATATTCATTTGCCTTATTATAAAAATTGTTTAAATTATGGCGAAGTTGTGACTCGCATGACTTTGGAACTTTATGAACAGTTTTTAAACAAAGAAAGAATTAAGGTGGAAGAAGCATTTGCTGATGAACATTTTTCGTTTTCATTTAAAACTAAGGTTGGAAATAAATTAACTTTCAATAAATCACATGAACAATATATTGAAAAGAAATTTTTTGATTTTTTGAAAAGTTTTGACGCTTTTGAAATCACTAATTCAGAAGATTTTCCGTTGATTGCAAATTATAAAGGATTTGATAATTTTGATGAAAAGTTGAATTATGCAACATATATGGTTTCTTTTTGGAAGTTTCCTATTGCAGAAAAGCCATCTTACAAAACTCAAAAAGTTTCCAATAAAGATGCTCAACTTCTTAAAATTAAAAGAGCGGTGTTTAACAAGGCTCATGTTAACATGGATGAGAATGCCGCTTTGTCTGTTCTTCCTTTAATTTCGGACGGGAAAGGCAAGGATGACAAGTAAAATATTTTCAATTATATTTGGAAAATTACTTGACTTAAAATGTATATTATGATATATTTAAACTGACACTTTTCAAAGGGTGTTAGTTTTTTTGTTAGGAGATTTAAAATGGCAGCACCAAAACGCAAAATCATCACATTGGAATGCACAGAATGTAAAGAAAGAAACTATTCAACCGAAAAAAACACTTCTGCTAATGCTGAAAGAATTGAAATCAACAAGTATTGCCCAAGATGTAATAAACGCACAAAGCATAAAGAAACAAAGTAATTTTTTTGGAGGATGTTATGTCTAAGTCAAAGGCTAAGAAAAAGCAAAAGTCTGTTAAGCAACAAAATGTCAATGCGGAACTTGAAATTATGACAGAAGAAAAACGCACCGACATCTATGAAGGTAATGTTGCAACAGATGCGCCTGCAAAAGACAAAAAGGTAAAAGACGAAAAGAAAACTGGCAAACAACCAGAAAAAGACAAGTCTAAAGACAAGAAAAAAAGCAAAAAGAAAGACAAAGAAAGAAAGAGTTTTGGCAGAAAAGTTAAAGAAATTATGTCAGAACTTAAAAAGGTTACTTGGCCAACATTTCCTGATGTTGTCAAGAAAACTGGAATTGTTATTGCTTTCGTTCTCATCTTTGGTGTTTTCTTGTTTGGCGTAAACACTTTGCTTGGATGGCTTTCAGGACTTTTATCATAATTGAAAAAGACCTTTATTTGAAATATTTTAAGGAGTAAATTTTTATGGAACATTCACCAGAACCAAAATGGTATGTGCTTCACACATTTTCTGGATACGAAAACGTGGCAAAGGAAAATCTTGAAACAGTTGTTGAAAAGTTTAATTTGCAAGACAGAATTTTTGACATCATAATTCCAGAAGAAGATGTAATCGAAGAAAAAAATGGCAAAAAGAAATTGGTTACAAGAAAAAGTATGCCTTGCTATCTTTTAGTCAAGATGATTTATGGTGACGACCTTTGGCATAATGTGACAAGAACTCGTGGCATCACTGGTTTTGTTGGACCTAAGGGCAGACCACTTGCTTTGACAGAAGAAGAAGTAATGAAACTCAGACTTGAAAAAATCAAAGTTGAAACTGACCTTGAAGTTGGGGATAAAGTGGAAATCATTGAAGGTCCACTTGACAAAATGATTGGAAACATTGTTTCTGTCAATGCAGAAGGCGGACTTGTTACAGTAAGCGTTGAAATGTTTGGAAGAGAAAATAATGTAGAACTTGAATTTAGTCAAGTTCACAAAATTTAAGGATAGGAAAGAATTATAAACAGATCTGATTATGAAAAACTAAAAAAGGAAGAAAAAATTTTAGGTTATGATGCTGAAACACTTGAAAAATCTGTGAAAGCATATTGTAAAGAACCTCATGCTCAACTTCCACCTTCTCCACCATTATCTGAAAAACCTTTTTGGGATTCACTTTATGAAGGGTGTGAAAAACTTGTAAAAGAACATGAAGATATTGTTCGAATGATTTAATTTTTAATTTTTTTAATAAAAATCAAATAAATTTTGTCCTGAGTATGACATAAAAAGGCTTTAATTTGTGGGAGGATTGTGCCAAATCCAAATACACCACATTAGGAGGGAAAAATGGCAAAGAAAGTTAAAGCAATGGTTAAATTGCAACTTGAAGCGGGCAAAGCCACACCTGGACCACCAGTAGGTTCTTCTCTTGGACCTCATGGGATCAACATCGCAGGCTTTGTTAAGGAATTCAATGACAAAACCGCTTCTCAGGCAGGATTTATCATTCCTGTTGTGATTACTATCTATGAAGACAGAAGTTTCACATTTGAAATGAAAACTCCACCTGCTGCAGTCCTTATTAAAAAGGCTATTGGTCTTGGAAAAGGTTCTGCAAAACCAAACAAACAAAAAGTCGGAAAAATTACCAAAGAGCAGATTAGAAAAATCGCTGAAACTAAGATGCCTGACCTTAACGCTTCTTCAATTGAAAGTGCTATGTCTATGATTGCTGGCGCTGCAAGAAGTATGGGCGTTGAAGTGGTAGACTAAGAGAGGTGACGCATGAATAAAGGTAAAAGATATACAAAAACTCTTGAAAGTTTTGACAAAACCGCATCTTACGATGTTTCTACTGCTGTGGAAAATGTTATAAAGACTGCAACTGCTAAGTTTGACGAAAGTGTTGAACTTCACGTAAGACTTGGCGTTGACGGAAGAAATGCTGACCAACAAGTTCGTGGAGTTGTTGTTCTTCCAAACGGAACAGGTAAAAGCGTTAAAGTGCTTGTTATCGCTCGTGGCGACAAAGCTGACGAAGCATTAAAGGCTGGTGCTGACTTTGTTGGTGCCGAAGAAATGGTTGCTAAAATCAATGGTGGATGGTTAGATTTTGATGTCTGCATCACAACACCTGATATGATGGGTATTGTTGGAAGAATCGCTAAGATTCTTGGACCAAAAGGTTTGATGCCAAACCCAAAGAGTGGAACTGTTACACCTGATGTTACTAAGGCTATTAAAGATGTTAAAGCCGGAAAAGTTGAATATAGACTTGACAAAACAAACAACATCCATGTAATCATTGGAAAGAAGAGTTTTGGAAAAGAAAAATTGACAGAAAACTTTTCAACTGTTATGGATGCCATTGTTAAGGCAAAACCTGCAGCAGCAAAAGGTCAATACATCAAAAGTGTAACTTTGGCTTCTTCTATGGGACCTGGTGTCAGAGTTAACTTCACTATTTAATGACAAAGCAGGCATAGTCCTGCTTTCTGTCGTTATTAAATTATAACTATTTTGTTGATTTCTTGTTAATTACTTTTTTCGACAAGAATAGTGCTAATACTCGTGCATAGTAATCTATGCTTATTCGCAAAATAGTTTTAAATTTTGCTGGTTGTAAGTCAATTTGTTTGACTTATTAGTAAAATTAAGTTAAAATTATTTAGTTATATATGTATATATCTAAAAATTCAAACAGGAGATTTGAACTTATGAAAGTTGAAAGAAAAACTCATTCATATCTTTTAAGAGGATTGTTTTTTGTTATGGCTTTTGCTATGACAGTTTTGTATTTTCCAGTTTCAGAACTTGTTGCTTATGTTAATGGCAAACTTTCTGCAAACGCTTATACTTTTAATCCTGCAAATTGCTATTATATGACTTTGGATGATGGCTATGAAACATCAGTAAACAAAGGCTCTGATTATATTATTCCAAAAGCATATATTGGTGCGCAAAAGGATATGATTGTTGGCGATATTGATGACAGCAACATTAAGTCTTCTGTTTCAGTCACATATAATGGAATGGAAGTTGACTTCACTGATGAAACTGCTTCAAACACTTTTGAAGTTGGCAAAGCATTTACTGCAAACAACTTAGGGACTTACACCATTACTTATGAATATTCCTACACTGGCTCAGACAGCAAAAAATATACAAACACATACAGCATTAATGTTGAAAGTGTTGTTGCTGCTGCAACTATTGGATTTAAAGATAATCAAAGCACATTCTTGCCAAGCATAATTGATTTGTCTTTGCTTGCAAGTGGAAAAGACGTTGCACTTCCAACACCTTATGTAACAGATGAAGATGGTAAAGAATTAAAAGCAGAAAATGTTGAATTTGTTACCAGTCGTTCAGAAGGAACTAAAGATGATATAGTCGTTGTAAGTGTTTATGGTGGCACTGCTGGTGGAAAGATTGAAGGAAGCGACCTTAAAGGTTCTGACGGAAAACTTTATCTTAAACGTGCAATCTTAGACGGAACTGGTGAATACGCAAGTTTTGGTGCTGGTGATTACACTGTAAGATATTCTTATTATAAAAAGAGCGAAGAAAAAACTGATTATCAATTTGTTTCTTCTGCAACAAAAACAACTACAGTTTATGCTTCATCTGACCCACATTACAAAAAGAATTATGCTTTGACATTGAAACTTGGATCTTCTTGGACAAGAACAGGACATCAAACAGGTGTTGAAAGCACACTTCCAGTGGCAACTGGTGCAACATCAACAAACACTGATCCTGCAAATGAAGCAGTTGATGTTTATTATACTGTTCAAGTTAAATATTCTTCAACATCTGCAACAAGCGGATATGTGGCTTTAACAGACAAAACAAATGGTTATGAAGATGTTTTCGAAGGCGACATCTTGAAAGAACCTACAAAATTCAAGCCTTTGGCAAATGGTTACTATTCATTCATCTACACAATCAAAGATGTTTATGGAAACACTGTTTCAAGCAACACAGGTGACTATTACTTTGAAAATGTAGAAGACAAAACTGCACCAACTATTTTGATTTATGATGCTTCAGTAAAAGCAGAAGAAATTAAAGATGAAAGTTGGAAATTGGCTTCTCGTCATGCACCAAACAGCGTTGTTGTTTATGCTATTGGCATAAAAGACAATGTTTCAACTGCAAGCGAAAGTGAACTTACTCGTCAAATTTTGACAGGTGATGAAGTTAAACTTACAATAGACAACTATGACGAATTTAACTTGATTTTCAATTATGGCGGAAGTGATGCTGACAGCGACAGTGCTTGGAGAAGCATGTTGACAAATAACTACCTTATTAATAAGGGCGTTAAGAAAGCAGAAAAGGCAGATGCAAATGCATTTGTTTCAGATGCTGACCTTACAACTGGCAAAACTGCAGACGAAAAAAGACTTGCTTGGCTTCAAGACAACGGATATTTGGTTGTTGTAGACAATGCTAATGCTTTAAATATGTATAACTATTTTGGCACAATTGTCAGCAAACAAGTTTCATCTGTTACTGATTTCAACTCTTTCAAAACATTCCTTACAAAAACATTGACAGATGCAAATGCCAGAAAAACTTTATCAGATTTAGGTCTTGCTTATGTAAATTGCAACGAAACATTTGGTGCAACTACATCACAAGTTACTGAAATCGATGGAAAAAAATATTATGGAATGGGTGCAAGATCTTATTACATCCGTTACACTGCAATCGACAAAGCGGGCAACAAAAACACTAAGACTGAAAGCATGATGGTTTCTTCTGGTGTTGACAATGATGCTCCTACAATCAGATTCTCTACAACTCTTGCAGATAAATATGTTCCAAACACTACAATTAAAATTGACAAACCTACTGCTTCTGACACAAGAGATACAAACATGAATGTTGTTACTCTGTATCGTTATTTAAACAAAACAGGTTCAACAACAACTGTTCTTGATGTGTTCTCAGAAGATGACAAACCTGTTAAACTTTCAGAAGTTGACATCACAGATGTTTTCGAAGATTTGAAAGATAAAGAAGTTAAAGATGACAGCGACCCAGTAAACTTGTTGGTTGATAAATATGCCAAATTTAATGGAACAGGTTATGTAGATTTAACAGTTGATGGGGGAAGTTCTTATTCAATTGATTTGAAAAAGGCTCCTGAAACTGCAAATGCACTTCAAGTTGTTTCTTATGTTTACGATGACTATGGCAATGTAAATATGTATGCTAAAGAAGTTGCTATTGAAAACATTAAAGATGAAAAACCTGTAAGATTTACAGATGACTTGAAAATTGAAGATGCCAACAATTTTGCTTACAATCAAGGTGACACAATTACTCTTCCAGAATTTACTGCAATTGATGATGCAATCAACTATGTGACTTATGATGTTAATGCTTATTATGTAGATGGGGAAACAAACATCTCTGTTTATGAATCAGACAAAGACATGAGCATGGGTATGTATTACATTTTGAATGCAGGTAAGTTTGATGCTGTTTCTGCTGGTGAATATAGAGTAAGCGTTGCACTCAAAGACTCTGAAAACAGAACAATTATTGCTTTCTTGAAATATACCGTAAGTGGAAGAACAATCAATCAAGCACCATCTCTTGCTGCTTCATTGGAAAGTGGTTCTTACCAACTTGATGACAATCCTGAAATTAACATTCCTACTCCAACAGTAAGTTACAACATTTCTAAGAGCATGACTCAAGATGAATATGACTACCTTAAAGGTTTGGCTGATTTGTCTGATGCTCAACAAGCTAGTTTAGATGCTGTGAATTATGTTGTTGTTGGTGTGGATGAAAATGGTGCTGTTAAAGAAAATTATGGCTCTGTAAATGTTGGAACTCTTGGCAGTGTGTTCAAGCCAACTAAAACAGGAACTTATGACATTGTTTACACTGCAGAAATGACTGCATACAATGTTCACATGTTTAAATTCCACAATGAATTAGAATGGAATGACGCAACAAATAAATACGACTATGGCACATATTATGAACTTGTTAACACTGCTGTTGACGGAACTGGTGCAACAAAGAGTGGCATTAAAGTTGAAACTCTTGTTGACGGAAGTTATAAAGTAACATCTGGAAGCACAGTTTACAATGTGTCAAAAGACGAAAATAACAATATTGTTATCACAAAGAACGGCTCAGTTGCAACTGACTTTACAAGTGTTATTGGAATTTCTGCTGAAACATTATACAACGAATTAATGGCTTACAGACTTGAAAGTGACACTTACACAATTTCAGTTTCTGACACAACTGGACCTAAGTTTAAAGAAAATTATTACGAAGAACTTTATGCTCCAAAACTTTCAATTGAAGAACTTAAAGAAAATGCTGTAAGTGATGTTTATTCTTTGAAAATCTTTGGTCTTGAAGCAACTGATGCAAGCGGACTTGATGAATCTTCTGCAAGCATCCGTGTGACAGGAACATTGGCAAATGGAAATTCTGCTCCATCAGCAACTTTTGATGGAAAAGATGCCATTAAGGGCGGAGAATATAAAATCAATGTTGGCTCTGGAAGCAATCCAGATGGAACATATACAATCACTTATTCTGTAAAAGATAACAAAGGTAACTCTGCAACATCTAAGGTTGTAACAATTGTTATTGGTGATGTTACTGCTCCTAAATTGAAGTTTGATGACAAATTCTTTGATTCAGACAAGAAATATACAGTTGGTGAACAACTTGTTCTTGACCCAAGTTTGATTACAATCACAAATATGGACAAAAATCAATGCACAACTAAGATTGAAGTTGTCGCTGATGCTGATAATGAAAACTTGGCAGAAGAAAGAAATGGTAAATTCTATGTGGACGACCTTCAAGTTGGATCATATACAATTACAGTTTCTGTAACAAGAGATGACGGACCAACAACTACTGAAACATTTAAGTTTGAAGTTACAACAGAAACTCAATCAAACACTGAAGTTTACAAAATTGTTGGAATTGTTTTAATCGTTCTTTCAGTGCTTGTTCTTGTTGGTGTAATCGTTTACTTTGTAGTTTCAAAAGTTAAACTTGACAAAGAACTTAAAAAGAAATAATTTTCAAATAAAAAAAGACTGATTTATTCAGTCTTTTTTATTTAATATGTTTTAAAGATATAAACTTTAAATTGTTTTATATATGTGTTTTGTTAAAAAAGAAACGAGTTTAAACTCGTTTCTTTTAAACTATTTAACGGAAATTCTCTTTCTAAGTTTAATGATAAGGAAGATAATTGCAACTGCTACTATTACAGAAACAACAATTATAATTATTGTTGCTGCGTTGAATGGTTCGTTGCGAGTAACTTTATAACTGAATATAAGGTTATTCCCTGAAAGCGAGCCATTTTCAATGCGGCCTGAGTAGATTTGAATTAGATATGTTCCTGTGTTATCAATGGTTGCATTAAGCACTCCATTACTTGTTGAAGAAATTTCGCTTTGATAGTAGATTCCTTGATGGTTATTACTGTTAATTTTTACAACAACCAAAGTCACTCTGCCAAGTTGTTCATAGATGTTTTGTGTGTTAAGAGCGATTGTAATGTTGTCTGTTGTGGAAGAACCATTTTCATGAGAAATGATGATTGGCACTGTGTCGGAAGGTTTAATGACTACTTTAAATGTCCAACTTGTGATTTCGGAATCAGCTTTATAAAGTTTGTTGTTGGAGTTTATTGTGATGTAGTAAATTCCTTCGCCAGTTTTTTCATCGATGTATGAAAGTGGAAGTGCTTTCATATAAGTTTTCCCATTTACAGTAATTTTTGAAACGGACAAGGTTTGTGTCAAACTTTCAGTTACATCCACGCCGTCTTTAATAACTTTTTCAATGTAATAATTTGAATATGGGTTTATGATGTAAGAATATTTATATTCATCTTCATCTAAAATTGTAAATTGATAAGTTTCTGTGCGGATGGCTGATTCGGTTGACGTTGCAGTAGATGCTGAGAATGTCACTTGATAATATCCAGTTTCGTTGAATGTGTATGTCCAAGTGTTTGTGTCTGCTGTGAAACCAGTGTATGCTCTGCCATTTCTCATTACACTGCAATTGTAAGTGTAGTAACTTGAAAGCACTTTAGAATCAATTTTAAGGGTTACAGAACCATTGTAAATTGCTTCACGAATAGGAATTGTTGTTTCGCGTTCGCCTGTCATAAGATTTGTGTAGGTGACATTAAATGGAACATCTTTGACGAATGTAAGAGTAAATTCTTTGTATTGTCCAACTGTGGCGGTGTTGAAACGATGGTCGTTTCCAGATGTGTCTTTAAATGAAATTGTGTATTTTCCTGAATGTGTCAAATAGACATAACTGTATGCTTTCTTTTTGTCGTTTGAATATCTTGTGTAAACGGTTGGAGCAAGTTCTATTCCATCTTTATATAATGTAAGATTTATTTTGTTTTGCTTGATTCCATAATACTCTGACCATTGCAATTCGATTTGACTTAATGATGAAGACTGTAAAACGATGATTTCTTTTGAAAGTTGATTTGCTAAGTTGTTGTTGGTGTTCATCTTTCCAGTTGTTTCGTCATATGTGTAGAATTCTGTTACAATCTTGTCAGTTGGTGGAATAAATGAAATTGCTATGTTGACTTCATATGCAGAAATGTTTTCTGGAGGAAGCCCGTTTTTCAAGTTGGAAATTCTGTAAATATATGTCCAAACACTTTCTGCTGTTTCATCTTGAATTTCACCAATCTTAGTGTAAGTGATTTGTTGTTCGCTGTTGGTGTTGATTTTGATGTAACTGCTGTTTAAATATGAAAGGTTGACAATATAATGTGTGTAACTTCCACTTGTTGTTTCAAATACATATTCACTTTTGTTGACTATTTCGCCAGTCAATGTGTTTTCAATCCAATAGGTTTGAGTAAGTGATGTCAATGTGAATTCAAAGATTTGTTCTTGTGGAACGTATGAGAACACATATCCAGAAGAGTAATAGTTTTCAAGGAATTTTTCTTTATACCAAACCTTAACATAATAAGTTTCAGCATTTTCATCTTCACATTTGAAACTCATTGTGTTGGAAGTGATTTCAGTCCAATTTGTTTTATCTTTACTGTAAGAGTAAACAACTGGAATTTCCATGCTGATGTTGTTGTTATATTGCAATCTAACTTCGGAATAATAACCTGTTTCTCCGCTTGCTTGTCCTGAAACAATTTCATTTGTTATGTTGATGCCATTTGTATCCAAAAATTTGAATTGACCTATTTCGTTGATGTTGTTTGTTTCGTTTGAGGTAGGCAACATGTTGTATAACTTAAAGTAAATTGTTTTAACAGGATTTGTTTGTGTGACATCTTCTGTTTCATCTGTGGTGTAAGCATTGTAACAAACAATTATAAATCCGTCATCATAAAGGTTTGTTTTGTTTGATGTGATTGTCATGACAGAAATTCCGTTGGATGGAGTTTCTTTAATTGTTGCATTGAAAAGGTTGGTTGTAGGTTTTCCGTTTTCTAAATCATAAACTTTAACAATATATCTTCTTGGGTTATAGTTAAATTGAATAGTGTTGTCTGTTAAATAGTAAATTCTGCCTGAGTCTTCTTCAACATAAGAGTAAAGATGTTTGCCTTGTGGAACGGTGATTTCTTGCGAAATAATTGATTCGTTGTAAAGGTGAATTTCTTTATAAGTTTCGCCATAGTTGTCAGTGAATGTGTAATTTATTCTTGTATTGTTGGCAAAACCAATTGATTCTCTTACATTAAAGGTAAGTGTTCTTAAATTTGTGTCTGCTTTAACTTCAATGTTTTCGTTGCTTATCCAAAGGTCTGAGAAACCAAGTTTGTTTGTTACATTGTAAAGTTCAACAGTTTCATTTGTGTCAGGCAATATTGCTGTGATTGTAAGTTGTGTCAAGAATGCTTTTTCAGCCGTTACAGGGTTTGCAATCTGCTCATTTGAAGGGTTAGATGTAATGGCAAGATATTCTTTGTTTTCTTCTTTTGTAAGTTCATAACGCAGACTTGGGTTGTTGATGTTGATGTAGAAATTTTCTGTTTGCGAATTTAGTCTGTCGTAAATTTGAACAAGATGTTTGTAAGTTGAATTAACTGAGCCGTCAATTAAGTTTCTTAAATCCATCATTGTGATGTGAGTTTGATTTACAAGGTCGTAAGCATAGCCCCAAGGTGTCAAGTTTATGTAATATGTGTTTACTTGATTTTGAGCGTTTCTTGTTCGTATGTAAATTTGAGACCAAACATCACCAAAGTAATTTATGTCTTGAAGGGCAAAACCTCTTTTAGAATAAATGTTGTGCATTGTGCCAGTTTTGTAATAGTTTTGTGCTTCTGCAAAATCAGCAATTGTGTAAGCAGAATTTTCATTTGAACCATTTATAAAGGAAATTATATTTTGGTTTTCGTTTTCCTTTGAATCATAACTTGTCACATAAACTGTGTAAATTGTCATGTTTCCTGCTAAGTCAGTTTCCACAATTTCATAATAAGTTCCAACTTCAAAACCGCCATTTTCGCTTATAAATTGACTTATTTCTGTGAAGTTGCTTGCTCGGAAATCCCCTGGAGCAGTTTCTTGATTTTGAGTAGAAGCATATTTTGCGTTGCTTCCTGTTTTGCTGAATGCACGGACATATGTCATGTAATCTTTATTTGCCAGCAGTGTTTGTGCAAAATCATTGCCAGTTTTGTTTGTTACGTTATAAGAATAATAAGCAAAAGGTTCTGTTGAAACTGAAACATTATAACAAGTGTTTAAATCGTTGGTTGCAAGTGTTCTGCCATCTGCTTGGAAGCGAGAGCGAAGCATTCTTTCGCTCAGGCGGGAACCACCACCACTTTCTCCAATTGTTCCGCTTGTCACTTTTGTCACAAGGGAATTAATGGTTGTAAGTGGGGCAGAAAGGTCAACATAAATTCGTTTTGTAACTTTGCTGTAAAGTAAATCATCATGATTTATATATTGCATTGTGATGTCTACATAGTTGTCATGAGAATAAACATTGAAGTTTCCAAGGCTTGCCAAGTTGATTTCCAAAACATATTTCCCATTTACAGGTTTAAGATTTTCTATGTCAGGGAAAATTGTCTTTGCATTGATTGATTGACGATTGCCTTTAAATTTAAACATGATGTTTGCTTTGTCGATGTCAGCCATGTATGTTGAGCCTTCATCCCAAACCAATTCAAGTCTTGACTGGTTGGTGTGGTAACGAACGGAATAGTCATTTGTAGTGTCGTTTGCATCAAAGTTTAAATCTGCCATGTTTGTTGTTCTGACACTGAATTCAGGATTAGTTTCTTCAATTGTGAAATAGAATGTCAAGAATTGATTAAAACTGTTTTCCCCAATTTCATTGCCGTATCGACCTTGATAGATTCGAACATAATAAGTTCCTGCTTCGCTTAAACCATTTAACTGTTCCACTGTGTTGTTGTTTCTGTGATAGAAAGTCAAGAATCCATTTTTATTTACTGTTGCCAAAGTGCTGTCTAAAGTTGGGTTGTTTAAATCAGTTGTGGTTGCTGCATATAAGTTTTTTAAATTATCTTTATAAATTTCTGCATACAACACATATTGTGCGATGATTTCGTTATTGTCAAATTGATTCATGTCGTCATTAAGATCAACAGAGAAATCGTATCCATTTGTTAAATCATTTTTTGAAACTGATTTTGTGTATTTCATTTGTGGGATATATAATTTAAGTGGAAGTTTGTTAGTTTCAAAAATTGGACTTGTTATGTTTAAGTTTCCTGTGTTGTAAATGGAATTTCCGTTTTGATTGCCATTGAAGGAATCAGGGAAGGAAACAAGCAAGTCTGCATTTGTTCCATTGTCATAAAGTGTTACGAATATATCGCCACCAACCATGCTTTCAGAATGTTTATTGTCAGATTCACTGTAAACTGGATTGGTTACAACGCCATAACGGTCAACATAGAAAACATAAGTGCGGGTGATAAAGTCATTTTCATTGCAGTAATATTCTGTGTCAACAGAGTCATTATTGAAATAATATGTTCTTGTAATTTCATATTTACCAGCGGCTGTAACTCCGTCTGTGGCATTGATTACTTCACTTATCTTATTTGTGTTTTGAACATTGTCAAATTGATAGATTGGAATAATTGAATAACTGTCTGAAAGTTCGTAATAGTAATAGGTGATTCCATTCTTTTCAATTTTAGATTCTTTTCCTGCCTTATAAAATTTGGCTTCAACTGTTTCAATTTGAATTGTCTTAGAACTTTCTCCTCCAGCACCTGCAATCACAGTTGTTGGAATAAATGAAACACTGAATTCTTTATTCATGCTGGAAGGACTTAAATAAGTTGTTTTTACAGAGTTTTCTTTATCTTCTTCATTTGTGTTTGAAGATAAGACTTCAGTTTCGCCATTGGAATTTTTAAAGTTAATAAAGAATTCTGAAGTGTCAAAACTGATTATGATTGTTTGTTTTGCACTGAAATAATTGGTGTATTGAACTTGTGCGTCGTCTGCATAACCAACAGCCTTTTTGGTGTTTGACATATCTCTGATCAAAATTCTGTATGTCATTTCTTCTTCGTTGCCAATGTGGGCTTCATAGACATCAGTTTGTTTTGTGTATTGAGAGTGTGTTCTGTCGATGAAATATGAAACATTGTTGATTGGAATATTAAGATAAATTCCGTTATATTGAGTCATGGTGTCTGAATAGAAAGTGTAATAATCTAAATAGTCAGGCTTGTTGTCTTTGTTTTCATCTTTATAGAGTTTATACATTGCTTCAAAGATTTCGATGCTGTAAACATCATTTTTGTTTTCATCTTTTGCTTTTGATTTATAGAAATCATATTCGCTGATGACATCCTTAACAAATCTGTTTGAACCTTCAAGATAATATTCGTTGTTGCTGTCAAGTTTGACATTGTTAAAGTTGAAAGAATTGAAGTTAATAAGTCTGATAAGTTTGTTTTGACCCCAATAAAGGTTTTGGCTTTGTGTGATGTAGATTGAACTGCTTGGAATACTGTAGGTTTCGCCGTCACTTACTGCAAAGATTGGAGTTGTGGAATCAAGGAAGAAAACTTTTACTGAGTGATTTCCTGCTTCATCATAGATGTCCACCAAATAGAGTCCTGATGCAGAAAGCACAAAATTGCCTGTTCCTGAAACGGTTTCTTTGCCTAATGTGTTTCCGTTGTCGGTAAGACTTCCAAGTTTGTTCCAAACTGTTCCTGTTGTCGACATATTTAAAGCATGATTAACTGGAAGGGAGTTGTGGTTTTGCAAGAATGTGCTGAGTTGTGTCGCTGTTGTGCTTTCTTTATAGAAATTATAATTTTCCAAAGAGAAGCGTTTGTAATATGCTGTTGTTTTTGCTCCACTTTTCTTTTCTTGCCATGAAAGCGCAAAACTTTCATTTGTGGCAAAACCATTTACATCTCTGATTATTTCAAAATCTGTTCCATTGCTTTGTTGTTGGACTGTTCTGGCTTTAATGTCATCATAACTTATTTCATTTTTGTCAATTGTGAAATAATAATCTTCGTTTTTAGATGTAATTCCTGTGCTTTTTTGATAGAGCCAAATTGAATAATGCGCACTGTCTTCCAAAATCACAACATTGTCTTTGTCGGTATCAAGGTCAGAGAACAATATTCCATTTGCTCCGCCAAAGTTTGCAAGATAACCACCATTTTCATAGTCTTTTGCATAGATCAAGATTTCAATGTCTTGATTATAAGATTCTTCTTTTGTGGTGTCAGTCAAGATGATGCTTTCATTGTAAAATTCAGTTGAAGAAACATCTTTGTTTGTGTTTGCTGTTTTAAGACTTATGCTTGCTTTTGATTTATAAATTTGGAAATAGAAAACTTGATAGAAAACTGTGGTGTCAGAAATTTGGTTGGCATTCAAGCGATAGTTGTTGAATGTGTAGGCAACAACATAGATATAAGTGCCAGTGGTGCTGAGAGATGACCCATTAAATTTTGTCATTAAATAAAGTTGAGAGCCATTAAGTTTTGTGTTTCCATATTGAGTATAGCCTGCTTGTTTTTTTGTTGTAAACACATAACTCATGTTTTGATTTAAAGTGGCATTTCCATTAAGCCAAACTGGTGTTTGGTCAGTTTTAACAGGTGCCAATTGATTATTGTTTATGTAATTGATGATGTTGGCTTCTTGGAAGGTTGCACTTAAATTTGCTTGTGAATAGTTTTCATTTGAACTTAAAAATCCACTCGTTATGTCCGCACTGTTTTTAAATTGGCTTGCATTAAAGTCATATTCTTTCATTTCGCTTGTTTGATGAGAGCCATCAGCATTTGTTGGTTTGTCGTGGTCGGTGTAAGCAAGTTGATAACCATACATATAAACCAAAGCAGTTTTGGCTTGTCCTGTTACGGCTTCAATGTTGTGGTGTTGTCTTCTTGCAACTTGACCTTCTGCATTCTTTTCTTCGTAAACAAAAATTGCTTTAAATTTAATTGTGTAATTTCCAAGTTCTGTGAAAAACACTCTGCATTTTATTTGGTTGTTTTCATCTTTAAAAAGTTGAGTGTGCGCAAAACTGTTTTCTGTCACTGCAATTCCGTTTTCATTGTTTTCTTCTGCGAAACTGATTTGCATTGTTGTTGTTTTGTCTTGAAGTGTTTTTGCAATGTCAAGTTCAAAACGGGCAGGGTCAAATTCAATGTAAGGAATTTTGTTTGCTTCGCTTTCTGAAGAATAGTTGCTGTAAAGATAGAAGCCTGTTGAGTTTTCTGTGATTGAATTTGATGTAACAATTGATTTGTCAAAATTAAAAGTTTTAATGTTTGGATTGTTGTTGATTATGTAAGAAGATTTGTCAAACATATAAAAACTGTATTCAATATCCACGCCTTCAGATTCAAAAGTTGTTTCTGCAATGTCGTTTTCTCCATTTGTGGTGTAAAAGCGAGTTAAATGAATTCTAAGTTTATAAACACCTTCTTCAATAAGTTTGTTGTTTTCATCAACAATTTTAATTGCGTTTTTTTCTGCACCAGTGTTGTTGAAAAGAATTTCAAATTTTTCAGGATTAGCGTCTGGTTGATTTGGGAAGGCAACTGACGATCTGCTTGTGATGAAATCATAACTTGTTAAGTCTTTTTCTTTGCCATTAATTTCCAAGTTAACTTCAATGTTTCTGTAGAAGTGGAAATTATTTTTGTTGGTGGAATCTGGATAGTAAACATTTTCATAATAAATAAAATTGTCACCATTGTTTACTTCGTTTCCATTTGAAAGAAGGGAGATGCTTAAAGCGTTGTTGTTGGAAAAAAGAAAAGTGTCGTTTTTTAAAGTGTTTGTTTCATTGCCACTTGATGTTTTTTCAAGCACGGAAAAGTAATCAACAGTATCTCTGTTGTCAAGTTCGCTTTCAACAATTTCTGCTGAAGCCTTTTCATAAATTGATGTCTTATTTAAACAAAAAATTCCCGCACCTAAAAAGCAGAATGCGAAAAATATGTAAAAGACAGTTTTTGTTATTTTGAGTTTCTTTTCCATAACACCCTCTCCATTTCAAAATTATTTTATCACAAAGAAAAATAAATTCAAAACAATTTAATATAATATATATTATAAATATTATTTAATAAATTAAACATATATATAATTTTTTTATTTCAAAAATAAAAATTAAATAAACAAATATCTTAATTTCCATTTGCTGCTGTAACAAACTATTACAAATTTTTGGCTTAAAACAATACAATTATATTATCTTGTTGTTCT
>CATLAM010000008.1 GCA_949878485.1 uncultured Eubacteriales bacterium
GGGATGAAACGACTGATAGATATTGGCTACAATAATAGATAAAAGGTGCACTGTTTAAGGTGCATCTTTTTCTCTTAATTTAAAAAACATACTGTCCTTTCTTGACATCAGCCCCGCCATGCCCCGCGTCAATCACAATGGTGTGTGTTGGCTTTGGAGAAAATGTTGCTTTCACAGTGAAATAAGTGGCAAAAACTCCACCAAACACTACCAAGCATATCAACACAGCCAAAACCGCTCGTTTTCTGACAGTTAATAATTTAAGTTTCATCAATGTATTTTATTATTGGCTTTGAAAATTAATGCCAAAAAAGTTGGCATGCTTTGTTGCAAATCAAAAAATCTCATGATAAATTGTTTCCGAATGCTTAAAAAGCCTTTGAAAAACTAAAGGAGATATGATAAAATGGACTCAAGTGATCTTTTATTTAAAACTATCTTAGATAGATTTCTTAATGACAAACAACTTACTGCAGAATATTTGCAATATCAACATAAAAGCAGTTGTGGAATCCCTTGCAAAGACTGTCCAGAAAGAAACAAAAGAATTTATAAAAATGGAGAACATGTAAAACTTCCTGCTCACCCAAACTGTGATTGTTTTTACACGAATGTGGAAACAAAACCGCTTGGCTCAATCTCAAACAGACAACCTGCCCCAGATGTCTGGCTTAAACTCCATGGAGATTTGCCAGATTATTACATAACCAAAGAAGAAGCAGAAAAATTTGGATGGCAAAAAGGTAAAGATTTATCCAAATTTGCACCAGGAAAAATGATTGGTGGAGACTTATACGAAAACAGATTACACATTTTGCCTGAAAAGGAAGGAAGAATTTGGAAAGAATGTGATATAAACTATGAAAGCGGAAAAAGAAATAGTTTAAGACTATACTATTCAAGTGATGGATTGATTTTCTACTCGCCAGATCATCTTGATGGGAAAGTAACAGTTTATCAAATAAAATAAAGGAGAAAATATATGAAAGAAATTGTTTTTAATAAGAAGAAATATGATAGTTATAAAGACTTTTATATTCAAATATACAGGGATTTGGAAGGTAAAGAAATCCCAGATTGGGAAGATTATGATGCCTTACACTATAATGCAGACTTATTAGACGAATTTTTGTGGTATTGTCATAATGATAACATTAAATATATCTTTGTAAATTTTGACAAAGAAAAAATTGCTTTGCAAAAAAATTATGATGATTATCAATTTCAGATTATAATTGAAATTTTTGAAGACTTTGTAGAAAAATTTCCAAACAACAAACTTGAATACAAAATGGATAAAGAATGAAAGAAATTGTATTTAATAAAAATAACTATGGAAGTTATAAAGACTTTTATATTCAAATATACAGGGATTTGGAAGGTAAAGAAATTCCAGATTGGGAAGATTATGATGCCTTACACTATAATGCAGACTTATTAGACGAATTTTTGTGGTATTGCCATAACGATAATATTAAATATATCTTTGTAAATTTTGATAAAGAAAAAATTGCTTTGCAAAAAATTTTCGATAATTATCAATATAATATAATTATATATTATTTTGAAAAATTCGTAAAAGAATACCCAAACAACAAACTTGAATACAGAATGGATAAAAATGATTGAAACATTAATTTTGCGTCTGGATGGTAAGAGAAAAAGGCAAAATTACAAATAACACTCCACTAGCAAATTAAAAGGATAAAAAATGAAATATTTAGACTTAGTTGAATTAATAAATGAAAAACCAAGTTACATTAAAGCAGGTGTAAAGGTTGGTGATTTTGGTGCTGTAATGAGTCAAACAGCAATCAATGGCAAATGGCAAGTTGTATTCTCGGAGTTTTATACAGGAAAAGATATCGCTGACATCTTTGTAAACGAAGAAGATCTATTTGTTCACAATTCAGTTCCAAAAAATAAATACCCAAAGATTTAAAAGATGGAATATTTAATGGAATGATTGGAAGAATAGTTCTTGCAGAAATAAGGAATGCTTGCTTTTATGTAAACTTTATAGACAAAAACTTTGAAATCCACAAAGATGATCCAGAATGGTTTGAAGAACACTATGATGAACTGGAAGATGATAAAGAATGCCCAATCAAAATTGAAGATTTAGAACTAGTAAAAGAAACTTGGTCTACTGATGAATCAATTTTAAGACAACTTCCAGCAAATAATCCTGCATGGTGGTGCAAAGTTGAAGATGGTTACATCATGAATCTATTTGGTGAAAAGAAAAACAAAATTCCTTATGACTATAATTCATAAAAGCAGAACAATTGTTCTGCTTTTTCTTATTGAAATTATAGTCCACCATATTTTAAATAAAATGTCTGAAACTCTAAATTTCTTGACATTTATCATATAAAAGTTGTTTAATATGAATATGATACGATTTATTTTAATTTTAATGATTTGTTTTTGTTTTGCATGTCCTGCAATGATTTCTTCAACAACAAACAGTGCAACAGCAAGCACAGGTGTTTCAAATTATGACGCAGAAAATTTTGAAACAAGCACACAAAATTTTGTTGTAACTGCCAACAAAGCAAACATTTTTAAAAATGCTGATTTTGCTTCTGATGTTTTAAAAACTTTAAGCCTTAAAAATGTTGTTCAAGTGACCTTTACAGACAATAAGCCAATCGAAACTTTGAAAGATAATTTTGTTTTCTATTCTGTTAAATTTGCCGATGTGGAAGGCTTTATGCTTGCTGACTTGCTTGTTCCTGAACAAAAATTTTTGACAAGCATTCCTAAATTTAATGCGCAGACAAACACAGAAGCAAGAGTTTATTTTTTGGAAGACAACAAAATTAAAGAAAGTGAAATTACATTAAAAAACAAAGAAAGAATTTTCTTATATGAAGGTTTTGACAGCAAAAAAGAATTTACAGCAATCACTTATGTTGTCACCAATCAGGACGGCACTCACAGTGTCATGTATGGCTACTTAAAATCTAAAGACATAAATCCCGATGGAATTAATCCACTTTTAATCACATGCGTTGTTTTGATTCTGGCTATTCTTGGAATCATCTTTGCTTGGATGTTTATGAAAAACAAAAAAATTAAGTTTAAAAAGAAAAAGAGCGTAGACATTCAAAAAACTTCTGAATAAAATTCAGAAGTTTTTTTATAAATTGGTGTAACTTTTAAGAAATTCATTAATTTTTCTTTCATACAACACACCGCCCACAGAATAAGCCATTGCATGATCTGCATCTGCTTCCACATATTTGCTTTTTTGCCCAGACGGAGTTGCATTGAAAAGTGCAGTTAAATTTTCCACTGGAACAAAACTGTCACTTTGTCCATGAATGAACAGAATAGGCACTTTGGTGTTTTTAACTTGCTTTATGGCATCTGCTTGATTTATGTCAAAGTCGTGAATATGTTTAACATAACTGAACAGATGTTTTTTAAAGATTTTCCACAAAATTTTATGTTTTCTCATAACAAATTCCATTTGCATTTTTAAGTTTGCAAAAGCACAGTCAGAAATGATTGCCACAACATTTTTTGGCAAATCTTCTCCACTTGCACAACAAACTGCAGTCGCACCCATGGATAAACCAAACAACACTATTTCGCAGTCAGAAACTTTTTTGTTTGCAAATTCAACCCAAGACAAAACATCCTTTCTATCCAACCAGCCAAAACCTATGCAACCACCTTCGCTTTCACCATGTGTTCTGTTGTCAACCATAAGCACATTGAAGTTTTTGTCAAAGAAAAACTTGGCATATTGTTGCATCTCATGAAATTCCCCGCCATATCCGTGAAAAATAATCACAGTTTTTTGTGAGTCATTGTTCAGAAAACAACCAGACAATTTTAAACCATCAAAACTTTTAATGTTTACTTTTTCCAACTTTTGTTTTTGCCACCAACATAAGTCGATTTTAAAATCTTTGATTTGTTTGTCAATTTGTTTTTTTCTGACTCTGCTTTTCTTTCTGGAAAAAGCAAACTTAAACAAGATTTCTCCAACAATAAGATAATAAATCATGCCTAAAATAATAAGCAAAATCAAAGCCAAAATAATCCATGCTAAGATCTTCATTCTCACCTCAATCAATAATTGCTTTAACTGGTTCTCCTGTGGACGCATCTTGATAAGTCAACCAATAACCAAAACCTTTGGCATTGTCTTTGTCAAGTGGAAGCCAAATTGGATAGCCAGACAATTCATCAGGTGGATTTTCTTCAAATACAGCAGGAACGCCATAACAAACATATTTGATGTTTTCATTGTCATCATATAAAAGCCCAAACACATAGAAATCTCCGTCATCTTCATATTCCACTTTGATAAACTTTGATGAAGGAATGAGTTTTTGCAAATTGTCTTCAATTGGATTATTGGAAAACAACTTGTCAATTTGTGGCTTTAAACGCAAGAAAAAGTCCAAATTTTCATTGACCGTTTCTTCTTGTTTTGGCATTTCGAAAACAGGCTCTTCCACAAGTTCAGTTTTTTCTTCTTTAAGATTTTCCGCTTTCACATTTGGATTGTGTTCATAGAAATATTTCTTATAGACACAATTTCCACAATCTTGACACATTGCCTTGTCGATTTCTTTTTCAATTTCTTCTTTTTCAACTTCTTGAAAATCTACATCATATTTGTCCAAAACATTTTTTGTGTTTTTAAATGAATTTTCTTGTGAAATTTCATTTATGATGCTGGCATAGATTTCATCATCACTGCCATTGCTTGAACCATAAAGTATTGGAGAAGCCTGCGCATTTTGAAAATTAATCACTGCACATGAAAACTTTTGTGGAATGGTTTTCAAATCAATAAAAAATTCGTAAAGCATATGCGACTTAAAAGTAAGCCCAGCTTTTAAAACTTTTTTGTCGATGTAAAAGCCAAGTGAAGAAATTCCAGCAAGTTCGCTGTTGAAATTATAAAGTCTTAAAGAACCTTTAAGACCTTCTGCAATCTCTTCAATGGTCAACACTGCCTTTCTGTTTGAATTGCTGTCGACATCACTTAAAACAATACTTTTTTTGTTGAACATAAAAAACCTCTCAATACAAAATATTATAGTTGTAAGTTTTTTATGCTCAAATGTAATTTTTATAAAATTATGTCAAAAAAACGCAAATAACATCGAAAAAATTAAAAATAGTGACTTAAAAAAGAAAATAAATGCGAAAAGCATTTATTTTTCTTCTGTTTTATTGATATTTCAACTGACTTAAAATTTTAAATTTATTTCAAAATCAGCTTTCACAAGACTATTTAAGTTTTGTTTCAATAAATTTTAAGATGTTTTTAACATTGAAACCTGCTTTATCAAGCACAACTTTCCCATTGCCACTTGACATATAGTTTTCAATTGTGAAAGAAACTCCGTTTTTTCCAAGCACTTTAAGCCATTTTGTGTCATTGCTTGCTTCAATTGACAAAACAAGTTTGGCATCTTTGTTTATGATTTTGTTTTTGTAATTTATTGACTGCTTTTCAAAAACTTCAATGCTTGGCATGGACACAACATTCACTTCAAATTTCTTTTTAAGTTCTTTTGCAACTTTCACAGCAAGTTCAACTTCCGCCCCACTTGCCACCAGCACAATGTCTGGTTTTTGAGAGTTGTTTTCCAAAAGATAACCACCTTGTAAAGCACCTTCAAAAGATGTTCCATCAATGTGTGGAATTTCTTGTCTTGAAAGAGCAAACACAACAGGGACATAATCATTTATGCAAGTGCGATAACCTGCTACCAATTCTTTGTAATCACAAGGTCTGTAAACATAGTTGCCAATAATAGAACGCAATTGTCCAATTTGTTCGATAGGTTGATGAGAAGCACCATCTTCACCAACTGCCACAGAATCATGAGTAAAGAAAGACATGACAGGAGTGTTCATCAAAGCACGCATTCTTATTGCTGGAATAGAATAGTTTGCAAAAGCCATGAAAGTTGAATCGAAAGTTAAGAAGTCTTCATATAAAGAAATTCCGTTTACAATTGCCGACATAGCATGTTCTCTGACACCAAAATGGATGTTCTTTCCACGACGATAGCCTGAAGAGAAGTTTCCAGCATTGTCAATGTAAGCCATGGTTGAAGGTGCAAGGTCTGCTGTTCCTCCAACAAGTTGTGGGCATTGATAAGCAAGTTCGTTTAAAGCATAATGATTTACTTTGCGTGTGCTTGTTCCGTCATATTTTGCGATGTTTTTCAAAATTCTTTCATAGTTAATTTTTTTACGGTCAAAGAAAGACATAAGCGATTTATAAAGTTCTGGGTGAGTGCTGGAATACATTGCCAAGTTTTGATTCCACTTTTCATGGTTAAGTTTTCCATGTCTTGTGCTTGCCATGCAAAGTTCACGCACATCACTTGGAATAAAGAAACTTTCCTTAACTTTTAATGCTTCCTTGAATGATGCAAGTTCTTCTTTTGAAAGCACATTAGAATGTGCTGCAGATGTTCCTTCTTTTTGAGTCCCAATCCCAATTGTTGTGTTGAAAATAATAATTGTAGGTTTTTTGCTTTTCTTGGCTTTTTTAATTGCACTTGTGCAACTTGAATAACTGTTTCCATTAAAGACTTTAATGACATTCCAACCCATTGCAGAAAACTTCTTCGCCACATTTTCACGATTAGCCAACGCCAAAGAGCCGTCAATTGTGACAGAATTGCTGTCATAAAGCAAAATCAACTTTTTAAGTTTTAAATTTCCTGCCAAACTTACCGCTTCTTGTGCCACACCTTCCATTAAACAACCATCACCTACAAAACAATAAGTATAGTTGTTAAACATTTCAAAACCAACGGTGTTGAAGCGTTCTTCCATGATTGTTTCAGCAATGGCAAGACCAACAGCATTTGCCACGCCTTGACCAAGAGGTCCTGTGGAAACTTCCACACCTTCAGTCACTCTGTATTCAGGATGCCCAGGTGTTTTACTGCCAAATTTTCTGAAATCTTTTAAGTCTTGCAAAGAAACATTAAAACCAAACATAGAAAGCAAACTGTAATATAATGCACCCGCGTGACCTGCAGATAATACCAAACGATCACGATTTAAAAAATCTGTGTCCGAAGCGTCGAAGTTGTAATGATCTTTAAACAAACTGAAAAGAATGGTTGAAGCACCCAAAGAAATACCTAAATGCCCAGAACCTGCATTAGTGATTGTTTCAGCAGAAAGTGCTTTAAGATAGTTAATGGCTTTTTGAACAATTTTCATAAAATTCCTCCAAGTTGGGTTATAATTTTTTCACAAACTAAGTTGGCATCCGCATCTTCTATGTCTATGTTTACAACAGAAATGTTTTTTAAATTTACAACACGATTTTCATAATCAATCACATCAACGATGTTTCCGTTTTCTTTAACATAATCCTTTGTCAAATCTAAAAAGACAATAAGGCTGTGTTTCTGCAAAATATTGATGTTATGAATTAAATAATCATAGTTAATTGAAACCACAACATCTTCAAAACTTGCAATATGTTTGATTACGCTTTTTTCTCGTTTTTCAAAGTATTCCTTTGAACACACTTCTTTTAAAGTGTCTTTATCGATAAGTTCATATTCTTCCAAATCTTTTGCATTACAAAACATCATGCCAAGGCTTTGAGATAAAGTTTTTCCAACTTCTGTGGAAAATTTATCACACAGCGACACTAAAATAATTTTGTTAAACGACTCTATCATAAGTTTATTTTATCACAAAGTTACATTATTACAAACTTTTTTGTGATATAAAACTTGTTTTTCTTCTTAAAACATTATACTTTGTTCGTCTGTTATCGTTGATAAATTTCAACCACGCAAAAACAAAAATGCTGACAAGCACTAAAATGAAAGCCAAATCAAGCCTGCCACTTAATGTTTTCACGGTTGCTTTTCCACCAGATTCCACCGCTATTGATACAGTGCCGACTGATTTTGTAACATAAATGTTTTCTACATTGAAATTATTTAATCTGTCCAAAACATCCTTTGATGGATGCAAATCGTCACCAGCACTGATAATAGCATTCTTTGGATTTACTTTTTCCAAAAATTGGTTTGATGTGTTGTATTTTGAACCATGATGTGAAACAACCAAATAATCAATTTCTAAATCATTTTTCATATTACGAACAAATTCATCTTCACGGAGTTGAGAAGCATCGCCTGTAAACATAAATGAACAATTATCATAATCAACCAAAACAAATGGTGAATAAGAATTTGTGTCCTTGTAATAATCTTCTTCCCCTGCAAAAAATGTTACACTGACATTACTTGAAAAATTAAACGACTTGTCATCAATAAATTCCACTCTGCAATTTGGCTCTTGATAAATTGCTTCAATGACGCTGGCGTATGTAAAAGTTGTGGAAATAAGATAATTCAAATTTTCACTGTTTTCATCTCGTGACAAAATTTTTGGTCTTAAAACATTGTTTACTTGATAATTTTCCAGAAGTGCAACTGCACCGCCAACATGATCTTCATCACTGTGTGTCAACAACAAAAAATCAACCTGTTTTATGTGATTTGCGTTTAAAATAACGCCAACTGCTTTCATAAAATCGTTTTTGCTTTCTCCGCTTCCTGTGTCAATAATCATGCAAGAGCGGTTTGGAAAAATAATTAAATTGGCATTTGCTTGTCCAACATCCAATATGTAAACCTGCAAATTTTTTGAAAAAGTATCCAAAAATCCGTTAAAAACAAAATTTATGTAAGTTTGATTTAAAAACAAAAACAAAGAAAATAAAACTAAACAAACAATAAAAACTGCCTTTTTGAAGACATTTTTATCATAAATTAAATATGAAATTTTGTTTTTTAAGTTTTTCATTATATTATTTCAATTTCTTCCCTGTTTAATTTTTGCAATTTTTTCTTAGGTGCTTTACCTTTAAAAAGTTCAATAATCTTAGGCATAACATCTATGGCGTTTTTATAGCCTTCTTCCACCATTTCATCAATTCCATCAAGTCTTGTCTGTTTAAATCTTTTGTTGTCAGTGGCAACCATGACATCTGCATTAATGTATCCTTTAATGGCATTACTTTTCATCAAAATTCTTATGGAAGAAGCAAGCACATCCAAAACTTTAGAACTGTCTGTGCCATAGTTTCTTGTGCTGTTGCAATCCACTGCCACCACATAATCACAATCAAAAAGTCTTGGAATGTCAGCAGGAATGGTGTTTTGAAGTCCACCATCACACAAAAGTTTTTCGCCAAAAGGCACTGGTTGAAAAATTCCGGGAACACTGCAACTGCCAGCAACTGCCAACGCAAGATTGCCATTTGTTATGCAAACTTCTTTGGTTGATTTAATGTCAACAGCCACGACTGCCATTGGCTTTTTTAAATCTTCCACATTGATGTCGCCAAAAGATTCATGAAGCAAACTTTCTATGCCGTCAGACTTAGATGGCATAAAGATAAGTTTGTTTGTTTTTATGTCCTTAATTTTCAACTTTTTTCCGATTTCATAAATTTCTTTGGAAGTCATGCCATTTGCATAAGCAGCACCAATGATGCTTCCAACACTTGTGCCAGCAACAAAGTCAAAATCAAGCCCATATTCTTCAAACGCCTTAATGACACCGATATGAGAAAAACCTCTTGTGCCACCACCGCCAAAAGCCAAACCTATTTTCAATTTTTTCCCAAAAAACCCATACTTTCTTTTCATAATATTAATTATAACAAAAATTTCTTCATTTTAAAAACAAAATTTTGTATTATCTAATCGGTAATATATTTTTTTCAATTTAATATAAATATGACATGAAGAAATTTTCTATTTTAAGCACAATGATTATGATTTTTGGACTTGCCGTATGTGTTTCCATTGGCTATTTGCTTTCCACAACACTTCTTTCAACTGGTCTTTTTGAAACCGTGGCAAACATAAACTCAAACCAATTTACAGTTTATGCCATTGACATGAAATCCAGCGACAATGCAACCGAATTGAATGAACTTAAAACTTCTCTTCAAAATTCTACAGGTGCAGGATATGTTTATAATCTTGACAATAAATATCATCTTTTGGCAAGTATATATGAAAACTCAGCAGATGCCGAACTTGTTAAGACCAACCTAAAAAACAACGGTTATTCTCCAGAGATTTTAAAAATTGACATTCCAACATTGAAGTTTTCTGGAAACTTTTCTGCAAATGAAAAAACAGTGTTGACCAATGCCGTGCAAGCAAAACAAACGATCTTTAAAGCACTTTATGACATCGCCATAAGCCTTGACACATCTGTTTCAGATAAGACTCAAGCCAAACTTGAATGCAACAACACTTTTTCCAAACTTGTAACAATTAAAAGCAACTTTGAAACCATTTTTGCTGACAAACTGAAATCAGACAATTTTGAAAAATTGCATAAGTCCTTGGAAAACATCTACAACAATCTTTCTTTGCTTATAAGTGAAAAAACAGTCACAACAACACAAACCTATTCATCCTTAATTAAACTTACTTATTGCAAAATCATATTGGACAATTAAAAAAAACGCAAACAATTTGCGTCTTTTTTTAAATAAAAGGTTTAGTTTCAACATTTAAATCAGAGTTTGCCAAAATTCGAACACCAAAGTTTTTGGTTTTAATGCACTCTGCAGTCTTTTTTGCATATTTAGTCGCCATTATAAGTTCTTCTTGTGTTGGCTTACCACCCCTTTGTGTTCTTCCCACAATGTGAAATCTGACAACCTTTTTGCCAATTGCTTCGTTAAGTTTTTCAGTAAGTTCTTTTGCGTCAGTAAGATTTTCTCTTAAAACTATGCAACTTGAAAGTTGGTTTTCATAATTTGTTTCAATAATCTTTTTCAACTTTTCCAAGTTTAAAGTTTTCTTATCTGAAATGCAATAATCGGCACAAACAGTTTCCGCAACTTTAAGCGCTATTTTGTCTGACTCGCGTCCCATGACTTCATAAATGCAAGCCAAATTCATGGCATCATTGCTTGGCATACTGTTGTCAATGGCATAGACGCCTTCCTTAACGGCTGTTGAAAAACCAATGGAGTATTCACAATCCAAAACATCATTATCAATCGTTCCAGCAACAAAAATGGTGTTTACACCGTTCTCAAACAACTGTTTAGCACCTTTTTGTGAGCCATTTCCACCAAATACAACAACAGCGTCAAATTGTTTGGCATATTCAAGACCCATTTTAAAATATTTGGCTTGTTTAAATTCTGGGCAACGAGAAGTCTTGGTCACCGTGCCTGCTTCATCCTTTAAACTTTTGTCAATCACAGATGAAAGTGGAAAAATCTTTCCATTAATTAAGCCATCAAATCCAGCATAAGCAAAATATAAATCTTTTTTAAACTTTGAATAAAGTTCCCAAATAAATCTGTTCATACCAGGCGCGTCTCCGCCACTACATAAAAACAAAATCTTCATCTTTTTCTCCTTATTGCACAACAATGTTTTCACTTCCAATAATGCCACTCAGTTCGTTCAAAAGATAGTTGTTTATCTTTACCTTATCTTGATAAACAAAACTCTTGTTTGAAGAAGTGCATTTAATTATTACTTGGGTATCTCCCAAATAAGAATTTATGCTGTTTTTAACTTTACTGTAAATATCAGGATTTTTAGTGTCAAATCTTAAACACAAACGCTCTTTTGAAGCCACTTTACCTTCAGCATCTTCTTCTTTCCAAGGAATAACAACATCGCCGACTGCCGAAATAGGCATTCCCTCACGAATGTTAATTTTCCCTTTAATTGTCACAAGTGCATCTTCCACAATGACATTACGATATTTTGAATAAGCATTAGAAAAGAAAGTCAACTCTAAAACACCTTTCAAATCTTCCAGTTTGACATAACACATTTCCCTTCCTGATTTCGAGCGTTTTCTGCTTACAGAAGTTATTATTCCGCCACAAACAAAAGGCTGTCCATCTTGCAAGTTGTTGTTTTCAGAAATGTTTTCTTCTTCAGAAAAATCTGAATTTTCAACTTCTTCATCATCATTTGTTGCCAACATATCTGAAGTCAAGGTGTAATTTTCAAACTTCTTGACATAATCTTGCAAAGGATGTCCTGACATATAAACACCGATAATTTCACGTTCATATTTCAACAAAGCCTTTTGGTTAAATTCCTTAATGTCAGGATAGTCCACAGTGTCCTCAAGTTGATTTTCACCAAAGAAAGAAAATTGTCCCAACTTGTTGCTTTTCTTATCACGAACAGCCCTTTCAATCACCTTTTCATAGACAGCCATAAGTTGAGAACGGCTTTTCCCAAACAAGTCGCAAGCACCGCTTAAAATCAAACATTCAATGGCTTTCTTGTTTGTGCCAACATTGACCATTCTGGAAACCATGTCTTCAAAACTTTTAAACTCACCATTTTCTTCTCTTTCTTTAATGATGACATCCGTCAAAGCAGTTCCCACATGTTTAAGTCCACCAAGCCCAAATCGAATTGCTTTACCTTCAACCTTGAAATAAGAATAACTTTTATTGATGTCTGGTGGCAAAACTTCAATTCCTTCACTGCCACGAGCAAATGAAACATATTTTGTTATGTCATCTCCATTAGTAATACGGTCGTTTAAAATGGCAGTTATAAATTCAGTTTCATAATAACATTTTAAATATGCTGTTTGATAGGAAATGTAAGCATAAGCAGCAGCGTGTGATTTGTTGAACGCATATTTGGCAAAATCTTTCATTTCGTCAAAAATTTTTTCTGCAACATCACGGTCGTGACCAAGTTTAACAGCCCCAGGGATAGATTTCTTTCCAGCAGGGTCTTTCCAACCATTGACAAATTTTTCTCTTTCCTTGTCAATCTTTTCAACTTGTTTCTTACCCATAATACGACGAATATTGTCTGCTTGTCCCAAACTATAGCCCGCCATAACTTGAACAATCTTCATAACTTGTTCTTGATATACAATGCAACCGTAAGTGACATCCAAAATATCTTCAAGACAAGCATCATCATAAACAACTTGTGAAGGATCTTGTTTATTCTTAACAAACTTAGGAATGAAGTCCATAGGTCCGGGACGATAAAGCGAAATTCCCGCAATAATGTCGTCCATGCAAGAAGGCTTTAAATCCTTCATAAACTTTTTCATCCCCGCACTTTCCAACTGAAAGACAGCATCTGTTTGTCCATTGGCAATCAACTTAAAAACATTAGGGTCATTATATTCCATGTTATAGAAATCAATTTTCTTACCATGGTTTTCATAGATGTAATCGCACGCTTTTTTAATGTCAGTTAAAGTTCTAAGCCCCAAAAAGTCCATTTTTAAAAGCCCAAGATGTTCAAGTTCAATCATACTATATTGAGTTACGCGTTCGTCTTCTGACCTTGCAACTGGCACAAAATCGGAAACAGAGTTTGGAGCAATCAAAATTCCGCAAGCATGAGTGGAGGTGTTTCTAGGCACTCCTTCAAGTTTTATTGCCATGTCAATAATTTTTTTAATCATTTCATCATTGTCATACATTTCACGAAGTTCTGGAATGATAAACTTATTATTTTCTGGTTTTCCTGTAGTTCCAAAATAATATTTCAAAACTGGTGGTTTCTTAATTCCATCTGGAAGTTTTGCAGGAATAAGTTTCGTGATTTTCATGACTTCTGGTGAAGGAAATCTTAAAACTCTGGCAACATCTCGAATGGCATTTTTTGCTTGCATACATCCAAAAGTAACAATACATGCAACATGGTCATCCCCATAGCGTTGTTTAACATATTCAATAACTTCACCGCGTCTGTCCATGCAAAAGTCAACGTCAAAGTCAGGCATGGAAACTCTTTCACGATTGATAAAGCGTTCGAAGAACAAATTATATCTCATAGGGTCAACTTTCGTAATCCCAGAGCAATATGCAACCAAACTTCCTGCACCGCTTCCACGACCAGGGCCGACAGGAATGCCGACTGACTCAGCATAGTTGATGTAATCCCAAACAATTAAGAAATATTCCACAAAACCTTGTTCGCTGATGATGCCAAGTTCCATTTCCAATCTTTCAATAAGTTCAGGAGTGACTTCTTTATATTTTTTGTGTAAGCCTTCAAAGGAAATTCTGCGTAAAAATTCATAAGGTTCTTCGCCTGTGGAAGGTCTGTATACTGGAATGTAGTTTTGTGTTGCTGGCAATTTATATTTTTCATCAATTCCATAAACTTCACCCAAAGATTTTGTTTTTAAAACAACTTCACATTTGTTGGCAACTTCAAGTGTGTTTTCCACCGCTTCTTCAAAACCAACCATGGCATCCATCATTTCTTCATATGTTTTTAAATAAAATTCATCTGTTTGAAATTTCATACGGTCAGGGTCGTCCATAAATTTCCCCATCTGAACGCACATCAAAACATCTTGCATTTCTGCATCTTCTTTGTTTAAATAATGCACATCGTTTGTGGCAACCATTTTTATGTTCAGTTTTTTGGACATTTCAGCCAAATGTTGGTTGACAAGTTTTTGTTCTGCTAAGCCATGATTTTGAATTTCGAAATAAAAATCTCCTTCTTCAAACATGTTTTTCATTTTTATTGCCAATGTTTCTGCTTCTTCAAATTGTCTTTGCAAAATAAGTTGTGGAATATGTCCCGCAACACAAGCAGAAAGACAAATCACACCTTTGCTGTGTTCTTGCAAAACTTTATAGTCAATTCGTGGCTTATAATAAAAACCATCGACAAAGGCAATTTCATTCAATTTTAAAAGATTGTGAAAACCTTCTTCATTCTTGGCAAGCAAAACAAGATGACCCATGTCATCCTTACCTTGTTTTTTAGTTAAGTCACTGCAAATGTAAAACTCACAACCTAGAATCGGTTTAATTCCCGCTTTGACACATTCTTCATAGAAAGCCAAAGTTCCATACATATTGCCATGGTCAGTAATTGCCACAGCACTGTAACCACGCTCTTTGGTGATTTCCACAAGTTTGTTTATTCTTGCAATTCCGTCAAGAAGCGAATATTCAGTGTGAACATGCAAATGCACAAAATCTTTCATTATTCCTCCAAAGTGTCAGCAATTTTAATAAGTTTTCTAAATCTGTGATTAAGTCCCGAACGAGTAAGTTTAATTGTCGAAAGTTTTAAAAGTTCGTCCAAACTTTCTTCTTGATTAGCCAGTCTTAAAACGGCAACTTCTTGCAAATCTTCTGGCAAACTTTCCAAACCAACAGTGTTGATGATTGTGTTGATTGCATTCACTTGCTTCATGCTTGCTTCCACCGTTTTGTTGATGTTTGCATTGATGCAATTGACCTGCCTGTTGACTTTGTTTCTAAGTTCACGAGTCACAATTTCATTCGACAAATCCAACACGCTTTGGTTTGCCCCCACAAGTGCCAACAAATCTTGAATTGTGTTGACATCCTTTACATATAAAACATAAGAGTTTTTTCTTTCAAAAATTTTTCCAATAATGTTATACTCTGCAAGCAGTTCTGAAAGTTCCAACAAAAAGTTGTGACTTTGTGAAACAAACTCCATGTGATAACCTGACCCACAACTTGTTGTCGTGTCAGATGAAAGTTTAATGGAAGAAGTGCTTGCCCCAATATAGACACCTTTGATAAACGCCCTGCGTGGTTCTTCTTCCAAAATCAAATTTTTGTCTATTTCAAAATTGAATTTCATTCCATCTGTGGAATAATCAATCACACCAACATCCAAAAGTAATTGCTTAAACTTTTCCACTTCAAATGAAATTTCATAAATAGTGTTTTTATTTATATTATAATTTTCTCCAACTTCTGGTTGAATTTCATCTCCATAAAGTCTTTTAATAAGTTTCTGACAAAAGCCAAAAAGTTTATCCACATCGCTAACAATCTTAACAAAAATTTTGCTTCCGCTTTTTTCAATTTCTCCACAAGAACGAAAAAGTCCTGACATAAAAGCAAGAGCGCAAGCATCATCTTCTATGTCAGTCCTTAAAATTTCTTCTTTCGATTCTCTGGAAAAACTCATTAATATCCTCTTTTCTTATGAAATTTAGGTAATTTATCCACATTTGCAACTTGTGAAAGTGGAATGTTATATTTATAAACAAAATTCATTCCACGATTAACTTCCCCAACACGTTCTGGAGAATGTGCATCAGAATTGACAATAAACTTCACACCTTCTGCAATCATAGCCAAAATTTCTTCTTCGGTAAAGTTTATTCTTTTGCCGTTAAGTTCAACATAAACCCCTTTCTGTTTTGCCATTTTTGCAACTGCAATTGTGTCTGTTTGAAAACCATAGTTAAGATGTGTAATCACATCAATAGGATATTTATCCAACGCCTTCAAATAAGCAGTGGTGTTTCTGTTTATGCGTTCTTTGCTTGGCTTAAAAATCTTGTCACAAATGTTGGAAACGTCCTTAAGCATATAATCTTTAAATGTGGTTGGCAGAGCAAGTTTGTGATAACCCATTGCCAAAATGTCAAGGTTTTCATAATCACTTTCTTTTATGTCAATTTCTCCGTCCAAAGAAATTAAGTTTGCTTCTACACCAAGCAAAATGTCAACACCAGTGATTTCCTTGGCATTCAAAATGTCTTCTTTCAATTGTGGAATATTTTTTCTCTTAATTCCAAAACACATGTGGTTAAAACCATGGTCAGTAATTGCAATCTGCTTTAAACCCTTGTCTGCTGCAACAGAAGCATTTTCCAAAACAGTGCCCTTGCCATGCTTTAATCTGGAATAGATTGTGTGTGTATGATAATCACCGTATAAAAGCATAAAAACTCCTTGTATATATTGTATCAGTTTTGTGACTTTTTTACAAGCCACGGACAACACTTTTCAAAAATTTTATTAATAAATAAAATTCAAATAAATAATGTCCTTATTAAACTTAAATTTATTTTTCCAAACAAATGGTAAATGGTCCACGATTGGTTTGCTGTATAGTCATATCCGCGCCAAACACACCATATTTCACAGTAATTCCATACTCGTCATGCAATTTCTTACCAAACTCTTGGTAAAGTTTTTCTGCGCGTTTTGGCTCTTCTGCTGTGAAAAAACTTGGACGGTTACCATGCTCACAATCACCCGCTAAAGTAAATTGTGAAACCAACAAAATCTCTCCCCCAACATCTTTCACAGAAAGATTGATTTTATCGTTTTCATCAGGAAAAATGCGCATATTGGCAATTTTTTTGGCAAAATAATCTATTTTCTCGTCCAAATCGCCACTTTCAACACAAAAATAAACAACTAAGCCCTTTCCAATTTCGGAAATTAATTTTTCTTCGACAGAAAGGCTTGCTTGTCCAACCACTTGAATTACTGCTTTCATAAATCTCCTTATTTGTCCAGCATTATGATTTCAAGTTCTGGATAAACATTTTCTTTTGCCAACTCTGTTTTAATTAACTCCACCAATTTCTTAAAATCTTTGCATGTGGCGTTTCCAGTGTTAACAATAAATCCAGCATGTTTTTTTGAAATCTCTGCTTCTCCTATTTTAACACCTTTCAGTCCCAAAGTGTCAATCATTTTTGACACATAAATGGTTTTCTCTCCATAAACTGCTTTAAAAACACTTCCAAGTGACGGCAAATCACATGGTTGTGTTTCTTTCTTTTTGTTGAAAAAGAAATTCATGTTTTCTTCCACAATTTCAGATTGTTCTGGTTTCAACTTCATCTTAACTTTCAAAATCACACAATCTTGAAGATTGGATTTTCGATAACTGAATTTCAAATTCTCTTTTTTTAAAACAAGCAATTTATCATCTTTAAGCACCAAAACTTCTTCCACTAATTCTCCAATTTCGTGTCCAAAACAACCACCATTCATATACACAAATCCACCAAGGCTTGCAGGTATGCCATAACAAAACTCTAAACCACTTAATCCTTGCATTTTTAACTTTTGCCCCAATGCAAAAAGATTAATGCCCGCATCGACATCAACATAGTTGTCTTTAAATTCAATCTTATTTAATTTTTTTAAAGAAATAATAACTCCGTCAAATCCGTCATCATCAAAAAGTGTGTTGCTTCCATTCCCCAAAATGAAAAACTTTAAATTGTTGTTTTTAACAATCTTTAAAATTTGCTGAACTTCAATAAAATCTTTTGGAAAAACCATCCACCTAGCCTTTCCGCCAATTTTAATTGTGGAATAATCTTTTAAACTTGCCCATTCTTTGACATCAAAATTTTCAAACATAACACTTTATATGTTTAAAACCATTTTCTTGAAACAAAAAAGGACATTTTTGTCCTTTAAAGTTCACTTCTTATAATTGACATAATTTTCTTATCAATCGCTTCTTGTTGCCTTTCAAGTTTATGTATACTTCTCGTCCACATGATATAACCATAAGTTGTGTTTGTTAAATAACCAAATTTTAAAACCAACAAAATCCATTGCCCAGAAATTATATTTATTACACTTTCCAAAATGGAAGAAATATACCAAGCAATCCATTGTTCTCTAAGTCTAAACAAAATGAAAAGTCCATTTGCGACGCCAACCGCACTGCAACAAGCATCCAAATAACATACCACTTTCCACAAAATTGGATTGTCTGACAAAATCCCTTCTTCAACATCAATTAAAGAAAGCAAAAAGCCTATACCTATCGTCCAAACAACAATTGCCGAAATTATTGCAACTTCTTGCCAACCCTTAAGTCGCCTTACTTCTGTTTTGGTTTCATCATCATGTTGTTTATGTCTGTTCCACATAACAAAACTTATAATGTCAACAGGTATCCAAAAGAAAATAGTCGTAGCCATAGTCGCAAATCTGTAAGCACAAACAATGCAAATAGCAATTTCAGTAAACTCAACCACAAGCGAAACCATAAAATTCCACTTACTTTGTTTAGAAATCAAAAGTTCACATAAAATATTGCTGAAAATATCCACAAGGTAAAGCGTCAAAATAACAGAGCCATTTACACCGCCAATGTCCTCTTCTGGAAAAAGAAAAGCAAATAAAAAAGCCAAAACAGTTATGGACAGAAACCAACAATATTCATAAACAGTAAAATAACTTAAAATCTTCTTCAATTTTTTCATATGTTTTTCCCTTCTTATTTTAACATATCTTAAAATTAAAAAAAATAAAAAATCCCCTAAATTCAGGAGATTTTTTTATATAATTTAAAATTTTTAAAAGAAATGTTTTTGTCCATCAAAACAAATTGAATTAAACTAATTCAACAACAGCCATTTCAGTTGCATCACCGCGACGCATTCCAAGTTTGATAACTCTTGTGTATCCGCCACCTTGACCAGACTGTTTTGCTCTTTCTGCATATTTTGGTGCATAAACATTGAAAATCTTTTCCAAAAGTGGATGATTGATTCCTTCAACGCGAGCGTGGAATGCATCAATGCTTTCTTTAGGTTTTCTTTGTTCTTGCAAATCATAAACATAGCCCATGATTTTCTTTCTTGCAGCAAGTTTTTTAGGTCCATCATTAAGAACTTCTTTAGCAACTTTTGTTTCTGTTACAACAATTTTGCCGTCTTTACCCTTAGTCTTGGTCTTTTCTTTGATGTTTTTTGTCACTTTAACAGTGTCTTCATAAGAATTGATTGCAAGAGTAATGATTTTTTCGGCTTGTCTTGCAGCAACCTTAGCCTTAGCCAATGTTGTTTCAAGTTTTCCATACCAAAGCAAAGTGGAAACTTGTCCACGAATCATTGCATTTCTTTCTTTTGAAGGTCTGCCCAATTTTTCGTTAGCCATAATATTGCTCCTTTTACGGTTTTAATCCGAAATTTTTATTTGTTAATATTTCTTGAAAGTGTTAGTCTAAGTAAAAACAAACTTAACCTTACAACCTAATAAGTCGCGACAAAATCGCTTCTAGTTAAGCTGTTTTAATGGAAGTTTTGTCTACAAGCACCATTAGGTATTTGTAAGCAAAACTGATGTTAAAACCAACTTTTAAAATCGTTTGTATTCTGCAAACAAAATTGCTTGCAATTTTAATTTCAATTTATTGAAATTATTTTAAAAGTTTATTCTTCATCTTTACGAAGGCTTAAGCCATAACTTTCAAGTTTTTGAATAACTTCTTCAACAGATTTAGCACCAAGATTTCTAACTTTGAACATATCATTCTTAGATTTTTTGAGCAAATCTTGAATAGTGTTGACACCTGCTCTTTTCAAGCAGTTGTAAGAACGAACTGAAAGGTCCATTTCTTCAATAGGAAGTTCCATCAATTTCACTTGCTTGTCTTCTTCCTTAGAAACCAAAATTGACATATCGCCAACTTGAGCGCAAAGTTCAATGAACAAATCAACATGTTCATGAATAATCTTACCAGAAAGGCTGACAATTTCTCTTGCAGAAGTTGTTCCATTTGTTGTAACTTCCAAAGTCAATTTGTCATAGTCAATGCTTTGACCAACACGAGTTGTGTCAACATTGAAATTAACCTTTTTAACAGGTGAGAAAATGCTGTCTACGGCAATGAAATCAATGTCGTCAAATTTATTTTTGTTGTCATCACTGGATACATAACCACGACCATTTCCAATCATAACATCCATATCCAAAACTGCGCCATCGTCCATAGTGCAGATGTGAAGATCTGGATTTAAAACTTCAACTTGGTCATTAGTTTCAAAATCTTTTGCAGTAACTTCGCCAGCAGTGTTTTTTCTGATTTTAAGATATGTGATAAAGTTTTTATCTTGATTTGTGCATTTAACTGCCAAACCTTTCAAGTTTAAAACGATGTCCACAACATCTTCAGTAACACCACGAATTGTTGAAAATTCATGAGAAACACCAGCAATTCTGAAAGCGATAACCGCAGAACCAGGAAGAGATGAAAGAAGAGTTCTTCTCATACAGTTTCCAAGAGTGATTCCGTATCCTTTTTCAAGTGGTTCAACAACAAACCTAGCAAAATTTCCGCCATTAGTTTCTTCGCAAGTGATTTTAGGTTTTTCCATTTCCATCATAATAAATTTCCCCCTACTTATTATCTCGAATACAATTCGACAATCAGTTGTTCTTTAATATCTGAATCAATATCTTCTCTTTCAGGAAGAGCAAGAATTTTTCCAGTCAAGTTTTCTGTGTCAAATTCCAACCATTTTGGCATAACAATTTTCATACCTTTAAGTTGTTTGAACATATCAAGTTCTTTCTTGCTTTCTTTAATTGTAATTACATCACCAACTTTAACTCTGTAAGAAGCAATGTTTACACCTTTGCCATTTACACAGATGTGGCCATGATTAACAATTTGACGACATTCTGCTCTTGAAGCACCAATACCCATTCTGTAAATAACATTGTCAAGTCTTGTTTCAATTAAAGACAACATCTTAGGACCAGTAGCACCTTTTGCTGCAGCAGCGTCTTCATAATATTTTCTGAATTGTTTTTCTAATATACCGTACATTCTTTTAACTTTTTGTTTTTCACGAAGTTGAAGTCCGTATTCAGTAACTCTCTTTCTTGATGCACCATGTTGTCCAGGGATAACTGGTCTTCTTTCCATAGCACATTTTTTAGAAGTACATCTTTCACCTTTAAGGAAAAGTTTACGACCTTCTCTTCTACATTGACGGCAATCAGGTTCAATAGTTCTTGCCATAATTTCGTTCTCCTTTTATACTCTTCTTCTTTTAGGAGGTCTGCAACCGTTATGAGCGATTGGTGAAACATCCTTAATAAGTGTTACATTAAAGCCAAGAGTTGAAAGACAACGAATGGCACTTTCTCTGCCATTACCTGGGCCTTTAACATACACTTCAACAGACTTTACGCCGTTGTCAATAGCAACCTTTCCTGCTTCTTCAACACAAGTTTGAGCAGCAAATGGTGTGCTTTTCTTAGAACCTTTAAGTCCAAGTCTTCCAGATGAGCATGAAGAAATAACATTACCTTGCATATCTGTGAAAACGATAATGTTGTTGTTGAAAGAGGTCGTGATATGAACTTGACCTTGTTCAATGTTTCTACTAACTCTTTTTCTGGTTTTTGTAGTTTTCTTTGATTTTGTGTTAACTTTTGCCATATCTCTACCTCTTACTTACCTTTCTTAGAACTTCCGCTAACGATTTTCTTAGGACCTTTTCTGGTTCTAGCGTTGTTCTTGGTGCTTTGACCATGAACTGGAAGCCCTTTTCTGTGACGAATACCACGATAGCAACCAATTTCGTTGAGTTTCTTGATATTCATACTTACTTTTGATTTAAGTTCACCTTCTACTACAAGATTGTGTTCGATATAGTTACGGAGTTTAGCAACTTGATCTTCTGTTAAATCCTTAACACGAATGTCAAGTGAAAGACCTGTTTCTTTACAGATGTTTCTTGAAGTTTCAACGCCAATTCCATAAATATAAGTCAAACCATATTCCAATCTTTTTTCTCTTGGAAGGTCAACACCAGCAATTCTTGCCATTACTTATAATCTCCTTTTTATTAACCTTGTGTTTGTTTATGTTTTTTGCTCTTAGAACAAATAACCATAACTTTTCCATCTCTTTTGATGACTTTGCATTTATCACACATTGGTTTAACCGATGCTCTGACTTTCATTTTTTGCTCCTTTATTTCACGCGATGTAGATTTGCATTTTGCTTATCACAAAACAACTACACCACAAAATGTACCGACTTCTGTCCTGCCAAGTAATTGGCAATGATATCCGTCAAAATCAGCCTTTTTCTCTCCAAGTGATTCTTCCTTTGGAAAGATCATAAGGGCTCATTTCAATTTTTACTTTGTCGCCTTCAATAATCCTGATGAAATTTTGTCTCAATTTTCCTGAGATATAAGCGGTTATTACATGACCATTTGACAAGGTAACCAAAAATGTCATACTTGGCAAAACTTCTGTAACAACGCCTTCAAATTCAATTACATCTTCTTTGGACATAAAGACTCCTTTTCTTTTAAAAATTTTCTGATTTCTGCATTAACATTTTCTTGTCCAGATTGAAGTTTGATTACATCAAAACCTTCTTTTGAAGCCTTCTGAACATGTTTTAGGCTTTTTTTCTTCGGTTTGTTAAGTTTAAGTCGTTTTCCATCAACCAAGAAACAAAAGTTTTCTTCAATCTTGGAAACAACATAAAGACCATTTTTTTCTTTTCCCGCAATTGCTTTAACAACATCACCTTGAATAATATTCATCATCTTTCTCCAAGGTCAAAATTTCCAAACCATTACGAGTAAAAAGCACAGTGTTTTCATAATGTGCCGATGGTTTTCCGTCACGAGTGACAATTCCCCATCCATCACTAAGCATACCTATTTCTTTCTTTCCAGCGTTGATCATAGGTTCAATTGCAAGCACAGCGTTTTCAGAAATTGCAGGTCCATCAGTTTCTTTTCCATAGTTTAAAACTGAAGGTGCTTCGTGCATTCTGCGACCTATTCCATGTCCTGAAAGTTCACGAACAACCGAGAATCCGTTGCTTTCTGCATGAGTTTGAATGGCATGAGAGAGTTTTCCAAGTCTGTCACCAATTCGCAAGTTTTCAATGCCTTTGAAAAAACACTCTTTGGTAACTTTTACAAGTTTTTCTTTCTCTGCCGAAATCTCACCAACAGGATAAGTCCTTGCCGCATCTCCATGATAACCTTTGTAAGCCACCACAATGTCGATGCTGACAATGTCGCCTTTTTGAAGAACTATGTCTTTGCTTGGTATTCCATGCACAACCATATCATTAACTGATATACAAGTTGCTGCGGGATAACCTTCATAGCCAAGACAAGCAGGCGAGCCACCACTATCTATTATAAACTTTTCTATGGATTTGTCAAGTTCATAAGTTGAAACGCCCTCTTTAACAAGGGTTTTTGCATAAATCAAGGCATCACGAGTAATCTCACAAGCCTTTTTGATTAAAACAATTTCTGCAGGCGTCTTCTGAATCACTTTTTTAATCCTTTTAAAAAGTCATTTACAGGTCTGTAAGTGTCTTCTGGGTCTTCTTGACCTTTAACAACAAACACCCTGTCAGCGTAGAAGTCTATGAGTGGTGCTGTTGTCTTTTCATAAACTTCCAGACGAGTTTTAATTGCGTCCAATTTATCGTCATCTCTTTGGACAAGTTTTCCACCACATTTGTCACAATCTTCACTGCCGTAAGTTTCAACATTGAAAATTGCACCGCAACAAGAACAAACTCTTCTTCCAATCATGCGTTGTATGCAAGTTTCTTTTGGAACATCAAGCAAAATAACATGATCAATGTCTGTAATTTTTTTAAGTGCTTCTGCTTGTTCAATGCTTCTTGGGAAACCATCAAACATAACTCCTTTTTGACAATCAGGTTGTTTAAGTCTGTCAGCCAAGATTCCAAGAGTAAGTTCAATAGGAACGAGAAGTCCTTTATCCATATAGGTTTTTGCTTCCAATCCCAATTTTTCACCTTTGGCAATTGACTGTCTAAACAAATCACCTGTTGAAACTGGAACAAGTCCAAAATCTCTGGCAATTTTGTTGCCTAATGTGCCTTTGCCACTTCCTTGTGGCCCCATAAGAAGTATGTTCATAATTTTTCCTCCAAATATGGTAATTTTTCAGCGACCAAACAAATCGAAAAATAAATCCACGATTTGTCGCAACTTTTTACCTAAGAATAAAATCCTAAATAAATGGTCGCAAATTAAGTTGCTTTATATATCAAACATTTCTGTTTAATATCAATTTAATCAACACTCAACTACGCGAATGAGTCGCGACAAATCGCCAACGCAAGTGCGATTTCGTTTGGTCGCGAAACAGCGAAAACAAGTGTCAAAGTGATGCTTTTCGTGCTTGCATGAAAACGAGCAAGCAACGCAGTTTTCGCTAATTTAGGAATCCTTTATAATTTCTCATAAACATTTGTGCTTCAAGGCTCTTATCAAATTCCAAAGCAACTGAAACCATAATCATAAGTCCTGTTGTGCTGAATGCATTGATAAGACTTGTAAGTGTGCTGTCATCAATTGCCTTAAACGCCAAACTTGGAATTAAAGCAATGAATGCCAAGAACACTGCACCAAATAAAGTAATTCTTCTTGAAACTTTCTTTAAATGGTCGGAAGTAAATTTTCCTGGTCTGATTCCTGGAATAAATCCACCTTGTTGTTGAATTCTTCTTGAAACATCGTCAGTGTCAAAAGTGATTTGAGCATAGAAGAATGCAAATGCAAAAATCAAAACAGCCAAAACGATGATGTAAATCCAAGAACTTGTTCCAAGCCATGTTTGATACCAATAGAAAGCATCAGATTCTGGCCAGAAAATGCTGATAACAAGTTGTGGAAGTGTCAAAAGTGAAGTAGCGAAGATGATTGGCATAACTCCAGAAGCATTCAATTTAATTGGAATGTAAGAGTCTTGTCCACCATACATTCTTCTTCCTTTAATCTGCTTTGCATACTTGACATCAACTCTGCGTTCTGCATTGTCCATAAATACAATAAGACCAAAGATTAAAACCAACGCAACCAAATAGATGATAATCATCCAAAGGTTTTCAATGTTATCTCCAACTTGAGAAATAGCACTTGAAATGCCATTTCCAGCAGATGAAATGATACCAACGAAAATCAACAAACTCATTCCATTACCAATACCAAGTTGAGTGATTTTTTCGCCAAGCCAAACAGTGAACATAGCACCAGCAGTCAACATTAAAACAATACCAGCCCCAATAACCCAAGTAGGCATATTAAGAATAGATGTGTTGATGTAGCCACTAAACGAAACCACAATGCCAATAGCCTGAGCAACAGCCAAAACTAAGGCACAAATTCTTGTGTAAAACTGAATTTTTCTTCTTCCGTCTTCCCCTTGTTTTGAAACTCTTTCTAATGATGGAATAGCCACTGTCAACAATTGAATAACAATTGAAGATGTGATGTAAGGCGAAACACCCAATGCCAAAATGGAACCATTTGACAAAGCATCACCACTAAGCATGTTCATCAAAGAAAAGAATGTGTTTCCTGTTGTATTGGACATAGCATTCTTCAAACTGAAGCCAGGACATACCAAAGCACACCCAACTCTGTAAAGGATAAGCAGTCCGAGTGTAATCAAGATTTTGTTTCTTAAATCTTTGATTTTAAAAGCACTTATAAGACTTTTAAACATAAATTTACTCCTTGAACATTTTTAGGAAACTGACAAAAATAATTAAACATTCTCATCAGCGAAATTTGATTTTTATTTTAAAATAATCGACAAGTCAATTATTCTCCAATAATTACTTTTCCGCCTGCTTTTTCAATTTTTTCTACAGCAGACTTAGTTGCTTTATTAGCCTTAACAATCAAAGGTTTTGTAATTTCTCCATCACCCAAAATTTTAAGACCATAAGGCATTCTTTTGCCAACCACTCTGTATTCATACAAAAGTTCTTCTGTAATTTCAGTGTTAGCATCAAAAATTTCAAGGTCACCAACATTAACTGTTGAATAGAACTTGCGATAGTTATAATTGTTAAATCCACGAATAGGGATTTTTCTGATCATTGGGATGTTTCCACCTTCAAAACCAGGTTTAACTCCGCCACCGCTTCTAGCCCATTGACCTTTGTGACCTTTACCAGAAGTCTTGCCAATACCAGAGCCGATACCACGACCAATTCTAACTTTCTTAGTTGTTGCACCTTGTGCAGGTTTAAGATTTTCTAATTTCATAGCCTTGCTCCTTATTGTTCAACCACTTCAACGAGATGTTTAACATGGAAAAGGCTTCCACGAATGCTCTCATTGTCTGGTAAGATTCTTGTTTGGTTAAGTTTCTTAAAGCCAAGTGCTTCCAAAATTTTCATTTGGTTTTTATTGTAACCAATGGCACTTTTAACCCAAGTAACTTTCAATGTCTTTTTTTCTTTCATGATGCCCTCCAATTAAATTTCCTCAGGCTTTTTGCCACGACGACTAGCAATTTCTTCTCTTGTTTTAAGAGAAAGAAGCCCATTGATTGTTGCTCTTACAACGTTAATTCTGTTTGTAGAACCATGAATTTTTGTAACGATGTTTTTAATTCCAGCGGCTTCCAAAACTGCTCTGGCAGCACCACCGGCAATAACACCGTGACCTGTTTCTGCTGGAAGCATAAGCACGCTTGTTGTGCTGTATTTTCCAGTTGTTTGATGAGGAATAGTTCCTTCAACAATTGCAACAGGCTTCATATTTTTCTTCGCAACAACAGTTGCTTTGTCGATTGCGATTGGCACTTCGTTTGCCTTGCCAATTCCCATTCCGACATTTCCTTTGCCGTCACCGATTACAACAAGAGCGGAGAAACGCATTGTGCGTCCACCTTTTACAACCTTGGTTACACGACGAACATGAACAAGTCTTTTGTCCATTCCATCGTCTTCTCTTTTAACAGGTCTTTCACGACGATTGTTTTGAGGTTTATCTGTCTTATTTTTCTTAATTTCTTCTGCCATGATTTCCTCCTAAAATTTAAGCCCTGATGCTCTTGCACCATCAGCAACTGCTTGAACTCGTCCTGTGTAAAGGTATCCACCCCTGTCAAAAACGACTTCTTTAATTTTCTTTGTTTTTGCTTTTTGACCAACAGTTTCGCCAACAATTTTTGCGGCTTCTGTTTTGTTTTTGCCTTTAATTTTTTCGGCAACTTCTTTGTCTAAAGTGGAAGCAGAAACAATGGTTACACCCTTAGTGTCGTCAATAACTTGAGCATAGATATGGTTAAGACTCTTGTAAACACAAAGTCTTGGTTTTTCGCTTGTTCCAGCGAGATTTTTTCTTACTCTCTTGTGACGAACAATTCTTTCTTGATTTTTATCTTTAACAGTAATCATTCTTCAACCTCCTACTTCTTGCCCTTAACAGCCTTACCAACTTTTCTGACAAGGTGTTCACCTTCAGCGTGAATACCATAGCCATGATATGGTTCATAAGGTCTTTTTTGTCTTAACATTGCACAGAATTGACCAACTTTTTGTTTATCAATTCCAGAAACAAGAACTTCTGTAACTGCTGGACAAGTAACTTTAACATCAGCAGGTATAACAACTTCAACTGGATGTGAAAGTCCCAAGTTTAAAACAAGTTTACTTCCAGAAACAGATGCTTTGTAACCAACGCCGGCGATAATCATTTTCTTATCCCAACCCTTAGTAACACCAATTACCATGTTGTTAACAAGCGCTCTTGCAAGTCCTTGTTTTGCACTTAAAGATTCTTTATCATAAGTGAAATGAAGTTCACCTTCTTTAAGTTCTGTCTTGATTTCTTTATCAATAACTTGTTTCAATGTTCCTTTTGGTCCAGAAATGGTGATTTCGTCACCAACTCTTTCATAAGTTACACCGCTTTCAATTTTGATTGGTTTATTTCCTATTCTTGACATAACAGCCTCCTTACCATACATAAGCGATGACTTCGCCACCAACATTCAAAGAACGAGCAACTCTGTCAGTCATGTATCCTTTGTTTGTTGAAATAATGGCAATGCCAAGTCCGCTTATAACTTTTGGAAGATTGTCTTTTGTTGAATATATACGAAGACCAGGTTTTGAAATTCTTTTCAAACCTTGAATAACACTTTGTCCTTCTTCATCATATTTAATTGAAATTTCAATATTTTTGAAGTTTCCAGCGTCAACAAGTTTATATTCTGTGATGTAACCTTCGTCTAAAAGTATTTTTGCAATTTCTAATTTTTCTTTTGATGCAGGAATTTCAACAGTCTTGTGTTTTGCACTGATGGCATTACGAAGACGAGTTAACATATCTGCGATTGGGTCTGTAACAAACATAATTCCCTCCTTACCAACTTGACTTTCTTACGCCAGGAATTTCCCCGCGATTAGCCATTTCTCTAAAACAAATTCTGCAAATTCCATACTTACGAAGCACTGCGTGAGGTCTGCCACAGATAGAGCAACGAGTGTATTCTCTGGATTTGTATTTTTGAGTTCTTTTTTGTTTTGCAACAAGTGATTTCTTTGCCATTGAATTCCTCCTTACTTAGCAAAAGGCAAACCAAGTGCCTTCAAAAGTGCTTTTGCTTCTGCATCAGTTTGTGCAGTAGTGATGAATGAAACATCAAGACCTCTAATCTTCTCAACTTTATCATAAGAAATTTCTGGGAAGATAAGTTGTTCTTTGATACCCATAGAGTAATTACCTTTACCGTCAAAAGATTTATCTGAAATTCCTCTGAAGTCTCTAACTCGTGGAAGTGCAATTCCAACAAGTCTGTCAAAGAATTCATACATTCTTGTTCCACGAAGTGTAACCTTTGCACCAATCTTCATGCCTGCTCTTACTTTAAAGTTTGAAATCGCTTTCTTTGCTTTAGTAGCAACAGGTTTTTGACCAGCAATCAAAGTAAGTTCGTCAACAGCAGTGTTGAAACTCTTTGAATTGTCTTTAACATCGCCAAGACCCATATTGAGAACAATCTTGACAAGTTTTGGAACTTCATTAACATTTTTGTAACCAAACTCTTTAACAAGAGCAGGCACAACTTCTTCTTTATAACGCTTAGCAGTTTGATTTTGTTCTTTCATTTAGCCACCTCTACGCTTCTGTCTTAGAAGTTTTCTTTGTCGACTTTTGTGTTGCAGTGGATTTTGTTCCACTTGCCTTGCTTGCACTCTTTGTGCTTGCAGTTTTTGTTGTTTTCACTGTTTTTTCAGCATTTTCTGCTGTTTTTACAGTGTTTTCAACAGTATTTTCTGTTTTAGAAGCAGATTTAACTGTTTTTGCTTTAGATTCAGTTGCAACTTTTTCAGCCTTAACTTCAGCCTTAGCAGCAGTTTTCTTTGCTTCTTTCTTTGTTGCTTTTACATACTCTTTATCAAGTGAAGCAGAGCATTTTTTGCAAATTCTGACATTTTTTCCGTCAATATCTTTGTGAGCAACTCTTGTTGCTTTTCCACAAGCGCCACAAACCACTTGAACATTTGAAACTTCAATAGGAGCAGATTTTTTAATCTTTGCACTCTTTTCTTGTTGATTTCTTGCTTTCTTGTGTTTTGTAACGATGTTGATGTTTTCAACTAAAACTCTGTGCTGTTCTGGGAAAACTTCCATAACTTTGCCAGTTTTACCTTTTTCTTTTCCGCAAATCACCAAAACGGTGTCGCCTTTCTTAACTGTCATACTCATATCCGTTTTCTCCTTTTATATAACTTCTGGTGCGAGAGAAATAATTTTCATGTAACCTTTGTCACGAAGTTCTCTTGCAATAGGTCCAAACACACGAGTTCCTTTTGGTTGTTTTTGGTTATCAATAATAACCGCAGCATTGTCATCGAAACGGATGTGAGAGCCATCTTGTCTGTTAAGACCTTTAGTGGTTCTAACAATAACCGCTTTAATAACGTCACCTTTCTTAACATTTCCGCCTGGGATAGCCTTTTTAACAGAAGCAACAATAACATCACCGATGTTTCCACTTCTTCTAAAAGAGCCACCAAGAACTCTGATACACATAATTTCTTTTGCACCAGTGTTGTCGGCAACTTTAAGTCTTGTTTGAGGTTGTATCATATTCTCTCCTCCTACTTCGCTTTTTCGATGATTTTAACAACTCTGTGATATTTTTCTTTTGAAAGTGGGCGAGTTTCCATAATAAGAACAGTATCGCCAATTCCACATTCATTGTTTTCATCGTGTGCTTTAAATTTTACTGATTTTTGAACGACTTTTTTGTAAAGGGAGTCCTTAACTCTGTAAGTAACCTTAACAACGACAGTTTTGTCCATAGTGCCAGCACTTACAACAACACCTTGTCTTGTATTTCTGTTATTTCTACTTTCCATCGTTGTTTCCTCCGTTAGATAATTCTTTTTCTCTTAAAGCAGTTTGAACTCTGGCAATTTCCTTTCTTACATTTCTGATTGCAAGTGGATTAGCCAAATTTCTAGTTGCATGTGAAAAACGAAGATTAAAGAGTTCAGTCTTAAGTTCTTTAAGTCTTGCGTTTAATTGTTCAAGAGAAAGTGTTTTGATTTCTTCATTTTTCATTCTGCATCACCGCCTTCTTTGACATCTTCCTTCTTTATAAATTTTGTTTTGCATGGAAGTTTGTGACCAGCAAGTCTGAACGCTTCTCTGGCAATTTCTTCTGAAACACCTTCAAGTTCGAAAAGAACTCTGCCTGGTTTAACAACAGCAACCCAAAATTCTGGATTTCCCTTACCTGAACCCATACGAGTTTCAGCAGGTTTTTTAGTTACTGGTTTATCTGGGAAAATCTTGATCCAAACTTTACCGCCTCTCTTGATATAACGTGTCATAGCAATACGAGCAGATTCAATTTGGTTAGATTTAATCCAACAAGGTTCTGTGGCAATCATTCCGTAAGTTCCATAAGCAAGTGTGTTGCCTCTGAGTGCTTTTCCAGTCATTCTGCCACGCATAACCTTTCTTCTTTTTACTCTTTTAGGCATTAACATTGTTTTTGTCCTCCTTTATAGGTTGTTTAGACAAAATTTCGCCTTTGTAAATCCAGCATTTGATTCCAAGTTTTCCATAGTTTGTGTATGCTGCTGATTCTGCATAATCAATATCTGCACGAAGAGTATGAAGTGGAAGAGATCCTTCCATATACTTTTCTGTTCTTGCGATAGTGTTTGCACCATCAATAACACCACTTACTTGCACCTTGCAACCTTTTGCTCCGGCTTTCATAACTCTTTGCAAAGATTGTTTCAATGCTCTTCTCCAAGCAACACGTTTTTCAAGTTGTTGTGCGATAGAGTCTGCAACAAGTTTTGCATCAAGATCAGGCTTTTTGATTTCTTTGACATTGATTGCAAGCACTTTAACAGGACGAACAATTTTGTTGATATCTTTCTTAATCAATTCAATTCCAGCGCCCTTTGTGCCGATGATCATACCAGGTTTACCTGTGTAAATGTCAATTTCAAGTTTATTTTCTGTTCTCTTAATTTCAATAAGAGAAATTCCAGCATTTGCTTGTTTTTTCTTAAAGTAAGCACGAATGTCGTGGTCTTCTTTAAGATTTTTGGCAAAATCTTCTTTGTTGGCATACCAAGTTGATTGCCAGTCTTTGTTTATTCCAATTCTAAGTCCGTATGGATTAACTTTCTGCCCCATTATTTTGCCTCCTTCAACTCGTCAAGGATTATAGTAATATGACAAGTTCTTTTTAAAATTCTATCTGCTCTTCCTCTTGCTCTGAAAGAAATTCTCTTCATGATTGGACCAGGTGTTGAATAACATTCAGCAACATACAAGTTGTCAGCAGAAAGTCCCTTATTGTTTTCAGCGTTTGCGATTGCACTCTTCAAAACTTTAAGAGATTCAGCAGCACCAGATTGTGGCATATATGTCAAAATTGCAACTGCTTCGTTTGCTTTCTTACCTCTAACATTGTCCAACACAATTCTAACCTTTGAAGAACTCATACGAATGTCTTTCGCAACAGCATAAGGACGATTATCTTTATTTGCTTTTCTTTTTTCCGCTTTTTGTCTTATTCTTGTAGCCATTTTCTCACTCCTTATTTCATTTTTGCGGCTTTCTTTTGACCCGCATGTCCTTTAAAAGTTCTTGTTAAAGAGAATTCACCAAGTTTATGTCCAACCATATCGGCAGTTACATAAACAGGGATGTGTTTCTTTCCATTGTGAACAGCAAATGTAAAACCAACGAAATCTGGATAGATAGTTGAACTTCTAGACCAAGTTTTAATTGGTTTTTTAACACCGCTTTCAGCCATTTCGGCAACTTTCTTCAAAAGTCTTGGGCTGACATAAGGCTTTTTAACTTCTTTATTCATTTGAAATTGCCTCCTTAATTAACTCTCTTAACCATTAAACGGTTAGATTTGTTTTTCTTCTTTCTGGTCTTCAAACCAAGTGCAGGTTTACCCCAAGGTGTAACTGGTGTAGCCATACCGATAGGGCTCTTACCTTCACCACCGCCGTGTGGGTGGTCATTAGGGTTCATCGTAACACCACGAACGGTTGGACGAACACCCATGTGTCTTTTTCTTCCAGCCTTACCAAGTGAAACAAGTTCATGGTCAAGGTTACCAACAGTGCCGATAGTTGCACGGCAAGTAAGTAAAACTTTTCTCATTTCACCAGATGGAAGTCTGAGTGTAGCATATTTGCCTTCCTTAGCCATAAGTTGAACTTCAGCACCAGCAGAACGAGCCATTTGGCCACCTTTCTTAGGTTCAAGTTCAATATTGTGAATAAGTGAACCAACAGGAATGTCAGAAAGTGGAAGATTGTTTCCAACTCTGATTTCAACACCGCTTCCGCTCATAAGAATGTCCCCAACTTTAAGTCCAACTGGAGCGATTATATATCTTTTTTCTCCATCTTTATAAGAAAGGAGTGCGATATAAGCAGTTCTATTTGGATCGTATTCAATTGCAACAACCTTTGCAGGAATGTTATCTTTATTTCTTTTGAAATCAATGATACGATATTTTTGTCTGTTACCGCCACCTTGATGACGAACGGTTACGCGACCTTGATTGTTTCTTCCAGCATGTTTTTTCTTAACAGCAAGGAGAGATTTTTCAGGTGCTTTTTTAGTCAATTCTTCTGTAGAAGACTTTGAATAATGTCTTCTTCCGGCAGAAGTTGGTTTAGTTTTGATTATATTAGCCATTTTCTCCTCCTAATTAAGATAAACTTTCGAAGAATGCGATTGGCTTAGACTTTTCAGTAAGAGTAACGATTGCTTTCTTATAGTCACTTGTTCTGCCAACTGTTCTTCCTTGCTTTGTATTTTGAGATTTTTTGTGTCCCTTAACGATAAGGGTGTTAACTTTTGCCACTTCAACACCAAACATTTTTTCAACTGCTTGAGCAATTTCAACTTTGTTTGATTTTTTATTTACAACAAAACTGTAAATTTTGCTTTGAATTCCGCTGTAACTCTTTTCAGAAAGAAGTGGTCTGATAATTACTTCGTTTGCTTCCATTATGCGTTAGCCTCCTCTAAGTATTTGATTGCTTCTTCTGTCAAAACAACGTTTTTGTTTGAAACAACTTCATAAACATTGAGAAGTTCAACTGTTGCAGTTGAAAGTTTTTCGATGTTTCTTGTTGCTTTAAGTTCGTTCTCAGTGCTTTGTGCAGTAACTACCAAAACAGAGCCGTCAAACTTAAATGCATTTAAGAAATTTTGAGCATCTTTTGTTTTTGCAGAAGCAATTTCAAATTTGTCAAGAATTGTGATTTCTTTCTGAGCAAGTTTTTGACTAAGTGCTGAAAGAAGTGCAACTCTTTTGGCTTGTTTGTTGACTTTCTTTGAAAAGTCTCTTGGCTTTGGAGCAAAAACAACTCCACCACCTGTAAAATGTGGTCCTTTTGTAGAACCTTGTCTTGCCCTACCTGTTCCTTTTTGTCTGTAAGGCTTAGCAGCATGCCCTCTAACTTCACTTCTTGTGAGTGTGCTTTTGTTACCTTGTCTTTGGTTTGCATTGTAAGCAACAATCATTTCGTGAATAAGAGGTTCATTGTATTCCACACCGAAAACGTCGTCTTTTAAAGTTTTTGTTCCAACTTCTTCGGCTTTCATATTATAAACTTTAACTTTATTAGCCATGTCAATCTTCTCCTATTATTTCACAGATTGTCTTACAGTAAGGATTGAACCCTTAGCACCAGGAACATTACCCTTAACAAAAAGCAAGTTTCTATCTGCGTCGACTTTAACAATTTCCAAATTTTGGATTGTCACTCTTTCTACGCCATAGTGACCAGGCATGTGTTTGTTTTTGAAAACACGAGATGGAGATGAGTTTGCACTCATAGAACCAACTTCTCTGTGAACAGGACCAGTTCCGTGTGTCATCTTAAGTCTGTGTTGATTCCATTTCTTAATAACACCAGAAAATCCATGTCCTTTTGATGTTCCGATAACATCAACTCTGTCAGAAACTGCGAAGATGTCAGCCTTAACAACTGATCCAACTTCCAATTCTCCGTCAAGAGCAAATTCTCTTAAAACTTTGCAAGGCTCAACCTTTGCTTTATCGAACAAACCTTTTTCAGGTTTTGTTACATTTTTCTTCTTTTGGTCGAATGCACAAACATATGTGTTGTAACCATCTGTTTCTGTTGTTTTCTTTTGAACAACTGACATAGGGCCAGCCTCAACAACAGTAACTGGAATAACCAAGCCGTCATCGGTAAAGACTTGTGTCATGCCGAGTTTTTTACCTAATATTGCTTTCACTTTGCTTTACCTCCTTACAGTTTGATTTTAATCTCAACACCTGCAGGCAATTCGAGTTTCATTAAAGCATCAATAGCCTTGTTTGTTGGATTATAAATATCAATCAATCTTTTGTGGGTTTTGCTTTCAAATTGTTCGCGAGAATCCTTATACTTGTGAGGACTGCGAATGATTGTAACCACTTCACGATCAGTAGGAAGTGGAATAGGGCCAGAAACTTTTGCACCATTCTTACCAGCAGTTTCAATGATTCTTTTGCATGCTTCGTCGATAAGTGTGTGTTCATAGGCTCTAAGTTTAATTCTCATTTTTTGTGTTGCCATATTTCTTTTATTACCTCCTGTATTAGCAAATCCAAAATGTTGCATTTTTTCAACGGTTTTTAAGCGTTTTTGTGTAAATATTTGTTCCCACAACAAACTTTTTACATTTCGTACACTACCCCGTGTGTGTCATGCTGTTTGACTTAAAAAAATGTCATCTTGGTCGCCTCAGCATCTTTGGCTGAGACTAGGTCCACGCAAATTTTCTTAACACCGCTTGATTAGATGTAAGTAACCTTGCGTTTCGCTCCATAAATAACACATCAGTGCGTTGCTTTCGCAACCAAATCAATAAATTGATTTGCTCATTATATTCGCTGCACTTTGTGATTTACTTCGTTGCACAATCCCTTGCAAGCAAGTTTGTGCATCTTAGTAATACAGCATGTTTATTATAACAAACCATTCCCATAATGTCAACGGTTTTTTAAAAGTTTTTCAAACAATTTTAGACAAAGTTTTCCAGCCAAAACCCACCCTATCGGTTTCTATATATAATAGGAAAGAAAAAACTTAAAAATCCAATTCACTATTGACAACCCACTTAAATTATGTTAAACTCACAACATAAGGAGATGTAAATATGGATAATAAAAATATGGATTTAATAACATTTTCAGATAAGCAAAAAGCACTTCGCATAAAACAAGAAAACACAAGAAAAGCAATGACTGCTTTATTGGAAAGATATAAAGACTTAGAAAGAGAATATCAAAACAACGAAGATAAAGCAGAATGTGCAGGTTTAATGAATATAAAGTTTGGAGATTTTGCCAAAAAATTTATGGAAAAACTTAGATTACCATTTGACCCAAAAGAAATAACTGCAACAGTGTTCTTGTGTCATGCAGATATACAATTATTAAAAAATTATAAAGAATATTATATTGATCCGCATACAAACCCTGTTATTTTTAACATTGGCGCTAAATTTCATTTTATAGGTCAAATAAAATTAAATGTAGTTGATAACCACTTGACTAAAATAGAAGAAAATGCTCCAAATTTGCTTAACAATCCAGAGGAAATAGAAATAAACAAAAATAATATTTCGCTGGAATTGTCTAAATGCAATTATAATTTTGGTTATCCTTTTAGTACACGGTTTTTTATAAAGAAAATTTTGAATGAATGTTTTAAAGATAAAGTTGCAAAAGCACGTGCAAGTTTATATAATCCTGCTGAAACACCTGTTGAAAAAACTATAATACCTATAAGCACAAAATAGCCTAAAAATATAGAAATTTCAGTTGAATAAATAAAATAAAAAGTATAACTAATTAAATTAAGTTATACTTTTTTATTAAAAATCACATAAAAATCTATAATTCGACAAAATAAGAAACTTTAAGAAAAGTTATTGTTTGTTCCGTGTTTTTACTTATTATATAATATTTTTGTAAAAACAAAAAGGAGAAAATTATGAGTAAAAACGATTTTTTAAAAACAGTGGCATTGCGTGCTAAACGCCGTTTGGTGGGAAAAGAAACAGCACCAAACACCAAGATTAAAATAATAACAAACGAAGATGAAGACTTTAAAAGCAAAGTGGAATTTCTTTTGTCACAAGAAGATGTCATAACTAATCCTGTTCACTATCTTATGGATGACAAAATTTTGAAAAATATGGACGACAAAGCCAAAGAGCGCTATCTTCTTTCAACAATAGATAAATACAACAGTTTTAAAAACCAAATTGAAAGTTCAGCAAACTATTCAAAAATTTGTATGTAATATCAAACTTTTGCAGTAACAGTCACCTCTTTTCTTTCATATAAACTTTATATGAAAAGAAAAAATGTAATTATTGATAAAACTGTTATCTTAGGAATAAATGTTGAAATACAAGATAATACAGAAATTCTTGGCAACACAAAAATTGGAGATAATACAACAATTTCATCAGGCTGTCGAATAACAGACAGCATCATTGGTAGTGACTGTACATTAGACGGAGCAATAATAGAAAAGTCCCAAATTGGCAACAACTGTAAAATTGGACCTTTTACACATATTCGTCCAAATTGCATTTTGCAAGATAATATTAAGATTGGTTCTTTTGTGGAAATAAAAAACTCTAAAATTGGCAAAGGAACAAAAATTCCACACCTTTCTTATGTTGGCGATGCCGAGATTGGAGAAAACTGCAATATAGGTTGTGGAGTGGTGTTTGCAAACTATAATGGCAAAATCAAACAAAAGTCAATCGTAGGCAATAATGTCTTTATAGGTTGCAATGTAAATATAGTTGCTCCAGTCAATATTGCAGATGATACTTATATATGTGCTGGCACAACAGTGACCGACAACACCGAACAAGGGAATTTTGTTATTGGTCGTGTCCATCAACAAAACAAACCCAAACGCCAAAAACAAGAAGACGAAGAAGAATAATAAAAAAGGCTGAAATTAATCAGCCTTTTCTTTTTTGCTTGCCAAAACATTGTCGCGATAATCAATTAATATTCCTCTTGCTGCATCTTCTGTTTCTTTAACTTGCTGTCCCCATGCAATAGAAGAATCATTATAAATCATAAGCATATTCTTTATAGAGTAATCAAAATCTGAAAATTCAGCATATTCTTCAAATTCTTTTTGATAAGCCTCATATCTAAGTTGACCTTGACTTTCTGCCATTTCTTTATCGTTAGGATAACGCTTATTTTCATATTCCATAATCTGCTTTTTACTTTTTGCACGACCAATAATTTTAACAACTTCGCAATCTTTTTTGAATTGAGTTTTTAATAATTTTGTAAGTTCAAGGTTTGTTGTAACTAAAAAAACTATTTCACCATTATTTATTTGTTGTTCAATCATTTGTGGATTATAAGCCAAAACTTGTCCAAAAGAAGTTTTTTGTCGCAACGAAAAATCAGAAGGAATATCATTTTCGTTATCAACTGTATGAATATATGGCAAATCATCTTTTCTTTTTTTTCTTACTTTATACACATCAGCATATCTTACTTTTATAAGCCCAGGTAGTTTTTCCTTATGCCAGTTTAGTGTATCATAAAGTTCATCAATTTCATCAGGAGTATAATGGATTCCGAGTGCATTTTGAAGATATTCATCATAGTATGGTAAAATTCTTATATGTTCCATAAGTTCTTTTGCAATATAATCCTTTCCCATTTGTGACATTGAATAAATGACTACTAATTTTCCTTTCATTTTTTTATTATATCATAAAAAATTCAAATTTGCAATAGTTTTTTAAGTAAGTGGTTTTAAGTTTTTTTGGAAAAAATAATCCGAATCCCCCAAAAAAAGTCTTATGTTTCTTTTCTAGCATAGAAAAAAATATTCATTTCCACGAGATGTCTCACTTTGTTCGACATGAAAACAGTGTGTTGTCATTCCGAGAGAAGCGAGGAATCCCCTGGAAAGGATTTTAAACAAAAAAAAGACTAAGTAAAACTTAGTCTTTTTGTTTTCTTTGAATAAACAGTGTCTTTAGATTTTCGCAAGTTATCTAGCCTTGTATTTGAATATATATTTACATATATACCCTCGACCTATCTCTTTAAAAGGAGGTGATCCAGCGGCACCTTCCGATACCGCTACCTTGTTATGACTTCACCCCAGTCGCTGGTTTTACCTTAGGCGGCTGCCCCCTTTGCAGGTTAGCTCACCGACTTTGGGTCCCCCCAACTCCCATGGCGTGACAGGCGGTGTGTACAAGACCCGGGAACGCATTCACCCCGACATTCTGATTCGGGATTACTAGCAACTTCATCTTCGTGTGGATGAGTTTCAATCCACAGTCTGAACTGAGACTATCTTTTCCAGGTTTGCTCCATGTTACCATTTCGCTTCTCTTTGTTATAGCCATTGTAGCACGCTTGTAGCCCAAGACGTAAGAGGCATGATGATTTGACGTCATCCCCACCTTCCTCCGTATTACCTACGGCAGTCCTTCTAGAGTCCTCTAACTGAATAGTAGTAACTAAAAGCAAGGGTTGCGCTCGTTGCGGGACTTAACCCAACATCTCACGACACGAGCTGACGACAACCATGCACCATCTGTGCTAGGTGAATATTTCTATCCTTTCATATATCTCTATACTATGCCCTAGCATGTCAAGTCTTGGTAAGGTTCTTCGCGTATCTTCGAATTAAACAACATGCTCCGCTGCTTGTGCGGGTCCCCGTCAATTCCTTTGAGTTTTAACCTTGCGGCCGTACTCCTCAGGCGGGATACTTATCGCGTTTGCTTCAACACGGAAGGAGTCGATACCTCCCACGTTTAGTATCCATCGTTTAGGGCGTGGACTACCAGGGTATCTAATCCTGTTTGCTCCCCACGCTTTCGAGCCTCAGTGTCAGTTGCAGTCCAGTAAACCGCCTTCGCCTCTGGTGTTCTTCCTAATATCTACGCATTTCACCGCTACACTAGAAATTCCATTTACCCCTCCTGCACTCTAGTCTACCAGTATTAAATGCAATTCCGGAGTTGAGCCCCGGGCTTTCACATTTAACTTAATAGACCACCTACGCTCCCTTTACGCCCAGTTATTCCGGACAACGCTCGCCACCTACGTATTACCGCGGCTGCTGGCACGTAGTTAGCCGTGGCTTTCTCCTGTGGTACCGTCATTTTTTTCTTTCCACAGATCAGAAGTTTACAATCCGAAAACCTTCTTCCTTCACGCGGCGTTGCTGGGTCAGAGTTGCCTCCATTGCCCAATATTCCTAACTGCTGCCTCCCGTAGGAGTCTGGTCCGTTCTCAATACCAGTGTGGCCGTTCACCCTCTCAGGTCGGCTATTCGTCGTCGCCTTGGTGGGCCGTTACCCTCACCAACTAGCTGATGAAACGCAAGCCCATCTATTACCGGATTTCTCCTTTCACCCCTGTGTCATGTGACACCGTGGTCATATGCGGTATTAGCAGTCGTTTCCAACTGTTATCCCCCTGTAATAGCCAGATTGCTCACGCGTTACTCACCCGTCCGCCACTAACTTATTAACAGCACAAAACATACTTCTGTGTCTCTTCGCCAGCATTGTTTTGTGCTGGTTGTTGACACGCTGTGACTTCGTCTTTTTGGATAATTCCTTCCAATCTTTACACTACCTGTGTATTCATACACTGGTGCTTGATTGTCGAAATTCTCTCAAAAATACTTTGTCTCGCTGCCATACCTTTCTTTCTTATTCTTTCTGCTTATTTGTGAATTTTAAAAGTGGTATCTTTAAATATGCTTTGTGCTATTAATAGGTCCGTTCGACTTGCATGTTTGAAGCACGCCGCCAGCGTTCGTCCTGAGCCAGGATCAAACTCTAACGTTTCGTCACAAACTTTGCTTTTACTCATTTTGTCCTTGCGGTCAAAATTTCGTTTTATCGCTCGCTTGTTCCTCTTCCCCAAAAATGGTAAACATTTTCGGGGTCCCCTAAAAAAACTTTTAGGTTATTTTCATTCAGATATCTTTCTGAATTTAGGTTAGATTTTTTGCATTTACACTAATGCTATTTTTTGATTTGGCTCGATAACTTACATTGACTTTGTTCGTAAAGTTGTTTAAATCTAAATTACACTATTTATTTGTCAAAGATCTTGCTTAACTCTTGGTCGATCTTTGTCTCCCCAGTTAGTCAAGCATGTTTATTTTACTATATTCAAAACACCTTTGTCAACACTTTTTCAAAACTTTTTTATCTTTTTTTATCTTTTTCTTTGTTTTCTCTTACACTATACCCCGTGTATAACGCTTAAACTGACAAAATAACAAAAATAGTAACAAATAAGTCTTATTTTACATATATAATTTAAGTTAAGAATTAGAAAAGTTTTATATTTTTTTAAATTTTTAGCAAAAATTATTGACATATTTTTTCAAATTTGATAGAATATGTCAGTAACCGTTGATATTCCTCAGTAGCTCAGCGGTGGAGCAGGCGGCTGTTAACCGCAAGGTCGTAGGTTCAAATCCTACCTGAGGAGCCAAAAGAAAAATTGCATAACAAAAAGTTATGCTTTTTTATTACCTTGCGGACATCACGACAGTGATGTGATTTGCTTTGCAAATCTTAACAGCCCCAGCTGTACTTGATAAGTAACACACGAAGTGTGGAATAAACCGCAAGGTCGTAGGCTCGACCCTTTGGCATGTCAGTAGTCTTGGGTCGGCGGTTGGCTCAACGCCAACCTGGGACAAATCCTACCTGAGGGGCCAGAATGCCTGTATTATTATAGGCTTTTTTATAGGAGAACATTATGAAAGTTAATCTAGGTGGTGTCTGTGGAACGAATAATTGGAGAGAAACATTTTTAAAAATGATAACACGAAACGATATTGAATTTTTCAATCCAGTTGTTAAAAATTGGAAATGGAATAATGATACCAAAAAAGAAAAAGAAAACAGAATCAACTCTTGCGACTATCTTATTTATTATCTTGCGCCACCTATGCATGGATTTTCTTCTGTGGCAAGTTTAATTGATTATTCAAATAAGTTTCCCGAAAAAATTTTATTTACTTATTCAAATGAATATGAAAATAAAAAATTTACTTCTCATCAAATTGAATCTTTAAAAGTGGTGGAAGACATAGTTAGAAATAATGGTGGTAAGGTTTTTAAAAACTTACAAGAAATATCTGAATTTTTAAATGATTTAAAATAAGTATGGCATAAAATAACCATACTTATTTTTTGTAAACCTCATAATTATAAATTTTCAAAAACTTTTTTCATTTAGTTGACAACTACCCCCCCCGTGTTATTCTAGGGTCAGGAAAGGAGTTAAATATGAAAAAAGAATGTATTGTTGTTACCGGCGGAGACAGCGGTCTTGGCTTGGAACTTGTAAAGTTGTTTGTAAAAACAAAGAAACAAATTGTTTCCATTTCCATGACTAAAAAAGAACAAATCCAAGGCGTTAAATATTTTTATGGAAATATCAGTGATGAAAAGTTTGTTAAAAGTGTTTACAAAGAACTTGAAAAAGAATTTTACATTTCTTATTTAGTCAATAACGCAGGAGTTGGCTTGTTTGGCTCTCCAAAAGAAAACAATGCTGACAAAATCAAGAGAGTTGTTGATGCATGCTTAAGCGGACTTATCTTAAACACCACTTATGCTCTTCCACTCGTGGAAGAAAAAGGTGGAAAAGTTGTCAATATTCTTTCAACTGCAGCAATCAAAGCAAACACAAATGAAACACTCTATTGTGCTTGCAAATGGGGTGGCCGTGGTTACACCGAAAGTCTAAGAGCATTTTATAAAGGAACCAATGTCACTGTAATTGGTGTATACCCAGGCGGAATTGACACACCTTTCTGGGACAATAATCGTGATTATTGGTCAAAAGAAGCAACAGACAAATTTATGAAAGCAGATCAACTTGCAAAAGTAATTTATGACAACATCACACAAGACAACCTAACAGTTCAAGACATAGTAATTAACAGAAAATAAAAACATGGCATCTGCCATGTTTTTTATCATCATATAAAACTTACTTACCAATAGAGTTGCGACAGATTACCAAGTTTTTCAAATGTTTTCTGCCAAGAACATAGACTTAAAGTTTTCGTTTCTTTCGAACAACTCGTTAAATGTGCCAATGTCTTGAATTTGACCTTTATCTAAGAAGAAAATTTTATCAACATTTTTAATGGTGGACAAACGATGTGCAACAATTATGATTGTGCTGTGACCTTTCAAAGTGTCAATACTCTTTTTGATGTCGCCCTGAGCAAAGTTGTCAAGCGAACTTGTGCTTTCGTCAAAAATTATGATTGGAGAATTTCTTAAAAAAGCCCTAGCAATGGCAAGTCGTTGCTTCTGACCACCAGAAAGTTTTATCCCACTTTCTCCAACTTTGGAATCAATCCCTTTTGGCAAGTTAGAAACAAATTCATCAAGTGAAGATTTTTTGATTGCACTTTCAATTTCTTCATCAGTTGCGTCACCTTTTGCTAGCAACAAATTTTCTTTGATTGTCATGTCAAAGATGTATGGAAACTGATTTACAAGAGAGATGTTTTTTCTAAGCGTTTCTTTGTCAAGATCTTTTATGTTGTGTCCGTCAATCAAAATTTCTCCATCATCGGCTTCAAACATCTTAGACATTAAGTTTAAAATAGTCGACTTTCCACTTCCGCTTTTCCCCACAAAAGCGACCGTGGTGTTTGGCTTAATCTTAAATGAAAGATCTTTAAAAATCTGATTTTCTGAAACTAAAGTTTTGTTAAATCTGCTTCCGTGTTTTTTAAGCATCTGCAAAGTTTCAGGTTTTTGATATTCAAATTCTCGGAAAGTGAAAGATACATCTTTAAATTCAATTTCTCCAACAATTTCTTCAATATTATCGTTCCCAAATTGTTCCGTAACAAATTCATCTTCATCAAAAAGTGAAAACATTCTGTTGTGAGAAACCTTTATATCAACATAACAATTCGTAATTTGTCTGAAACCGTTAACTAAATTGAAAATAGAGCCGTTGTTCGAATAGATAATCATGAATGTAGCCACACTTAAAAGCCCTATATCCATGTCCATAAGCCATACACCCATAATTAAAATAAGAATCGTAACAGTGTTTATAAGGAAATTTCTCATTTGCCAGAAATGGACATCAGTCATGTCCATTTTATATCTGGCATTGCGATAACTTTCATAACGCTCTTTAGAAACTTGACTTAACTCTTCTTCCAGCCCAAGAGATTTGATATCTTTTTCACTTCTGACAATTTCGGTTGTCAAAGAATTTATGTCGTCATTCTTACGGCGAACAATATATTTGTTTTTGCGACGCACTTTGACACGATAATATTCCAAAACAAAACCAATGATAAGAAGCCCAACAAGCACCAAAGAAATCCACAAATTTAAAGTGGCAATATAGACAATCATAATAAATGCCGTCAGCATTTCCATAGCCACATCCACTATGGTCGCCAAGCAATCAACAATACGCGCTGGGTCTTCAACAATGCGCTGAACAAAAGTTCCAGTGTCGTGGTCGTTGTAAGTTTTAGAGTTCAACTTAAACGCTTGTTTTGCAAGGTCAAGATTCAAATCAGACATAATTCTGTTTGAAAACTTGTAATAGATGTAATTCAATATATAATAACCCACTCTCTGAAGAAGTGAAATTGCCAGCACAATCCAAAGCAAAATTATTGCCATGTGAAAATCAGTTTCTGTTATTCTTTCAACAGAATTTGCAAGAAGAACGGCACGAAAAACATCCCCAGCACCCGTTATTATTGTAATAAAGACATATAAGAAAATAGGCATCTTATATCTGTTTAAATATTTCCCAATGTTAGGTTTTTTGTTTTTCTTTTCTTTCGTTTTCATTCTTTTCACATTAATTATGACAAAACTATTTCAAATTTCAAACCAACTTTCATTTTAATTTGTCATTTTATTGCACATTTGTCAAAAGCAAGTTTTCCATTTTTCTTCAATGCAATGCAATCATCCAAAATCTTATGAGTGTTTTTCACAAGACTTTGAGAAATTTTTCTGGACTTAAAGCCATCGTTTAAAGAAGTTTTAATTCTTTCCACAAATCCATCTTGAAACAAAATTTCATTTGGTAATGCATGCAAATATGGCACAAACCACTTGCACGACAAAGCACGCATAGTTTCTGGTGTCATCATTTTTGCCCAATTGTTTAAATCAGACAAAATCAAATCGTCCAACTCTTTCCCCGCATAGACATGCACCTTTTCATTTGCAGAATCGCTCATTTTATAAAACTTTGTATATCTTGTCGTTCTGCTTGTCACACAGACAAGTTTAACACAAAAGACATTATCTTTTGTCTGTCCTTGATAGACTTTGTAAGGTTTGTTTTTATAATAAAAACCAAATGATTGCCTTTCAACCATATAGCGATTTTCATCATTGATTTTTTGATACCAATCTTTTGACTCAATTGCTTTCGTGCGAAACCATAACCCTTTTTCAAGAGCATTTTTCAAGTCACCCACATTATCACAATTGAAAGAGCGTATCCACGATTCACTTCTTAACAAATTCATAAAAACACCTACTCCGCAATTTTAACATAGCCCGCTTTTTCTGTCAATATAAAATATAGAAAAAAGTTTTTTAAAATTTTACTACACGATTTATGTATTTTCAACAAAAAAGTTTTTAGATATGTTATAACTATGTTATCAAGATAAATTTGATAATATTCAAAGGGAGAAAATATGAAAGAAAAAATTATTAAAAGCAAATTAATCACAAAATATATGGAAGAAAACAATGTTGAAGAAGACACATTTTGTAAGTTGTGCAACATCACGAAAAAGGAATTTAATCAAGTTATGACAGACGACTTAGAATTGGACATAACAGTTATTCTAAAAGTCGCCGACCTGATTAAAGTAAAACTACATAAAATGTTTTATCCATATCCTAAAGATTTCATTAAAAAATTTAAAGATCGCCATAACAAAAAATGATTATACCCACCAATCAAAAAAAAGACTGTTGCAATAAAAATGCAACACAGCATTTTTTATTAAGAAAAAGACATCCTCATGCGGATGCTTAGGGCTCCCAAAAGTGTTTATCGCTTTTGGGAATAAGGAACAAACAAACATTAAGGCACTGCTTTTCGTGTTCTCACGAAAACAAGCAATATGTGCAGTTTGTGACGCCAACCAGCAGCGTTGTTAGACGCTTTGCGTCGCAACCCCACGAACACTTTCATGCCTACGGGGTTATTTTTCTGGGCCGACGGCTCGGGAAAATGTTTTGCAATGCAAAACGCACACATAGTGTGCCGAACACTGCTAAAATATTTATATAAACAAAAAAGTAGGCTCGTGCGCCTACTTTAATGATGACGAGAAGCATGAACTTGCTTGCAAGAGTGAATGCGACAAAGTCATATCGTTCTTCCAAAAAAGGAAGAACGATATTAACCAGCAGTGGGGTTAGAAATCTGAAAGATTTCGCCAGCCCGTGCACTCTTCTTTGACTGGGGCTGTTTTTCTCGGGCGGCACGGGTGAAAGACATAGTCTTTCGGCAATCATAAGATTGCCAAAATAGAACACTGCTTATAATTTTAATTTTTATAAAGAAAAAGACATCCTCATGCGGATGTCTTAATCATTAACCAGCAGTGTTCTATTTTCCCGGGCCGTCGCCAGCCAAGTATTTTCGACGATGAGAAGCTTAACTTCTGTGTTCGGGATGGGAACAGGTGGGACCTTCTCTCTATCGCCACTGGTTATGGTATATTTACAAGTTTCCTTGGAAATATAAGGTTAATTTGAATATTGCACTTTAAAATTGGAAAAAGGAGGATAGGAAGTAGCAATATTCAATCAGAGAAAATTCTCTGACAACTACATATTTAAAAGTAAGCAAAAATGTTGTAAATCCGTGATTAAGCCCTCGACCTATTAGTATCGCTCAGCTAAATGCCTTTATATATACGCACTTACACATGCGACCTATCAACCTTGTAGTCTACAAGGGGTCTTACTAACTTATGTTATGGGATATCTAATCTTGAGGCAAGTTTCACGCTTAGATGCTTTCAGCGTTTATCTCAACCGCACATAGCTACCCAGCTGTGCCACTGGCGTGACAACTGGCGCACCATCGGTGCGTTCACTCCGGTCCTCTCGTACTAGGAGCAAGCCCTCTCAAATATCCTACGCCCACGATAGATAGGGACCGAACTGTCTCACGACGTTCTGAACCCAGCTCGCGTGCCACTTTAATCGGCGAACAGCCGAACCCTTGGGACATACTACTGCCCCAGGATGTGACGAGCCGACATCGAGGTGCCAAACCTCCCCGTCGATGTGAACTCTTGGGGGAGATCAGCCTGTTATCCCCGAGGTAACTTTTATCCGTTAAGCGACGGCAATTCCATTCTCT
>CATLAM010000009.1 GCA_949878485.1 uncultured Eubacteriales bacterium
TTCTCGTTTTCCTGCCATAGAGAATGTTGTGCATGGTGGACTTCCGTCCAAGATGTCAAGTTCAAAGAGTTCTTGTGGCAATTCATTGTTTGGGATATTATTAAAATCTCGTATATCCATGACAAAGTTATGCTTAGGATTATGATTTTTCACATAAAGGTCATTCATGCGTTTATCAATTTCCAAACAGCCAACAACATCAAAGCCTGCAAGTTTATATCCCATTGTGCTGCCACCACCACAAGCAAAACAACTAAATACTTTCAGTCCGTTGCTTTGTGGATAATCTTTGAAACTCCAATTCCAATCAGTGCTTTCTTTTGCCTTAAATCTTTCGCCTTCGCTACCCAACAAATCAAAAATTGATTGTTGCATAGTTTTCTTCCTTTTTTACATTTCGTAGTCATGTGTTTGTTTTCGTGAGTGAAAACTAACATATCCTCTTTCATTTAGTTCTTTTATATCTTCTGTGAAATGATCTAAATCAGTGCGGTTGTTGCTACCAGCAGTCCAATCATGATCGTGTGCCATAGTTCTTATCAAAATGTTATTTCTCCACTCGTTAGGAAAATATCTAACATCAGGGATTGACATATAAAGGAATTTTTCATTGTTTGTCTTTATCACACAACTAAATTCAAAGTGGTTGTTATTAAACTTGTGTATTGAATAGTTCTCTGGCAAATGTTTTTTGATATAGTTTCTATACTTTCTCTCAAACGAGATATATTCGGGAGTTCTCGTTGTTGAAGAATAAAAGTTATAGTCAATATATTCGTCTAAGTTGCTCATTTTATTTCTCCTCACATTTCAGCATTGTTTTGTTTTTCAAGTTTTTTGATTAAAGAAAAAATGCTTTTTGAAAAAGCACTTTTATCTTTGACTAACGCTTCGTTTGGATCTTTGTATCCGCAATTGTCAAACTCTGCAAATTTGATTTTGTTTTCTTTGAAATACTCTTTCAATTTCTGTGCCCATTTTTGTCCTGCTTCATCATTGTCAAGCGCGATAATAAAAGTTTTATTTTTGTCTTTCTCACTTTCAATGAAAAGATTTACATTGTTGGCACTTCCAAGCCCAACACAATTAACATTTAAAGTTTCAAAACTTAAACAATCAAATTCGCCTTCGGTTATTGCACAAATAGGTTGCTTGTTTGTCATCGCTTGCTTATTGAAAATATCAACATCACTGTCTTTTGTTTTGTAATATCTCATTTCTTCATTTGGATTTATATTTCTTGCAGAAAAACAATTTTTTGAAAGGGGGATTGTGATCGCATTAAGTCTTGTATTTGTTTTCTCAAAATAAAAGCTATTAAAGCCTAATCCAAAACGGTTTGCAGTCGCCAAATCAATACCACGAGAAAGCAAATATTCTTGTGCTTCAAAATTGTCTTTTAAAGCATTTTGCCAGTATTTATATGCTTTTTCATAGTTTTTTGCAGGTTTTTGTTCATTTTTTACTGTTTTTTGCTTAATAATTGTATCTGGTGTCAGTGTCCTTCTCTCATAATAATCAATTGCTTTTTTAAATGCTTCTTTACGATCCAAATGTTCTATTGCTGCAATTGCACCAAACAAATCATAGGTTGCGCCACAACCAAAACAGTGAATTTTGTAGTCATCAAAGTATTTCATAGACGGGTGTTGATCTGAATGTTCTGGATTTATGCAAGTGAAAAATTTGTCTGTTCTAATTCCTTTTGTTTCAAGATAGGATTGCAAGTTGGACTTAATATAATCAATTTCATATTGTTCCATGTTTACATCTCACTTCCACAATTTGCAATCTTCTTCAATTGAGTTTCGTATTCTGTAAACATATCTGACAAATCACTTTCTGAAATCTCGTCATGAAATCTCAAATATAATTCTGTGATAGAACGCAATACATTTTCTTTTGGGAAAAGGTTATAGTCCTTATCTTTTAGAAAGTTATAATCAACCAGACAATCACCGATAAATTTTGTTGCATAAATTTCTCTTGCATTTTCAAAAAGATATTCGCTGTCTTTACCAAGCATTTCTCTCTCAAAATCGTCAATTTCTCTTAAAATCAAAGACGTCAATTTAAAATCTTCTTTTTCAGTCATTTCACATCTCCGAATTATCATCTTTCTGTTCTTGTTTTTTCTTTTCATGAGCTTCAATGATTGCTTGTATTTCTCTTTCAAGTCCTTCGTTGACAATCTTTTGTTCTTCAATGATTTGTGGCAAATCTTTCATATCTTCTTCGTTGATGATATATTTTGTTCCGCAATCACAAGACAGCATTTGTCCGCCACATCTTGGGCAGCGTTCAATATCACAACCGTCCAAATGTTGTTCACCAACATGACAACCGCAGTCGCCACAAGTTGGATCTTCACCGTCTCCAACCCAATCGGAATCTTCATCACCAAATAGGATTGGATCATAGAGTTCACCTCTAATCAAATATTTTTGTTTCATAAGTTCCTCACAATTCGCTTTGAGATTTATAGAGCTTTGTTTCTTCTTCCAAAAAATCATATAAATCTTCTTGCGTTAAGTCATAGTCTGTTTTCATAAATTGACAATAAAAGTGATCTAAAATATTTTTTGCAGGGAAGCCCTTAATGTCATGATTTATAGCGTCATGACAAAGAAAATCATAAATTTCTTCGTAAGCATGAATTTCATAAAATCTTTCATAAACATGGATAGGGGCATTGTTGCAAACTTCGCGTTTATATTCTTCGATCTCTTTATCAATAGTGTTTCTAAATTTATCGTATTGTTTTTCTGTCATTATTGCACCTCAATTCATTTCAGAAATTTTTGCTATTTTGTCTGTCAATCCAGTCCAATAAGCGCTGTTCAAATATTCTTCATAAATCTCGTCTTTCACATAAAACTTTTCAACATTTTCTGGGAAAGCGTCATTATCAATCTTTACAACAGAAGCAGCATTTAAAATCACTTTATTTAGGCTCGTGCAACCGTCAAATGCTTTTGATTTAATTGTTGTCAAAGTGCTTGGCAAATTGACTTCTTCCAAAGCAGTGCAATCTTCAAATGCTTTCTCACCAATAGTGCGGTTTCCTTCTTTGAAATTTACTGTTTTAAGTTTATAACACCATGAAATTGAATAGCTGGCAATTGTTTGCAAATTTGCTGAAAGGGTTAGAGTTTCAAGTTTTGTCATTCTATTAAAACTACTCCAAGAGATTGTTTCAACGCTGTCCGGCAAAACAAGCTCGACAACTTTGTGACATTGTTCAAAAGCTTGACTTCCGATATATTTTAAAGTGCTTGGCAGAGAGATTGTTTTTAGGTTTGAATTGCCAAAGCAAACTCCGCCTTCAAGACTTTCAACGCCTTCTGGAAAAACTATTTCTGTGTGCCCATGTGTTCCACAAAATGCGGACCATTCAACTGTCTTAACTGTATTTGGGATATTAAAAGAACGATAGCGCGAAGTGTTCCTAAACAAATCTCGCCCAATGATTGTTGTGGTGTATTGAGTTCCTGTGATTGTTTTTCGCCATTCAAAATCAATTCTGTATCTTGTTCGATAATATTGAGAATTTCCATTTTGCACATAGCCAGAAATGTCAGTTATCGTGTAATCTTCTATGCCAAGTTTTTTAGCGTAAGATGTTAGGTCGCTCTGTGATGTTGCTTCTCTGTGCATTGCAACTTTTTTTGATGTCAAAGAATATGTTTTTGGGATATTAACCTCAACATTGTAATTTTCATAGTTATCCCAATAGGTTAGGAATCTGCCATTTTCATCAAAGAAGTAAAATTCCATTTCTGGATTTGTTTCTTGAAAAAGTTTGTCTCTGTCGGCAGCTTGTGCCAGTCCAATGAGAAATCCAAAGCCCACCACAATTGCAAGAATAATCATTGTAATTGAAAGGCCTTTTGCTTTGCTTATTTTATTTTCTTCCATAGGGCTCCTTTACATCTCGCCATGATAATTTCTCTTGCATTTTACATTTTTGCGTGTTTTTGTATGGGGGTGTTTCTCGCAAAGTGCAACAAAGTCTGGTCTAACTTTGTCTTGTATTTCTTTCCACACACTTTCAAGCGCAAATTCATGTGTCATGATCGGTCTTTCCAAAAGTTTTTCAGCATATTCATGAAAATCGTTCATGTCCACCATAAGAATCTTTGTAAAAGCTGTGACTGTTAGTTTTTCTTCAAATGTCATAGGCGTCTCCTTATTTACATTTCAGATATTGATTTTTTAAGATAATTCTCGCTTCTAAGTTTCATAATTTCTTTAAGCCAAAAATAATCCATATATAAATCACTATCTTCTGGCAAAGAAAAGGTATTGCAATACTTTTCACAAGTTTTAATTTGTTTCTCTGTCAAGCTGATATTTGCACCGGTTTTAGGATCATAGCCAACCATATAACAAGTGCCAACAATGCAATCATCAATTCCCGCAATCCATATATTGCCGGGCAATCGTTCAAGTTTGCCTTCTTCGTTGAGATAAATGTCAATGTTTTCAGCTCCGGGCATTTCAACACATTCGATATATCCACCAACAATGGCTTGCATATTTTCAAGTGTGTGTTCAACTTCCTTAATATAGGGCTCTTTATTTGGCTCTTTCACCAACAGCTTTATCGTATCCATGTTCACTCCTGTATTTGCAGAAATTCTTGTATCGCATGAGTTCCCATTCACTTGCATAGAAAGCTTGCTGAATAGAAACAGCTAAGATAGGGCGTAGGTTGTCCTTTTCTTCTTTTGGATAATCACGAAGATCCTCTCGGATATGGCGAAGCCTGTCCAAAAGATCTTTCTTTGAATTGTAGTCAATGTCTTGCAACACAAATGCAAGTTCTCCACCAATGTTCAGCATTATTGCACCTCTCTTTCAATGTCTTTTGATTTTGTTTTTGCTTTCGACTTTTTAGGTGTTTCTTGTTCTGTTGTTTGTTCCAACTTTTCTTCTTGCTCTTGCATTTTTTTGTCAAGATTGCGGATTGCGCGTTCAATTGAATTTTCAACATTTGAAAGCATTTGCTTTGTGACAGAACGCACTTTTTGAAGATTGCCTTTAAGTTTGTTCAAGCCTTCGTCATTGAGACTTTCAACTGAGAAATCATATTCTGGCAAGTCAAGTCCAAGTTTTGAGCTGACAGCATAGATAACAGCATTTCTTTCAAACTCGCCAATATTTTCAAGTCCTTCTTCATGGCGGGTAGTCAAAAGAATAGCAGCAACATCTTCAATGAGTTCATTGACAGAAAGTCCGTCTTTTACATAGACAACTTTATTTTCCCAATCAACTTCGCTGTTGCTGTCTTGATTTCTATATTCAAAAGTAAACTCTTTTGCAGTGCTTTCCAAAGCCTTTTTAACGGTTTCAAAATGAGACGCGATTGTTTCTTTGTTTGAATTGAGATATTCAAAATCTTTGCCTTCTGTTTGAGAGATGTCAAACACAAAGCCAACATCACAAATCAGTTTTGGCATTTCTTGTGAATATTCGTTGCCTTTTTCGTCAACGAAGTCTTGATTAAAGTTTTCAATGTGATGAGAAACAACTTTGATTGCTTTTTCAGCTTTCTTTACAACTCTTTTATAGAAATTCCATTCTTTCATACGTTTCACGCAAATAGCGTCTGGATTTTGTGAAAGGATAAGAACATCATTTGTGATTGTTTGATCTGGAAACAATCCAATTGCTCTCAAAAGTGATTTGATTTGGTTTTGCTTCAAGATTTCCATATATTTCTCTTGTGAGAGTGCGGTCAAATCTTCAAGCGTCATGAATTTTTTATCTTCCATTTTTTAACTCCTAATTTTCAAAAATTTGTTTTACTTGTGGTGTAGCCACAATTCTTATATTTGTTCTATTTGCTGGTCCTGTAATTAAAAAGGCACTTCCGCGCGGCAAGTTGACAATATTGTCCGTTTCATTTTCGTTGATTTGTCCTGCTTTCTCATAAAGAGTGCAAAGGTCAGACATATCATTTGGCGAAAGTGAAAAGATAAATGAATATTGGCTTACATTGATAATTGCAGATGATTTTCTTGCAAGTTCTGGACTGCCAACAAAGTCTTTGACGTTTTGTGTGATGACAATTTGCATTCCGTTGTATTTTCTTATTCGTTTTGCAAGTTGATACATAAAGTCAAGCGCAATAGGAAATTTCTCGTCAATAAACACATGGGCCTCATCAATTGCAATAACAATTTTTCGGTCCGTTCCGTTGAGTATGTTGTAGTCCCTATTTTTAATGACTTCATTGTCAAGCCATTTCAAAACAAGCAACATTTGTGCATTTCCAATCACATTGTTTTTGTTTGCCAACAACTTTTGAAAGTTGAAACAAACAAAGTTTTCAGTTGGATTGAAAGTTGTAAATCCGTTCCAAAGCGCAGAGTTTCTTCCGCCACGTCTAAACTTGCTTATATAGTTTGAAAGCACTTTATAGCAAGATAGGTTGTATTCGTCTTTTTCGTTTTCAATCCTTTTGTCAATTTCTTCTGCTAAGTCTTGAAAGATTGGATAATCTTTTGGTCTTAATTCCGACAAGTTTGTTTTTGCTGTGATTCCTTTTTTGTTGTAGATTTCAACAATGATTTTGTTTAAAAGCTCCAAACTGTCGGGATTTATTCCCTGTAAGATAAGTCTGAAAAATTCTTCCAAGAATTGCAAGTGAGAATAGAAAGAGTTGCTGCTTCCGTCTTGGTTTTCGTCGTCCAGACTGACAATGATGTGGAAAGGATTTATTCTTCCATTCTTTGAAGATGAAACATCTAACACTTTGCCTTTGAGATTATTTGCAAGATTGCAATATTCGTTTTCTGGATCCAAGATAAACACTTTTGCGTTGTCGCTTGCCAAGTTTGCCAATAGCATTTTTGTAGCGTAAGATTTTCCACTTCCAGATTTTCCAATGATGACAGTGTTTGAGTTTACTCTTTCGTCATCTCGTCTGAAAAAGTCAACAAAGGTTGGCAATTTGTTTTCGCCAATCAAAAGGCCATTCTCATCAAGAATAGCGTTGCTTACAAATGGAAAAGATGAAGCAATAACAGATGAGTTCAATCCTCGTGAGATGTTGGTCCTATTGCAAGTGTTGATGTTGCTTGAAAAATAACTTTCAATTTGTCTGCCAAACATCTCGCTATATTTGAAGCCAAGTTCACGCAGTTTTCTTCGCACAAATTTCTTGTTTGTTGTATCTTTTCCGTCATCATAGGCGGTTATGATAAGAGTTGTGTCAAAGAACACTTCATTGTCATTTTGCAAGCCTTCCAAAAGGATTTGTAGGCTTTCAAGATGTGTTTGCTTGTCAATCTGTGAGCTTGCCTTTCCAAGTGTCTTTTGTGATAAGAGTTCATTGATTGCATTGTCAATTCGTTTTGTGGCTTTATATTTTTCAACAGGTTTTGCTTTCAAGACAACTTTTGTGTTTGGAATGTCAAACAAATCTTGTCCCCAAGCGTTGTCAACTTTCAAAGGGAAGTCTGTGATAACAAAGTGGGTTAGGGTTTTATCATTCTGTTTTGTTGAGAGTGCTTTAAACGCAATATTCTCTGGATAGATGTTTTTGATATAGTCCTTTTCTGCGATATTATCAAAATCCCTTTCGTCAAAGTCTTTGTCATAAGAATATTTCAAAAAGATTGCAAGTTCTTTGCTGTTTAATCTTTTCGCTTCAAGATTGCTGTTTCTTAAAGTTTGTTCAATGATTTCAAGTGAGTTGTTTAAGCTTTTCTTGTCAATATCGTGGATTGCAATATAATAAGCACTTGCGTAAATCTTTTCGTCAGAGTTTATGCTGTCAATGACATTTATTCGATCCTCAATGATTTCAACGCGTTTTCTAAATTCTTCTTCTTTAAGATTGTTGTTCTCATTTTCCGCAATCAATTTTTGAACGCGAGTAAGCTCATTTCTTAAATATCCGTCAAAGATGATTGGCTTTTCAATTTTGATTAAGTTGTATTCTTGCATAAGTCCAACATTCTTTAATGTGTTTGAGATAACTCCGTCAATCAAATAATTTTGTTTGCTTTCGCTCAACATATTAAACTCGATAGGTTTCACTTCAATAACACCAGTAATGCCATTGTCCTTTTGATAAATCAAATCATCTTTAATACTTGCATAAGGCACAATTGCGCTGATGTGAGAATTTCCTTTTCTTTTTATGCTGAAAGTCTTTTGTGCAATTCCAAACTTGAAAGCATAGCCAAGTGCTTGATAAAGTTTGATGTCTCCAATAGGGATATACATTGGCGCCACGATCACCAAAATTCCTATTGCAAGAAAATATTTGTTTGGTAGGTTGCTTGTAGCAGCCAAAGCTATAAAGGCAAGGGCAATAACACCAAGTATGATGTCAGTGATTCCAATGCCTTTATAAAACTGCATTTTAACCTTCGTGTTTCGCGGTATTATTCGCATTATTTGGCTCCTTATTTAAAACTGATTTACCTTGTGCATGGTTGACAAAACTGTCGCCCTGTGCAATATTTCTAACTCTTGGAATAAAGTTTTTGCCCATTCCAACAAGTCCGCCACTTGCCAAGTCTTTCATCATTCCAATAGGCATGGTCGCAATTCTTGTTCCCATTCCACCATATTTTGCAAGTTTGCTTGGCTCGGAAGATTTGTTGATATATTGTTTGCTTGGGTTGTCTGTGAATGATCGTTTAAGTCCTGCCATTGAAGAACGTGTCGATTTTCGCGTGTCTGTAAATTTCTTTCCGCCAAGAATAGCACCACCAACAGCAGCACCTGCGCCAAGAGTTGCTTTCATGATATGTCCGCCAGTCTGCATATTTCTAAACAATTGTTGTGTTTCGTTTTGTCCTGCTTGATTGCCTGTGAGTTGTGCAATAACAAGATTTGCTTTTGTGACTGCAAAGGCACCACCAATAAGGAACAAGATTTTGACAATTCCATTTTTAAAGGCGTTGTCGAAAAATACAATTGATGAGATTTGCGGAATGATAATGAAAAACAAATTCATTGACAGAATAATTCCATAAGCACCCAAGACTTTTGATATTGTCATGTCACGCCATATTTTAAATCTTGCACCGTCGTCAACGGGGATTGTGCTTACACTTACGGGCGAGATGATATACAAGAGAACAATGTCAAATATTCTTTGTATGAAAGTGACAGCACTCATAACAAACATCACCATAATCACAATAGAGCCAAAAATTCCAATGAGAAAATCAATGTTTCTCAAATTGTAATACTGACTGACAACTCCCATATCAAAGTAGTTGAGTTCACCAGTCAAGAACATTCTTTCGATTTCACTTCTTATGCTTTCGTCTCCGATATAAGCGTGCTGTCCGCTTGTGACAAGAATTTGTCCGCCAATCGTTGCAGTGCCACCAGTTTCCAAAACAAATGGATTCATGCTTTGATTGATCGCACCCATAACAACATTTGTCAGCGTTATTCCTGCAACCAAAAGAAATGGCACCATGAGAAAGATTGCAAAACTTTGAAAGGCTTTGCCCAAAATCAATGCTTTTGATTTTTTGTTTTCTCCGTTGGCATATTCGCTTCGTATAATCGCAATAAGGACAAACACAACAAGCAAGATGACTGCAATTAAAAAGATATAAAAGAAAGTTGTTCTGACTGTATCTGAAAGGATAAAGTGGGATAGTAAATCAGTTTGTTTTCCGCCTATTGTGACGGGTTTAAGGCCCGCAAGTATATAGAAAATTTCTCGTATGAAATCAATGACATAACAAATTGATTTTTGCAAACTATAAAAAAGTTCAAAAATCCAGTTAGTCATCCAATCCATATTTTAAGCCTCCAAGTCCATAAAGAATAAGAATGTGTCAACTGCAAAAGTTGTATCTTCTGAAAGAGTGACTTCAATATAGAAATTGTCAGAAACTGAAATTTCAATTGGATTTTCCAAACTCAAATTTACTGTTGCAACTTGTCTGCTTAAAAGTGACAGTGTGTCAGATTTTAAGACTTCATCATTTTTCATGAGTGTAAAAGTAAGGTCGGCACTTTCGTCAGATCTGACTGTAAAGCCAAGTCCATAACTCTTTAAATCTTGTGTGTGATTGATGACAATTCTTGTATATTTTCTGCTTGAAATTTGATCGTCAAATTGAGTGTCATTTGTGATGAGAGAAATGTCATAATCAAAATTTCCCTGTGTTTGAGTTTCGCAAGTAATGCCTGTAATGTTTTGTTTTAAATTATCTTCATTTGGCACTTTGTCATTTCCAGAGCTTCCTGCCAAAATGAATAGAAAGATAATGAAGATTGCAAGCACAATACCTGCGCCAATCAATATCTTTGTTTTTGTTGATAGATTTTTCATATTTCAATTTCCTTTTTTGTTATGCTTGAATTTGAGTGCTTACCCAATCTTGCAAGATAGGCATAGCGATTTTGAGTGCCAATATCAAAACGAAGATGACAACAAATCCAATGATTGCGCCAATCAAATCTTTCTTGGCTTTTTCTCTCGATCCAGCCTCGTCTGCTTTCGCAACTTTAACACCAAGAATAATACAATAAATCATTCCGATAGATCCGACAAGTCCGATTGCTGGCCAAAGGATTGCATTCAAAACTTCCAACACCGGTGCTAAAACGGGGTTGAAATCAATTGCTGCTAACATACTCATAATTTAATAGTTCCTCCAATTTTTATTTGTTTTGCGTTCTATGCTTAGTCCTATATTTCAATAAAAAAAGAAGTGGGTTTCACACTTGCTTTCGGAAAGAGAGATGAGTCAAAATCGCATCAGCCCACCTTTAAGGCTGAGGCAGCTAAACCCCTTTATTTTAGGGGGTTGTAGGCGTTGGCTTTGCGATTTTGAGTCTGCTCTTATCCTGCTTGCTATAAATTTGTATAAAATCCCTATTGATTTTCATCAATTTGGGCATTTTCATCATTTTCAGATCCAATATCTTCTTCGATAGTGGTTTCTGTGATTTCTTCTTCAATGTTTTCATCTTTGTAATAGTGATGTCTTGATTTCACAAGCAAGATGATGAGTAATAAAATTAAAACTCCAAATCCTGCAATAACTCCAACGCTTGCTGCATTGAGAGAATATTCTCTTTCAAAAGAATATTCGGTTTTATTGCCAGCTTCGTCAAGTAGAGTTATTTGAAATCTTCCACACTTTTCAATTTCGTCTCCAAGTTTATATTCAAACTTTACTCCGTCAACGAAGATGATAAGTTCATAAGGTGTTTCGGAAACGTTTTTCAATGTGACAATCTTTTTGGTTGTTCCACCATTTTCAACGCCTGTAATTTCAAGTGTCGGTGGGGTGGTGTCAATTGTGATAACAAAGGAATATTCTTTATTTGTTTTGTTGTCTACAACTTCAACATTGTAAGTGCCTTCATCAAAAAGATAAAGGTTTCCGTCTTTAAGTTCATATTCAAAATCTTCATCATTCTTTGTAATGTTTTTGATTTGTATATCTTCTTGTAGGATGTGATTTAAGTTTTGTTTGTTCTTTTTTATGATTGTGAAAAATCCAATTTCTTTGTTTCCTAAATCATCAAAAATCGTGTAAGAATATTCGCCTTCGTCATTAAGAATTTGCTCAAAAGCATATTCAAAATATTGATTGTCTTTTGTCATATAGATTTTCAAATTTTCATAAGCAACAAGTCTAACACCGCCATTTGAAATTCCGCCACGATAAGTGTTTATATCGTAGGCAATTGATCGGTCAATTTCAAATTCAAATGTGATGAGATTGCTTGCTTGATCTGAAATGCAAACTAAATATTTCCCGCTTTCAGTAAGCTCTTGTCCAAGACGATAAACATCTTTGTATTCGTCATTGATAAGATACCAACAAATAAGGTTTGCTTCTGTTGAAGTCACCCATGCACTTTTGTTTGTTTTGCCATATTCGGCAACGCCATATAAAGTCGCAACGGGTGGTGTTTTGTCAATCGTGAAAGAGAAGAAGATTGAGTTGTTAAACTCATCAATAAGTCTAACTTCATAATATCCTTCTTCTGTTATCATAAGTCCAAACTCATACTCAAAATCTTTTTTGTCTTTTGTAATGGAAATTGTAAGTGGCTCTTGGTCTATAAGTCTTATATCAAAATTGATAATTTTAATTTCTTCAAGTGAGTAAGTGTTTCCGTTGACATCTGCGATTGTAAAGTCAATGGATTTGTCTATTTCAAAATTTACTGTTGTGAAATTTCCTATTTCGTCATAAAGTGTGATTTCATACTTTCCGTCAATTGTAAGGATTTGTCCTTTTTTGTATTCTTGTGTTTTGCCATTATGGCTGTATGAAGCGGTGTATTGTTCATCAGTGTTTTCCCATAATGCGTAAACTGTGCCACCAGTTTTTCCACCATTTTCAACTCCAAAAAGATTGAGAATAGGTTTGATTGATTTGATTGTGAAAGAGTAAATATTGTAGTTTTCATCATCAGATCGGTCTATAAGTTTGATCGTAAAATTGTTTTGTGAGTTTTCAATTGGATTGAAAGTAAGAGTTTTTAAGTTCTTGTCAATTTCTTCTTCTGGCAAGAAAACTTTTCCGTTGTTTTCAATCGCAACATAAAACTTGTCTGTGTTGTAAATGAATTTCACTTCGCTATTTGTGCGTCCATTATGTTCAACTCCAATAAGATTGCCCATTGGCAAGTCTTTCTCAAATTTATATTCGTAGGAAACAACCCTACCAAAGTTGTCTGTTATTTCAACAACATAAGTTCCACCTTTGTTGAAGATGTAGGATAGGGTGTTCTTGTCGATAAAAATAAGAGAGTTTGAGTCGTCATTTGGAAATTCATCATAGCCAAGTTCAGAGTTTAAGCAAACACCATTTCGATAGATTTTAAGCACATCAACATAGTTGTAATCTTCGCTGCACTTGATGTCAATTTTCAATTGCATTTTAGCGTTTATATCAGTGAAGATTGCTTCTGGCGCTTTGCCAAGTAAACAAACTTTGAAAGTGAAAACATTTGACAATCTGTCTGCGACAGAGATTGTATATTCACCGGGATCGTATCCGTCAAAGTCTGGCAGTTCATCAAGGTAGGTGTATCTTGCGATCTTACCATTTGGATCTTTGACTTCCATAATCCACCACTTGTCATCTTCCATAACATTCGTTATCTTGAAAGTTTCATAATAGAAAATGAGTTCGTGATTTTCTGGAATATCTTTGACAGAGATTGATTGTTTTATTGTTTTTTCTTTTCCATAGATTTTTGCTTCAAAATCTATAATAGGTGTTTGTAAATCCAAGAAAACATAATAACAAATTTCATGTCCTGCAAAGTCAACTTCTTTTATACAATACAAACCATGAATGTTTGCTTGACTTCCAAAGGTTTTTCCATATTGCAGTTCTTTCCAATCTTCAATATCATCTTCCGCAAAATCGTAATAAATTTTGTAGCTGTCATTTATATCGTCAGATCGGAAAATAAAATTGTTGGCATAGTAGGCTGACATGAGATTTTTGAAAATAATGTTGTGATACATGGAATCGTCTAATTTGTTGCCATAATTATTTGGCGAGAAAGTTGAATTGATTTTATATTTTTGTTCAGCTGAAACAAAATTTTTGGAATAAAATCTTAAAGCTTCATTTAATGAGTTTTCGTCAAAATAATAGACAAACAAGTTTGGATTGTTTATTGATTTATAATACCAATAATCTCCAACTTTGATGGTGTTTCCACTTGCAACAAGATGAGTGTTGTAAAAGTCATCAATATTATCCAAGTGATAATTTGTGACGTGCGTGTTTCTTTCAGCTTGCATGGCGAAATCTTCCGCCCAATCCAATATGCCAAAAGAGTAAGTTCCAAAGTCTTTGTAGCCATAAGGAACATCAACCAACCACCAACGAGAGACTTTGTATGTTTTGTCATTTGAAAGTCTTTGGCTGTTGAGTGTAGGATAAGAACAATCAATATCAAAAGTGCTTATTGTTGTATTTCCTGCAAAATCAGTGACAGTGACTTCATATCTTCCTTCTTGTGAAAGCCAAGTTCCACTTTTAAGGTCATAAGTTTTACCATTATATTTGTAGGTGGCGGTTTCTGGACATTCACCTTCGGTTGTTCCAAAATTCACTTGCACTTGATCGCGGAAAACGCCTTCATAGATTGATTGCTGTTTAGCGCCACTTGCAGTTGTTGTAATGGCACCAACGCGTCTTAATTCAGTAGCATTGGCGTTGTGGTATGAATAACTGATGTCGGGCAGTTTCGTGTCAACAAAGCAATAATATGGGGTGTATAAGCCTTCTGCACCATTTTCGATTTCAATCTTTGTTATTCCTTCTTTTGAAATGCTGATATGATGTCCGTCTTTGTAAGGCACAATATCAGTTCCGGAAGCGGGGGTTGCTTGCACTCCATTGTATTTGATATAGTTGTTTAAGTTTGTTGCAATTGCAGTGAAAGGTTTTGGCGAGTAAAAGGCTTGTCCGCCATTATATCCGCCTCTGCCAACTCCACTTGCTTCAAGTGTGTTTTTCCAGTTTCGGTTTGCGCGTGAAATATATCCTGTCAAGTTATCATCAAAACTGACATAGTCAAAACAGCCACCCCAAAAACAATTTTCCCAATAACCTTTTCCTTTAAGGCTTACGGAAAACATAGGTGTATCAAAGCGGTGTATGTCTGTCAGTTTAAAATAATCATATCCGGGATTTATTCCATTGTTTTTGTAGGCACCGGCACCATAGTTATTTAGATTTTCATCTGGCATAACAAAAATCACAGACTCGTTGACAGTGTTTCCAGTATTCCAACGAAGTGGAAAACTTCCGCTTTCAAACTTGTCATAAAGGACAGTTCCACAAAAGCCATTCCAAGTGTAGTATGCCATTTGAGTTTGGATATATAAGTTTGCTGCATAGTCAACAACTTCGTCTGCTGCGACAGATGTGTTCCAAGAAACGTCAAGGATTCCGTCATCATCATAGATTGGTCGTCCGTCAGTTCTTACAACTTTGAAATATTTAACAACAGATCCATATCTTCTGTCTGGACTGTAAACTTTGAAAAACTTATCGTTTTTCACATATAAAGATTTGTAAGATTTTAGACTTCCGTCAGCGTTTGGTTTTGCCGTTGGGACGCCAGTGCTGTTGCTCCATTCCTTTGCTGTTGGTCCATAATCTGGCTCTGACGGTTGTATAGGTGCAATAACTCCACCCGGATCGACAATCGGTCCAATGATAACAGCGTCAGCGGTTTGGCTTGGCGAAAGGTTTATTGAAATTAAAGCTGCTGGAAATATGCAAAAAATTATACACAAAAGGGCAATAAAAGAGTGTTTTAATTTTGTTGTCATTGTTTCACCAACCTTTTTAATTGTTCAGCTTTCATAATAAGGTTTGTAGCGTATCCATAATCGTCTGTTCCAGTCTTTTCAATCATCTTTGCTATTTCTTGCACTCGTTGATTAACCAAGTCAAAATCGTGATTGTCAAGTGCTTTCAAGAGTTCAAATTTATATTCAAAGCAACCTAAACTTTCAAAGTCAAATTTTTCAATTTGAATTTTAAAACTTTCAATGAATGGCGTAATGTCAAATTTGAAAGTTTCATGTTTGTCCCTTCGCATAACACTTTTGTTTCTTTCAAGCATATCGTAAAAGACTTGCTTTTCATTGAAATACTTGCCTTCAGATAAAAGTTGATTTGTCTTTTCCAAAACAAAATATTTGCTTTTATAACTTGGCGTGTATTTGCTTCGTATTGGCGAAAAGCCAAATACATTGACAATTGCATTTCCCATATTGTCTGGGCTGTTGAGTTGTTGCAATTCCGTTGGATATATGAGCGGTCTTTCTTTTACACTAACAGAGCTTCCAATATTGTCATTTGATGTTGACAAGCTGACATTTCGTTGGACAAGTGAGAAGTTTCCACATTTTTTAGAAAATTCCTCAATAGTTTTCAAATCTGTTGTTCCAATGAAAATTTGAATGTTGCAGTTTGATTTGATAATGTCAGCACTCTTGTCATCATAAACTTTTGCAAGCTGGGCGTATGATTGCACAACAAGTGAAAGCCAAATCTTTCTACTTCGGCCAACAGTAATCATCTGTTCAAGTTTGTGGACTTTTGGCAGGTTGCCAAATTCGTCAAGAAGAAAGTAAACACTTCTTGGCAAAGACAAGTCTGGGTAGGTGTTTGCTTTTGCGACAAGTGCTTTGTAGGCTTGCAAAATAACCATGGCAGCAAGTGTATGTCTTGTTTCTTTCTCATCTGGGATTTGCAAGAATAAAGCTGTTGGCTTTGTTGCAATTTCGCCAAAATTGATTTCGTTTGCACTTGTCAAAGAACAAATACTCATGTCGCTAAACATTGAAAGTTTGTCAAAGATTGTTGACAGATAAGATCCTCTTGTTTTATCGCTGGCGTCAAGCACTTGTTTTGAAAGACTGACACTTTTTGAAATCGGGCTTCTATTTTTGAAATAGTCCATAAGATCTTCACAATCGTTTTGCGTGTTCGTGGCAATCTTCATAATGTTGTAGAAATTGAATTTCTCTTTTGTCATTCCAAGCTTAGGTTCTTCGCTATCTTCAAGCATGGCAAGAGTGATCGCCAAAATAAAGTTCTTTGCGCCACTTTCCCAAATTGGCTCTGACTTGTTTGTGACAGGGCAGAGAACAGAACAAATGTCGTTTAAATCTTCATATACTTCGTCAAAGATTTCTTGTTTTCTTACTTGCACTGCTGCGCTTTTTTCTTCTTCGCTGTAATAGATCTTTCCTTCAAAAACATAATATCCTTCTTCTTCGTTCAAATGGACTTTGTCATCTAAGGAAAGCATTTCTTGATAAAGCATATAAGGCCTTTCAAGTGGATTCCAACGGATTGAGCAATAAGGGTTTCTCAAATCAAGCACTTTCACATCATAGCCACGATTTATAAGGCTTTTGGCGTGTAGGGCATACAATTCGCCCTTTGGATCTGAAAGCAACATTGACGGTTGATTTTGTGTGTTGGATAAGATTTGCACAACGGGATTGATGAAAGTTGTTGTTTTACCAGAGCCAGTTGTTCCGATAATGAGAGTGTGCGCTGGCTTTGCAAAAGTGATTTTATATCCTTTTGCAGTTTCTTCGGCTTTTACGGGGATACCTTCAATATCCGTTTTTGGCAAATCTGTATAGTCAACTGTTTGGAAATTCTTTTGAATTTCTTTGTCAGTTTGAAAATGCGCTTGTTCAAGTCCAGTGTAAATATCTTTGTCTTTCTCATTTGCTTGCATGATTGTTTTAGGATTTTTGCCAATCCCTTTAAACCAAGCAAACAACCACAAGACAAAGAAAATCGACATAAGAAACAAAGTGTAAAGCCAAGTTTTTCCTGCCACAAGCAAAGCAGGATCAAGTTTAAATTCAAACACAAAATTGTTTGATACAAACATATTGATTAAATATCCACAAACAAAGCAGGCAAAGAAAATGGCAAGTCCAATAATGACTTTCTTCAAAATCTTTAATCCACAGGTCTTTATGTTCAATCCAAAAGTCCTTCTTCTTTCATGATTTTGAAATTTGCTTCTTCAAGTTTGTCCAAATATTCTTGAAAGGCAGAAACAATCTCTCGGTTGACAAGATCGCTTAGTTGCATACACTTTTTGATAAGTGCCTTTCTTTTGATTTTGTCAATCCTTTTTCGCACAAGGCGATTTCTTGTTTCATAGTCCAATCTTTGTTGTTCCATGCGGATTTCTTTCACCGTAAGCAAAACAAGATTTCCAAGTCTGCGATAAATGTCATAAATGCACTTATCATGCAAAAGCTTGTCTGAATAATTGATTTTCAGTTTGGAATATGCTTTCAAGAGTTCGTTATCTCTAACGCTTAGGATCTTCTCAAGGTTGTCAAACTTTTCTTTTAAGTCTTTGTTTGCGTTTATGATTGAATTTACAATCAAATCAATTTGTGGCTTGAATGGCTTAATGTTTTCGCTTTCATAGCTTAATCTTCCTTTATCTGGAAGAATGAAAATGAGAGATTTTATATTTTTCATAAATGCTCCTATATTTAGTCCTTCTTTCATTGAGTTTGTCAGTTCTTTTCTGTGTTGGCCTATTTCTTTGTAGATGTTCAGCAAATGCAGTTCAATTGAGACTTTAAAGCAACGTAGGGCAGTTTTATATAAAAGGCCCTGTGAATAGAATTTGCCTTTGCGACCTTGTCTCGTTCTTAAAGGGGCTTTCTCGAAGAAAGAGAAATGAATATGCTTGTTGTCAGTGTTTTCATGCAAGCCTGCAAACCAGATCATATTGTCTGGATTTAGTCCTGCATATTTAAAAAACTTTGGCAACTGCGTTTTCATAAGGTTATAAGCTTTTTCATAATCGTCACAATAGTTGTCTCCAAATTCTTCTGTAAAGGAAATAACACCATGCCAAATTGTGCTGTCAGTGTCTCGTAGTTTTGTGCGCAATTCTTTTATTTGTTGTTCATTCAAAAGTCCATTTTCATTAAAAATGCCTTTACTCTTTTCTTCGTTTCCAGAATAGTCAACAAAATCTATTTTTTCTTTACTTCCGTTTTGCACATATTTCACATAGTCATAGTCTTTTCCTGCGCTGTAAAATCTTCGTGCTTCAAAGTTTTCCTTTACATATCTGTCTTTGCTGCTTTTTCCTCTCAAACAATCAACATAGCCAAGAAACAGATTTACATTTGGCACACTCATTTACTTGAAAAATGTTGTATGAGTTCTTCCATGACTTCTTCCAAGCGGGTAGGAAGATTATCACACCAACCACCGTCAACTTCTTCTTTTCTCTTTGGCTTATTTTCTGACAAGCCCAGAAGCATATTGTAGTTGCATGACAAAAGTCTTTGATTGATTTGAATGTTTGCTATGCTTTCCTTTGCTGACTTCTCACAAAGTTTCAAGAGATTATCAAGTTTTTTGACAGTGAGTTTAACTTCGTTGTAAAGTTCATCAACATTGTCAGTTTCGCTTGTTCCAAACAAATCCTTTTCAATGACTTCCATGCCTCTCACCAAGCAATCAACCATAAATGGATTTTTTGACGTGTAGATGTCTCTGCAATTTTTGTAGAGTTCTTCAACCTTTGAAACAAGTCTTGTGTCATAAACACGAATAGTGTATTGTTCGTTCATAATGTCTCCTTAAAAATTTTTTGAGTTTTAGTTCAATATCAAAACTCAATGAAAACTTTTTTGCCCCTTCATACTATATAGGGACAGGTTTTTGAAATCGGTGCCTACTTTTTTTGAAAAAATTTTTAATTTTCTGTGTCTTTTATAAATTTTCTTAATTTTTTCTTGGCCCTTCTCATTCTGTTTGTGACGATCTGCTTGTTTTCAAGCCCAAGTCTTTCAGCTATTTCGCTGTAAGAAAGGTTTTGCAATACAAGTTCAACAACTTCTCTCTGATCAGGCGTCAAGCAGTCCAAAGAATTTTCAACAAGCACTCGATTATGCTCAATTTCAAATTCTTCAAATTTTTCTTTTCTTTCATTTTCTTTAATTGTTTCGTAGTCAGCATTTGGATCGCATAAGAAACGTTCATTGTTTGGCTTACTTGGAACAAACACTTCATCAAATTGTTTATTGTAGTGCTCAAACTTGTCTTGCGCTCTTTTTCTATTTTTGCGATCGCTTTCCATAAATCTCGCAACTTCTTTTGTCACTTCAACATCAATCCATTGATTATGGATTCTGTCGTGGTATTTGATGACAACCATTTCTTTGCTGTCATCTTTTTGTTCAATTTCATTTTTAGATAATTCTTCGCTCATCTTCTTGCTCCTTTTCAATTGGCAGAGAAAATCTTGCAAGTAAAGAATTTAATGTGGTGCTGTCAAAGTTTTCGTCCTCATTCTTCTGCAAAAGAGTGAGGGCTTTATTGATAAGTTGCAGCTCATCATTTGACAACACTTTTCCTTGATAGAGATAACTCTTATCCAAGCAAACTCCGCCTCGATTTATGCCGCCACAAAAAGTCTGGATTGGATAGCGATATGAAAGTGATTGGATATGTCTAACAACAGTTTTTCTGGAAACTTCAACTTCGTCTGCAATTTCTTGCATTGTATGGATTTCACAATCCGACAAAATATTAAGAATATCTGCTGTTATGCTTGATTTTCTTAAATCCATATCGCTATTCACCTCCTTTTATTTTTGTTTTGACGGGCATACTTTAACATTGTCGCTGGGACACCATTTGTCCCAGCGGGGAAAATTTTTGAGAAATTTTCAAAATTTTTTTCTCATAAGTAATAACTGAAAAATAGGGCAAGATTATGGTTTCGATTTTGAGTCTATTAAATATCCCTAAATAATAAATAGTCACGATAAATGCTTAAAACAGCAGATGTGTGCCATTTTTTTGTTATTTGACGAAAAAATCCCAAGTGTTCCTAAACACTCGGGATTAAAAAAGGCCTTAAATGTTTAGGATAAAATTTCATTATCCGGACAATTAAGGTCCATGTGGACATTTTGTCATTCGTCTGGGACTCTGCGGTCCACTATTAAGGTCTAACTTTAAGGTTTAAACTCTAATGACACAAAGATGACAGTTTTACATTTTTTGCAGGTATTCTTCATTATGAATTGATGTTTCTTTAATTTTGCTGGCTCTTTTGTAAGAACTTTGCACAAGCAACTTTCATCTGATGATGTGCTTTCGCCAATGCAGCGTCCACAATTGGGGCAGTAGTGTATAGTTTTCATTTTAAGCCTCCTAAAAACTATGAATGTTATGTTTTACAATTCCTTGTATAACAAGATTTTCTGGATAGATGTCATCATACTCTGGGTTTTCAGGGTGTAAGACGTGCTTTCCATTTCTTTTGTAATAGGTCTTTACAGTGGCAGAGTCGTCAATAAGCGCAACAACAATATCTCCATTTTTGGCTTCGTTGCAAATCGTTGCAACGATCAAGTCTCCGTCGTAGATTCCAACACCAATCATACTGTCGCCTTTGGCGTGTAATGTCATTATTGGGACATTTCCAAAAATGGCGGTTGGAAGCTGATATGTAGCTTCAATATTTTGGACTGCCAGAATTTGTGGGCCACAAGCAATATCTCCGACTAATGGGGCTACAATAGTTCGGCCTTTTTGCAAGTTGAAAGGGACTGCAATTTTGCCAGTGTCGCATTTTTCAATTTCACCGCGACTTTGAAGAATGGCAACATATTTGTGGGCAGTTTGCAAACTTTGGAAACAGCAAGCCTTTGCAATCTGTCTAAAAGACGGTGCTCGTCCTTCTTTTTGTTGGAAATCCTTTATAAAGTCTCTCACAAGTCCAACTTTTTCTTCGCTTATCACTTTCATCTTTCGGGCTCCTCGTATTTCATAAACAAACGCACCGTTTGTTTATGAAAGCATTATAAAACACTTGCAAAAATAATGCAAGTGTTTTTATAAAAATTTTTAACTTTTTTTAATGTTTATTGTAAAGGAGAATATTCCGTAGGGGATAAGGTTTTACTTATAATATTTACAACAAGTTTTCCGTTCTCATTGCTTTTGTTCCAAATTTCAATGCGCTCCTCATCTTTCATAAACAAATCCCATGCTTGCTTTTGGGCTTCCAAATTTTCAAACTGCAAGAGATATGTTAGGCAGTTAGGATCTTCGCCAACAAGAGAAGTCCAAAAAGCCACCGGCTTGATGCCAAATTTTTCAAACAATCTCAAAGTGTGCTTTTCAAATCTTTCATGAAGTTCGCTCATTCTTCCGGGTGCGACTTCATATCGTCTCAATTCATAAATCATTTTTTACCTCATTTACAATTTGTTTTAATATTGTTGATTATTTGTTCGGTTGCTCTTTCCAATGTTTCTTTTGTCACGCCGCTGTCACGATCAAGACAAATGACATTTTCATAATTCGGCAAATCAAGATTGTTGTTTATGTTAGAGTTGTCACATACATAAAAATTGTCTTTGTGTTTTAACCACTTTTTCAAACTGCTCACTTCATAACATTGTCCGATTGATGTATTGACAATTATTTTGTCATTGCCAAAAATCTTCAATTTATCTCCACCAATTAAACAAACATCTCTATTCAGATTTATTGACAAAACATCAACAGTTTTCAGCAATTCATCAAGTGGCTTATATATCAGATTTTTGTTTTCAAGTTCCTTTTTTCTTGTCTTGCTATAATAGTAAACTTGTGTGCCGAAGAAATTAAAGGCTTTTGCAATCTTTGTTCCCAAATCGCCTAAGCCCAATATTCCAACCTTTATTGCTGTTAGGTCATTGACTTCTTTGCGCCACTTTTTGCCATATATTCCATGTTGTAAGTTTATAACAGAAGCAATAGTGTATTCGATAACGCCATTGTCTCCATATTCTTGCAAATACGCAAATTTAATTCCTTTTTGGGTTGCATGCTGTATATCAGTTTTACAAAATTGTGGGCCATAATAAGAACAGCAAAGATGAATAAATTTTAAGTTTGGGCAATTATCTAAAACTTCTTTATCAATAATTGTTTTATGTGACACCAATATGCAATCGGCGTCTTTAATGCGTTTGATTTTCTCTTCATTTGATTTTGCTTCTGTTTTAAAGACTTTCATCTCTTTGCAATATTTTTTCAATTCTTCCAAGCCTTCTTTTTTAATATAAACAGGCTCAACAACCACGATTTTATTAAACATAATCTCTCCTAAAAAATTATTTTGTCAATCCAAAATATTGTTCGCCAGCTCGCAAACTTTCTTTCCCAACTTCAATCATTTTCTTCATGAAATCACTTTGTTCATAAGAATATCGTCTTGTTCTTAAAGTCATTTTAGAAAGTGAGTATCTCAATTTCAACAATTGAAATTTTTGTTCAAAGTTGTTAGGCTTTTCCGCAATTGAAAAATAGCCTTCAAGAAATTTTTTTAACCTGCTTGGAGTGAAGAATAAACTCCAACAAGCAACATCTGTCACAGGATCACTTCCAACACATTCGTCAAAATCAAGAACACCATTGACTGTTTTTCCGTCAGTCAACAAGTTCCAGTCTGCCATGTCGTTATGCACCAAAACTCCCTGTTTACATGAGAGTAGTTCTTTGCTTGCAACAAATAAGTCTTTATGTTGTTTTGCTTTTTCTGCTGTCAAAACATTGTGTCTGACAAGCGTTTCCAAATCAAAATCAAGTCCTGCAAGAACAGACTCGTAAAGAGTGTTGTGAACGCCTTTCAAAATTCCTTTTTTTGCAAGTTCATTATCAAAAGGTCCAAATCCTTCAACTTTGATTTTGTGGATATTCGCCATTGTTTTTCCCATTTCAAAAACAAGTTTTTGTTCTTTCTCTGGGTGTGCTTGTAAAAAGTTTTCAATGTTTATTCCGTCAATTCTTTCAATAACTTGAAATGCACAATCGTTTTCATTTTCGCAATCATGGATTGCATAAGTGTGATAAGTTGGCAGCCCATGTTCCGCCAACAAATTGGCAGCAAGAGATTCCACATGGAAGTATCCGTTTTTAACTCCGCGTGGGTGGCAACGAATAATCACTTTTTTCCCATTTGCCAAATATCCAATGCGATTTGAATTTACACTTCCATTTGCTTCTTGTTTTTCGGGATCTACTTCATCAATAGAAACACACTTCTCTCCAACAAGTGCTTTATTTACAGCTTTCAACAATTCGTCATTTTTGATCGCGGCGTGTCTGTCTTTCCATATTTCAGCTGCTTCCTGTTCAGTCACACGTCTTTCAGCTTGCCAATAGAACAAATCACTTCTATCAACAATCTTTTTATTAACTTCTGCTAAATTCATATTCGCTCCTTAAATTTACAATGCAAGTTCTTCAACTTTTTCTTGTTTGCCATAGCGATTGTTAGGTTGTTTGCTTATTTCTTCAATCTTCTCTGGCGAGAAATAATATGCTCTGCCATGGGCACCATACCATTCGTCCATTTCTTTGTCTGTGAGTGGGGTGGTGTCAATTTCCCAAAAATCGTTCTCAACATAGGCTTTTACAGGGTAGGCGCCCCATTTTGGATATACTTTGCTTCCGTCTTTGTCTTTTACAACATTCCAAGCCAAAACAGAGTAGCCATGTTTATGTTCGTTGACTTGTTTGCAAAATTCTCTGAAAACATAACTTCCCAAGCCCATTCTTTCCAATCCGGGCAAAGTTCTCAAATCTGTGAAAGTTATCATTGGTGGGTTGCCTGCAACTTCTTCAAAATGAATGTCACCGATTGACATTCCGCCAATTTTCAAATCAATTGTGCTTATATCAGTTTCTGGCGACAATTCTTCGATTGGTGTTTTGCTATTGATAAGCTGCACATCTTTTGGGTGCGATTTGACTAAGTATTTTAAGAATAAATTTTTAAAGCAAGTGTTTTTTGTATGATCTTGTTTTGAGAGATCATCAAAGTCAATTTCCATTTGTGAAAGGGTATCTTCCAAAAATTCGCGGAAGCGGTCAATCCCTATTTCATTTGATATATTTGTCAAATATGTAAAGAATTCGTCAAGCATAGCGGGTGTATGGCGGGGATCTTTATTAAAACCGTCACGATTGCTACTTTTTGCAGTTGAGTTGAGATTTTCTTCACTCAATGCAAAGTCCAACGCCTTTGAGATTGTCTCTTGGGCAACTCCACATTTATCAAGCATATCAAAAAATCTTATAAACCATTCTGGGCTTATACCTTTTACATCTTTAAATCGTTCATCAATTCTTTTTTGAATCCCTTGTTTCAATGCTATTAAAACTCCAAATTAAATATTTTTATTTGTTTTAGGCTTGTTTAATTGGACTGATAGACCTGTATTTGCGGACTCTTTGATAGCGTCCAAAATCTTCAAGTTGTATTCAGCGTCAGAGAATGTTGCACATTCTTTAATCGCGTCATATTTTTTCTTTAAGATTGAATTTACAAGTTTTGGTGCGAAGTATCTAAATGAGCCCGAAAAGATTGAAGCTTTATTTGCTTTTTCATCATCAAAAACCCCGCATACTTCCACTTGTTGTTTTGTGCCAACATTGGAACGCAAAAATAAACTCAGTTTGTCTTGAAGCGAGAATGTAAGTTCGCCTTTATCACCGAAGATATGGATGTCAAAACGAGATTCCATATAAGAGCCCGCGTTGATTGTAAATATCGCTTGCATTTCATCAGCAAAGTTTATTGTTGCGTTGCAAACGGTGCTTGCAGACACTTTTTTCACTTTATCTTTTGCGTCTTTTCTTTCTTTTGTGATTGGATTAAGATAGCCCATAACACTTGTTGGCTTTGGGGAATTAAACCAATATTGTATCAAATCAGTTAGATGTGAAGCCATAGCCAAACGAACACCACCGCCTTGTGTGGCGTCAAAACTCCAACACCAAGCAGCATTTTCATTTGCAAAACCAGATCCCTGTTGATTGATTTTGACTAAATATACTTTTCCAAGAGTGCCTTTATCAATTAAACTCTTTATTTTTTGAATATACGGATTAAATCTAAGTTGGTGATCAACAAGAGTAAGGTTATTGTAATCCTTAGTTAGTTTTATCAACTCCTTAACTTCTTTGCTATCGTCAGATAATGGTTTTTCACAAAGGATATGTTTGCCAGTTTTAAGTGCATATTTTACCATGTCAAAGTGCAGTCTATTTGGCGTTGTAATGCAAATAAGGTCAAGATCTTCACGATCACATAGTTCTTTATAGTCAGCGCAAGCAAAAGGAATGTCATACTTTTCAGCAAATTCTTGGCTCCTTTTTGGATTGCTTCCAGAAATCGCAACAACTTCCGCCGTTTCAAGTGTTCTAAACCCTTTCAAATGAGTCCTTATTCCAACACCTGTTCCAATAATGCCTATTTTAACCTTTTTCATCTCTTTTCTCCTTTTTACTTTAATGTAAATCCACCGTCAACAGCAAGAATTTGTCCTGTTATAAAACTTGCCTCGTCTGACAATAGAAAGGCGATTGCATTTGCAATTTCTTCTGGCTTGCCCATTCTTTTAATGATTGAAAAATCAGTTGTGGCAGCCGGATCTTCACCAGAGTTTGCTGTGAGTGGGGTGTCAATAAGTCCGGGTGCAACTGCATTTACACGAATATCCTTGCCAAAATATCTTGCATAAGATTTTGTGAGTGAAATTATACCTGCTTTTGTTGTTGAGTAAATAACTGCGTATGGCTCGCCAATAATTCCGTCAACAGATGTTGTGCAGCAAATCGCACCTTTCTTGGCAGTTTCTTTGATAAGATTGCCAAACAATTTGACAGTGTTGAAAGTGCCAATAAGGTTGGTGTCGATTGTTTTGTGCATATTCTCATCTGTTATGTCATCAATCCCACATGGAAGCGGAATAATGCCTGCGTGTGCGGATAAATAATCAAGCCTTCCAAACTTCTTTTTAATCCAATCACGCATAGCAATCAAATCTTCTTTGTTCGAAATGTCAGCTTTGTAGAAATAAACTTCTGCATTTTTACCAAACTCTTTTTCAATAAAACCTTTGTCAACTGCTTTATTGCTATTGATGATAACGATATTTTTCTTTGCCAATTTTTTGGCAGTGGCAAGTCCAATTCCCATTGTGCTGCCTGTGACTAATGCAACTTTTTTCATGTTTTACTCCTTATCTGCTTGCAAGTTTTCCACCGTCAACAAGTAAATCAGCACCAGAAATCCAACTTGCTTTTTCACTTGAAAGGAAGATAATTGCATTTGCAATATCCAAAGCTGTGCCAATTCCAAAAGGATAACTTGCGCTTTGTTTTTCTAACATCTCTTTGTATTGTTCTTCGTTCATCACATTGTTGTGAATTTGAAAACCAGAATTAAGCATACCTGGCGAGATTGTGTTCACACGAATATTATATTGTGCCAAATCTTTTGCAAGTGTTTGTGCAATCATGTTCACGCCTGCTTTTGCACAAGAGTAGGCGATTGAACTTCCACCTGCGGTTGCAGAGATTGAAGAAATGCACACAATGTTAGGATTTGTTCCTTTTTTAAGTAAAGGCAAAAATGCTTTTGAAACATAGAAATAACTTGAAAAGTTGTTCTTTATCACTTTATCCCAATCATCAACTGCGAGAGTTTCAATGTTGCCCGGAATAATAGTCCCTGCGTTGTTTACTAATACATCAATTTTGCCATATTTCTGTTCAACTTGTTCTGCAATTTTCACCAGTGCATTGTAATCTGAAACATCACATTGCAAAAAATCTGCATTTGGCAATTTCTTCTTTGCCTTCTCAATGTTATCTAAGCCAATAGATAAACTTATAACTTTTGTGTTTTCTTCTTGTGAGAAAAGTTTTGCTGTTTCATATCCAACACCAGATGTTCCACCTGTAATTAAGATAACTCTCATTTTCTATTCTCCTAAATTAAAATAATTCATATAAAACTTCATTTGTTCTTTACCGTCAGAAATTAAACTCTGCAAGAATTTATCGTCTGGCATATATTCAAGCCTGCTGTTTCTTAAAGACAAATTTGAGATAATCCACCTAAACGAAATAAGTTTTAATTTTTTATCAAAATCTTTGCTTGGCTTTTCATTTTCAAAATAGCCTTTCAAAAATTCTTCAACCCTTTCAAGTGAGCTCATTCCACTCCAAGAAGCAATATCGCAAACAGCCGCACCGCCAGCACATTCGTCTAAATCCAAAATACCTGTGATTGTATTTCCGTCAGTCAACAAGTTCCAGTCAACAAAGTCATTATGAATTAAAACTGATTGATTGCAATCCAACAATGGATTGTCTTTTGAAAATAAGTTTAAAATTTTTTCTGATTGTTGTTGTGTAATTGTTTTGTATTTCACAAGCGTTGCCAAATTGTTTTTCAATCCGCAATTCACAAAGTCCGCCAATGAGTTGTGCAAACATTCCAATTTGCCAAGTTTTGCTTTTTCATTATCAAAACTTCCAAAGCCTTTCACATTCAAGCAGTGCATTTTTCTCATCATTTTGCCAGTTTCATAGGTCAATTTCATTATATCTTCTGGGTGTGCTTCAAGCCATTTTTTGACAGCAACGCCTTCAATTTTTTCTATCACTTGAAAAGCACAATCATTTTCATCTTCCAAATCGTGAATACAATAAGTTGAATAGGCAGGCAATCCCATTTCTTTCAACTTTTTTGCAACTAAACTTTCAACATGAAAATATCCGTTTTTAATTCCTTTTGGGTGGCAGCGAATAATAACCTTTTTGCCATTATCCAAAGTTCCAACTCTGACAGAATTGATAAACCCTAAATTCTCTTGTGCATTTTTATCAACTTCGTTGATTGAAATCAACTTATTGTTTTTCAGTTCCCTGTTTACCTTTTCAATCAACTCTTTGCTTGAAATTCCTCTGTGTTTGTCTTGCCAAATTTCTCTGACTTCTTCTTGGGAAATTTTCCTATCTGTTTGCCAACACCAACTTTCAGTTCTGTCGCAAATGCGATTGTTTATATCTTTATAATTTATTGTCATTATAAATTTCCTTTTAATTAAAAATTCAATTGTCCTGCATAAACATAAATGTAAGAAAGTGGGGCACATATATTTGAAATTGGACTGTTGACATTGACTTTGACAAATTGATCTTTCACATTCTCAAATTGAGTTCTGCTTAAAATTCTTTCAATGATTTGTCCGTTTTCTCTTATTTCCAAAATTCCTGTGCCTGCCCAAAAATCTGTCATTGAAGATTTACTTGACCCAATGTGTAGCCATGCTTCTCCGCCCGGACCAAGTCCAAAAGAGAATAGCAAAGGAATATTGGTTTCTTTCTCAAAGAAATCATTGCCACGCACTTCATAATCGGCGTCCAAAAAGGCTTCATTAAATATGCGCGACTTTTTATAAAGTGCTTCTTTTTCGCTATCAGTCAAGTTTGAATAGTCAACAACTCCGTTCAATTTAAAATTTGTTCTTGCTTTTTGAATTCTTCTCGCTTGATCTTCTGGATCATAGCTGTTGAAACGATCGGTGTAATCCGACATCATTTCTTCAATTCGTTTAAGCAATTTTTGTTTATCAAAGTTATAGTCTTTATATTGTTCTCGTGCAAGACTTAATTTCATTTCAACAACTTTTTGATTTTTGTTGAAAAACTCCAAAGCCTTTCTGAAAGTGTTTGTATATTCGTCTAATCCAGATTGTGGCACATTGTTGAGTTCACTTAAAATAATTTCTTCGCTTTCATATTCAATTGTGCTTTTGTTGTCAGTGTAGTTGGCACAAATAGGCGCAAGATATTCAAGCATAAATTTCATGTTGAAAATCTCTGCCCAATCAATTGTTGGATAGGTTGGACTCCACCAATGTTTATATCCGCCAAAACTTGGAACAAAGGTTAAAGGCAATTTTTTGTTGATGATATTATTTAATTTTGCTTCGACATCAACTCTGACTTGTGGATCAATAGAATATTTCCTAAACTTCTTTGCAAACAATCTGTCAATCATTGTCCCGTTTAATTCAGTTGACAAATTATCAACTTTCAAAAGCTGATTGTTGATATATTCATTTACCAAAATTTGAAGATCCATATATACCTCATTTGTATTATAGCATAAAACTTCGCATTTTGCACCTTTTTAATATAAAAAATCCGCCTAAACAGACGGATTTACTTTAAATTTAAGACTGTTTGGCTTATCGGCAAAGTTCATCATCATAAACAGATAATTTTGTATCTCCATTTACTACATAATTTTCTTTACCTATACGTGCAGCTCCGTATACTTCTGCATTGTCGTAAACTTCGACATATTCCATGATTCCTGCATGTCCATAAACTTTTGCATTACCATAAACTTTTGCAGCATTAAAGATTTCTGCATTTTCAAACACTTTGGCTTTACCAAAGACTTCAGCATGTCCCGAAATATGTGCTTGACCTGAAATGTCAGCGCATTCATATACTTTTGCATTAGAGTCAACTCGCGCAAATTCTCGAATAGTGGCATCTCCATATACTTTGGAATCTTCACTAATCTCCGCACACCCAAACACTTGTGCATGCCCATAGACCTGTGCGCTTCCAAAAATTTTCCCTTTCTCAAAAATTTGTGCGTTTCCTGCAACTATCGCTTCCCCAGAAACGTGTGCGTCGTCTCTAACTTGTGCATTACCAAAAACAACTGCATCCATGCCAATCCAGCATGTGCCTTCTTGACTTAAATTGTCTTCACGCTCGATATATCCGCCTTTTGTGCCTTTTGCAACAAGAAGATAGCCTTTCTCGTCAACAATATCTTCCAAAGCTACAATACGGTGTAAAATTATTTCAGTCTTTCCTTCAATAATCTTAACATCTTCTTCATCTTGTGAAATTTGATATTTCATTTTTTCCTCCATACAAAAATATTTTATCATATTTGCTATTATTTGTCAATAGTTTGTTGATTTTCTTCTTCAATTTGGGGATTAAGGACAATTTCTTGTTTTTGTTTCTTTTCAAGTTTAATCCATTCAAGCATTCCATAGGCGTCATAGATTATTTGGAAAACATGATATATAATCATTGGAATAAAAGATAAATCTCCCTGCACCACAAGAAAGATCCAAAGGATAGGAACAATAAAGTCGTTTATCAAAAATGCAACTTGATTCCACTTACATCTTCTGATTAAAAGATAAACAGCGGGCAGCATTGACAAAAACGAAAAAGTGTTTGTCACAAGTTGATTTGTTTGCAGTGCTCTTAAAATAAAGAAAACTGCAACGCCAACACCAACAAAAGCGAGAGAAGAAAACAGCCATTCTTTCTTTGAGAGATTACTTCGCACAATGACAACATTCTCTTTTTTATCTCTGTGCGCAAGCCAATGGATAACGCCATAAATATACATAGGCAACATGATGATTAAATATAAAAGTGCTTCGCCATAAAACTTTTGTGTGTAGCAGATGAAGATATAAAAACAAAAGTAAACAACACCAATAAATTGCGTTGCAATTTTTCCTTTGGCTTGTGTGAAAACGCATAACAATCCCAAAAGGGTGTTTGCGATAATAAACCATTCAGACTTAAACAAAATACCTGTGACAGTCACAGCAATTATGCCTGAAAGGATTAAAACCAAATCAAGCCAATTATATCCTTTCCAAGTTTTTAATTTCATTCGCACACCTCAACAAAGCAAGTTTCAATTTTGCCAGAAAAAGCAGAGTTGAAAACTTCCACATAAGCACCAACATTCTTTATGACAAAAACAGTTTTGTTGTCAAGTTTACATTCTGGCAAAGAATAAACGCCAATAATATCAAGAGAGTCGGCGGTTGGTCCACGCAAAACGAGTTTTTGCTTGTTGTTTGCTTTTTCAAGTTTTATCAATTTTTCGCCATTGTAGGCAAAAATCTCAAATTGTCTTTTGTGAAGCTGCATATCTATCAAACCGTTATAGATTCCAAGTTCAAGCGAAGCTACAACTTCGTTTTTAAGTGCCAAATTATCAACAACTCTAACGCATGGGATATAAACATCTTCCACATCACCAACCATATATCTTCCGGGCTCTAAAACAATATACTTTGCACCAAAATGTTTAAGAGTTTTTTCGATTGTTGGCATCGTGTAAAGCAAGCGTTCTTTATTTGCACCACCACCGATATTGATGAAATCAATGCTAATCTTTTTGTTGAAAGACTTTGTTATGTGTTCCAACATTTTTATCAAGCAATCTTCGTCATTGTGGATTTCAGCTTGAATATAAAAACTTATTCCTTTTTCTATTTCAATGCACTTTTCTTCATTGATAATTTTCAAAAGTTTTGTTGCTGTTTTTACAATAGCGCCAAGACGAGAGTCTGATGTGCCTTTCTTGTCAAATTCTTCCTTAAAGCACTCATACACATTAAGTCTTACATTGATTTTCAGTTTTGGCAATTTGTGTTTAATTGCTAAGTCAATAATTTGTTTAAGTGAGTTTTCATCATCAATTGTATAGTAAGAAATCTTATGTTTGATTGCCCACACAACATCATCATAGGATTTGGCAACATTTGAAAACATAATTTTATCAGCAATGTTTTTTGAATAAACTTTTTTAATATGCTCAATGCTGTCAGTTTCAAATCCACAACCAAGTTCTTTGAGTCTTTTCAAAATAATTGGATTGTGATTTGTTTTAATAGGAAAATAAACAGGTCCAAAGCCCGCAAACATTTCATAGTTTTCTTTCAATTTTGTTGTGTTGATTTTATAAGTTGTCATCGAGTGTCCTTTATTTGTTTTTTCATTATGGATATTATAGCATACTTTCCATAAGTTTGTATATGTTTTTGATAAAAAAGTGTAGCATTAAACTTTTCCATATTTATAAAAAACTTTACTTAGATATTTACAAAAATTTATAATTGTGTTATAATTGTAGAAAGGTGGTAGTTATGAAACTTGACAGAAAACAAAAGAAATTTCTCGAAAAACTTGCCAAAAATGATGTCATTGTTGGCTATGATAATATGCAAGATTTCTTAAACGAATATCTTGACGCTTTTGTTAAGCCTAAATTTAAAGAGCTTAAATTAAGGAATATATCCTTCTCTTTTGTTGAGAAAGACGCAGAACAAATGCTGAATGAGTTTATAAATAAAACTAAAACTAAGGGTGGTTATACAAGAGCAATAAGTAAACTTCCTAATGAAGAATATTCACTTAGTGACGAAGAAATATTTTTTTATAAGGAAGAAGAAACAGGTGGAGTGTTTGACAGGTCAAAAATACTTTCACTTATTCAAACACTATCACATGAATATCGCCATTTTGTTCAAACAAATGTTGCAATTTATAACAAGAAATTGGATTTTTCAAAAAATGAAAGCAAAGAATATGCCCGATTTATAAAGGACTATTCACAACATGTTGCCGAAGATTCTCTTGTATCAGACACGTTAAAAATTAAACCTCATGATGTCGAAGCATTGTATAATATGGCTTCTCGTATTGATAATGCAGAGTTTCGCTTTGCACACTCATTGATTGGGGATAAAGAAGATTTTGATTTTCCTCTCTATTTATCACAATCATACGAAATTGACGCAAGACAATTTGCACTTTCTTGTTTGAAAGAGCTTTGGGATTGTTCACATGAAATTGATGTTTTAAGAAAGAACAGATTTGTTGCTGATTTGGGAATTTTTTATGATGCCGAGAAAGAAATGGAATCTGTAAATCGACACGAAGCCACAATGTTTTATTTAGCTTTGGAACAATTGTTAGATAAAATAAATGATGAGAAATTTTTTGCAGACGTTATTAAAGTTGAACACCAAGAGCTTGAAAAGGACAAAATGGAATATTATTTTGCAAATGCCCCAAAGTTTGCACAAAGATTAAAACTCAAACAAGATGTTCTTGAACATCTGCTTGACATTCAATTAAAAACTTTGAGTAGAGAGATTAAAGATGATAAAGAATATAAAAATGCTTGTAAATCGTATTATGAGAGTATTTATAAACACTATATCCAAAATGGGATTTCATATACTTTCAATGTTATGGACCAATTTACAGAAGAAGGCACATACACTAAACTTCTGACAGAATTGATTGAAGAAGGCAAACCAGTTTGTTCAAATTCATTTGAAAATTTTGGCAACGTGTTAAGCATTAAAGAAGCCGAAAAGATTTTTAAAACTTTACTTGATAGAGATCAAATAAGATATGTTGGTGCCGCAATTAGCAGTGTAGATCTTGAAGTAAGAGATTGTTATACGAAGAAACTCCTTCCACTTATTAAAGACAAAGTCAATGAATTAAATAAACAAAATTTAGATGTTTCTTATGACAAAGTTGATGAAATGTTGCAATTGATAAACACAATAAAATATACTTCTGGATTGGCATATCCACCTATTGACCAATATTCTGATTTTGATGAATGTAGATCAGATATTTGCAAAAGATATGCAGACAAAGGTTTCTCGGAAAAAGAAATTGGGCTGTTGGTTGATTGTGAATACTCGCTTGAACTTTTGGGATATGAAAAAGTTGTGCAAATGCGAAATGGCAACGCACCAAGTCCTGATGTTTATAGATTTGGGCATTGTCAAGATAGAGAAAGATATTTGCTTAAAGGCCCAGCACGTGAAGAATATGTCAGACAAGTTTATGGGGAAATTGAGCTTGAAAATAGACGCTATTTCTATGACACTCGTGACGAGTTAGAACGAAAGAAAGATCCCTTTGCAGATATGCTTTTGGAAAGAGATCCTGTTGACGATTTGCCAGAAAGAATTTATTAAAGAAAAAAGGTTGTCGATAATGACAACCTTTTATTTTTTGTTGAGTTTGTTGTGTAGTTTCTTCAATGTTCTTTCAAGAGTTTTAAACTCACGATTTTTGATAAACAATCCAACACTAAATCGCAAAGTTCCGCTTGGGAAAGTTCCAAAGCATTTATGGGCGTTTGGGCTGCATTGTAGTCCTGTTCTTAAAGCAACACCATGCTTGCTGAAAAAGTCGGCAAAGTTTTCTGGATTATAGTTCTTTATTCTGCACGCAACGATTGTTGAGCATGGCACTTGTGGATCTATAACTTCCAAGCAAGAATATCTTTTTAATATAGTTTTCAGTTTGTTGAAATTCTTTGTTTCGATTTCGTTTATTTTGCGAAAGCCAAGTTTCAGCAAATATTTGCAAGAATAATAAAGACTAAATATTCCAAGAATGTTTTGTGTGCCTGCTTCAAATCTTATTGGCCTTTCATTTGGCATTTCAATATCAGCAGATTTAATTCCTGTTCCGCCATGTATAGTTTCGTTTAGTTTTAGGCTGTTATTGAGTATGATTCCGCCAATTCCACTAAATCCATAAAGGGTTTTGTGTCCGGCGAAAACAGCGGCATCAACTTTCCCAGAAACAATGTTTGTTTCGATAAGTCCAAAGGATTGTGCCATATCCAAGATTGTTATTGCTTTGTATTTCTTTGCTGCTTTAAAAATGTTCTCAAAATCTTGTATGATTCCAAATGTATTTGTCAAATGTGAGATGATAACAACGTCTGGTATTTTGTGTTTAAATTGTTCTTCATAATCTTCGATATAAACAATATCAAAGTTATGTTTCTTTTGCATATTGAAAAGCGGTCTTACAACAGAGTTGTGTTCATATTTTGAGATATAAACATTGTGGATCTTTGTATAGTCAAGTCCTTTAATCAACAAGTTTAAAGCATAGGTTGCAGACGGTTGGAAAACAGTTTGATAATTGTCATCGGCCTTTACCAAAGACTTCAACATTTGTCGTGTTTCTTCAATAATCTCTGTGCATTTTGAAGAATATTTATTGCTTCCTCGTCCTATGTTTACTCCATATTTCTTGTAGGATTTTATGGCTTTATAAACACATCTTGGCTTGCGATAAGATGTGGAAGCATAGTCAAAATAAGCTGTCATTGTGCGTCCTTCTTTGTTCGTAAATATCTGCACATCAAACAGCCACCAGCCAAATATTTTGGATTTACACAAGCCTGACATCTTTTGCATTTCTTATCATCAATTTCATATTTGTCTGGTTTGCAAGTTATCGCGCCAAAACGACAAAGGCTTTCACATTTCAAACATTGGTTGCAAGCATTGTATTTGACGATTTGATAAGCAAGACGAGAGTGCAATGATCGTGGATTTTGTGCGTTGATCGTGACAATCTTAACTTTCCTTTCGCTTAAAGGTTGTATTGAAATAATTGGGATCATTGTGGCAGGCTGCAAAACGAGCATTTCATTTATCTCTTTGCGTCCTTCTTGTAAATAGCCAAAAGGCAAAAATAAGTTGAAGAACGATTTGTTTATATCCTTTTGCAGTTCGTAAATTTTTCCATGTTCTTCGGCAGTGCAAGCTGTTGATTTCAATTTAACACTTTGTGCTGCTTTAACTCCAACACCACCATTTCTCATTTTCCAGCGTCCATTTTTCACATAGTCATCTAAATCACTCTTATTGCATTGTTTTCCAAATTCTTCCAATTGTTTGGTCCATTTAGAATATTTCTTGTGATTGTAAATTCGTTCCATAAGCTCAGATGATATGGACGCATTTGGGCAACAATAACAGCCAACACGATTATAGCCTTTTGTGTAGGCTTCGTTGAAATCAATTTTATTTGCCAAGATATAAAGCCAAACTTCCAGATCGGTCCAATAAAGAATAGGGGCGCTGCTTCTTTGATTTGAGATTTTAACAGATTCTGTTTTTTCTTCAACGCGATTGTAATTTGCTCTTGTAGCACTTTCACTTCTTCTTACGCCATAGAATGTCAAAACTCTACCGTCAAAGATTTCGTTCATCTTTCGATTTAATGCACCAGTTTTAAACATATAGCAACACCAACGTCCTGCCATTGTAGGTGGTCCAATCTTTTTTGCCATTTCAAAAAAGTTGTTATCATTGTTGCGTGCTATGTGCATTTCAATTTGTTTGTTTTGTTTAAGCCTTTCCACATATTGATAAGTGCTGTCGATTTCAAGTGTTGTGTCGCTGAAAATATGAATTATCTTTTTATCTGGCAAAGCACGACAAACTAAGTCCGAAACGACAGTGCTATCTTTACCACCACTAAAAGACACCATTGTGTTTTTTATATCGTATTTTCGGCTTTCTTCTTGTATAAACTCAATAGCTTCTTGTGTTATATAATTTAAGTGGTTTTTGTTCGCTTTTATGAAAAAATCCATATTTTTATCGAATTTTTCGCTATTTTTTGCGTTTTTTAATAGGTTTTTCCTTAAAAAAGCGTCATCAGCGTCAACTTTTTCTTTGTTTGTTATTCGCAAACTTTTGCCATTTACAAAGTAAGTGCTCTTTCCTTTCCACACAATTTTATCTTTCAAATCAAGTCCAGTCATAAGCTCCACAAGTTTTTCTTCTGCTGGAAACACCGGTCTTAAAGTGTTTGACAAGAATTTCATTTTGTGATTGCAGATTGGGCAAAACTCTTGTTTTGACTTTTCTCTTATCACAGGAATTTTACAATGAGAGCACCAATAGGCAACAGTCTTAACTTCTCGATTTTCTTCTTTAATCCACATAAACACTCCTTAATTGTTTGAATAAAAAAGCACGTAAACATCATTTTGTTTAAGTGCTTTTTGGCTTCTTAATTTAGATCTTGTAAATCCACCGTAAATATGAAGCATAGTTTTCAGTTTGTGAAATATGAAATTTCACTTTGTCAAGTTCTTTTCTTGATCGTAAGATTAACTTTTTCTTTGCACGTGTCATCATCACATACATAATGTTGAGTTCTTCTTCAAGATTGTCAATTATAATCTTGTTCTTCATGCTTTCAAATCTGCTGTCATTTTCTATGTTTAAGTTAGGGATAAGAGTGTTTTTATTGAAAGACAATCCATTCTGCGTGTCATAATAGAAATCAGCATATTGTCCTTTGATTAAGTTGCTGTCAATTTCATTGATGATGACAACATCACTTGCAAGCCCTTTGAAAGTATGAATTGTGCTGACGATAACTGCGTTTCCAATATCCACTTGTGGTTGATTTTCATCTTTGCCTGTGGCAATCATAACATTAAGATAATTTATGATTTCCATATCTGTCATGTTGTCGTCACTAAGATCTCTCAATATTTCGACAAATCTTTGAATGTTTGCAAGAGCTTGTTTGTTGTCTGTTTTTAAATAATAATTAAGCAGATTGCAGTTTTCAAAATTTTCATGCAAAGCAGAGATGATTCCATTTTCCTTAAAGGTTATTGTAGAGTTATCAACAATCTCATTAAATTGTTTTTCTGTAATGCCATTTGCATTGGCAGAAAGATAAAGGTCTGTGTAGAAAAGTTCAGCTTTTTCTAAAACGCCCCCACCAGAAATACAATTAAGCAATTTGCACAAGTCAATAATTGCTTTTGACTGATAAATGCTTTTGCTGATGTAAATCTGCGCGGGAATGTCATAGTTTAAGAGTTCTTGATAAGTTCTCAAAACTTCTCTATTGGTCCTACATAAGATTGCAATTTTATTATAACATGGCGATTTTCCACTTTCAAGATTTACTGCCACATTTTCCACAATTTCTGCCAATTCGCCTGCAAATTTGATTTCAATGGCTTTGTCTGTGTAGGTTGCATTGTCAGCAGCAACAAGTTCTTGATTGTTGAAATTAAGGTTTTGCAACTTATATCTAAATTGACGAGAGAATAGGTTGTTGACTTTGTCAATTATAAACTTATCCGATCTATAATTTGTTGTCAATTCAAATTTTGTGCCACTATTGTCATTGATATAGTTGATAAGTTGATTAAAGGCTTTTTTATCACTTCCACGAAAAGCGTAAATTGATTGTTTTTCGTCACCAACAACAAAAACTTTTATTCTATAATCAATCAACAATTTCATAAGTTCTGCTTGCAGATAGTTTATGTCTTGTGCTTCGTCCAAGAAAACATATTCCAAAGAGTTTTTGATATATGGTGCAATTTGTTTATTTCGCAAAAGTTTAACTGCGTATTTAATGAGATCGTTCAAAGTGATCTTTCCAAGTTCCAACTTGCATTGTTCAAGTCGTTCAGCATAAATAGGATAAATCTTGCCAAAATATGCTCTCAAACTGTCCCAATAGGCGTTTTTAGGGCAATCATCAATGATGACATCGATTCCTTTGTCGCTGGCCTTTTCTTCGATTTCTACAAGCATTTTTGTGGCTTTATACATAGGGATAGTTTCAAAGATCTTCTCAACATAGTTGTCTTTGATGATGTCATTTGCAATCTTTTCTTTTTCCAAAGTAAGATTGGATATTGCATAGTTTGGGCAAAGTCCAACTTCCATAGCAAACTCTCGAACAATGTTGTCGCAAAATACATGGATTGTAGAAATCTTTGCCAAGTTGATTTTATCAATTTGTTTACGCAAAGACTTATTGCCATTCAGCCATGCTTGATAAAGTTTGCCTTTTATTCTCTCAATTGTTTCTGCTGTTGCTTTGTTTGTAAAGGTTATCAACGCAATTTTGTCAATATCAACATTTTCTTCAATGAGTAAATGTTCAACTTTTCTTGCAATAAGTTCCGTTTTCCCTGTGCCTGCGCTGGCGACAACATAAGCGGGGTAGTGAGAGTTCTTTATTATTTCATCATTATTCATCTGCCCATTCCTCCTTTACAAATATTTTTAAACTTGCAATAAGAGCAATAGGAAGATTGCACAAATGCTTTGTTTCCAATTTCTATATCAGAAAGAGAATTGATAACTTTTTTTGTTCTTTCAATTCCATCATTTTCAAATTTTGGCGTATTAAGTTGAGTATTAAGTTTAAAGCCTAAAAAGTTCAAGCTATATCCACGATCAATATATTTTTTATTGATTTCTAACTCTGTTATTATCTCATCGAAATGCTTTTTCTCTGTTTGTTTTCCACCGGAAGAAGATGTCAAATAGTCCAAATTCTTGCTTATGTCAAAAACATAGTCTTTCTTGCGTGCAATATCTTTGACAACCAATGTTTTATGGGTGTTGACTTTAATTCCTTTATGTTCAATGACTTTCTCATCACCAAGCGTCAATATAAAATCATTTTTAGGCTTATATCTTCCTGTAAGAATTTTCTCATCAACAAAAGTATTTACTTGTTTTCTTGTGGCAAGCAAAATATCATTTCTGTTGTTGCTGTCAAACATAGGCAAAATTTCAAACACTTCTTTTGCCGCTTGTTTTAAACTTTCATTAAGTGCTGGCTTTATTGTTTGTTCTGTATAGGTTGTGCCATTCGCCAGATTTGTGAGTGTCTTATTGACGATCAGTGCTCTACAATAGAAATTCAACAAAAACTTATCTGTATAGCTATTTTTGTCTGGATATTGGATCATGTAATTAAACATTTTTGGGCAAACAAAATATTCCAACATTTCGTTCAAGTTCATATCTTTGAGTTTTAAATCTTTGAAGATTAAGCCAAAATCTTTTGATATTTTGATGTCTTTTGTATTGTCAACTTTCAAAGTTTGCAAGTCCATTTTACCATAAATATCATAGGCAAATACGGACCAATCCAAAGGCCTTCCCTGTTCACTTTCAATGCGCGTGAAAATAACTTTTTCTTGTGCGATATTAAACAAGTTATTGAAAACATAATTTGATAATTTTAAATTATAGTCCATTGTCAAGTTCAATGGCAAATTATAGTTTTTTATCAGCTTGTCGTCTTGAAGAATGTCAACAACTTCTTTGCTGTAAGGGAATGAGTAAGAAAAGCCCATAGGGTATTTGTTTTCTTCAAACATAGGCACAAAGACAGTTTTGTATTTGCCAACGCTTTCCAAGTTGATTGCGTTCACTCTTATATTGGTTGATTCCCCTTTCTGTGAAGAAAGAAACTCACTCATTAAAAGTTGAAAGTTTTTTGCGAAATAATCAAAATCAATCTCAACGCCATTGTCTTTACTGCGTAAGATTTCGGCAAATAAGTTTAGAAGCTGCATTGCTAAATCTATATCGTTTACTTGCGATTTAAGGAGTTCAACAAGCACTTTGATATGTCTTTGAGCACTTCCTTTGACTTGTCTTATTTTTCTTATTGTGCTATCCAAGAATAAAATATATTTTTGTATAAATTCAAGAGAGTCCAATCGAATTGCTTTTAATGGGTGCAAATGGATTGGCGCGTCAAAAACAAGAGACTTCTTTAAAGAAATGAGTTTCGCAATTTGTGCTTTCCAATCTTCCAATTCTTCCAAGTTTTCAAAGAAATCTTTTACAGCATTGAATTCGCTTATAATGTCATCAATAGCAGTTTCTTTGAAAAGCCAATTGATTTTTAAGAGAGTGATGAAATTGTCTAATTTCATTCCGTTTGCAGAGATTTTATAAATCTCACTTATAAATCTTCCAATATTTGTGTTGAATAGTTTTGCCTTTGGTGGCTCATAGACTTCAAGTCTTGGGAAAGTGTAAAATTCTGCCAATCTTTCTTTTTTGCTTAAATAGGTCTTGTATTTACTTTGCAAAAATTCGTCTTGTGAGAAAAAGATTTGATTGTCGGGGGAAATAAATACTCCATGTCTTTTAAACAAATCATTGAAGATTTGAGTTTGTTTTGAAAATTGATTTGTGATAACAATTGCAAAATCTTCGCAAGCAGCTTGTATCTTCTCTTTGCTATCATATTGTTTTAAGGCCTGCACGATCTTTGTGATGATAAACTCAAATTCCATTTCTCTTGTCGAAAATGGATTATACATTTCAAACTTTAAATTTATATCATTGTTTTGCTTACTATTGTCAATTTCTTTAATATCATACGAGATGTGTTTCTTATTTAAGAATGTCACGAGAAAATCATTGACAATAAAGTCGTCATCAACAATAAATTTATTTACTTTGTTGTAAAATTTCCACAAGTTATCAAAAATGCAATTTTGAATATCATTAAAGAAAGTAAAACCTACAAAAGAGACTTTGGCAAAGGTCATGAAATATTCTTCCAAACATAATTTGAAAGTCTCTTGGAATGTTGGCTTCTTTTGTTTATTTAATTCTTCCACATAAGATTTGTAGAGTTTAAAGAGTTTATAATTTGATGAAAGTTGTGTTTGTTCAATTTGAGATAAATCAACTTGTTCATATATATTGTTCATTAAAAGGTTGTTGTATAAATCATACAAAAGACTTTGACTGTTTAAAAACGCTTGTTTACATAAATCGTCATCGGGCAAACTTTTAATAGTTTTGTGCAAGATGTATCTCATCTCGCTTTCATAAAGGCAACCCTTTTCTTTTGCTTTTGATTTTATAAAGTTGTATAGTTGGGTATAGTCAATAACATTTTCTTTCTTATCTTTGTTTAATTGATAAGCAAGACTACGAGTTGCAGTGATAAAAAGTTCGTTAGATTTGTGTTCAATATTTTCTAACTTCAAATTGTTCAAACTTTTTACTTTTACTATATCAACTTTTACCACGCGTCTATTATAGCACATATTTGTTGTTTTTTGTTGGTTTTTTGTCGGATTTTTATAAAAAAAGGCACAGATTTTCTGTGCCTAATTTTTACATCAGATTGCTTAAAGCGAAAAATCTCATATTTGGATATGTTTGTTGATAACTTGTTAAAAGTTCATCAGCAATATAAATATCACATCTTGTTCCATATTGATAAGATTTGTTTAATTCCGTTAAGTCGATTTGAATTTCGGAACGGATAATAATTCTTTCAAGTGCAGGGCAATTGTAAACCAAACCGATTTTGTAGTAATCACTTGAAATTTCAAGTTCTGTCAGGCTTGCTGGCAAATCCAATTCAACAAGTGATGTGCAATTGTTGAAAGATCTTTCACCAATAACTTTTACTGTGTCTGGGATTTTGATATATTCCAAACTTGTGCAGCCAAAGAATTGGCAACCGCCAATTTCGACAAGATTGTCTGGCAATTCGACAGTTTTCAAACTTGTGCAGTGGGCAAAGTTTTCATTTGAAAGTCTTGTGATTTCACTTTCAACTCTTGCATAGACCAATCCATAACAATTTTCAAAAATACACATTCCAAGATTGACTGCATTTTTTGGAAGAACAACGCTTGTAATACTTGTGCACTCTGAAAATGCTAAATATCCAAGAGTTGTCACGCTGTCTGGGATTGTGAGAGATTCCAAAGCTGTGCATTTATAAAATCCTGCTTGTTCTATTTCTATAAGAGAGTTTGGCAAACTTAGTTCAGTCATTGAAGAACAACCAGAAAAAGCATAGTTTTCAATTTTAATAATTCCATAAGGGATTTCAACTTTTGAAAATTGTTTTCCACTAAAAGCACTTGCACCAATTGTATCTACTTGAAAATCGTTGCCTTCAACAAAGATTTCTTTCTTATCTATATATATAATAGGAAAGGCGTCCTCAATATTTTCAAGTTCTGGCAAGATATTTGATGAGTTATAAATAACATAATCTTCGCCATCCGCAAGTTTGATAGTTATTTCTTTTCCTTTCCATTCAAATTGATTTCTATGATACCAATCATAAAAATCCCAAATGTTTTCAAAGGTTGTTTCTTCTGTCTTATATCCACCAAAAGAGTAAGATGTTGGGATTGTGATTTCTTTGTCATTTCCGCTATATCCAACAATGGCACCGTCATTAAAAGAAAATGGGATAACAGTTCCAACAATTTCTTCTTCATTATGATCTTCCGGTTGTTCTGGTTTTGGATCCTCTGGTTGCTCTGGCTTAGGATCATCTGGCTGTTCGTTTGGATCTTTTTCTTCTTCTTTATCTTTGTCTTTATTGTCTGGGTTTTCTGGTGGAGTTTCTGGATCCACCGGAATTTCAATTGCGGGGTCGTTTTTATCATTATATGGGGCTGCTTTTGGTAGGCAGCACAATAAAATAATACCAGTGCCAAGAATAAGCGCAAAGGCTATGGCACCAAAGGTTATCCAAAATTTTTTCATTGTTATACTTCCTTATTTAAAATTTGAAAAATAAAAAAATAAGCAAAATTGCTTACTTGTGACGAATTTTTGCAAGAAAAATGCAAAATTTTTGCAAAAGTGCCGTTTTGTGCTATGTTTTCTTGGCAAAATGTTGTATAATACTTTTTGTTAAAGTGAAATTGCTAAACATTCGATAAATAAAGGGATTTAGGCACTTTACGATACGATAAAATATGGTGCAAAACGGCATGAAAAACGAACTCCCGATATTGTATTTATACAACTTCGGAACT
>CATLAM010000010.1 GCA_949878485.1 uncultured Eubacteriales bacterium
AATTAAAATAAATAATTAAAAAATATTTTATTAATTCAAAAAACAAATTATTATTTTAATATTTTTTTCTATTTATAATTTATTTATTTGAAAATCAGCAAAGGTGCAGTTTTTTTGCTTATAGGCATATATCTAAAAGCATCATAATTACAAAACCTATTACGAATGCCCAAGTTCCCCAAGAGTGATTGGATTCGTCATGAATTTCTGGAATCATTTCTTCCACAATCACATAAATCATTGCTCCACCTGAAAATGCCAACAGCCAAGGTAAAAGAGAAGTAATGCTTGAAGCAAGGAAAAACCCAATAACTGCAAAAATTGGCTCTACAATTCCGCTTATTACGCCTAAAAGCCATGCTTTCTTGCGACTTTTAAGTGTTTGATACATTGGAAGTGCAGTTGCAAGCCCTTCTGGAAAGTTTTGAATAGCAATTCCAACTGCAAACATTAAAGCACCAAACACTGCATTTTGTGTGGCAATGGCTGTGCCTATGGCAAAACCAACAGAAAGTCCTTCTGGGATGTTATGTATTGTGATTGCTGTAAACATTTTAAAGGCTTTTTCTTTGTCTTTTCCTTGAGTTTTAAAGCATTTTGCACTTAAAAAGTCCAATAAAACCATAAAAATGCCACCAAGAACAAATCCGCCTGCCACAGGAATGAAAGAAAGATCAGCCCAACCTTCTTGTGCATTTTCCAGTGCAGGGACAAGGAGTGACCAAATTGACGCAGAAAGCATTATGCCTGCTGCAAGACCAATTGTAAGCATAGTTGCCAATTTGGAAATTTTATTAAAAAACATAATAAGTGTCGCTCCAAGTGCCGTCATGGAACATGGAAGAACAAAACATAAAATTAAAAGTGCAGTGTCATTCATTATCTTTCGTAAAACTCCTACACTATACACTTTATGGAAAATGTGATTTTTTGCCACTTTTTTCTTAAAAAATGTGAATTTTTAGTTAATTTTTAGAGTTTTTTATTTATTTGATTTTTTGTCGCCAAAAACATGGTTTAAAAACTGCCTAAATGTCCCTATTTTATGGGCAGAAAAATAAATTTTAAAAAGTGTTTTTGTCTTGGAATTAAATTGACAATAAATGTTTATTATATTATAATAAACCGTATAGTAGCGTGGGAACAAATCTTGCCACTTTACTAGATTACATAGACCTTTGATTTGTCTCTAAAAACGATGGTGTTTTTTGAGATTGTTTTTGTGTCTATAAAGCGTGTGTCCGCACAGAGAGAGGTGAATATGGACAGATTGAAACATAAAATAATTCTTTACCTTTTGACAAGTATGTGTATGCTTGCCATGTCTTTTGGTATTGTCATAAATCATTATGCAAATTTTGGACAAACAGTTTCTTCAAGCGAAACTATTGTTTTTGATGAAGATAAAATTGCTGGGGCAGATGTTGCAGGAACAACAGTTATTGGCAAAACTATTAATGGTGCGCACACAACTGGAACTTTGACAAACAACATAATTTTTAAAAACTGTTACATAAACTTAAACACAAATGAAACGCTGATTAACGATGCTTCCAATGGAGTGATTATCACTTTTGAAAACTGTATAATCAATGCCACTGGTGGATATGCTTATCTAATTGGCACAGCAAATGCAAACGAACTTAACATGACTGATGTTGCAATCATGGGAAACATTGTTAAACATCAAAGTGGATCAGCTTATGGTTATTTTGATCATGTGGTTTGTGACGTAACTGCTTATGGAAATTTTGATCAAGATAACATAAATAAAGTTAGGGAAGATAAACAACTTGCTGAACACCTTAAGAATGTAAGATTCTTGGTTGCAAACAAATTTGATAAAGTCCAATACTGGGCAGGGCCATGGGATTTCAATTCATCCGCAGGTTGGTGCTATAGAGTTGGAACAAATGCCACAAACCCAAGTGAAACAAATTTATTTCCAACACCATTCATCCGTGGATCTGGAAACTGGGCAACAGTATATTACAACACAGAAACAAATGAAGATTTCTCTGCACAGACTGGTGTAAGGTTTACAACAACAGAAACAACTTTGGAGGTTGGCACAGTTTCTGCTCAGATGACAAGAACAGGATATACACTTGCTCTTGCAAATACTGCTGATGCAAAACAAGGTGCAAATGCAGTTGCAACTTCAGTAAACGGTGCAACTTATTATGCAATCTGGCAACCTGCACAATATAAATTGACAGTAGACCCAAATGGTGGAACAACAAGCAAAAATGTTATTATTCCAAGCACTGTTGGCAAAAACATTGAAAATAAAGTTGGGAATAATGCTTCTTTAAGTTATTCTGCTTCAAAGGGCGAATTTATATTTGTCAAAGCCAGCGGCAGTGATCATTATGTTTGGACAAGTGTTAAAGCAAAACTTGAAAGTGGAAAACAATATCGTATGCATGCAAACTTTTTTGCTAAAGATGGTTCATCTTTGAATTTTGCTGGCAACGGTTATTTTCAATTCGCAGTTCGACAAGAAGGAACAGACGGGACTTCAGACATTGTTGTAGACAATATTGAAAACAGTGGCTATTTGATAAACAGCGAAAAACCAGACGAAAAGGGAATTATAAGTCCAACAAGTTCTGGTAACTATGAAGTTAAATTTGAAGTGAAAGGCTTTGACGATAAGGAATTTGTCATCAAGGATTTTTGGATTGAAGAGATTCCACAAACAAATGTCAAAATTGAATATACAAATCTTACATACACTGAACCTTTTGTTTTGCCAATTGTCAGCAAGGCTGGTTACAAACTTTCTGGATGGTCTTTCTCTGAAGAAGGCACTGGAGTAGGATGTGATGTAAATTTAGATTTGGGATCTAGTATTGTGACTATGGGGCTTAAAGATGTGACAATTACTGCACAATGGGAAGCAAATTTGGTTGAAGTTAATTTGAATCTAGGTAGTCCAGAAAATTCCACACCAGAATTTGAAAATATAGAAGACGGCACAATTTTTGTTGAATATGACACAACAAACATCTTTGATGTGGCTGACAGAACTTCAAGTAAAATAAATCCTAAAGCCATATCAAATGGTTATGAATTCTTAGGCTGGTATTTAGATGATACCTTAATCATAGGTGCAGATGGTGCGTTTACACAAAATTGGAATGATGTAAATTATTCTGTTTTAGGTGATGCAGTTTATGGTGGCAAAGATATTGAACTTACTGCAAAATGGGAACCAATTGTTTACACTTTGGTTTTGAATGGTAATGGTGGTTTGTTTAATGACTCTGCATCAAGCGGAACAATGTATGCTCACGGTAAGATTGGAGATACGTTAAAATTAAGCAGCACAGTCACAATTGAAAATGTGGACTACACAATTTCCAGAGCAGGTTACACTTTTGTTGGTTGGGCTGAAACTGAAAATGGCGAAGTTAAATATGGCAATGATTCAATCTTTACATTTAATCATTCGGATGATGACATCAATCTTTATGCGGTTTGGATTGCAAATGTGGTTAAAGTTCATTTAGATTTCAATGATATTTCTAATTTCTCTAATCCAATTTATTACAATGGAGAAACAACTGACACTGAAGCAACAAGTATGGATGTCTATGTTCAATATGGCACTTTTGACATTTATGCTGAAAGAGAAGATTATGATGACCAACACATCAACAGTTATCCTTACAAACCAAAAGGAAATAAAATTACTCCTTATCTTTCAATGTTGGGATATAGATTTATTGGTTGGGGACTTCAAGACGGCGACAAATTTATTCAACGATCAGATGCTAAGGGTGTTTTGTCATCAAAATGGATGACTGATTATTATGGCGAAGGTGCAGGAGTGGACGGAGTGACTTTGCATGCAATTTGGGAATTGGATGCTCTTCCACTTTATGCTGATGCCAATGGTGGTGTTTTTGACGCTTTGGCAAACAACTGGGAATACACTAAGGACGATGCAGGCGAATATGTCACCAATTTGATTATGAAGCCTATTCCTGTTAATGCTGTTTATGGAACTATTCCTACACCTGTTCGTGGTGGTTACACATTTATGGGTTGGGCAACAACAGCAAATGCAACATCTTCAAATGTAAACTCTGACACAGTTATGACGGCAGACTCAGCAAGCACAACAATTTATGCTGTTTGGAATGCTCAAGGTTACACTATTACTTACGACATCAAAGACGGGGAAACATTGGTTGATGCTGGTGGTGTTTACACTTATCCTTACACCGCAGGAACTGATTTAACACTTTTTGAAGCGTCTAAAGCAGGTTATGGTTTCATTGGTTGGACAGCAACTTCAACTGACGGAAAGTCTATTGGTTGGGACACAACAACTGCTGGATATAAAGGGCACATTGGAACAGGTTTCTGGGGTAATGTGACTTTGACAGCAGAATGGGATGCAGAAAAATATTTCATTAATTATGATGGAAATGGGGCTGACAGTGGAACAATGACATCAACACAAGTGGTTTATGGCACTGTTGCAACACTTTCAAATAATGAATTTGCTCGCACTGGATATAAATTTATGGGCTGGGCAAATTCTAAAACAGGCGAAAAAGTCTATGAAGATGGTGCAAGTTTCACTTACAATTTTCCAAATGACATAACTATTTATGCTGTTTGGCAACCTGAAATCTATCGAATTGATTTAGAAGTTGGCACTGGAAGCGCAGGTGGAACAAGAGTTGTTTATTTAAAATATAACGCTGGCTTCTATGGCAAACTTAACTTGGCGGGAACAGAAGTTGACGAAACAAGTGTTTTGACAACTTTAGATTTGCCAACAAAGACCGGATATGTGTTTAATGGATATTACACTGAACAAGATTCCAATGGAAATGGAACAGGAACACTTATCATAGATTCTGACGGAAACATTGTTTCTGGCAAGTTGACATTCACTTCTGTTGATTGCACATTATATGCAAATTGGTCTGGACAAGTTTATGCAATCAACTTAGACTTAAATGGTGGAACAAATGTCAATGTAAACAACAACATTGTCTATGTTCAATATGCAAACTCAAATTTCTTTACAACAAGTGGATTGGAAACAACAATTTCTCCATTCCCAACCCGCAATGGTTATGAATTCTTTGGTTGGTCTTTGGACGAAGTTTTGATTACTGACAATAAAGGTGCTTTGCTTAATGCTTGGATGACCACAAAAGAAGATGCAGATTTCACTCTTGTGGCACAATGGCAAGCAAAACCAGTAAGTTTGACAGTTAATCCAAATGGTGGAAAAATAAAACAAAGTGCAATGATGTCAGTTGCATCTGGCTTCGCACTTTTGGACACTAATAATATGTCAGTGGAACATTCTGTTAATGGTGCAGGCTCTAAATACACCGTTTCTGCAAGTTCAAACAATGACCCTTGGGCAGTTTTAAGTTATACTTTAAACTTAACAGCAGGAACAACTTACAAAATGCATGCTTCCTTTACTGACACTTCTGGAAATGAAATTTCAGGACGAAACATCTTGACTGTTTATTATGGAATTGACAAAACTTTCACAACTGCAAACAGTTTAACTTTCACTGAAAGCGGAACATTAGAATTTGCCGTTTCAACATCTGGAACTTATAATTTGCGTTTCGACCATGAATATATGGTGGGTGGCACAAGAATTGGTGCAGATTTCAACATTGAAAATTTTAGTGTTGAAAGTTCGGTTGAAAGCACAGAAGAATACACTATTTCTGCTTATTGTGATGATTATATCAACATTCCATTGCCAACTAAAGCAGGTTACACTTTCAGCAATTGGACAGTCACAACTGGTTCTGGAACATCAGTGATTGCCACAATTGAAGATTTGATGTCTGTCATTAAAATGGGATTCAACCCTACTACTTTGACTGCAAATTGGTCGGAAGCGGTTTATGTCATCACTCTTGACCAAACAGATGCAACAACAGCAAGCACTCCTTCAACTGTTTACTTGCGTTACACATATGGTTTCTATTCAAACGCTTTGGCAACAAATGTCTTGACAGAACTCAGTGCTATTCCACAGCGTGATGGTTACACTTTCGCTGGTTTCTATACTGACACAACTTATTCAAAACAAATCATCAATGCTCTTGGTGCTGTTAATATGGTTGAAGGTTTTGCAACCTTCACAACTTCAGATTGCACTCTTTATGCAAAGTGGGATGCTGAAGAATACATCATCACTTTCCAAATGGGTGAAGGCGAAACATTTGAAGATGATTCTTGGTTTGACAGTCATGACGAAAACTATTATAAAAACTATGTGATTTCTGACACTCTTGAACTTCCAGAAGCCACAAAACGCGGATATTCTTTCGTTGGCTGGAAAGTTGTTGAAGAAAGTGGAAATTGGAAAAAACTTAATGATGAAGGCTCAGCAGACAGACTTTATGCAGGGACTGTTGAAAAAATGTATGGCACAGTAACTTTGAAAGCAGTTTGGCAAGCAAATGTCTATGAGGTCAAATTAAATGCTGGAGAAGATGTTGTTGGAAATGCACACACAGCAACAATCTATCTTAAATTCGGCGTAGGTTTCTTTGCAAATCGTGAAGACGCTGTAAATGAAACTAATCAAATTTCGTCGATCATTGCACCAACTAAGACAGGCTTTGACTTTGTTGGTTATTATGTAATGGACGAAGAAAACAAAAATTATATTGCTGTTTTTGATTCTGTAAATGAAGAAACAAACTTACCAATGGCTAATTTGCAAGAAAAATACATATTTACAGCAGAAAACATTGAAATTTTGGCTGATTACAATGCCAAAAAAGTTGCTGTAGATTTATATTTGAATTATGATGATTCCACAAATTCTTTCCCAAGTTTTAATGGTGAAATTTTGGAAAAAGTTACGGTTTATGTGGAATATAACACCAAAAATGTTTACAAGAAAGTTGGAAGTGATTTCAATGCTTTAAATCCTGTTCCTGATTACAGAAAGGGTTACGCTTTTGGTGGATGGTATACTGCACCAACTGGTGGAAAACAAATTTTTAATGGCGACGGAGAAATGCTTGCAGACTGGACAGAAAGTTTAGTTTCTGGTGCTTCTGTAAGTGTAGACTTATATGCTCGTTGGATTGCTGAAAATTACACTGTAAATCTTGACGCAGGCACAGGCACTTTGAATGGTGCTTCTTCTCCTGTTTACATTGATTTTGACGGAATGAAATTCTATCAAAACTTGACAAATGGCAATTTGTCTGATGAAGTTACACCAACTGCAAGCAGAAATGGTTACAACTTTGAAGGTTGGTCAACAGTTTCTCCAGACGATGAATCTTACACTGCTGAAAACTTAATTACATATAACTCTGGTGCATTGAAAAATGGTTGGTCTATCACTGAAACAACAACTTTATATGCTGTTTGGAGCGCAAGAAGTTATACAATCACAGCGTCAACTGTGGAAAATGGTGGATTAATTTCAGAAACTGAAAATTGGACTCTTTCAACTGACAAAACAACTGCAACTGCAAGTGTTCAATATGACGCACCACTTGCTGTTTTGCCAGAAGCAAAACTTGATGGCTACAACTTCCTTGGATGGTTTACACAGGTTGGTGGCGGAAAGAAAGTGGAAGCAGGTAAGACAATTTTCTCTGCAACAGGTGAAGATTCTTTCTATACACAAATCATCTATGCAAGATGGGAAGCAATTGATTACACAATTTCTTATAAAGTTTTTGGAAATCAAACTTTTGCTGGATTTAACGGTTTGACTCTTTCTGGTGATGACTATGTTGACAGTGAAGGAAATGTTGTTTTTGCTTATGACGCAGAAAACAGCAAAACTGACAGCAGTGTTGCTTCTGAAAATTATTCTATTTACAATTATGTTTACAACATTACTAAAGACATAACTTTTGCAAGCGCAACAAAGACAGGTTATTTGTTTAATGGCTGGAAAGTTGAAAATGCTGATGGAAATTGGCAGACTGAAAATGAAGAAGGTCAAAGTGTTCTTTACATTGGCAGTGTCAATGCTGGAATGTGGGGGAATGTAACACTTGTTGCTGACTTCACAGCAATTAAATATGACATCACTATGGATTCAACCACAGGTTGGTTTGAAAATGCTGAAGATATCGAGATTGTCGATGATGCTGGAAACAATATAGAATTTACAACAACAACCAAAAATGATAAAGTGGTAGGAATTGTGTTTAAAGCAACTTATGATGTGACTTACTCTGTTTTAAACGCAAAACTTAACCAAATAGGTCATGATTTCACTGGTTGGACAGGTGCTTCGGGTGCAGATTATGACTCTGACACAAACATTACAACAATTAAAAACTTGACAACTGCGTCAAACAACTCTGTCACATTAAGTGCAGTTTGGCTTATAAGAGATTTCCGTTTGACAGTGGTTTACGAATCATTAAACACAAACAATGGTCAAACAACTGACCTTACAGTCAGTGGATGTGGTGACACTGCAAACTTGGTATTTGCAGACGCAGACCAAAAAACAGTTGTTTTTGAACATTCTTACACAACTGATGCACAATCAATTGTAATCACAAGAACAAACACAGATTATTCTTACTTTATAGGCTGGGATGATGGAACAACTTTAAGTGATTTCACAACAGTTTCATCTGCTTATGACAGTGCAACATATTCTTGGATTCCAACAACTGACCTTACTGTTAAGTTGTATATTTATCAACGCTTTACAATTACTTATGCTTCTGAAGCCAACATTTCTGGACAGTTGCCTGCAACACAAAATCATATCTATGGCGGAACAACTGTGATTGCAAACAACGAACTTACAAAGGTTGGTTACACAGCAAATGGTTGGGCAGATGCAAGCGGAAATGTTTATGCTGATGCCACTGAATATAAGACCAATGCTGATTTGGCACTTAAATCAAACTGGACTGCAAACAAATATGCAGTTACAATCAGTCCTGAATATGATGACCGCGATGAAATTACTGTTTATGCTGAATATGACACAGAAAAACTTTACATCTTGAATGATGGACAATACACAGATGCAACAACAACTTTGTCAACAGTTAGAAACGGATATACATTGGTTGGTTGGTATACTTCAAAAGACACCAATGAAGGAGTTATGCTTATTGATGGTCAAGGCAAACTTCTTGCTGACAGACAATTGTCTACAGGTGGAGAAACCAAAGTTTGGACAACTGCAGATGGTAAATGGTGCTATACAGGAAACGACACAAAACTTTATGCTGTTTGGGATTTAAACACTTATACAATTACTTATGATGAAAATGGTGGAAACTTTGCAGAAGAAGTTTCACACACTCAAGACTACAACATTAAAGACGGTGTTAAAGTCTATGATGAAACACAAGTTTCAAATTCTGCTTTCCAACTTTCTTGGAAAGTTATTGCTTGTGAAACAGGTTCTGCATGGGAAAACTTTAAATCCACAAACTTGAGTGCGGGAAGTGTGCTTACTGGAAATTACTTTGGAAATGTATCATTAAGAGCAGTTTGGACACCAATAAAATATAACATCACTTTCAATCTTACAGACGGAGAAACATTGGATGTTCCTGCAGGACTTACAACTGATGAAAATGGAAACTTGGTTGACAGTGAAAACAACATTATTTTTAAATATGTAGACGGAAATTATGTCCGCGAATTTACAATTGAAACAAACACAGCAATGCCAAGTGCAGAAAAAGTTGGATATACTTTCAATGGTTGGACAGTTAAGAATGACACAACTTTAAATGGAAATTGGCAGGTTGGCGAAATTTACAATTCAATCAACAAGAAATATGGTTCTGTTGAATTGGTTGCAAATTGGACTGCCCAAAATTACACTTTAAACTTCACACTTGGAAAGGGTGTTGAAACTCTTAGTGTTGCTGTCACAACTGACGGAACAACAAACACAACAAACTTTACAACAAATTCAAGTTTGGTTGTTGCATATGGAAGCAATGTGACAATTACAGCAACAGCAAAAGCGGGTTACAAAATGTCCGCATTTAAGGCAGGTAAAGTTGAAACAAACTTAGCCGAAGTAACAACAAACGGCACAGACACTAATGTTGCAAGTTACAACTTTACATTTAATAATGTTATTATTGATGTTGATGCAAATCCATCTTATTATGTGGTTTCTGTGGCTGTAGGAGAAGAAGTTGATTATGCAGTTAAGTATTATCAACAAACAGATTCAAGTTACAGACATGTTGAAACTGTTACGAAAAAAGCAGAAACAGACAGTGAAGTTGATTTGGCAAGTTTAGTTAAAACTTATGCTGGTTTTGATTATGCAAGTGCAACTTATTATAATGAAACTGACAGCACAGTAAACATTGAAAGAGCAGAAGATGGCACATTTAAAACCAAAGTTTTGGTTGCAGGTGATGGCTCTCTTGTGATTTCAATCTATTATGATTTCATCTCTTACACCATTTCTTATGACGAAAACGGCGGTGAAATCACCAGCACAACTCACAAAGTTGGTGCTTATTCTTACAATGACACTTTCAGACTTGCAACAATCGAGCGTGCGGGTTACACATTCTTAGGTTTTGATGTTGAAGTTGTTGACGGAAAAACAGGAAACTGGGGAGCATCAATTTCAGCAGAAACAGCAGTTCAACCATTCTCTGAAATGTATGGAAGTGTTAAACTTATTGCTAAGTGGGGTGCAAATACATATAATGTTGTCTATGTTGCAAATGACTCCAACTATGTTGGCGAAGCAACAGGCACAATGGCAAAGAAACCTGTTGAGTTTGATGAAATAACCGAACTTGACACTTGCCTATTTTTGCGTGCAGGTTACACATTCGGTGGATGGTCAACAAAAGCAACAACATCTGATGTCATAGAAATTACCTCTCAAGCAGAATTTGATGCAATTACAGAAAGCGGAATCTATTTATTCAACGGAAAATATTATGCTTACAAGTTGGCAGACTCTGGTGATGTAAATGTTTATGCAAGATGGAATGCGATTTCTTACACAATTACTTACAACACTAAAGCAGATGAAACACTTGCTGAAACAACTAAAAATTATACAATTGAAGAAGATTTAACTTTGGCTGTTCCAACAAAAACAGGATACACATTCACAGGTTGGAAGGTCGACACTCAAGACGGAAATTGGCTTAAAGAAGAATCTGGCAAAACAAAACTTTATAAAACAATAAGTGAAATGTATGGAAATGTAACTCTTTCTGCAACATGGGAAGCAAATCAATATACAATCACTTTTGCCAGAAATGGTGGAACAGGAAATGTTTCAAATGTTGTTGCAACTTATGACACTGCAACTTTAATGAGCATTGTTGGTGGATTTACAAGAACAGGTTACACATTGCTTGGTTGGTCTACAGACAGAAATGCCACTGTAGCAAACACAGTCATTTCAAATGATGACCTTGCAAGTTTGACTGAAGCAGGAATTTACTTTAATTCTGATGACGATGAATATTATGCTTTCAACATTGCACCAAGTGGAAGTATAATTGTTTACGCAATTTGGAGTGCAAACTTTATCAGCGTCAACTTGAATTTGAATGATGAAATTGGCTCAACAAAGGCAAACATTACAAACACAAACATTACAGACAACAAAATTTATGTTCGATTTAATGCCACCGCATACAACGCAGAAAATCGCACTCAACTTGTTTACAACTCAATTGATGCTTCAAGACAACAAGTATTGCCAGTTGCAACAAGAGAAGGTTACGATTTCAATGGTTGGTATTTTGGCACAACAAAAGTGTTCAATGAACATGGTCAACTTCAAATTGAATGGGCAAGCCTTGACGGTGCAGATGTTGACTTTGAACTTACAGCAAATTGGACACCAAAAACCTATACTGTGATTTATAAAGATGCCACAACAGGCGCAACACAACAAGACACTTCTTTAATTCAACCAAAATTTGACACAGACTATACTCTTCTTGACAAACCTGAAACTTTTGAAAGAAATGGTTTTGATTTTGCTGGTTGGACACTTAACGGAACAGAATATCAAGTTGGTGACACATTTGTTTTGTCTGGCACTTATGCAAACACTGTTACTTTCCTTGCAAATTGGACTGCAAAAACATACACAATCACTTATCAATTTACTGGCGAAGAAAACATTTCTTCAGTGATTGTTCCTGACGGATGCACAAGAATTGCAGGCAACAACATTATAAGCAATTCAACTGGCGAAGTTGTGTTTGAATATTTTGATAATGGTGTTGAAAAAGGTTACACATATAATTACAAAGCAGAAGAAGAAATTTTGATTCTTCAAATCAGAAAGAAAGGTTTTGAATTTGGTGGATGGAAAGTTTCTTCAAGTGAAACAGAAGGAAATTGGAGTGAAACAGAAAGTTATCTTAAAAATCCAACAGGGCTTTATGGAAATGTTACTTTGGTTTCTTCTTGGCTGAACTTGACTTATGCGGTTTCAGCAGATGCAAATGGTGGTGTGATGACCGCTGGAGATGGTTGGACACTGAGCAGTGACGGCTCTGTTGCAAACAAGAAAATTAAATATGACGAAGTGTTTGGAACACTTCCTACTCCAACAAAGACAGGCTATAAATTTTTGGGTTGGTTTAATGATGCAGGTTTTACTGCTCAAATCAATGCAGAAACTGCTCTTACATCAGACTCAGCAACTTTAGACACAGAAAATATAACAGCAACAATTTATGCTAAGTGGGAAGCCATTGAATATACAATTACATACAACGCAAATGGCGGAATATTTGACAGTGAATATACAACCGAAAGCAATGGAAATTATTTGTTTAAATATACCATTGAAGATGCAATTTCAATTTTCACTGCTGGGCTTTTTGGAAATGATGTTACTCGTGCAGGTTACAACTTTGTTCTTTGGTCAGTGACAACAAATACAACAACTGGAAACTGGTCAAAAGCAACCTTGACAAGTGGCGAACAACTTAAGGCGGGAATGTTTGGAAACACAACTCTTACAGCAATGTGGAGTGACTATGAAATTGATTACACAGTTTATGTTCATTTAATGGACACTGACGGAAATTACAGTGATGGCGAAGGTCTTGTTATTCCACAGATTGGAAGGGCAAACACTGGCTCAACAGTTTCTATCAACAGCAGTTTCTATACTCGTTTAGGCTTCACATATGACAGCGATAATTCAGAAACTGAAACAAAAACAATCACAGCCAAGTTTGATGAAACAGGCAAAGTGGTTGGAACAACAGAATTCCATGTTTACTTAAAGAGAGATAAACACACTTTGACACTTTCTGCAAATGGTGGAACATTTACAGCAGTTGACGGTGATGGCTGGACATATAATGATGACAACACAACTGCAACTCTTACAACTTATTTTGAAAAGGTTGTCACTCTTCCAACTTTGGGTCTTGAAGGTTACACTTTCAGTGGTTGGGTTGTAAGTGTGGATGGTGTTGTTGCAGATGACAGATATCCAAAAGAAAACACCACTTATAAAATTGGTGCATCTGACGACACTTTAACTGCAATTTGGATGATTGAATCTTACGACTTGACTTTGACTGGCGATGCGGGAATTGAAAGTATTACAGCAACAGCAACTTCTGGAAACATCGGTTTGCAATCTGCAGAAACAAATGAAGTTGGAATTTTTGCAGCGGTTTATAAAGTTGAATATGGTGCAACACTTGTTTTGACTTATAAATTGAAAAAAGGTTATGAATTTGCATCTTACACAGCAGTTTCTGGCGATGTAACAATTGTTGAAAATGGATTTACCATGCCTGCAAATGCTGTTTCAGTTAAATTAAACACAACAACAATTGACTATACAATCACTTATCAAGTGGCTGATGATGAAACATTTGTTGGGGACAAAACTGTTTCTTACACAGTGGAAGATGAAATCACACTTGGTAAAATTGACAAAACAGGTTTCATGTTTGCTGGTTGGATGGTAAGCGGAACAGACAGCAACTGGGAAAAGATCATTTCAGCAAACACAACAACACTTGATGCAGGGCTTTGGGGAAATGTAACCCTTACTGCAAAATGGACAGAAATCATTGTTGAAGTTGTTTTGAAATTTAACCATGATTCAAAATACACAACTCCAACATTCAATGGCGAAGAAAAGACAGAAATGTCTGTATATGTTCGTTATAACAACAGTTTGATTTATCTTGACGAAGTTGGTTTGCAAATGGTTGAACCTATTCCAGTTTTGAATGGTTATAAATTCTTGGGATGGTTTGCAAAAGTTGGCGAAACAGATGTTGAAATCATCGGTAAAGATGGTGCATTGAAAGGCAAATGGACAACTGACCTTATTGCAGGTGCTGACCAAGACGGAGTTGAATTGTTCTCTAAATGGGAAAAGGAAACTTTTGAAATCACATATGTGACAAATGGCGGAACATTGGAAGATGAAACTTCTCAAACTTACACAATAGATGACGAAATTACGCTTAAAGGTGCTTCAAAAACTGGTTATACATTTGCTGGTTGGAAAGTTTCTGCAACAGCAGACGACACAGCAAATTGGGACAGTGAAATTAACGCAAATGATTTAAGCGTTTTGGCAGGACATTATGGAAATGTAACTCTTACAGCAAAATGGACTGCAAACACATACACAATTAAATATAACAAAAATGACTCAGCCGAAGAACCTGCAACAGGCGAAATGGCTGACCAAGAAAATGTTGGTTATGACACAGCAACACAACTTAAGACAAATTCTTTCACAAGACCAACATACAACTTTGGACATTGGTTTGTCTTGAACGACAAAGGCGAAGAAGTTGAAATTACAAAAGTTGATGACATTGGTGCTTATTCAACTCTTACCGCATATCTTCGTGGAACAAACGCTGGAAGCGGAATCTATCTTTATGAAAACGCTTATTATGCATTCAAACTTGCAACAGGACAAGACGACAATTTGACTGCAGATGTCTATGCTTATTGGATAAGCAGAAAGACAACCTTTACAGTGGAATTCTATGAAGAAAACCTTGACATATCAGTAAACAAATATGACATGGTTGCAAGCGAAACAGTAAACGGACTTATTGACTCGACAATCACAAGAGAAATGCTTGATGAAATTATTTCAAATCACTTGAATTCTGGTTTTGCATTTGAAAGATTTGAAACAAACAGCGAAGAAGATTTAATCTTGTCAGACGGAAAGAGTGTTGTTAAAGTTTATTATGCAAGACAAAACTTTGAACTTGTTTTAGAACTCAATCAAGGTGTTGAAAGTTTGGAAGCAAGCGGAAATGAAGATTACATCACTTTTGATGATGGTGTTTACACTGTTCGATTTGGAAGTGAAGTGACATTGACTTACACACTTAAAGCAGGCTATGCATTTAAAGCATGGGATAAGAGTGCAAGTGTGGAAATTTCTGCAACTAATACATTCAATATGATTGGACAAAACTTGACTATTGCAGTTTTGACAGAAAAAGAAAGTGTAAATTTTGACATTGTTTATAACATTGAAAATGTGACAGGAACAGGTTACACAGTTTACACAGACGGAAATGGAAAGTCACACGGAACTTGGCTTACAGACGAAGAAATTGACAACCTTAACACTGTTAAAACAACTGTTGATGGTGTTGAAACTAATGGACTTTTAAAAATTGAAGGCTTTACTTATGCAACATTTGAAAGTGCAGTATGTTCTGGAAATGGAGATACACAAATCAATGTTTACTTTACAAGAAACTCTGTGACTCTTACAATCAACCTTACAGAAGGGGTTGAAAGTGCAACTGTCGAAGCAAATGTTGTTGAAGGTGAAAACACTTATAGTGTAAACGAAACAATCACAACAAGCGAACAAACAGTTTCAATTAAATATGGCGTTGACTTCACTGTAAGTTATGTTCTTGTTGGCGAAGATGAAACAGACGGAAGCGGATATGAATTTGTTAAATGGATTGTAGATGGTGTTGATGATTTAAACAACACATTAAATTTGACTGCAGGCACAACCAATGTGACTGTTCAAGTTGTGGCTTCTGCAAAAGAATTTACAATCACATTCCATGAAAATCATAAAGACCCTGAAGTTGACCCAACTTACACAGAAAAAACAAATACACAAAAAGCAATTTACAACAATAAGAATTTTGCTCTTGCAGAAAATGCGTTCACTCGCACAGGTTACACCTTTGAAGGTTGGGCATTGACAAGAAATGGCGAAGTTGAATACACAGACAACCAAAACTTTACTTATCTTTATAAGAAAGATATTGATTTATATGCAGTTTGGACAACAACAAAATATAACATTGTATACAACGCAAACGGTGCTGTTGGCACAATGGAAACTCAAACAAATGTGGAATACGGCAATGATGTTGCTTTAAAAGTTAACACTTTTGTTTACACTGGATTTACATTTGGTGGTTGGTATTATTATGACGAACAAAACAGACAAGTGTTTATTAAAGACAACAAGTGGTTCTATTTAGAGGCAGGAAAAGAAGTTGAAGTAGGCATATTGACTGGATTTGAAGTTGTGGATGGTATTCCAACAGGTAAGGCAATTGTTCGCAACTTGGCTTCTGTTCAAAATGCAACAGTGACAATGTATGCTTTGTGGAATGAAAACTCTTACACATTGACTTACAATTCAAACATTTCTTCTGTTTATGCTGGTGCAACTGACGAGATAAGTTCTGAAGAAAATTACACATTTACACAAGAAGTTACTGCAAAAACTGCAAGTGAATTAAACTTTACACTCAACGGTTATAGTTTCAAATATTGGGCTTTGAAAGATGAAAAGGGAAACATTTTAATCAATGAAATTACTGCTGGTTCTAAATGGTCTGGACTTTCTTCTGACAGAAATGGCACTGTTGAACTTTATGCTGTTTGGCAAGCAAACAGTTATTCAGTTGTGTTTGACAAAAACAATACTGATTCAACTTCTGGCGGAAGCATGGCAGACATTAACAATGCTGTTTACAACACAGTAATTAAATTTAAAGAAAACATGTTTACTCGCATTGGTTACAACTTTAATGGTTGGTCAACAACTGCAGACAACACTGGAATCTTTACTGAAATCACTGAATTGGAAATGACAGGATTTGCAACTGTTCAAGATTATCTTCTTTCTAAAGTTACACTTGAAAATCAAATGAGTGGAGTTTATAAATATAACGACACTTATTATGGTTTCAATCTTGCAACAGGCAATGCAGATAACACAACAGCAACTGTCTATGCAACTTGGGAAAAGGCTGTTTACACAATTACTTACAGAGTCTATGATGATGAAACTCTTGACATTGATGAAACAATGACAGAAGGAGAAGACTCTGATGACTATGTTTCATATATAATGGAATATGACATAGAAACAGATTTAAGTTTTGCTGGAATAATTAAAACAGGTTACACATTCTTGGGATGGACTGTGACAAAAGTTGCTGGCAGTGCAAATAACTGGGCAACATCTGTCAACAAGACACCAACTGTTAAAGACCCAGCAAACGCATCAGAAAATGCCATTTACATTGGTGCTGGAAAATATGGTAACATCATCTTGACAGCAAAATGGCAAATCAACACATACAATGTTGAAATTACTTATTCTTATGCCGACGACTTTAAAGCAGACGAAGTGTCGAACAATACAGTGACATTCAATGATTATTATTACTTTGCAACTCCTGTGGTTACTGGTTACACTGCTTCTATGAGTGCAGTTTCTGGTGTTATGGGTGCAGAAGATGTTTCAGTGAATGTGATTTACACTCCAAACACTGTTAAAGTTACTTTGGACTTAAATGATGTTTCAGTGAATGTTGATCCATTGTTTAACGGAAACAGACGCAAAACAGTTGATGTTTACATAACATACAACAGTCGTGACATCTATCTTGCAAGAACTGGAAGTGAATATCCATATTCAGTAAACAGTGACGACTTGGTTGTTCCTGTTGCTTCAATGACTGGATATACATTTGAAGGATGGTTTGCAAGCGTTGGTGGAAGTGATGTAAAAATTATTGATGAAAATGGTTTGCTTACAGCAGATTGGACAAATGATCTTATTGCAGGTGCAGACAGAGATGGACTTACACTTTCGGCAAAGTGGACTGCAAATGAAATTGATTTTGTTGTAGAACATAAGTTTGAAAACTTGAATGACAAAAATTTCACAACAGACGATACATTAACCGAAACAATAAGCGGACACTTTGCTGATGAACAAATTTCTCTTACATGGTTTACATTGCAAAATAAAACTGGCTTTAATTACAGTCGTGCAGATTTGCCAACAATCAATCCTGTTGGTGGAACAGTTGCAGTAATTTATTATGAAAGAGAATATAATGAAATTGTGCTTACTGGAAGCACTGGAATTGATGAAATGACAGTTGCCAAAGTTGGTGCAGACAATTTTGGATTTGTAAGAAAAACTGATGATGCAAGATATTCAGTAAGATTTGAAACAAACATCAGAATAACAATTAAAATAAATGACAACGGCTATGGATTTGCTTCTCTTACAATTGGCGGAATAAGCGTTTCAGCATCTGCTGGAGGAGATGGAAAAACTTACACTTATGACATGGTTATGTCATCTGAAAGTGTAGTTGCCACAGCCACAGCAACTGCTAAGCCTTACACAATTGTGTTTAATGGCAGAGAAGGTTCTTACAATTCAACCAACACTTACACTCAAACAAAATATAATGGAAAAGACATTCTTTATAAGACAAGTTTAATTTTAGACAGCAACAAATTCGTCAACAGCGGTTATGAATTTGCTGGCTGGACAACTGACATAAACGGAACAACTCTTGCAGATGTTATTTATAAAGATGGTGACTCGTTCATTTTAAACGAATATTCTGAAACTGTAGATCTTTATGCAATTTGGGCGCCAGAACTTTATGACTTAACAGTAAGCGGTGATAATGGTGTTGATTTGTCTAAAGTTATGGTTGAAATTCAGAATGAAATCACAGGAACAAATGAAATTGTGGCTTACAATGGCGTGATGTCAGTTTACTTTGGAAGCACAGTTAAAGTTTATTACAACTATGACGGCAAAACTGCAATCAGTGGTGGTTACAAATTTAAAGAATTTGGTGCAAACACCACAGTTGTTACTGAAGATGACTGTTGCACATTCACTTTTGATAAGGTTTCTGGAATCAATGTAAACATTACAACAACTCCAAGAAACGATGCAAATATCATGATTGTTTATAGATTTGAAGATGTCACTGCTTCTGGTTCTTATTTGGAAAGCAAAGACATTGAAGAACTTCACAGTGTGGGAACAATCGGAACAAGCATCACAGAAGATTACATTAGAAGTTTGAATTTAATGGATAAAACTTTTACTGGTTTTGCATTCTCCAACATCACATCCAACACAATCAATGTTGAATGGGGTGGAAGTAAAACAGACGGAGAAGAAACTTATGCCACTGTTGTTTATGTTCGTTATCACAGATTGCACTATTCAGTGGAAATTGACCTTGGAAGCACAAGCGAAGAAGTTTTGGCTGACAGTGGAATTGAAGTTGATTTAATTCCAGAAATTGCAAACACAGTTTCAAACACAGGAAGCGACTATCGTGTAAACTTTGAAGCAGGCTTTACCTTGAAGTTTGTCGTTAAAGCAGGTTATAAACGCATTAACTGGAACATAACAGCAACATCAGCAGATGGTTCAGAAGACGGCACTTTGACAGGTGTAAAACTTGAAGAACGCGTAAACGGATTATATTACAACGGCAAAAAATTGATTTCATATCAAAAAATGGAAATCTCTGGCACAACAACATACACATTTGACAGTATGTGTGCTTATGACCTTAGATTCTCCATTGAAGTAGAGCCAGAAACATACACAATTTCATATCGTTATGGCTCTCAAAGCGGAGCAAAAAATTATAAAGAAACAGTTCAGTTTAACTCTGATTACTCAATTTACTATATTGAAAATGAAAAACTCAATTGGACTTATGATGGTTATGACTTCGCTGGTTGGTCAGATAAATCTGGAGCAACAATTTATTATGTAACAAGCGATTTCTTAAGTGCAGACGGAATTTATGGCGACGGAAAATACAATGATATTGCTTGTGGAAAATATAAAAATGTTGGAAATCTTGACTTATATGCAATTTGGACTCCAGGACAAAGTAAATATTCAATTAAATATTACTTTGAAAACTTAGACGGAACTTATGGCATTGGAGATGAAGGCTATTCTTATATTTTGACTGGACTTACAGGAACAACTGATTCAAATGTTTCTTACAGACTTATTGAAAGTTTCAGTGCAGAAGAGTTTGCAAAACTTGAACTTAAAGATGCAAATGAAAACATTGCGACTCAAGAAGTGACAAAAGGTTTTGTGTTCTATAATTACACAACCTATCAAGTTTTAACTGGAAATGTAAGTGGTGATGACAGTCTTGTTTTAAAAGTTTATTACAGACGCTCATACATCGATGTTCAGATTGACTTCAAAAATGGAATTGAATTTTCATCAACAAGTGTGACAGCACAACAAGGAAACATTGCAAGTGGACACAGTTTCAATGCAGACAGAACAGTTTGGACTGGAAGCGTTAAGTTTGGAAGCATTTTAAATGTTTCTGCAAATGTAAGAAATGGATATGAAAACTTAAAATTTGTAGTTGACGGAACAGAAAACACTGACAACAGTTTTGAAATCAATTCTGTTACAAAAATGTATGTTGAAGTTTCTGCTTCTGCAAAAGAATTTACAATAACTTACCACAATGGCGATGACACTTACACACAAGATAACATTGCTTTTGAAAGCAAGATAAGTCTTAAAGCACTTGCATTCAACAACGCAGGTTTCAACTTTATGGGATGGGCAACTGCTGAAGGCGGAGAAGTTGTCTATAAAAATGAAGAAGAAATTGAATATAAATTGACTGAAAATCTTGATTTGTATGCCATTTGGGAAGCATCAACAACAACTCCTTACATTGTGTCTTATTATGTTCAAGACAACAATGGCGGATTCAACCTTGCACAAGCAAATGTGACACTTCGCGGAACAACAAATTCTGAAATTACTTCTGATATGTTGGTTGTCGGCTTTGAAGATGTTGTAAATTTTGCTGGCAACAAAGAAGGTTATGAATATTATGCCATTGTAGACGAAGTTGAAGGTGGAGAAATTTCAAATGTTGTTACAATAACTCCTGTCATTAATGGTGACATTGAAAACAATCAAACAAACATAATTGTTGTGTTTACTTTGCGTAAAAATGTTGTTAATTTCTCTGAAAGAATATTTAATCATCCTGCATTTAATTCAATCACATTGCAATATGTGGAAGCAGGCTTGACTAAGGCTGAAACACAAACTGTTTCAGAAAACATTACAAAAACAAATTACAGATTCAACATTCAATTCAATTCACAAATTTCAATCACAGTTGTGACAAATGCGGGTTACTCTTTGGATGAAATTACAATTACAGATGGAAAGTATGATGTTTCAACACTTACTCCAACATCTGGAACTGTTGACCCAGATTCTAAGGAAACATCTTACACAATTTCCACATCGATGTTGAATTTTGCAATCAGATTTGAAATGGAATTTGTAAACAAAGAATACAACATATTCTATCACAAGAACACTGACGAAAGCGATGACCCAATTAAACAGACAGTTCATTATGCTGACAAAGATGTCGATTTAAAAGAAACTTACACAAGAACGGGATATACACTTCTTGGTTGGTCAACTGAAGCAAGCGGAAGTGTGATTTATGAAGAATATGGTGTTATTGAAAACTTTGACTATTTAGATGATTTGCATTTATATGCAATTTGGAAAGCAAATTCTTATAATGTAAATTACATCTTAAATGGCGGAACTTATGAAGGTAATTCATCTGTTCCATCAACACTTACTGCAGAATATGACAAACCATTTAAAATTGAAATAGCAACGGACGACATCGAAGATTCACGCACAGGATTTAAGTTTGTTGGTTGGTCTACTGAAGCAGACGGAGATGGAAAATGCACAACTGTTGCAAGTTTGGATGAAATTACTAAGAAAGGTGTTTACATCTTTAACGATGAGTATTACATCTTTAACCTTGTTTCTGGTGATGTAAATAACAAGACAGCGAATGTTTATGTGATTTGGAATGCCATTACATATCATGCAACAATTACTTCTGAAACAAATGACGGCACAAAAACAATTACATTGACAGACCCTGACACCAATGAAGAAGATCTTTACTATGCTAAGGATTATTATTTGCCAAAAGTAAGAGAACTTTCTGGTTGGGAAAATGTTGGAAAACAATTTATTGGCTGGCAAATTAAAGTTAATGGCACATTACATAATTTCTGGACTTGTGGTGACACAACAGAAGTTAAGTTTAATGTTCCTGACATCTTCTTCCGCATGGAAGCATTGAAAGACGTCTTTGCAGAAGGATACACAGTGGAATTTGTTGCTAAGTGGTATAGCGGTGTGACAAGTTACACTATCAGTCTTTATTTCGAGCAAGAAGGTTTGGCAGACGATGCAACTTTGGCAGAAGAAAACTTTACTCTTGGAAAATTTGCAAGCGGAAAGAATATGCAAATCAAACAAGTTGTTGCAGAACATGACACTAAACTTACTGCAAATGAAGTATTCTATGGCTATATCAACAGCGTTTGGTTGAATGACAGTTCGAAACACAGTGTTTTGACTTCATCTGAAATTCAACAAATCTTAAACTCAGTTTACGGATTTGAAGTTGCAGATCTTGCATTAAACACAGATTACACGATTGTTGGAAACAATGTAGATGTCAAAATTTACCTTTCAAGAATGTTCTTTACATTGACTGTAAACATTGGGGAAGGAATCAGTGAAATTCACATAGACAAAACAGGAAACAATGCAGGCATTACAAATCAATATTTATACCAAGTTAAATATGGAAATGAAGTCAACTTAACTGCAAGCGTGTTGACAGGTTATAATGTGGCAGAACTTATGATTGACGATGTCAATGTAACTTCTCCAATCACAATTTCTGGAAACACAACTGTTCAAGTTTTTGCAAGACCACTTGACAATATTGAATACACAATCAATATTCATATTCAAAACTCAAATGGCATTGGAGAAACAGTTAAGACAATCGTTGCAAAAAATGGTGTTACAGATGCAATCTTAACAATTAAAGAAGTAAGCAACAACATTGCTGAAGCAATTGCAAGTGAAAATATTGACATCAATGGTTTGCTTCTTATAAATGAAACAATCACAGGAACTGCTGTTCGTGGTGACGGCCAAACTGTTGTGGAAGTTTACTATCAAAGAATGAGTTTCAACTTGTCCATTACTTCAAACTTGAGTTCGGCGTTTAAAGGAATTGTTTCTTTGGCAGAACTTGGTGCTGGAAGTTATTTATATGGACAGACTGTGGAAATTGCTTTCTCATTGAGAAGCGGATTTGGACTTGATGTTTCTTCTGGAAGTGCATTTACATTTACACAAGGCGATAAAGTTGTAAGTGTGGACAGCACATTGACAGGTGTTTATCTCTTGACATTTGACATGCTTGTTGGTGACACAAATCTTGACATCAAGATTGCTGGAAGCACAGTAAACTTCTTTGTTGATTTCTTCTATCAAAATGAAACTCTTGATGGTTATACACAAGGCACAACTTCAGTGACATTAAGTGCAACAGCAGGTTCAAGACTTTCAATTGAAGATGTGTTGTCACTTCTCAACACTTCTTCAAGCACAGGAAGCAAAACAGGATTTGACAGACTTGTCGGTGCTTCAACTCCTGAAAAGAATCCTGATGGCAGAGTGTTTATTGAAGGTTCTGGTGACACCAGAGTGGAAATCTATTTCAACAGAATTCAATATATTGTTTCTGTTACATACACTGATGAATATCACGGCTTGGTTAATTCTGAATTTGTCGTAAAAGCAAATGGAAAAGATGCTTCTGTTCGAAATGGAAATCAATGGTATGTTGCTTATGGACAATCAGTTACTGTTGAAGTTCCAGTTTATGCTGGTTTCGCATTTAATGGATTTAAGGTTGGTGGAATTGCTCAAAGCCATACATCAACTGGAGATGCAAATGACATAAGAACATACATCATGAACAATGTTCTTGTCAATGGGCATCTTACTGGAAGTGCAGGCATTAACTTTGAAATTGAAACACAACAAGTGACTTATTCAGTTGAATATAAGATTCAAAGCCTTGACGAAAATGGAATGGCATCTAAGGATTATTTGTCATTGCAGAAACTTACAGGCTATACAGCAAATGCTCACCAAGTTATTTCTGATGAAGTGCTTGCAGAATATGCAACTTTGGATTACATTAAGGCTCACATAAGTGAAAATAACTTCAACATAATCAAAAGTGGTTATATTTACAGCGATCTTTATGATTGTGTAAATCCTGCAATGGTTGGCACACTTGTAATCAGAAATGGTGTAAGTGGTGACAACTCAACAGTCTTTGTGTTCTACTTTGACTTTATAACTTATGAAACTACATTTAAGTTTAACAGTGATGAAATCATTGACATTAAAGTTACTGGAAGTTATGCAGACAACATTTCTTTTGAAAAAGATTATGACACAAATGAAACTCTTGTCACAATTTCTTCAATCTTAGTTGGCACAAAAATTGAAATGACCGCAAACGAACAAGCAGGTTATTCAATTACTGGCTGGCAAATTAAGATGAATGGAAATGTCATTCAAACATCAACAGAAAACACTATTTCATTGACATTTACACAAGAAATGATTGATGACAATTTTGAAAATGTGGAAATTGTCATTTTGACAAAGAAAAACAAAGTTGACTTCAAAGTCAATTACATTGTGGAAACTGCAAAGAGTGACACAAATCCAAATGCAGAGCCTTTACAAGTTTATTCCAAAACAGATTCTGCTGAAATTGGCAGTGAAATTAATTCTGCAAAATATGCAAATGATTTAATATTAGGCTTGCCAAATGTTGAAATCGACCCTAGGGGATATGATTTTGATGATGATAAAGCGCGTTCTTATGTAGTCAAAGCAGAATTTGATGAACAAGGCGAAGTTGCAGGCTCAACAATTGTGGAAGTTTACTTCAAACTTGCTTACTTTGAATTTAACATGATTGCAGACAGTGGTTTTGTCATTGTTGGTGCAGTTGGTCAGTTTGATGAAAACGATGTTTCATATGTGGGTGAAACTTTAGTTGACGGACAATACATCCGCACTTATAAAGCAAAATATACTTCTTATGTTCAACTTACATATGACACACAAAAAGGTAAAGCATTTGAATCTTGGTCAATGACCATTGGATCAGAAACATCTGTTTTAACAAACTCTACATTTAAGTTTGACACAACAAGTGACCAAATTGTTATTACAGGAAAATCTACAATCAAAGAAATTGTCATAACATTCTATGCAAACAATGGAACAGGAAGATCGCTTAACCAATATGTTACATACGGCACAGCGACAAAACTTGATGGATTAAGTCCACTCTTCACAAACAATGGCAGAAAATTCTTAGGCTGGGCATTATCTCCAAACGGACAAATTGTCTATGCTGATAAGGGTGACATCTACATCGACTTTGATGAAAGATTGGAACTTTATGCGATTTGGGAAGAAGCAGGCGAAAGCATGTGGTGGTTATGGTTATTGATTGCTTTGATTATTCTTCTTGTTGTGATTGTGGTTGTGATTTTGATTATTGCAAAACGCAGACGCAGCAGAAACAAAATGATGAGCAGATAAAGAATAAAAGGACTTAATTAAGTCCTTTTTTCTTGCAAAATTGCAAATTCAACTGGTTTTAATTTGCTTTTTTAATGGAAATATTATAGACTATAAACGGAGGGGAATTTTATGAAAAAATTAAATATTGTTCAATATGGTTGCGGAAAAATGAGCGTTTACACCATGCGCTATGTATTTGAAAAAGGTGCAAAAATTGTTGGAGCATTTGACATCAATCCAGATGTCATTGGAAAAGACATTGGAGAAGTGATTGGCGACAAAAAGACTTACAAAATCAAAGTTCAAGATGCCAAAAACTTTGAAAAATATCTTTTGTCACATGATGTAGATTGTGTCATTGTCACAACTTTAAGTTATCTTGCAGATATGCACGAAACTTTGCTTATTTGTGCAAGATGCGGAGTTAATGCAATTACAACTGCGGAAGAAGCATTCTTCCCACAAAACAGCAGTCCAAAATATTTCAATGAAATAAACGAACTTGCTTTGGAAAACGGTTGCACAATTTGTGGAAGTGGATATCAAGATGTTTTTTGGGGAAATCTTATAAGCGTGCTTGCTGGTGCAACTCATAAGATTACAAAAATCAAAGGTAAAAGCAGTTATAATGTTGAAGATTACGGCATTGCACTTGCTAAGGCACATGGTGCTGGACTTTCAAAGAAAGAATTTGCAAAAGAAGTTGCTTCTGCTGATGAAATTTCTGATGCTGAAAGAAAGAAACTTATCAAAGAAGGAAAATTTGTGCCAAGTTATATGTGGACAGTAAATGGTTGGCTTTGCAGTAAACTTGGGCTTACTGTAAAGAGTCAAACTCAAAAGTGTGTTCCACACATTGCTAAAGAAGATTTGAAAAGCACAACTCTTGGCATGACAATTCCAAAGGGTGCTTGCACGGGTATGAGTGCCGTGGTTACAACAGAAACTAAAGAGGGAATTACTCTTGAAACAGAATGCATAGGTAAAGTTTACAACAGCAAAGAATTTGACTGCAATGATTGGACTATTGAGGGTGAACCAAACACAAGAGTGGTTATTGAAAGACCTTCTACTGTTGAACTCACTTGCGCCACAGTTGTCAACAGAATACCAGATGTTATGATGGCTCCTGCTGGATATTTCACAACCGAATTTATGCCAGAAAACTTTTATAAGACTGAAAGCCTTGAAAAGTATGTGTTAGAATATGACGATTGTTGCTGTGGCGATGATTGTGAATGTCATCACCATGAATAAGAGAGTTAAAAGGGAAAACCAAATGAAAAAACAAAAACCATTTTTCGTCACATTTGAAGGTGATGATGGTTGTGGCAAAAGCACACAACTTAAACTATTTTTAGAGTATTTGCAAAATAAGGGATACGATTTCATTTCCACAAGAGAGCCAGGTGGAACAATAGTTGCAGAAGAAGTAAGAAGAATTATGTTACATCTGAAAGAAGACATTTCTGCTGAAGAAGAATTTTTGCTTGTTTCTGCAGGCAGAGCAAATCATGTGCGCACAAAAATTAAACCTGCTTTAAATGAAGGCAAAATTGTTGTGTCCGACAGATTTTATGACAGTTCATTTGCTTATCAAGGTGCTGGCGGTGTGTCTTTTGATAAGATTAAGAGAATTACAGAAGATGTTATTCAAGGCTGTGAGCCTGATTTAACTTTTTGGCTTTGTATCAAACCTGAAAGGACAGTTGAACGTAGAGTCGTAAGAAACGGCGAATATCAAGATCGTTTTGAAGAGAAAAACTTAGATTATCACAACGCAGTTTTTGAAAATTATGAAAAGGTTGCCAAAATGTATTCAAAAAGGGTTTGTGTAATCAATGCTGATCAAACTATTGAAAATGTCTTTAAAGATGTTGTTTCTGCATTTGAGAAGTTATATTAATAAAAATAAAAGATGTGAAATTTCACATCTTTTTTCTTTTAAACTAAAAACAAGATTGAAATGGCAATCAAAACTTGTGCAACATAGTAAGCGATATGATTAACATAAATTAAAATGCTGTTTGTTTTGTTGCCAAAATATTGCATAGAAAGCACAAGGTCAGAGATGAAGAACATAAACATTCCGCAAGCAAAAATCCAAAAGATTGGGTTGTAAATTGCAATGGAAACAGCAAAACAAAGCATTACACTTAAAACAAAACAATAAATAGTTGAAATAATTAATGATTTTCCAAAATTAATTTTAAGTGGTTTGGAAAGCAACATAACAGCAAGTGTAATGACAGTTGCAACACCAATTGCAATAAGTAAATTCCAAGGGAAAATATGGTTTACTTTTAAGACATTAAAGTTTATTGTTGCCAAGAAGTAAAAGACATGACCAATCATAAATGAAATTGTGCCTGCATTGAAATACACTTTTTCATCTTGTGTATACATGATTTTTAAGTCAAGCAAAATGTCGCCAATTAAACCAAAGATAAGCCCAACAACTATGTATAACGAAAAAGCCAAATCCTTGTTTGAAACAATGGCAAAAATTCCGCTTAACACAAAACAAACGGAAGCAAAGATTTTAAGAATAAGAGAATATGTGTTTGCTTCTTTTGCTCTGAACCAACAAAACAAAATGCCAAACACTATGCTGAAACCTGCCAAAATTAAACTGAATGTCATGTCTTCTCCTTTCGATATATTGTAACATAAAATCCTTTGCTTATCAAAATAAAAGTTAAAGATTTCCATTGACTTTTGGTAAGATTAGCGTTTAAAATATATTTATATAAATTTGTTAATATGGAAAGAGGTGTTATGAAAATTTATGATTGCATTGTGATTGGTGCGGGTGTAGTTGGAACTTCCATTTTCAACAAACTTACTCGCATTGGCAAAACCTGCTTATTACTTGATAAAGCCAGTGATGTTGCTACTGGTGCAAGCAAAGCCAACAGTGGCATAGTCCATGCGGGTTATGACCCAAAGCCAGAATCTTTAAAAGCCAAACTGAATGTAAGGGGGAACAAACTTTATCCACAAATTTGTCAAAGGCTTGGTGTAAAACTTAATCATTGCGGAGCATTGGTGGTTGGAAATGATTTGGAAAAGATTGAATCATTGCATCAGCGTGCAAAATTGAATGGCGTTAAAACTGAGATTTGGGGAAAACAGCAAATTCAAAACAAAGTGCCTTGCATAAACGATGACATTAATTCTGCCTTATATGCAGTTGATTCTTATGTTGTAAGTCCATATCTTTTCACCATTTCTCTTGCTGACGAAGCAATTTTAAATGGTGGGGAAATTGCACTTGAAGAAGATTTGATTTCAGTTAAGAAGAAAGATTGTTTTGAAATCACAACAAAGAAAGGCACATATTATTCAAATCACATCATCAACAGTGCTGGTGCGGGTTATAATGATGTCGCAAAGATTTTAGGCACAGAGCAAAAACCATTAGAATTCAGACGCGGAGAATATTTTGTTTTTGACAAAACATACAACCTTGATGTTCCTTGCACAATTTTTCCTTTGCCAAGTGTTGTCAGCAAAGGGATTTTGGTTACTCCAACTGTTGACGGCAACTTCTTGGTTGGGCCAACAAGTGATGAAAGTGATGATTGCACAAAAGTTACAAGCAAAGGATTGCAAAAAATAAAAGAAAATGTTATGACAACAATTAAAGGGATAAATTTCAAAAAATCTATAAGACAGTTTTCAGGCATCAGAGTGATTTGTGGAAATGATTTTGTCATAGAAAAATCAAAACTTGTGGACGGTGTCATAAATTTGGCGGGTTTGTGTTCTCCAGCGCTTACAAGTGCGCCTGCCATAGCGGAAATGGTGCTTGACCTTTTAGGTTATGAAAATAAGGAACTTGACAATTTAAAACAAATTGAACCTTATGTGATGTTTAAAGATAAGCCTAAGGACGAGCAGCAAAAATTGCTTGCTACTGATGAAAATTACAAAAACATTGTTTGTAAGTGTGAGAAAATTACAAAAGGTGATATATTGTTTGCGTTAAACAGACCACTTAAGGTGCATTCAGTGGACGGAGTTAAACGCCGAACAAATGCTGGAATGGGTGGTTGTCAGGGTGGTTTTTGTTTTCCTAAAGTGGTGGAAAACATTGCACAAGAAAATGGGATTGAGTTTGAAAAAGTTTTAAAGGAAAATCGTGGCAGTGAAGTGGCGGTTGGCGAAATAAGGGAGGTGCATCATGATTAACACAGATGTTTTGGTTATTGGTGGTGGACCTGCTGGAATGGCTGCTGCTTTGTCTGCTTCTGAAAATGGCAGTAAAGTTGTTCTTGTGGAACGCGACAACATCTTAGGTGGGATTTTAAATCAATGTATTCACAATGGTTTTGGGCTGCATTATTTTCATGAAGAACTGACAGGTCCCGAATTTGCATACCGTTTTAGAAAACTTGTTGAAGCAGACAAAAACATAACAGTTTACACCAACACATTAGTCACAAAAATAGGCGAAAAGTTTGTTGAAGTTATGGGTGCGTTGGGAAATGAAAGAATAAACGCCAAAGCGATTGTGCTTGCAATGGGTTGTCACGAACGCACAGCGGGAAACATCAATTTGTGTGGAACACGACCTATGGGTGTGCTTACTGCTGGCACTGTGCAGAAAATGGTCAACATAGATGGCAAAATAGTGGGAAAGGACGTTGTTATTTTAGGAAGTGGCGACATTGGACTTATCATGGCAAGAAGGTTGACATTGGAAGGTGCTAAGGTCCATATGGTTTTGGAAATAAATCAAACAAGCAGTGGTCTTAGACGAAACATCATGCAATGTTTGGAAGATTTTGACATTCCACTTTTATTTTCTCACACTGTATTTGAAGTGGTTGGTCGTGACCGAGTTGAAGGAATTTATTATGGCGAAGTTGATGAAAATTTTAAGCCTATTGAAAGCACAAGAAAATTTTTAAAATGTGACACGGTTGTTCTTTCTGTTGGGCTTGTTCCTGAAATGGCAGTGGCAAATTTCGTTAAAACTTCAAACATAACGAATGGCGCTGTTGTCAATGAATTTTATCAAACTGAAAAAGGATGGTTATTTTCTTGTGGCAACATTTTGCATGTTCATGACTTGGTGGACAATGTTGCTTTGGAAGCTAAACAAGCAGGAAAGTTTGCCAGCCTTTATGCTTCAAATAAATTGTTGGCAAGCGACAATGTTTTGGAAGTCGAACATTCCAAAGATTTCTCTTATGCTTTGCCTGCCACAATTTTTGCTGGGCAAGGAAACACTGAAATTAAATTTAGACTTAAAGCAAAAATTATTAAAAAAACAATAGTGGCTAAATGCGGAGATGTTATTTTAGGCAAAAAGTTTGTGCTTGCGGGTGTTCCGGGGGAGATGATGAGTATAACTTTTGACAAAAGCGGAGCAAACAAAAAAATAAGTTTGGAAATTGTGTAGGTGATTATGGAAGAAGAAAAAAAGATGATTTGCATTATGTGTCCAATGGGATGCGAACTTACTGTTAAAAAAACAGAAAACGATGTGCAGGTTTCAGGCAACACTTGCATGCGTGGAGTTACATTTGCAAAAGAAGAAATCTCAAATCCAAAGCGTGTTGTGACAACTTTGGTTAAAACAGCAAACGGAGTTAAATCTTGCAAAACAACAAAACCAATTCCAAAAGAATTAATGTTTGATTGTGTCAAAGAAATTGAAAAACTTAAACTTGACAAAGTTGAATTTGGTCAAGTTTTAATCAAACAAGTGCTTGGCACAGACGCTGATGTGATTGTCACTTCAAATGATTAAAAAAGACTGAATATTCAGTCTTTTTTAATTGCTTTCATTATTATTTCAAATGACGGGTCATCATCTTTCTTTTTAAACTTGTCATAAAGCATAAATGGTGTAATTGTTATGATTGATAAAATCAAAATTAAAACTGCATAAGTCCAAATGTGAGATTGATTTGGAAACAAGTTGAATGGTAAACCGTTTTCCATAAGGTAAAGATAATTTGCACCTTCAATTGTCAGGTTTGCAATCATAGACCAACCAACAAGAAGAGCCAAGATGACAAAAGGTTGCCAAATTTGCTTTTTTAAATCTACTTTAAAATAACCACTTGCAAGACAGGCAATCACTACAGTTGGCATCATGAAATGCAGAAGTAAACTTTCATAGTGCAAGAAAGACAAAGTTGACAGATAATAATAATCGCCAAAAATGAAAGTCAGAACTCCGCCAAAGAAGGTTACAACCATTACAGCAAAGAAGAATTTTTTTGTTTTTGTCAGAAAGAAAGCGGGGAACACAAAACTCATTACATGGCACAAGTGCCAAGGCAGAACTTCCCAAAAGGTTTGTTTTCCGCTGAGCCAGAGAAGTAACATTCGGAAAACGCGAAAGAATATCATCATCCAACAGAGAACGGTTGTCATTTTCATGGCAAAGTTTTTATATTTTCTGCATAAAAACCAGCAAGCAATCAGCCAAACAGTAAGAAAAACCATTAAAATAATGTGAAGTGTGCACCATAGTCCTGACCCAACACCCATGACTTCTTTGTTTTCAATCAACCAATCATAAAAAGTAAAATTCATTTATTTCTCCTGATTTCATTTTAATATAAACAAACTCAATTTTCCTAACAAATTGACAAACTAAACAATAAAAAAGTGTCGAAGAATAAACTTGACACTATAATGGATTATTTTGTTGTTTTACGTTTGGTTTGTTGTTTTTTATCAGTTTCAGGTTTTGATGTTTTCTTGCTTGTTTTGGTGGCTGAAACTTTCTTTGTTGGTTTTGCAGATTTAGTTTGTTTTTCTGCAATTTTCTTATTTTCTTCTAAAGCAACTTTGGCGTATTCATGAGCGTTTTCAAGAATATCTAAAACTTCTTGGCTGTTTGCAAACAAAGTTGCACGCCCAACATTTTTATGGAAACAACCTGCTTCTTCCATAAGTAAATTCCCTGGGCGTATATCCCAAGGATTGCCATTTTGTGCAATGTAAGCACCAAAGTTTCCTTCTGCAGTGTAAATGGAATTTATGCAACTTGCGTTAAGTCGGCGATAGCGTAAAAGTTTGTTATAAAGGTATGCACATGCCTTGTTTTCATATTCAATGTTTTTAAGTTCAATGGCATACACAGATTTAAGTGCTGGCTTTACATGACAGACAAATTTTTTGCCGTTTTTAAAAGCACCACCATTTTTAATGGCTATGTATTCAGATTTATCATTTGGGCGATATATAGCCGATGCTTTTGTTTCATTGTCTTCAACATATGCCATTTGAATGCCCCAAGCATCAATTCCGTTGGCAAAGTTGATTGTTCCGTCAATAGGGTCAATGACAAAATATGTTCCACCGTCTTGGACTTTGGAATTAAATTCTTCGCTGATAACTTTTACGCCACTGAAGTTTTTGTTTAACTTTGAAATTATGTATTCTTCAATTGAAGTGTCAAGTGTTGTCACTAAATCAAACTCATTTTTATCATTAATTTCAATGGCTTGTTTAGAACAAACTTTGTATGCTTTTTTAATTGTTTTAAGCATGAAATCTGCAATTTTTTTATATTCTTTATTTTCCATACCCATATTATATTTTATTTTGAATTTAAAAGTCAACTTTATGAAAACAATAAATAAAAAAATGACCTATTTTTAGGTCATATTTTTAATTGTTGATTTCCGAGATTTTCTTTGAATCTTCGTGTGGAATCTTTTTCCATTGAACATTTTTCTTAAACAAGCAAACGATTGCAATTGGAATGTAGGTCAACAAAAAGATTGGAAATGCTGCAGAGAATTTAATTTTTTCCCAGTAAGTTGTCTTAACGCGTTTTCTTTCACGAATGAGAAGAATCAAAGCGTAGAAGAAAAGTAACATAAAGCATATTGCCAGAATTAAACCGTTCACAATAAGGAACACCAACAGCGATGAAGCAAAACCAATTGAAATTGAGGTTACTATGTTTGCGGCAAGTTGATACATAAAATAGAAGAAACCCCAGAAGAATGTGATTGGTGTGAATGGGAAGATCATCAGCATCATTTCATATTTAGAAAAGAAATTGCAAGCAAACATTGACATGAACAATGAACCGAAATATCCAAGGAAGCATTGATAGAAGCCTTTTTGCCAACGCATACGTTGATTCCAACTTGCTTTAAAGGTTGTTGGTTGTTCATCATAGAAAATGGCGTCGTCACAATACATAACTTTTTTGCCCTTAGCGATTGTTCCAGCACTGAATTCAATGTCTTCTGTCATGGTTTTATATTTCCAACCATCTTCAAAATTCAAAACCTTTGAGCTTACCAAGAAGCCTGTTCCTGAAACGAAAGTTGAAGTGTTTAAAATTGATCTTGGGCTGTGCATGAATCTGCATTCACGCAAGAAGCACATTGCTGTTGAAGCGGCGATCCAGTTTGCATTGAAGTTTTTTGAATTTCTGTAACTTGTAAGAACTTCTGCACCACTGTCAAATGCTTTGTTCATTTCTTTTACATAGTTTTTGTCAAGAAGATTGTCAGCGTCAAAAACAAAGAAAGCGTCTGGAATGTAGTCTGGGAAAGTTTCTCTGATGTTTTTAAACATATAATCCAAAGCAAAACCCTTTCCAATTTTTTCAAGGTTATGTCTTTCAAACACATGAACAAAAAGTTCTTCTCCGCCTGCTTCTTTGGCAACTTTTGCAGTGTTGTCTGTGCAGTTGTCGGCAACAACAAAAACTTTCAATTTGCTTAAATCATAATCTTGAAGTTTAATGCTTTCAATTAAATGTCCAATAACCTTTTCTTCATTTCTTCCAGCAATCAAGATTGCATAATTGTGGTCTTCCTTTGCGTCTGGATATTTCTTTTTACCAAAAAGTCCGATGAAGATTAAAACAATTTGATATAAGAAAAAAAATGTTATCAAAGATGTTATCACTAAGTTTACGATGAACAGTATATCTAACACATTCATTTTTTTATCCTTTCCTTTAAATTATAGTCTTATATAGTATACTATATATAGAAACATAAAACAAGTATTTTGCATAAAAATTTTAAATTTGAAGTTAAAAAATGCTTTTGAAGTCTTTGATTTGTCGCATAGTTGGTTATAATTATAATATTAAAATTTTTTAACTATATATAGTATGTGTAAAAAAACAAAAAATTTTCTTGATAATTTGATTAGATGAAACAAGGGGAACACCCTTTGTTTTTAATGTCCAAATTTGTCTTTACACCAATCTTCAACCAGTTTTTGTGTGTTGTATTGTGCACCAGTTGCATAATCAGTGGCAATAAATTCTTGATGAAAATTACACTCTTTGCCACAATGTGGACAAGTGGCTTTGATGTCGTATGCAGCAACTTGATAAGAATATGAATTGTCTCTTGAAAATTGATTGTGAAGTTGAGTTAAAACCCATTCATAGGCACAACCATAAAGGTTTTTCCCACATTTAAGGCAACCTTTTTTCTTTTTGTTAAAGAAATTTGCATATAAAACAATTCCAACAATCATCAAAACAGCACAAACGGCAAAGAGTGAAATTCCAAGAATGTCAACACCCGTTGTCAAAATATGTATAACGCTGAAAATTCCAAGCCCAAGCCCTGCTGCAAATAAAACTATTCCAAGCAAAATCAAAATTTTAATTTTTTTCATCCCCATCTCCTTTAAGTTTATAATAACAAAGTAAGATAATTTTTGTAAAGTAAAATAAAAATATAATTAAAAAAGCACAGTAATCTGTGCTTTTAGTTATTTAGAATTTTTGTTTTTCTTTATGTCAGACATAAGTATGTCAAGGATTTTGTCTTCTGTTGTTTTTGGTTTGTCTTTAAACAACATAAGTCGTTTTGAAATGTAGTTGTAAATTAAGACAATTATAACCATAATGATCTTTGTTATCCATTGGTTGACACTGAGAAGGTCATACAGCAAATATGTGCCAAGCATATTTATGCCAAGACCTATGGCGGTGAGAAGTGCAAAGATTACAAAACCTTTCACCGATTTGCTTTCACCCTTTTCATTGAACACAAAGATTATTGAAAGCACATAACTTACAAGCATTCCAGCAATTGAGCCAATTGTTGTGCCAATTATTGTTGCAAGAGTTGATGGATCTGGAGCATTTATAAACACATTGATTATGCTTGGATAGATTGAAGGTTGCATCAGATACATTACAAAACCCATGACAAGCATGTCAATAATGGTTGAAATTGCTCCGACAACAAGGAATCGAATGATTTCAGCAAGTGTTCGTTTTCTTTCAAAGAAATTGTCAATCCAGTCGGCAACAGCAGAAAAATATTTTCTTGGAACAAACAAAACCACTCCGCAAGCAATTAAGAAAATTATAAGTCCAAGAATGGAAATGATGTCAGAATATTTAATGTAATTTGGACTAAATTCAACCTTAAGAGTTCCGCTTTCGGTAAGTTTTACTTCAATGAAACCATGTTCGCCATGAATTGCTTCCAAGTTTTTAACTTCGCCAGAAGATGTTGTGTAGGTAAGTGTATAACCTTTATAGAAGAAAGTTGGAAGTTCAACAATAGTTTCTTCACTTACATTGAAATCAACTTTATAATGATTTACATTTTGTTTAATAAAGTTTGTTGCAGTTGCATTTCCAGATTTGACCAAAAATTCAAATGGATGCTCTTGTAAATATTTGTCAAAAGCGCTGTTGTCTTTATAATTTATAATAACTTGAGATTCACAACTATTATTTTCGATTTGAATTTGCATAGCATTTTCTTCATTCATTACTGCAATGTCAAAAATGTCTCTTTCCCATCTATTTAAATGACGAGTAATTTTTAGGTCTTCGCAAATTTCAAAAGGAATATTAAATTTTATAAAGCCTTCTTGGTTTGGACTTATAAATAAGGTAATGTTATTTTGAGTTTGATTATTTGCAAGTTCTAATATGTTCAAATCGGTTTCAGCAATTAAAGTGTTACCACGAGTAAAAACATAATCGCCTGTTGCACCAATTGGATAATAATCTCCGCTTTTTGAGCCCCCTAATCCAAATTGTGAACTTAAATGACTTGTGCAATTTAAACTGTTGTTGTCTAGATGTTGCCAAATATGCATTTGTGGCGAAACACCTATAAATGTTGCTAAAACAACTATGATACAAGTTAAAAATGGATAAAATAGATTTTTTATTATTTTAGTTTCAGATGATAATAACCATTTAATGTTAAAACCAACCATAAAAGAAATTGGCAGGGAAACGATAGAGAATACACGCCAAGCAAATTGAATCATATTAAATGGTGCAAATCCCATTAAAAACCATGGGAATATTGGGCTAACTAAAACAAGAGAAGCAGTAGAAAAAGAATATATAATCTTGTCTAATCTGGTTTTCTTTTTCATAAAAAACATAACTGAATATGGTATGTAAGCAAATAAGGAGAGCATAGTGGAGGCGAGAAGCATATCTCTGTAAAACATTTCAGCAGCAGATCCCAACAAAAACATACCAGTTCGTGCCATAACATTTTGTTGAGTTATTCCAAGGTTTATTGCCATAGGAACAAAGAAGAACAAAATTGCCAATAAAACTATTAAACATGAAATTATGAATGGTATGTAAAGTTTTTCTTTAATGCCTTTTTTAAGGTTGCAAAGAATATAGATGCCAACAAAAATTGTGATGTAAATTGCTAATGCAACATGAGTAAGAAAAGCAAGAACGTAACCAGCAGTGAAGAAAATCATAAAAATTTTATAGTTTTTGTTTTCAATAAGTTCATATATTCCCCAAATAATCATAGGAAAAGCAAGCGTGATAAACATTTCACTGAATGCAAAACGGACATAAAGATTTGTCAGAAAATAAGGGAATGCCATATAGACAATTGCAGTTATAAGCGCATAGAATCTGTTTTTGAAAATTCTTTTTGCAAAGAAATATGTAACAAGTCCACTTAAACTGAAAAGTAAGAAAAATTCAAGTGCAAGTGCTTCCACAACATTCATGCCAAGAATATTCATAAAAATCACAGTGATGCCAGCAGGTATTCTTGAATAGAACAATCCAGAACCATAACCATAGTCTTGTCCAATAAGCCCAAAAATTCGGTTGAAGAATGTCCCTTCTTGCCATGCTTCGTTTAATGAACGAATAAAGGCAAAGTGATATTCGCTGTCATGACCATTGACATGACCATTGACAAGCAAGGGGATAATAATTATAAATCCAACAAATAAAACAGCGAAAATTGAAATTAAACTTCTAAACTTTTCGCTTTCTTTAAGATTGGACCACAAGTTTGCAAAACTAAAATTGTTTTTTTCTTTTACGGCTTCCATTTGTTTCTCCTGTTATTTTTCAATGGTTTCTTCTTTTTGCTCTTCTGTTTTTTCTGTTGAAACTTCTTCTGATTTGTTTGCTTTTTTCTTTTTGCTTATAAAGAAACGAATCAACTCATAAAGAACAACAAGCAAAACAATGACAATAAAGATATAGAACAGCCAATCGTTGAGTGCAGGGAAGAATTGCAAGATAAGGCTGATAAGAAGTGCAGCAATGACATTTCCAGTTATGACTGTTATGCAAGTTGTCAAATAATCAAGCCCAATAAACACCGCAACAAGTGTTCCTGTCCAGACGCCAGTAAGTGGCAGGGGAACAGCAACAAACAAAAACACAGCAAAAACTTTTTTCCACCAAGGCTTGGAGAAACGCTTACTTTTTTCTTCAGAGCCTTCAATCTTTTCACTTTTGCTTTTGATGCGGTTTTCAATAGCCAAAGCAAGTTTGCCAAATAATTTTGTTTTCTTAAGCCAGTTCATGACAGGAACAAAAACAATGGCAATTATTGGAACAATTAAACTGCTTCCAAGAAGGCTCCAGCCCATTGCCACCCAGTTGGAAAGAGCATTTGCTCCCCAAAAACCTGTGTTTGTGGCAAAAGGGATGGCACCACGAAGTTCGATGATTGGCACCATTGCAATTAAAATTGTCGCCAGAACAACATTGTCACCAAAAACGCTGACAAAAATGTTACTTAAAAATTCGGTCATTTTCTTTCCTTAAAAATTAAAATTAATCTTCAAAATTTTTCTTTTCAGAAACGATATAGCGTGGTCTGCCTTGACTTGCAACATAAGTGCGTGTCATATAAATATTATTCAAACCAGTTAAAATAAATGATATTGAGAAACAAATTGTGATGGTTGGGAAAATCCAAACCAAAAGTGGAAGGGCAATTCCACAGCACACTAAAACTGTAAATGTGATGAATGCTGCCAAACTTAAAAATCCGCCCCACATTCCCACTTTCATGGCAAGAGTCATCGGCCAAGTTGACATTGAAATAACTCCGCTCCAAGCAAGTTTTAAAAGTTTCTTAAAACTATAAGCGGTTTTACCTACTGTGCGTTCGTTTCTGACGAATTCCACTTCTGTTTGTTTAAATCCAACCCAAGCGGTGATTCCACGCAAATATTTGTCTTTATCTGGAATGGAATTGATGACATCAATAACCTTTCTGTCAAAAAGTTTAAATTCGCCAACATTCTTTGGAATTTTAAGTCCGCTGATTGTTTTTAAGAATTTAAGGTAAAGAGAAGAAGTAAATTTCTTCAAAAATGTTTCGCCTTTTCTTGTTGTGCGTTTGCCATGAACGACTTCATAACCTTCTTTCCATTTTTCAATCATAAGTGGAATGGCTTCAACTGGATCTTGAAGGTCGACATCAATGTCAATCACTGCATCGCCAGTGGCGTGTTCAAAACCGCAGTATATGGCTGCCTGTTGCCCAAAGTTTCTGGAAAAACTTAAATATTTAATTCTTTTGTCTTTTTCTGCAAGACCTCTAAGCACTTCAAGAGTGGTGTCTTTGCTTCCATCATTTACGAAGATGATTTCATATGGTTCTTTAAGTTTGTCCATAACAGGAATCACTGCTTCATAGAAAAGTGGAATTGCTTCTTCTTCGTTGTATACAGGCACAACGATGGAATATTTTGCTTTCATAAATTCTCCTTTTTATATTCGATTTTATATTAACAAAATTTGACAAAATACGCAAACGATTTTTAAAGGAAT
>CATLAM010000011.1 GCA_949878485.1 uncultured Eubacteriales bacterium
ACACAGCGCAAAACAAGTGTCGTTTATAGATAATGCCAATATAGCCGAAAATGCCGAAAAAACGGGCGATTTAGCCACTAATATTGACGAGGGTAAGTGTTCGTATTTAAAATGCCTCGCCCCGCCATTACAAAAAATCTGCACTTTTGCTTATTTTGCCTTTCGGCAAAAGTTACGCTCTATAGTTTGATTTTTTTGCTTCCCGCCGCCAAATGAAAATCACATTATCATTAACGATTTTGCGGTGACTTTTTATGGAAAATTATATACCACGCACCGTAGGCGCAACCTTTTGGCAAGCAAACAAATGCAGATTAGATTTTTATTAATTCATTTATTTTTTTTAACCTAATACTTAACAAAAACTGTTGTATCAAAACAGTATTTTTTCTTGCATGCAAAGAAAAACTTAACGTTGCTAGTTTTCTTGACATAAGATGTTAAAAAATGGTATAATGGCAAAGTCGCATCTTAAAAACTGGTGTGACAAAATAAAAATATTGGAGGAATATGACAGATTACAGACCAGATTTAATGTTTATTGGCAGTGGTTTCCACGCCGAAAGAACAGAAGATAAAAAGGCTTGGAGCATATTATTACCAAACAAACAAGAGCGTCTATTGAAAGTGAAAGATTTACATGAATTTCATGAGAAAAAACTTTCAATACAAAACTTTGACGACAGTTGGTCTTTTGCATATGTTAACCCAAATAATGATCACAACATCCTTGTTTCTGAGAAAATATATAAATATGCAGACAATTTTTGTTTCGGACTTGCCCGTGTTGATTGCATAGATGAAAGTGGTTGGACTTATGTAAACAAACAAGAAGAAACAATGAAACACCGTTTTGAAATTGCTTTCAATTTTTCAAATTATTGGGCAGTTGTAAAACTTAAAAACACCAACTCTAATAGCGGATGGGCTATTGTAAATTCAAACGGAAAAATAATTGAAACTTCAATAAACGAAACTTTGCAATATGTCACCGACCCACTTAAACTTGCCTTGATGAAAGACCCAAAAAATTTCTTTATGCTTCCAGATATGTTTTTCTTAAACGGATCAAATTTAGGAAAATATATTAAAGTTGCTGACGAAACAGTTGACTTATTAAACAAAACAAACAAAGAAATCTACAACAAACAAAACTGCAAAATCATTAAGCAAGCCTTTCGTGCTAAGGTCGAATATGTAAGAAATCCAAATCAAGAAAACAAAATTTGGAATGAATTTAAAGAACAACTTGAACCTCAAATGGAAATAAAACATTAAATCAATAAAAAACAAAGACCTTTCTTAAAGAAAGGTCTTTTATTTTTTAAGCAATTCTTGAAATCACTAAATAACCGTTTATTCCGTCATTATCTAAGAAATCAACTGCATTAGCACTTATAATTTGAATATTAAGCGTGCTGTTTGCAGAAACAGTCTGAACAATGGCACTGGCACTTATCATGGTGTTGTTTTCAAGACCCCTAGATGTTCCAGAAACTTCTGCACCATTAATAAATAATGCCATTCTGTCATTTGCTGTTGCACCACTTGCAACAAATACACCATAGTCAATTCTGTAAGCACCAATATCAGGCAAAGTAACAATTCCAGTTGCAGGTGCAATTGTCATTCCAGTTGAAACAATAGTGCTTGACAATGGGAAAGTAGAGTTGTTGACTGATTGTTCAGCACTTGAATAAAAACTGCCAAAACTTGTTACGATCCCACCTGTTGCACCAGTCGCGCCTGTAGCACCAGTGGCCCCAGTTGGTCCCGTAGCACCAGTTGCACCTGTTATACCTAAACCAGTGGCTCCAGTTGGACCAGTTGCACCAGTTGGACCAGTTATACTAAGTCCTGTTGGTCCAGTTACTCCAGTGGCTCCAGTTGGACCAGTGACACCTGTAGGTCCTGTAGCACCTGTTGGGCCAGTAGGACCAATTATACTTAAACCAGTTGCACCAGTTGGACCCATTGGACCTATAGGACCCATTGGGCCTGTTGGGCCTGTAATGCTTGGACCTGTTGGACCTGTCGCTCCAGTTGCACCTACTGGACCTGCTGGACCAGTTGCACCTGTTGGGCCCGCTACACTGGAAGAAACAAAAATAAAGCGGTCGTTATCACGATTTCTGCAACAACGATTATTAAAAAAGTAAGACATTTAAACCTCCAAAAGAGCATTTTGCTCCAATAACATTTTATGTTAAAAATAATTTTCGGTTAAAACATCAAACTTTTGTTTTATAATATTTTAAGTTTTCTTTAATCTTTGCCAAATAATTTTTTGTTTCAAAAAAAGGTATGTTTGTAACTGCCTTTCCGTCTTGACTAAATCTTTCATCTTTAAGCCAACTTTTCACATTTGCAGGTCCCGCATTATATGCAAGGATGGCATTGTCAAAATTTTCAAATTGTGAAATAAGTTCGGCTATATAGCAAGTTCCAAGTAAAATATTGTCCTTACCATTTTTTAAGTCATATTCTTTTAAATTGATTTTGTCAGCCATTTCTTTGGCTGTTGTTGGCAAAACTTGCATAAGCCCCACCGCACCTTTGGAAGAAACTGCATCAGAATTAAAATGGCTTTCCACATTTATGATGGAAAAAATGACATCTTCACTTACATTAAATTTTTCGCTTGCAAGTCTTACTTCTTCAGCATACTTCATTGGAAACAAATATCCATAAAAGCAATTTATGCCTAAAACGGAAAGAAAAACTATGGAAAAACACAAAAAAACAGCACAAAACCACTTCATAACGCTATTTTATGAAAAAAGAGCATTATTATGCTCTTTTATATTTTGAAATATTGTTCTCTTCCATTTGTTTTCACAACAGAATAAAAACCATCAAAATTGTTTGGGCGTCTTAAGAAAAGCGACTGCACCTTTGGAAGATAATCCCCTAAAAACTTGACCGAAATTCCACACGCACGAGTAATTTGAGCGGGTGTATTTATGATTGCAACAGGAATATTGTTGTCTTTAAGCAAATTGGCAAAATTCAGAGTCGCAAAACGAGATTTAAAAACAGCCAAAATATAATTCATGCCTAACCTCCTTATGCACAAATTCTCCCCATATTTATTATATTTATAATAGACAAATTTTGTCTTAAAGGATTTAATATGATTTATTTAGATAACTCTGCATCCAGCATGTTTAAACCGAAGAATGTCCAAAAAGCTGTTTTAAACGCTTTAAATTTTTTTACTGGAAACCCTGGAAGAAGCGGACATCAACTTTCAATTAAAACTGCCATGGAAGTGGAAAAGGTTCGAGATATTGTTGCCAATCATGTAAACACAACTTCAGATAAAGTTGTTTTCACACTTAATTGCACAGACGCACTCAACATGGCAATTTTTGGAACATATAAAACAGACGGTCATGTGGTTTGCACTGTAAATGAACACAACTCGGTTTTGCGTCCGCTTGAACACCTTAAAAACACCCATTCAGATTTTTCTTACAGTGTGGCAAAACAAAGTTCCAACTTTGGCATAACTTGGCAAGACATTGAAAAATGCCTTACTGACAAAACCTATTTGGTTGTCTGCAACCATGTTTCAAATGTCAATGGAGATGTTGCTGACATTGAAGAAATAGGCAAACACTTGCAAGAAAGAAACATTTTGTTTTTGGTGGATGGTGCTCAAGGTGGTGGACATTTTCATTATGACATGCAAAAGATGAACATAAATATGTTGACTTTTGCCCCACATAAAGGTTTTTATTCCCCACAAGGCGTTGGTTGTTTGGCAATCAACGGAGATTTTGACATTCAACCAACAAAGTTTGGCGGAACAGGCACAAACTCTTTAGAACTTGTTATGCCAAACGAATATCCTGAAAGATTGGAAAGTGGAACAATAAACACACCCGCAATCTTAGGTTTTGGCGAAGGCATTAAATATGTTGAAGAAAACTTTGATTTCATTAAAGAAAAAATTGAAGACTTGACGACATTTTTGCATTATGAACTTTCCAAACTTCCAATAGAAATTTACACCAAAACTGAAAACTCAAACGGAGTGTTTGCTTTCAACATTCCAAATGTCCCTTCAAGTGAAGTGGCAAACTATCTTAATGAAAAATGGAACATTTGCGTGCGAAGCGGACTACATTGTGCCCCACTTAAACATAAATCTCTTGGAACACAAGATGGTGGTGCTGTGCGTGTTTCCATTTCATTCGTCAACACCTATCAAGAAATAGAGCGTTTGGTTTACGCCATTAAAAAGTTTATTTCAATAAACGAAAAAACAAAAAAAGATGAAATTTAAGTCATCTTATTTTTAGTCAAAAGGCCCAAAAAAGTCTAAACCGTCAGTGTCATTATGCATAACAAAATTTTCGTCAGTTGCCGATGGAATATTGTTTGTAATAACACAATCTTTAAATTGACATCCTTCAAAAACTCTTGTTTCATCAACTCTTATATTTGATCCTCGAACTCTACAATAACTTAAAGTCAAATTTTCTCCTGCCCTAAAACAAGCTAACGTAGAATTTACAACCAAAGTATTATCCAATATTACTCCATCATAAATGGAAGAGTTTTTTATATAAGTTCCATTTTCAACAGCAGTTCTTTCTGTATATATAATGCTTTGTTCATCAGCCCAACAACCTTTTCCAAAGTTTGCACCTTCTTCCAGCCAACCGCCTTTTTGACCTTTCTTAATGCTTCTGCCTGCAACTTCAAAATCTCGTATTGCTATCATTTGATAGAAAGATTTGTTTAATCCGTCAATTAAATACTTTTTTGGATTTGCAACATCAAGAATATAGTCTTGTTTTGATGAAATGCATTCTATAAATTTTCTTCCTTCTGATTTGCCTGCTTGTCCCTTTATATAAGACTTAACTTCTCTTATGTTGGCCTTTCTTCGTTTTTCTTCTTTCTTTTTGCTCATAATTTCCCACAAAACTATTTAACTCTTTCCACAGTCACATTACAGCCATGAGAAGCACCAAATCCTGTTATTGTTTTGTTTGAGTGACAACTTTTTCCACAAACTGAAATATGTTCTTCAGCAGTAGGATTAATAATGCAATTATTTAAAATTCCTTCTTCTTGCATTGAAAGTCCACCTACTGCATTTTCGGAACATTTTTTAACAGTAGTGTAAAACATCTTAGCCTGATCTCTCATATTCAAATTTACATCTTTAACTGTAGACCTAACTACTTTACAATCGTTTATAATTGCAGAAGTTTTTCCATTTAAACAAACAATGCCACTTTCACTGATAACAGCCCTGTCGCTGACCTTTACATTGATAAGGTAAGAATTCTTAATAATAATTGCATCGCGATTTACGTAACTTCCAAGTCCAACAAAGCAATCAGGTCCAACCCAACATTTCCCTTCTTGTGAAAGTCCACCATGAAAATCAAAATCTTCAGATGCAATATTCTTAAAGTCAACCCAAACTCTTCCACCACGAGAGCCTTTTGGAATTAAATATTTATTCTTTACACCATTAAAAACAAAATCAACTTCAATATCTCTGTCCGAAACAATTTCACAAGTCCAGAAAATTCTTCCGCCTGTTTTATGCATTTTAAGTGTATCTTTGTCATAATGAAATTTTTTATTTTGATTTTCAGTTTTTGTTTCATCTTTTTCTAAAAGTGTCTGCAACATAATTACTCCTTTACTTTAAAAGTATAACACAGGCTTATTGTTTTGTCAATCCCCCAATTTTAACCAAAAAAGAAGGGTTTTCCCTTCTTTTTTTATGCTTTATAGATAAATCTTTTGCAATGTTCGCAAATTATAACGCCATTTTCTTTAATCCTTGAAATTGCCACCATAGGTTGTTCCACACGACATCTGCCACAAAAATTGCCTTCAAGTGGCACAATTACAGGGAAAATATTGTCATTGCGTCTTTTCTTATATTCTGCCATAAGCGAAGCATCAACATTCTTTTCAAGTTTTTGCAACTCTTTTTTCAAGCGTTCTTTTTCTGGCTCATATTCTTTCTTTTCTTCTTCCAACTTTTGCTTGCAAACATCATACTGTTTTCTTGCTTCATCATATGCCTTTTTTGTTTTGTTAAATTCTGACAAAATAGCGTTGATTTTTTCAGCACTCTTTTGAAGCATTTTTTCCAAGATGTTTAAATTTGACAAAACTTTTCCTTTAAGATTAAGAGATTTTTCAGCATCTTCCATTGACATTTTTTCAACATCTAAACCAAGCATATCATCTGACTTTGCTTTGTTTAAATTATATTTTTCTTTAATGTCTGAAATTTCATTTAAAAGTTTTTCTGCTTCTGTTTCAAGTTCGGTTGACCTTACTTGTGCCTTCTTTGCAATGTTGGCAAGTTCGGTTGCCTTTTTGCGATATGGGCTTTCCAAAAGTTTTTGTTCCACTTTAAATAATTCAGTGTCCAATTTTTGATATTCCAACAAACTTTCTATATTCATAATTTCTCTCCATTTTTTAATTTAAGCAAACTTGACTGCTTGCTTTCCAAATCTTATTCCACAAAGTCAGCAAGACGCTTACTTCTGTTTGGATGTTTAAGTTTTCTAAGAGCCTTTGCTTCAATCTGTCTGATACGCTCTCTTGTGACAGAAAATTCTTTTCCAACTTCTTCCAAAGTCTTTTGTCTGCCATCCAGCAAACCATATCTTTGTCTGATAACTTCTTGTTCTCTTGGTGTAAGTGTGTCAATAACCGCCAAAAGTTGTTCTCGAAGCAAGGTTTGTGTTGCACTTTCAATTGGTGATTTTGCACTTTCATCCACAATTACATCCGCCATTTTCCCGTCATCTTCTTCACCCATAGGTGTTTCCAAAGAAATTGGGTCTTGTGCCGTTCTTTGAATTTCCATAACTTTTGCAACAGTCATTTCCATTTCCTTGGCAATTTCTTCAATGGTTGGTTCTCTTCCAAGTTTTTGCATTAAAATTCTGCAAACTTTAACATATTTGTTGATTGTTTCCACCATGTGAACAGGAATTCTAATTGTTCTTGATTGGTCAGCCATAGCACGAGTAATTGCCTGTCTTATCCACCATGTTGCATAAGTGGAAAATTTGAAACCTTTGGTGTAATCAAACTTGTCCACTGCACGAAGAAGCCCCATGTTGCCTTCTTGAATTAAATCCAAGAATGACATTGATGTCTTTCCAACATACTTCTTAGCAACGCTGACAACCAAACGCAAATTGGCTTCACAAAGCACAGATTTTGCATATTGATCACCTTCCATAACTTTTTTTGCAAGGTCTTTTTCTTGTTCTGCTGAAAGAAGTGGGACTTTACCGATGTCTTTTAAATACATCTTAACAGGGTCGTCCACACTTGGTGACATAACAAGATCAGAAAAGTTGTCTTTATAAAGATCTTCATCTTCTTCTGAATCAATAATTTTAATTCCGCGTTTAGAAAGAGTTTCCAAAAACTTTTCCACGCCTTTGGCATCTTCCCCCACTTTAAACATAGAAAAATAGACATCTTCCTTGTTTATAGACCCTTTTTTCATTGCAAGTGCCTGCAATTTGTCATGCATCATCTTAATTTTTTGCAAGTCTTCTTTATCTTCTGCCATTAAATTCCTCCAAACTTCTATTCTTTATTTCCATCGCAAGTTTGCCAAGTTTCTTGGCAAGTTCTCCACGCTCGGTTAAATCTTCACAATTCTTAAATTGTTCGTTAAGTTCGCTTTGCAATTTTTTCAGTTTTTGCTCTGCAATCTTCCAAAGACATTCATTGAAATATTTTTCTTCATCCTTTTCAAAAGTGGCAAAATTGAAATTGACAATATCCATCAAAAGTTCATCTTCGCTTGCACCCTCAAAATCATATATTGCCGAAAGTGGCATATTTTGTTCAATAATCGTTAAATAATTTTCATATCCACTTAAAAGTTTTTTATAGTCAATGTTTTTATTGGCACAATCTCGTTTATGAAGCAATGACGCCAGCACAAACTTAACCGCCTTTTCATCGCCTTTTTCTGTTGGCGTAACTGCTTGCTTTTCAAACAGTGGTTTTGCTTGAGCAGTGCTTTGCAAATTTATATCTCTTCTTAAAACATCAAGCGGAATTTTTGTCAAATCTCTAACCTTTTCAAGATATGGCTCAAACAAAGTTTCTCTGCCAAGTTTTTTAATTTCAGTCAAGATCGCTTTGACAAACTTTCCTTTTTGCTCTGCATCATCAGGATTAAATTTGTGTTTGTAATAATCAATCAAAAAATCCATATAAGGAACAGCATTTTCAATCATCTTTTGCAAAGACTCACTTCCAACATTGTTTAAAACTTCGTCAGGGTCTTTTCCCCCAGTAAGATTGACAATCTTCAAATTGACATCTTCATCTCGAAACATCTCAATGGCACGCAAAGTTGCCTTAGTCCCTGCTTCGTCATTGTCGAAACATAAATATATGTTGTTGTTAAAGCGTTTCAATTCTTTCACATGGTCTTTTGTAAGCGCTGTGCCCATGCAAGCCACTGTTGATTTAAAACCACTTCTGTGCATGGCAATGACATCCATCTGTCCTTCAACCAAAATAATTTTGTCCAAAAGTTGTTGCTGTTTTTGTGCTTTCAACAAGTTTATTCCAAAAACAATTCTACCTTTTTGAAAAACCATTGTTTCAGCAGTGTTTTTATATTTTGCCATTTCAGGATTTTTTTCCAAAATTCTTGCACTGAAACCAATGCACTCATTGAAAGAATTAAAAATTGGAAACACCAATCGTCCCGCCAAGACATCAAACACGCGATTATTTTTCTTTCCACAAATTCCCGCTTCCAAAAGTTCATTTTCGGAAAAACCTTTACCTTTAAGATAGTCAACTATGTCCGTCCAATCTTTGGAATAGCCAATCTTAAAATCTTCCAACTCTCTTCTGGTGAATTTTCTTGTCTTGATGTAATCTTGTGCAACCTTGGCATCTTTGTTGTAAAGATTTTCCATATAATGTTTGTAAGCATAGTCAAGAGCCAACAAAACCCTTTCTTTAAGTTGCATATTTTGTTTTCTTTTGTCACCATTTTCCAGTTCAGGAACTTCCATGCCAGCCCTTTCAGCCAAAATTTTAATGGCATCCAGAAACTCAACACTTTCCATTTTTTCGATAAATTTAATGACATCGCCCGATTCTTTGCAACCAAAACAATAATAAATTCCATCTTCATTGTTGATTGAAAATGAAGGTGTTTTTTCGTTATGGAACGGACAGCATGCCCAAAATCTTCTTCCTTTCTCAGTGAGTTGTAAATAATTTGATGCAATCGACACTAAATCGTTTTTTCGTTTAAGTTCGCTCATCCACTCAACAGGAAAACCCTTATTAATTTGCAAATTTATCTCCTAAAAACACAATAACACTTTAATATACCACAAAAACAGCGTGAATTCCTTTATTTACAGCAAAAATTTTCTTTATATATTAAATAACAACAAAAATTTTAGAAAAATAAAAAAAATCCTACGAAAAGTAGGATTTAATTTTTTAATAAACATCTCTTTGTTCTGCTTCTTTCTTGTCTTCAATTTCCACAACAAGTGCTTCGGTTGTAAGCAGTGTTGCAGAAACAGATGCTGCGTTTTGAAGTGCCGAACGAGAAACCTTAGTTGGATCAAGAATGCCTTTCTTAATAAGGTCAACATATTCGTTGTTTAAAGCATCAAAACCATATGCAGGTTTGTCAAGATTTTCATAAACTTTGTTGACAACAACTCCGCCGTCAATACCAGCATTTGTGGCAATCTGTCTGATTGGCTCTTCAACTGCACGCAAAACAATGCTTGCACCAGTCTTTTCATCACCTGAAAGAGTTTCCACCAATTTTTTAATTGCAGGTGTGGTTTTCAAAAGTGCAACTCCGCCACCAGGGACAACACCTTCTTCGGTTGCTGCTTTTGTGGCAGACAAAGCATCTTCAATTCTCAATTTCTTTTCTTTCATTTCAACTTCAGTTGCCGCACCAACCTTGACAACAGCAACTCCGCCAGAAAGTTTTGCCAATCTTTCAGAAAGTTTCTCTTTGTCGTAATCACTTGTTGCCAATTTAATTTGGTCTTTAATTGAAGCAATTCTTCCTTTAATTTCAGTTGCTTTTCCAGCACCTTCCACAATGGTTGTGCTGTCTTTGTCAACCTTAACAGATTTTGCTCTGCCCAAATTTTCCAATGTAAGTGTTTGGAAATCAATTCCAAGTTCGCTGGAAACAAATGTTCCACCAGTCAAAATGGAAATGTCTTCCAACATCGCTTTTCTCTTATCTCCAAAACTTGGTGCCTTAACAGCAACAACAGAAAGAGAACCGCGGAGTTTATTCAAAATTAAGGCAGTCAATGCTTCTCCTTCAACATCATCAGCAATGATAAGAAGTTTTCCGCCAACTTTAACTACTTGTTCTAAAAGTGGCAAAATTTCATTAAGATTGGAAATCTTTGCATCAGTAATCAAAATGAAAGGATTGTCAATTTCTGCAATCATCTTTTCAGTGTTTGTGCTCATGTAAGGTGAAAGATAACCACGGTCAAATTGCATACCTTCCACAATGGAAAGTTCGGTGTTCATGGTCTGTGATTCTTCCACAGTGATGACACCATCATTGCCAACTTTTTCCATTGCCTCTGCAATAAGTTTTCCAACTTCTTCATCGCCTGCTGAAATGCTGGCAACTTGCTGAATATCTTTCGAACTTAAAACAGTCTTACTTAAATTTTTAAGTTCTTCGCAAGCAACTTCAACCGCTTTAAAAATACCTTTCTTCAAAATAATTGGATTTGCACCAGCAGTGAAATTTTTAAGTCCTTCACGAATGATTGCTTGAGCCAAAACACAAGCAGTCGTTGTGCCGTCGCCTGCAACATCGTTGGTTTTAACAGAAACTTCTCTGATAAGTTCTGCCCCCAAATTTTCAAATGGGTCAGAAAGTTCAATTTCCTTAGCAATGGTCACTCCGTCATTTGTGATAAGTGGCAAAGCATATTTCTTTCCCAAAACCACATTGCGACCTTTTGGGCCAAGTGTAATTTTAACTGTATTAGCAAGTTTGTTTACACCTGCTTCCAAACTTTTACGGGCTTGTTCCCCTTGTAACATCATCTTAGACATAATTCACCTACCTTTCCAAAATTGCCAAAATGTCAGTTTGTTTCATGACTATATAATTTTTCCCGTCCAAACTGAATTCTGTTCCACTATATTTAGCATATAACACTTCTTGCCCAACCTTAACTTTCATAGACACTTCTTTTCCGTCCACAACTCCGCCTTCTCCAACAGCAACAACAGTGCCAATCTGAGATTTTGTTTGTGAAGTTGTTGGAAGTAAAATTCCACTTTTGGTTTCTTTGTCACTTTCTTTTGGAAGTAAAACCACTCTGTCAAACATCGGTTTAATATTCATAAAGTTTTCTTCTCCTTTTAACATTTTAAGTATAAACTTTTGTCAAAAAAAAGTAAAGTTTTTATGACAACAAATTATGCACTTTATGTCGAAACCTAAATTTTTCAACACAAATTTCGACAAACTCTTTATTGACAAAAAATTTATTTTATGATAACATTTAAAAGCAAAATGGAGAAATAATGGACAAAAAATTTAAAATGGATAAACTTTTCTTAGTAAAAATTGCAGAAATAACTAAAATTACAAATTCCAATGGCAAATTAAATGTCACAATGATAAGACATCCACATAGACTTTTTGCAAAAATCTATGTTGTTGAAGGTCAAGAACCAGTTTACAGACTCATGACTGGCAAAAAACAAACTTTAAAAACAAATCGCAATGATATTACTGTAATTGGAGATCTTCTTATAACTGACATTCAAAAAGCATCTGAAATCTTTGACAAAGAATTCATGACATTTTCAGAAATTAAAACAGCAGAATTTAAACTTAATGGCAACAGAAGATTTTATCTTAAATCACAAAGCCCAACAAACAGCATTCCTGTAAATCCAAATAAGCCAACAAAAATTGATTTTTCCAAACTTTAAAACAAAAAATCAGCAGTAATTGCTGATTTTTTTAAATATTCTAAATATTTTTGTCCATTTGCAGTTTTTTAATTTATTATTCTGCAACTGGAACTCTTGCTTGCAATTTAATTCCTTCTTCTTCTGGCAAATAATCCACAACATTGAAACTGCTTTCTAAGTTGAAAACATATTTTCCTGTTTCTTTGTCTTGAACAAGTGGAGATTTGAATGCATAATAATCAGTAACTTTTTCGTCAATAACAAGGCGTGGAGTTGCAAAGCCAAGTGCAGTCAAAAATTCGTGATTTGCTTCCAAAGTGTTTACAATGAAGTCAGCACGTTGGAATTGTTTTGTTTTAATCACTCTTTTTGCATATGATTCATAGTCGGTTGGAGTGACTTCAAACTCTCTGGCAATTTTAAGTTCACCTTTCATGTCAACAGACTTATTTAAAATGCTATCTCTAAATTTAACAAATTCTTTTCTTGTCTTTTGGCATGGAATAAGTTTTTCAATTTTCCTATCAGTAAGTTTTTTAAGTCTTGCTGTCACAATTTCAGCATGAGATAAACTCATGTCAATGATGAAAGGAACATGTCTGTCATAGATGTGACTGTTTGCCACAATGTGCAAAAGTTTTCCTGCCTTAAGCCCATGAACATGCGCAAACATATGGATAAGTGCGGCATACTGAGCCACATTCCAACTTCCAGCAGCCAAAAGGTCGTTAGAGCGTTGTGTCAGCATCAAATTAAGTTTCCCATCTGACACATCAAATTGAGCCCCATGAACACAAGGATTAAGTCCCATTTCATGCAAATCTTTATGCACAAAAAGTTCGGTTAAGTTGCTTCTGTTTGCAGGTTGATTTTTAAGATAGAAATGAACGCGGTCCACTTGGTCAAAACTGCCTTCTTTATATTTAGATTTCTGTGCAAGTTGCCAGCCATAAGCCTTTCCAATGCTTCCTGTTTCATCTGCCCATTGATCCCAAATGTGACTGTTAAGCAAATTGATGTTGTTGCTTTTAAGCACCCAAATCCAAATGATTTCATCAATTGCACCTTTCCAATTTGTGTTTCTAAGACTTATAATTGGAAATTCTTTTTCTAAATCATATTCTTGTGTCCAACCAAAAATTTTGGCTGTGTGTGCTGGTGTTCCGTCTGACCACTTAGGACGAACAATTTCCTTAGTGTCCCAAACACCTTCTTTCAAAATCTTGTGTGCATTTTTAAGATAGATTTCATTTGCTAAACTCATAAACTTCTCCTTTCCCAAAATATAGGCATTAATTCCCTTACAAGTTTATTTTATCACATAAAGAATTGCTTTCAAAATTAATTAACAAAAAAATCGCTTATAAAAGCGATTTTTTAAAAATTGTTATTTTCCACAAAATCTTTATATTTGGAAATGTCCGAAACATCAAAGGCATATCCTTGCCCAATTTCTTTAAAGTTGTTGAATTTATAAAATTCTTCACTTACAGAATGTTTGTCAGTTATAATGATGATGTCTTGCACTGCCTTGGCTCTTTGTTTTGTGATTCCAAATTGTAAAAGTGCTGTTGCAACATTCTTTTGTCGGAAAAGTGGAAGAGTACCAATCTTGGTTATGAATGCTTCAATGGCATTGTTCAACATAATCAAAAACGCAATAGGCTTTTCTTTAAAATATGCCACATAAGCACAAAATTTGTAACCATTAACTTCATCTGTCAAATTTATATTTTTCAAGTTTTGAATTTCTGCCTTTTGGCTTTTTGTAAGTTCTTTTTCGCTGTCTTTTTTGAAATAACATTTTATGTAAAGTTCAACAATGTCAAAAATTTTGGTTTCATCAACTTCTTTAAATTCCACTTCTTTAAGCATACACTTTGTGTTTTTCATGTTAAAGCCATAAATAAGTTTCATTAAAACATCATTACGCTCTATTGGGAAAAACATATTTAATGTGTTTGCCAAACTAGTTTCATTGTTGTAGTGTCTTGTGTTGAATGGAAAATAGACCACTTCTTTGATATTTTTATTTTTGCATTCTTCTTTAATTTTTTCAATCGAACTGTAAACATTGTTATAATCTTTCAAAACACAATAATTACAATGTGAAGTTTTATCACCATTGTTGGAAGCAACCAAATCAAAAGTTTCAAAACTGTAAATATTGCTTCCCCACAAATTTTTATTGGCATTTATAAATCTTTGAGAAATAAAAATTGGATTTGCAGTTGTGTTGGAATATTTAATCAATGCAATCAATGAAGAAATTGCACTTATTAAATTGCAAGCAGCAGATGTGTAAGCAAACAATAATATGTAATATGGGAAAAGCAAAAGACCATCAATTAAATAACTTACACGCAAAATAGTTACATTGTTTTGCCATGTTGAAATAGTAATCAAAGCCAAACTGAAAAACATGATTAAATCAAGTGGACCAGACCAGAATACAATTGTGATAACTGTTATGTAAATAAGCACCAAAAGCACAACCAAGATGTCAGGTTTTCTGTTTAACTTGCTGTAAACAAAATAAATAATCGTTCTGACAGTTGCTCCAATAACCATCAATGCACCAGATAATGTCCCACTGAAAATTAAAACCAGAATAGATAAAATGTTTGAGATAGAAAGAAGAAGCATCATTTTCCATTTAACTTTAAAAAAGAAAGATGCCGAAAGAATAATAACTTGAATGAATCCAATCGCCTGCACAAGCCAAAAAGTAATTGTTGGGTCTAAATCTAACATATCATAACTCCTTTAAATCAAAGTTATTTTAAATAATCCGACAAAAAGTGTCAAACAAAAAGTGTAAATGAAAAAATATATTTATTTAGTAAAAATTAATAAAACGCCAATAATTCATGTTAGTTTTTATACTTTTTTCGGCTTTTAAGCCACAAATAACAACCACTCATAACTTTTGGGTTATAATTAAATCCACATTTTACATAAAAACTTATATTTTCAGTTGTTGGCAACAATTCAAGAAGAAAAACATCATGTTTGTCTACAAACTCTTGAAGTTTTGCCAACAAATATTTAATCATTTGTCTGCCAACTCCTTGACCTTGATATTTTGGCAAAACAGCAACATTAACCAACGTTCCTTGCATTGCTCTGTCGCTGATTATTCTTGCCATACCTACAATCTCCCCCCCCGCTTTTGCACTTACTAGGAAATGAGATTTTTTTAACGCCTTTTTAACTTCTTTATCATCTATATATTCCCAGCCAACTGCTGAACATATCTTTTGATAATCTTTCACTGTTATTGTATCTAATAATTCCATTTTTTCTCCTTTAAATATATTTTCTTAACTCTTTGCACACCCAATCTTTGTAATCATTAGAATGATTAACAAATTCATCCGAATAGAAAAGTTTGACAAATTCATCATAAAACAAAAACTTTACTTCAGAAACTTCTTCTTTTTGAAGTGTAAAGTCTTTTAAATCAGCATCAGTTTTAAGCAAATAAACCTGAGCCAACTCCCAACTTGATTGTGCCAACCATTCTTTAAGAAAAATGTAATCACTTTCTTTGGTCACAAGCCCAAGTTCTTCTTTTGTTTCTCTTACACAACCTTGAAGGATACTTTCACCCGCATCAACATGCCCAGCACTTGGCATATCCCATTTATTTGGGTGTTTCTTCTTAGTTGATGCTCGTTTTTGAACTAAGATTCTCCCCCCCCCGCTTACAATCCAAATCCAAACAGGTTTATGATAGCACATTGGGTTTTGACTGTGACAAAAACTTTTTGGCTTTATTCCTAAAAACTTTCCATTAACATCAAAAGTGTCAAACATCTCTTCCATATATTTCTCCATGTAGCATTATCCAATTTTGCTTTCTTCAACTATTCTGTAAATTCTTTTATGCTTTTTATTTTGACAAACATTTACCATATCCCCTACATTGTAAAATTTTTTACTAAATGCAATTACTTTTTTGTCACCTAAATCAACTTTAATTTTATACACACTTTCAAGAATTCTAGTAGTCATTTTGCTTTCAATATGGTATTTACTTTCATATTCTAATCTAGACACACTACCTTTTGACATTGTGTTTTGAGAATGCAAGCCACAAGCAATCACTTTGCCACTTTGCATAGATTCATAATCATCACTAAAAATATGACATAATGATTGTTTTTCATAAATTTTCCCAATAAGTATAACACCACAAATTATCAAACACTGAACACCAAAAACTATTAAGCAAGGAACTAAATATTGAAAACATAACAAAACAATTATAGTAACAAATCCAGTTATTGAAATAATGGATAAACAAACCAGTTTTACTTTCTCAAAAAATGTAGAAATCTCCCAATTATGAATTAAATTAGTAAGTTGGTGTGTTCGAATACTGATGTAATTGTCTAAACCTTTTGACGAATTTACTTCTTCCAACATTTCATTTTCATTTTGTTTTAAATCATCACCATTTTTTTTAAAATTATAATTAATTTTATCCTTTATGATTTTTAACAAATAAAAATCAACTAAAAATACATATAACCCACAGCATACACCACCTAAAATAATAAGCCATGTTATTCCATTGATCACACCAATTGTCAAAAAAATTATGGCTTCTATAAGCATGATAATTGAAATAAAAACTATATAATTGAAATGTTTTTTCATTTTTATTCTCCTAAATTATTTTTAATCTAATCTTTTTTATTTTTTTCAGTTTTTGATTCATTATCTTCTAACAACAAATCAAAATTTTTAGGAGCACGCAACCAAAGTATGTTTTTGAAATCAATTTTCCATTTCCCATTTTCTTTTACCAATCGATTAAACAACCACAAAACATAACCAAGAGCAATAAAAATAATTACAAGAATGGTAACCCAAACAGCCACACCACCATAACCAAGATTATTTACATCAAGGAAAAAGTAAGGATATTCAAAGTTTGGAATCACCGCACCAAGAATCATTATATAAACCACATAAATAAGCGGAATGATTGTGCTTAAAAGTGGAGCAAAAACTGAAACACTTTTTTTCTTTTCAAAAAGAAAATAATCAAGAATAAAAAGCACTGGTGCAATTACATGATAAGAAAGATTTCCAAGATTACGCCAAAAATCTGCCGTAAATGGCTCTCCCAACAAAATGATATAAACAAGAAAAGTAACTAAAATCATAATCGTTGTTATGAATTTTAAGTTGTGTATTTTTTCATTGTAACCTTCTTTTTCTCCTGAATAAACTCTTTTCACATTATGACAAAGCACAATAACAGAAACAACGAAAACAAAATAATTGGAAATGTTTGTGTAATATTTCAAAAATTCCCAAGACAAGTCGTTTGCACCTTGACCAACATAAAATATATCAAAAGTTAAAAGCACACCAAGTGCCGATACACAACATAATATTATTCTGTAAATCATTTGAGTAGTTAAGTTTTTCATATTGTCTCCTTTAAATCATAACATTATTTATTAAACCAAATATAATTATTGGTGAACACCATCTTTTTAACAAACAATCAATACTTTGAATTATATTTCTCTTCTTATAATTTGTTGCCACAAAATCACAACTTTTGCCAATGATTGAATTTAATTAAACTTTTATTCTATGTGCTGTGATGATTGTATAACTGCGTGCATTGATTGTAAAAACCAAATCTTCAATCACACAATACCAATTTTTCCCTTGTCTGTAAATTTCGCAATCTTTGTGTAAAACTTTTTTCTTACAATATTCCACAACATCATCGGTGTCAATTTTCAAATTTCTTTTTATTCTTCCAACACCCATTTCAGTTGTATGAACCAAATTTATATTGTCAATTAAAATTTGTTTATCCAAATTTTTCTTCATGAACACATTATAACATAATTCTTTTTAACTACAATCAATTTTAACAACAAAACATAAATCTTTGTCAGCAATTTCGTTTTAATTTTTTACTGAAATCCAAATGTGAAAAATTGAGAATATAATCGCAAATATAATAAGCGGAATGCTTGCAAACATAATCCCAGAAAATATAAAAATAACAGAAGGAATACACGAAAGAAGTAAAATTCTTGCTAAACATTCTTTCTTCCAATAAATTAACCACGACACATAATAACCAAGCATCAAAGCCGAATTTACTGCAATATAAATTATTTCAGCATGTGCAAAATAAAATTCCCAAAAAGTATATGGAACATTAAAAATCATAAACAGCATAGATCCAAATCTGCCAATCTGTTCAAAAATCTGCAAAGACTTACTTATCTGTTTATTTTGTTTCATCTTATTGCTTAAAGCAAAAACGATATTTGGTATTAATAACAATACAACAAAAATCAACCCTAAATAATTAAACCAATTCATGTTTCCATTATATCACAACGCTTTGCAATTTTTAATCAATTTTAACTTGAAATTTATAATATTTCACTTTTTAAAAATTTTACAGCCGTATCTAAAACAACATCCCTTTGCTCTTGAACATCTTCTATTGTTTCTTTTACATAAATGTCTGGTTGAATTGCTCCCTCATAACCAAACACATCACTAAAATCCCATAATCTTATTGAAACAGAAAACTTTTTATCTTCAATTTCCAAACACTTTGTAAAGCCATAAGATTTTGCAGCACCACCTGTTGGTTGTCCAATTAAAGTGGCATTAAAATGCTTTTTAAATCTTGCAACAGCAAATCTTCCAGAAGAAAAAACTCCATTATCAATAAGCACGCAACCTTTCATTACCTTTTCATTAACTAACTGTTGAAAAGGATTTAATATTTCAGAGTTGCCACCTGAATTGCCACGAACATCAAGAATATATTGTGTAAATCCTTTTTCTTCAATTTCTTTAGAAACCTGATCAACAAGTGAACTGAATGGATGCTCTTTGTCGTCAAAGCATCTACTATATCTTAAGTATAAAATATTTCCTTCCAATATTTTATAGTCATAAGGCAAAAATCTGTTTATTTGCTTGTTTTGTTTTACTTTTATTTCATCTATTTTTAAATTTAATTTTTCGCCACTGGTCAAAGTTAATTCAATAGATCCATTTTCCAGCAAATTTAACATTTGATACACATATCCATTATTTGAATTCCTTGAAACCATATGATTTAGCCACTCTTGTGTTTCATAATTCATTAAAGGCTTTAATTTGTTAAAAAATTCATGAGAAGATAATATGCCAAAAAATTGTATTTGTTTCCAATAGTTGTTTACACAAACATAAAACTCATTGTTAAGAAACATAATTTTGTGAGATAATTGTTTATATGGGATCATGTAAGAAGTGTGTGCATCTTTAAACATCGCAAACAATTTCATCATCTCATAATCAAATGTAATTGATGAAAAACTGTCTATATTTTTGATAGAAGCAATATATTTTTCAATTTCTTGTTTTGAGATGTCATGATATAAATTTATATGTTCTTGTTCAAGTTTTAAAATTATTTGTGTGATTAACTCACTATTTTTCATATTTTCTCCATTTATCAAATTATTAATAAAAACTGTGTCAAATGTCATTGACGCATATTTTTAAATTCCCATAGTTTAATTTTAACATATAAACCTAAAAAAACAAAATCTTAGGCAATCAAACAATAGATCAATCTCTTACTTACATTTTTATCACTCTTTAATTCTGATTTTTTTGCAACAAAAAATCATAAAATTTTGCCTCGTGATTGCGTTTGTGTTAAAGTTATGATATAATTGAGTTATGAAATATATAAAATTTTTTTGCATAGTGTTTTGCGTTTTGATTTTTGGTGGAATGCTTATTTCAAACTTTAATTATTTTAACAGCCAAACAATCGCACTTGCCCAAGAAACTCAAGACAATGTTTTTAATGATATTGATGCCTATCTTGCAGATGCATGCAAAAAAGCACATTTTCCTGCAATGTCAATTACAATAGTTGACAAAGAAAATGTTTTACTGTCAAAAACTTATGGCAAATGTGAAAGCACTGACATTCCGTTTTTGCTTGGATCAGTAAGCAAATCATTCACTGCTTTGTGCATCATGCAACTTGTCGAACAAGGCAAAATTGAACTTGATGCTCTAATCTCAAATTATCTTTCAAAAAGCCATACCAACAACTCAATCACCATTCGTCAACTTCTCAATCATACAAGCGGGCTTGACGAACATCAAAATCTTGAAAACTACAAAATTGTAAACAAACAAGGTATTCATCATTATGCGAATGTTAATTATTCGCTTCTCGGCAAAATCATAGAAAAAATCAGTGGTTTTTCCTATGAAGATTATGTCAATGAAAATATTTTCCAACCTCTTACAATGACTAAATCTGCCACAACTTATGAGAAAGCCAAAGAAAATGGCTTAATTGAAACTTATAACAATTGGTTTGGAATAAACACAAACACAAATCCCATATTTCCAAAAAATGAAGATGCTTGGATTACCGCCCCTGCTGGTCGCATTTCTTCTTCAACAGCCGACCTTGGCAAATATCTTCAAATGTATCTTAATGGCGGTAAAGGCATTATAACAAATGAAAGCATCCATAAAATGTTTTATGAAAATGTTGATGTAGAATCAAACATACCATATAAATATGGAATGGGCTGGACTCTAATCAATAACCCACTGCCACAGTCTGCCCTTCGCCACGCTGGTCTTGTTGAAACTGGAATGTCAACCATTTACATTTTGCCAGAAAGAGAAATTGGAATTGCAATTGCTGTTAACTCAAATGACTACTTTGTCGGTAAGGATATGATGGACAGAATTGATTGGAGCATCGCTCTCATGCTTATGGGCGAAAAGCCAAACCAAATTGGCGCGAATGAATATGTCACACGTCACTTGCTCTATGATTTCGCATACCTTGTTGTTTTTGTGATTTCTGTTCTTCCAATTTGCTTGATTTCACTCTTCAAGAAAAGGATTGGCAAAGGCAAACTTTGGCTCAAAATAACATTGCTTGCATTGTTGCATCTGGCACTTCCAATCTTCATATTGCTGTTGCCACAAATGTTCTTTGCCACTCCACTTTGGGTTGTTCAAGCCTTTGTTCCTGATATGTTCTTCACAATGATTTTGTCATCTTGTCTATTGTTTATCGGAGGTATCGCAAAAATTATTCTTCTCATCATCAATAAAACCAAAAAAGCATAATTGATTATGCTTTTTATTTTGCATTTTTTAGCTTTTCAATATCATTTCCAACTATTGCTTCAAGATTGTCAAAAATTTTCTTTTCATTCCAATCCCACCACTTTATTTCTTCAAGTTTCTGAATGGTCTTGTCATCAAATCTTTTTTTAACAACTCTACATGGATTGCCAACTGCAATCACATATGCAGGCACATCGCTTGCCACAACTGAATTTGCTCCAATGATTGCACCATTGCCGATTTTTATTCCAGGCAAAATTGTCACATTTTGCCCAATCCAAACATCGTTTCCTATAATCGTATCTCCTTTCAGAGGTAATTCTTTCATATCTGGCATAACCTTTTCCCAGCCACAACCAAAAATATTGAATGGATATGTTGAAAATCCACTCATTTTATGATTTGCTCCGTTCATAACAAATTCAATTCCACTACCTAAACTACAAAATTTGCCAATGATAAGCTTGTCGCCAATAAAATCATAATGATGGGATACATGCTCTTCAAACCTATCCGCACCATTTTTGTCATCATAATAAGTGTAATCGCCAACTTCAATATTTTTTCTTGTAATTGTATTTTTCACAAAGCATAATTCTTTCAAATTTTCATTTGGAAACACCTTGTTTTTATCTGGACCATAAGCCATATTGACACCTCGCTTTGTTTTTATATTATACCACAACTCTTTGAATTCTGTATCAGTTTTTATAAAAAATCACGAACCTTTGCCCGTGATTGTTAATTTCTTATAATTTTGCAACCGAATTTTTATTCAAAAGCGTGTTTGAAACAAACTTACCATCTTTGAACACTGCCCAATTTTGAAATATGCACGGCATTGACTTTGCTTTTTCAAGTGTGTCAACTTTTATCAAATCAATCTTTTTTCCGTTCTCTTTTGCGTATTCTTCAATCTCTAAAATTGAATTATTTGTGTATGGGCATTGTTGACTATAATATATTGTCAAATTGTTGCTGGCAATTTTCATCTGTTTTATGATGTCTGAAAATTTTGGTGTTTCTTTATTGAAGTTTAAACTCAATAACTCATAATCTTCAATACTGTCAACAACCTTAAAACCAAAGTGTTCAAAAAACTTTTTCTCTCCAATAAATGGTTTTTTCTTTTTTGATGAAATTGTGCAAACCCCATTCTTCCCTTGTTTTTTTGCGTCAGCAATCACATATTCTAAAAGTTCTTTTGCATAACCATTTCCCTTAAAACTTCCTGCAACCCAAAGGCAATAAATATACAAAAAATCTTTGCCTTGAACTGGACACCATGCCTTTTCAAGTGGTGCATATTCAACGAAAATTTTCCCCTGTGCATCAAGTTTCCTAAAAACATGTCCTTCCTTAATTCTTTCTTTCAACCAATCTTTTTTATTTCTAACGCCTTGTTGATGCTTTTTATCTCCAATAGCACAGCACAAATGTTCATTGTCAATGTTTTCTATTGTTAAGTTTATATATCTATTCATATTTATCTCCTATGAATTCATTATACCACAACTCTTTGCAATTCCGTATCGGTTTTTTCAAAAAATCACGAACATTTGATCGTGATTTTACTTTTTCTTAATCTTTATTGACAAACTTCTTGTTCCAAGTTCTTTTGCCACATTTGGGGCATTTCATATATCTTGTTTTTCCATAATGCATTGCAAAAAGCACTTGCTTATATGTTGGAATATACTTATTGTGGCAATTTGAATTTTTGATTTTGCGACTTTTTCTGTTTTTGATTTTGCGACTTTTTCTGTGCGACTGCCTGCCCGTTATTAACCCTTAATCTACCAGAGATTTGACTCCCCCTGGTTGGCAATATAGGCTTGTCGGCAAATCAGCGTCAGAAGTTTGGTTTTTAAGGCAAATTGTCGCAAAATCAACAATTTGCCCCTTACAGCAAACTTCTTCCTTTCCCCAAAAATGCTAAAGCATTTTAGGGGTGTCCCATAGGTGTGTTTTATTTTGTGATTAAACAATCATCAAAATAATATTCAATTTTTAATTTTTCTTTTTGAAGATGTTATTGTGATTGAGGAGTCTATAACTCTCCCCCTTAAGATTTATTATTTGACAATTATGTGTAAACCTATCTAATATTGCATTCACCATGCTTTCATCTTGAAACAACTCTCCCCACTTTCCAAATTCAAGGTTTGTTGTGATAACTATTGATGTTTTATTGTAAAGTTTATTTACCAACTCATACATCAACAAAACATCCTGTTTTTCAAGTTGCTGATAGCCAACTTCATCAATAATAACCAAATGACATTCATATAAATATTTAACTCTTGCACCACTAGACTTAAAAACTTCTTTGGTTTTAAGTAAATAAATAAGATTTTCAAGTGTAGAAAAGAAAACTTTATAATTCTGCGAAAGTGCCAAATGACCAAGTGCTACTGCGAAATGGGTTTTGCCAGTTCCAGAACCACCCATGAAGATTATGTTATATTTTTCTTTAAGCCAATTTAATTTCTTCAACTCTTCAATCTGCCATTTAGATAACTGCGGTTGAAAGTTTAAATCATATTCTTCCAATGTTTTAAAACTTGGCAAATGCGCCTTGCCTATTTTTGTAGCCCTTGACTTTTGCTCTCGCAATATTAATTCCTTATGTAAACACTCATATAAAAATTGCAACTTCTCATTGCTTTCATCTTGCAGATTAAAGTATGTTTTGCTCATATGGTGCAACCCAAGTTTCTTGGCGACCTTTTGTATGTCGGTAACGCTAAACTTCTTCATCTCCGCCACCTATAAGCCCCATATATTTGTTGAGGCCTTCCGCTCCCTCCACATAAGTTTTCTTTGTTCTAATTGGCATTATATTTGTTTGCTTTTCACTACGCGCCATTAAATAAGTCAATAGCTCAGTTGCATCAAACTTCTTGTTTTTATTGCACCACTTTATACCATTAGCAATTTTTTGCAAACTATATTCTTTTGAAATCTTTTTAATAAGTCCACATTGCTCTTTAATATATCTTGGCTTTTCTCTTATAATCTCATTTAGAAACTCAATCGCAAGTTTGTTGTCTCCTAAACTTTCAACCATTCGTTTAATAAGCCTTGAATGTTTGTTATCCTCACCTCTATTTGCAAGTTTAGATGTCAATCCTTTACCAATTAAAAGTTTATGCCTTGCGACAAACTCTTTTGTTTCGGCATCGTAAACATTTATGTAATCACCTACAATCTCAATCAGAACTTTATCGCCTTGCTTAAATCTAAAAGCTGGCAAAGTATAATAATTACTCCTAAAAATAAAGTAGTTTAAATCAGTAGCTGTTACAATGTATTCGTTTTTCTTCCTCAATGAGTATGGTGTATGTTTAAGCAAATGCTCTTTCTCTTCTTTAAACATATCTCTTGGCGTTCGCCTGGTTGTCATATTGATTTTGCCATTGCCAGTTCTATCCAACCAATCCAGCAAATCACTGTTTAAGTTGTCAATTCCACAAAATACTTTATGGTCAAAGAAACTTGTTTTAACAAATTTTACGACATTCTCAACTCTACCCTTTGTGTCAGGATCTTGTTTTTTGCAAAGATAAACATCTAAGCCTATAAAGTCTTTGTAGGTTTCAAATTCTTTAGTAAAAATCACATTCCCGCAATTTTCACTCACAACCATCACTCTATCTTGGTCATACATAATCGTCTTTGGTCTTCCACCAAAATATGCAAACGCCCTTTCGTGTGCATCAACAAAGTCCTTACCGGTAAAAGCCTCTCGCTTGCAATATACAAACTTATATCTTGAATACATCAGCACAATACACCAAAAATAAATTTTTACTTTCACATCATAAATATCTCGTATCCAAATTTCGCCCATATCCACTTGCGCAAACTCGCCTGGCTTTGTATCGCCAATCAACTGATAGGCTCTGCCAACCTTTCCACTTATTCCAAGTACTTCTCTCAGTTTCCGCATGTACCTATAAAACGCACTTTCGCTAGCCGAAAACTCCGCATCAATCTCTTTAATCTTATCAAACAATGCAGTATTTCTTATTCCAGGATTCTCTTTCAATTCTTTCATCAAAAAGTTTCGATATTTCTCAATTTCTTCATTTCGCATCAACTTGTCACTGTCAGCAAAATCATCAATTGAATAATCCCAATACTTCCTCACTGAGAATTGTTTAAGCCCTGTCATCTTCACAACTTCACTCTTCGTGAACCCATCTTCTTTTAATTTTTTAATCTCTAAAAATTCTTTCATCTTCAACATTTCTTCATCTCCATATATAAAATTTAAAACATCAGCTAAATCGCCAACATTTCAAAATGAAAAATCCAAAACACACAAAACAATTTTCATATATAGGCTTCCGCTTCCATCTCACTTCCACCCACTAACACAGCCGTCGCAATTCACCACCAGCTGTTGTAGACTTTCGCCTGCCTTTCAAAAATCACAATTCGCAAAACCACCTCCTTTAATATTTCCATTATAGCAAAAAAGAGTTAATTTTTACTAAAAATTAACTCTTTTTAATATTTACATCATATATTCTGCTTGTTTAATAACTCTTTCAACTGCGCCTTCTCGATATTCCGGTGGATAATTATATTTTTGCAAAAGTTTCTTAATTTGCATTCTCATCCTCGCCTGTGTTGTTCGCTTTTTTGACCAGTCGACAGTTGCATATTCTTGAACTACATCTTTTAGTTCTTGGGCTATTTGATATAGCACACCATCTTGCATCATTTTTACTGCGCTTTCCTCTTTTATTAATGCATCGTAAAATGCTTTTTCTCTTCCTTTTAAATTATTCTTTTCAGCATTGGTTTTATCTGCTACCATTTCTCTTGAGAAATCCACTAAACCCAGAATTGTCTTATTAATGGTTGAAGCATCTTCTCTTGTGTTATATCTATCTAAAAGCCACCTTAATTTCTCACTATACTCATTTGACTTAATCAAATTATATTGTTTATATTCCTTAATTGCTTCGTTAAGAAGTTTTTGCATAATTTTAATAAATATATGAGGTGGATTTGTTTTTCTTAATTCTTCTATACTATCTTCGCTTAATAATTCCCAAACTTTTATCTTTTCTTTTTCTTCAGATACTTGTGTTAAAACTTTTACTTCATCACCTTTAATAGCCTCAGAAATTAACTCTTCAACGTGTTTGTTTATCTCTTCAGTGTTAAACTTATATCCCTCATAATCAAGTTTCATTATATAATGTCTTACCGAAATGTAATATAAAATTTTTGTTTTATATTCATCGTTAAGAATCCCTGCCGCAACAATGAACGCATCTTTTAGCCTTCTTGTAATTTTTAAGAAGTCCTTTTTACGTTCTTCGTTTTCTAAAACGAATTCAGCGCCATCTTGTATTGATTTAAATCTACTCACGGCATCTGTATTAAAGAATCTGTTTTTATCAATAGAATATAACATTTCGTCCAATATTGACATATCTTCTTCTATTAAAGATTTTGCCGTTGTTTGAACATCTTGCAAATTGAACTTTTGGTCTCTTGCAGTATAATCACTTAGTGCTTGTGCAAGAGATTTATATAACCCGATATAATCTACAATTAAACCACTCTCTTTGCCAGGGAATACACGGTTAACTCTGGCAATAGCTTGCATTAAATTATGTCCTTTCATAGGTTTGTCGACATACATTACATCAAGATCTGGCACATCAAACCCTGTTAACCACATATCAACAACTATTGCAATTTTCTTTCTTGGAGTTCCCTTTTTAATTTCTTCTCCTTTAAAATTTCTTGCCAATTCATCACGATCTCTTTTTGTACCAAAGACTTTTCTCATATCTTCAGTGTCTTTATTGCTGTCTGTAACAACAAGTGCAATATCTTGTTCCAGCGCAGGATCTATTTCTAGCAGTAGTTTATAAAGATTATAAGCTATCTTCCTAGACATACACACAATCATTGCTTTACCGTTTAAGAAATTTTTTCTTCCCTTGTAATGGTTGTATATATCATTTGCTAGCAATTTCAACCTATCTTTGTCACCAACAATCAATTCTAAGTTTGTTAATTTCTTTTGGGATTCAATAACCTGCTCTTCGGTAGCCACCTCGGATGAAACAAGATCGTCATAGTAATGGTCAATTTCTTTTAACTTGTCATTATCAAGCCAAACCTTAGCAAGCCTACTTTCATAAAACAACTTAACAGTCGAGCCATCTTCAATAGATTGTGTCATATCATAAGTATCGACAATGTCTCCAAAAATTGCAGTAGTCATTTTGTCTTTCGTTTTAACGGGAGTTCCTGTAAAGCCAATAAAGGTTGCATTTGGAAGACTATCTCTAATGTACTTCTCCATGCCAAATTTACTTATATAGTCAACAATCTCTTTATTTTCTTTTTTCATTACAATCTTTTCATCTAACCCATAGTGAGACCTATGAGCCTCGTCTGAAAAGACGATGATATTATCTCTTTGATTGGTAAATAAATTTTCTTTATCAAATTTTTGTAATGTTGTAAATATTATTCCTCCAACTCTTACCCTTTCCAATTCTTCTATTAAATCTATACGAGAAGATACTTGCTCAATTTTAGAATTTAAAAAATATTTTGCACTACTAAATGTACCAAATAGTTGATTATCAAGATCATTTCTATCCGTTAAAACAACTATGGTTGGGTTGTTTAATTTATTGTCATTAATAAGCCTATGTGCCAACATTAACATGGTAAATGACTTGCCGCTACCTTGCGTGTGCCAAATTATACCTGCTTTACCATCGCCATAAGGTCTCTTATGTTCCTTAATACTTTCATATGCTTTGATGGCTCCAAAGTATTGATGATACTGCGCCAAGATTTTTATAGGTTTCTCTTTATCATTCCTTATGTAAAATAGATAATTTTGAATTATATCTAAAAGTCTAGCCTTTTCAAACATTCCATCAAGCATAACATCTAATTTTCTAGTAAAATTCTTCTTGTATCCCTGCTCACCATTTACACTTTTCCATTCAGAATATCTAGTTATATCTGAAGTCAAAGTACCAACCTTACTATTTGCACCGTCAGAGATAACTAGGAACGCATTGTAATCAAATAATGTTGGTATATCATATCTATAACCGTCATTATCGCCTTTGCCACCAAGCTGTTTCCAAGCATTTACTAAGAATGTATCCTCTCGATATTCGGTGGATTTTAGTTCAAAAATTATTAAAGGTAAACCATTTATGTAAACTAAAATATCTGGTATCCTTGTTTGACCTTTTTCATTAAATTTAATTTGATTCACAACTTGAAATGTATTATTTTCAATATTTTCAAAGTCAATTAGTTTAATAGTAGGATTACTTTCATCATTGCCTGTTTCAACACGAATTCCATTTGTTAGGTAGTCATGGAAAATTCTGTTTCTTTCAAACAGTGTAGTGCTTGATATCCTCAATATTGAAGTTATAGCATCGTCAATCCAAGAGTTTTTACTTTTTGGATTTATAGTTTTTAATCTCGCAAATAGAAGATCCTTATTTATAAACTCATTTAATTCACGATCCTCAAACCAAGAATCTGTTGTATTACCATATTCATAGCCTTTATCTTGAAGTTTTGATAATATAGTAAATTCTAAATCGCTCTCACTAAAATTCATCTACGCAAACCTCCTCTCCTGATTCATCTGTATAATAAATATATTTTCTAATTAATGGAAATTGATCTTTTACTAAACTATATTCCAGTCCACCAGCATATTCAGATTCTCCTGCAATTATTGTAAATTTTATTTCTATTGCAGTTTTTTCTTCATTAACCTCATATGTTAAAGCATAATGACTATCGTCGCACTTTTTTATTTCGGGTATATTTTCATCATAATATTGCCCCTCAATAATATTAATCTCTAAAAAGTTTTTAACACCTTCTCTAACTTTATCACTATATAAAAATTCTTTATAAAATGTCTCTTCGTCAACATATGCACCGTGCTTATTAAAAACATTCAACAATGCCATCATTTTATCTTTGCTGTTATTATCTAAAAATTCCATATAGTAGTTGTTAGTACGCACAGTATTTTCTCGAAAATCTTTAGCATTGCATGTGATAAATAAATAATTGTGATATCTATTATCTTGAGCTTTTGAATTAACACTTTCAGAAATAAAAGCATCTTTCAAATTTCTATTATGATTTTTATCAAACGGAGCAATGTCCTTTATTGTTTTATTTAGAACTTCTGTCATTTTCATGCCACCCTCTTGTTTGGTTGGCAAAGTATCAATTATCTCGACATTTAAGCTCTCCAATCTCTCAAGCATTCCGTTTAGGAATTCATCCATGAAATCATACTTATCTCTAAATTTAATTTCAAATACTGGCAATGAATCTTTCATTATATTGAATGCTTTAGTATAACCATCAACAACATTTTTTTGATAGTCCTCTGCCATCTGCTTTGCAAATTCTTTAATTGATGTCTCCGTCATGCATAAAGCAGCATCTTTTATTTTAGATTCATTAACATATTTAATTAAGTCTTCATATAAACTAGAAAATTCATATTTTTCCAATCCTTTAAGATTCGTTCTAAATAAATTTGTGTCTAAAATTATCTTTAGCATTAGTCTCTCCAAATCATAATTTCAACTTCATTATAACATAAAATTAATAAATTTGTATAATTTTTTATAGTTTTTATATAACATAATAAAAAACTATGTGTCATTACATATGTTTAAATAGTAAATATTCTAGGAAGAATCGATGAAAAGATTGAAAATCTTTCCAATATAAATCAAAAATTAGAGTGCTATTGTAAAAATTTATATAAAAAATGGTTTATTGATTTCAACAATAAAGACTTTA
>CATLAM010000012.1 GCA_949878485.1 uncultured Eubacteriales bacterium
GATTTTAAGTCCTGTGCGTCTGCCATTCCGCCACACCAGCATAGTGAAAAATTGCACTTTGTCGAGTCTTTAAATATGCTGACTTTGTAATTGTATGCAAAAACTTTTTTTGTTCATACAAAAAAAGCGTTCTCACGCAATTTTGTGGTGGACTGCCAGGGGCTCGAACCCTGGACCCCCTGATTAAGAGTCAGATGCTCTACCAACTGAGCTAGCAGTCCATAATTATCTTATTGCAAATTAAATCATTGCAATGAAAAAGACTATGTCATTATACATCACATTTTTTCTTTTGTCAATCAAAAATTTGTAATTATGGCAAATTTTTAATCTTCTGTGTCATTTTCTATTTCGATATTGCCATGAAGTCTTTCAAAATCGGTTAGATATCTTTTAATGGCGATTTCTATTTCTTTGTTTTTGCTTCTACCGTTGTAAATTGCGGTATATTTGATTTTGCGTTGCAAAGATTCTGAAATTCTTAATGTGTATCTTGGTAGATTTTTCATTTTTTTCTCCTTTCATTGAAATTTTACAAGAATTAAGAAAAAATTACACAAAAGTGACGCCACTAATTCGTCAAAATAGATAAAAAACGACCCAATATATAAAGTTTTCAGATTGTAACAATTATTTTGAAATTATTATATAACATATTATGAAAAATTTAAAATTTTTAAGCAGATCAGCCTTGATTGACAACGTTAATTATTTTAAAAGCAAAAAAGTTTGCGCTATGGTGAAATCCAATGCTTATGGTCATGGGATTGTGGAAATTGTAAAAATTATAGATGAATTTGTGGATTATTTTGGTGTTGTAAATGTTGATGAAGCGATTAAAGTAAGGCGAATTTCAAATAAGCCAATTTTAATTTGTTCAAGAGTGGATGATTTAAAATCGTGTTTGAAATATGGATTTGAAGTTATTGCAGAAGATGAAAATGATTTAAACACTTTTTATAAAGCGGGACTTAAAGATTCTTGCCATTTGAAAATCAATTCTGGAATGAATCGTTTTGGACTTAAAAGTGAACTTAGTGCCAAAATGGTTAATGAATTTTTAAAAGAAAAGGAAATTAAACTTAAAAGCATATGTTCACATTTCTCTATGACTGAAAGCAGGCGTGTCACAAATTTGGCTTATAAAAAATTTGTTAGATTGCGTTCTTTGATTGCACAAGATGCCATGATTTGTTTTGGTGGGGGGAATATATTTTCTTATCCTTATCATTTTGACATGGTGAGAGTTGGCGTTGGTTTATATGGTTATGGGCAAAAAGGCGTTAAACCTGTTCTTAAAATTGTTTCTCATGTCAGCAAAACTTTTTATGCAAAGAAAGGCGAATTTGTTGGATATGGGCAAAAGTATTGTTTAAATAAAAACGAAATTTTTGCTGTTGTGCCTGTTGGCTATGGTGATGGTTTAAGAAGAAATTTAAGTGGAAATTTTGGTGTTGTGATTAATGGTAAAAAATATCCAAGTGTGGGTAACATTTGCATGGATGCTTTTTTTGTGAAAGTGGATAAAAATGTTAAGGTTGGCGATGAAGTTGTGGTTATGTCAAATGCCGATTATTTTGCAAAGAAGATTGACACCATTCCTTATGAAATTTTAACAGGTTTTTCAAATTTCCGCGGAAAGACAATTATTGAATAATTTGTTTGAAAAAAGATTTAAAAATGTTATAATTTCTTTATGAGAATTGATGCAGGAAAATTTAAAGGAAGGCGACTTCTTGAAAATAAATATAATCATATCCGTCCAACTACGGATAAGGTGAAACAATCCCTCTTTGTCAAGTTGCAATTTTTTGTGCCAGACAAAAAAGTTTTGGATTTATTTTGTGGAACAGGTGCTCTTGGCATCGAAGCGTTGAGCCGCGGTGCGGAAAAAGTTGTGTTTGTGGACAAGGATGCCAGAAGTGTGGCGATGACTAAAAACAACTTAAAATCCATTGGGGAGGGTGGCATAGAAGCAAGTTCTAAAGTAGTCAAATGTGACGCTTGCACATTCATGGAAGTTGTGGATGAACAGTTTGATTTAATTCTGCTTGACCCACCTTATAAAAGTGGACTTTATGAAAAAATTTTGAAGAAGATTTATGATAAAAAGATTTTATCAGATGATGGAATCATTGTTTGTGAACACGCGTGCGAAGATGATTTTGAATATGGCGATTTTAAAGTTTTTGATGAAAAAAGATATGGAACAATTAAACTGACATACTTAAGTTTTTAAGACATTTTTTTTGCCACTGCATATATAAACTTAACGAGGTTTATATGTGCGGAATTTGTGCAAGTGTTGGTTTTAAAAATGGTGTCGAACTTGTTGTTGATGGTTTAAAAAAACTGGAATATAGGGGTTATGATTCCAGTGGCATTGCATACCTTAAAAATGATGAAATCAATTTAATTAAAAGTGTTGGGCAGATTAAAAATTTGCAAGAGAAAATAACAGACAATTTACAGTCTGATGTTGTGATTGGTCACACTCGATGGGCAACGCATGGCAAGGTGAGTGTGGAAAATGCTCATCCGCATATTTCTTTTGGAAAAAGTTTTGCATTAGTTCACAATGGAATTATTGAAAATTATGAACATCTTAAAAAACAATTTCAAATTGACAATTTATATTCTCAAACAGATACAGAAGTTTTGATTAATTTAATTGAAAAGCAAGAAGGTAAAACACTTGACAAACTTATTGGTGCTTGTAATATGGTGGAAGGAAGTTTTGCCGTTTGTCTTATAGAGAAAAAATCTGACAAGATTTATCTTGCAAAACGCAACAGTCCGCTTATGGTTGCGATTAGTCAAAATGGTTGCATGGCAGGCAGTGATATTTCTATTTTTGCCAAAAAGTTTGAAGAATGTTTTATTTTGGAAGATGATGAGTTTGTGATTGCCAGTGCAAAGAAACTAGACTTTTTTAACAAATACGGCGAAAAAATTGAAAAAACACCATTAAATATCAGTAATTTTGATTTTTCCGATGAAAATTTAAATGAAAAATATTTCATGTTGAAAGAGATTAAAGAACAACCAATTGTGCTTAAAAAGACTTTTTTTAAATATTTTTCAGAAAACTATTTAAATGAACAATTGCTAAGCCAACTTGGCAAGTTTAAGAAGTTTCATTTCATTGCTTGTGGAACGGCATATCACAGCAGTCTTATGGGTGCATTGTTTTTAGAAAAATTTTGCCGTAAAGAATGTCAGGTTTCCATTGCAAGTGAGTTTAGATATGCCAATCGTGTTCTTTCAAAAAATTGTCTTTATGTGTTTGTAAGTCAAAGTGGGGAAACAGCGGACACAATTGCTTGTGCCAAACTTGTTAAAGAAAAAGGTATGAAAGTGATGTGCGTGACCAATGTGCCTTATTCCACTTTGGAACATATTGCAGATTTTGTGCTTCCAACTTTTGCAGGAAAAGAAGTTGCTGTTGCTTCAACAAAGGCATATGTTTCACAAGTGTTTACTCTTTTGATTATGGTTTTAAAAATGGCAAAAATCGACGAACAAGATTTGCTTAAAGATTTTGTTTTGCGTTATGACAATTTCAATTTCGATGAAAAACTTTTATTTCCAATTTCCAAATTTAAAAAAGTGTTTTTTATTGGGCGTGGGCAGGATTATGTAACAAGTTTGGAAGCAAGTTTGAAATTGAAAGAAATTGCATATTTAAATTGCATGGGCATGGCTTCTGGTGAACTTAAACATGGCACGCTTGCACTTATTGATAAGGAAACTTTGGTTATTGCTGTTTCCACTGTTGAAAGTTTGAAAAGCAAAGTTGAAAGCAACATTGAAGAAGTAAAGGCAAGGGGTGGTAAGGTGCTTTTGCTTTCCAACCTTGTTCATAATGTTGATGTAGATTTCAGAATTGATTTGCCAAGTTTTGATGAAATTTTAATGCCTATTGTCAGTGTTATTCCTTTACAACTTTTGGCATTCAATTATGCTTTGATGCTTGGTTATAATCCAGACAAACCAAGAAATTTGGCAAAATCTGTTACTGTTGAATAAAACAGAAAATTTTATTCTTGCTTATTTTTTGTTCTAAACGAAATTTCACTACATAAAAGCAGTTTGAATATTTACCAAAAACTTTTTATAAAATTTATAGAAAAAACAAATTAAATATTAATTAAAAATACACACAAGTTTTGTGTGTATTTTTTTTAAATCTCTGGGTCAAAGTCTTCAAAAATTATGTTGTCACAATGTTTAATGATTTTGTGATATTGTTCTTTACTGTGAACAACCCATGTCAGAAGCGGAAGGTGTTTAAATTTCTTTACAAAACGATTTGGCAAGCAAATTGCTTCATAAGAGATGAAATCTGGTTCGCTTACTGTTTTGTTTAAAGTCATGCGTTTCATTACAAAGCGTTCCACAAAACTGAGTTTAACATCTTCATTTTTAAGTTCGCCAGCAAGTTGTCCGCGAATGATGTGTGGGGCATGCTTTTTGAAATAAGCAAGTGAAAATGGATTAAAAGATTGAACAGCATATTCGCCATTATATTTTTTCAGCATTTCAATTACTTTTTGTTCAAGTTTTCCAACTTTATGTCTGTTTTTAATTTCAATCAAAAGTGGGACTTTTCCATTTACAAGGTCAAGCACTTCTTGGAAGGTTGGAATACGCTCTTTAGAGCCTTTTAAAGTCAATGCTTTTAAATCATCTTTATTTAAAAATCTGATATATCCATCATTTCCAGTCATTCTTGCCAAAGAGTCGTCATGGAAAACAACAACTGTGTCGTCTGCCAAAAGTTGAACATCAAGTTCTATTCCATATCCCTTTTCAATGGCGTTGGAAAAAGCACTGAGTGAATTTTCAGGAATGTTTTTTGTGTGAAGACCTCTGTGAGCCAAAGGTGTTTCCACAAGCCAAGTTTTAAACAAATCGGTTTCTCTGTTCATAAATATCCTTTTTATATAACTATTTTAAAAAATTTTGTCGAATTTGTCAAACAATTTGTATGTTTCTTAAAATAATTATACTACATTTAGTTGTTTTTTATGAATTTTTTGATTATTTCCAGTCTGTTTATGGCATCTTGTTTACTTTGTTCCAACATTTTTGTGGCTTCTTCGCCTTTAAGTTCTTTAATGACGCTGAATCTTTGCTCTCCGTTTAAATATTCTTCATATTTGTCAAAATCACTGTTAGAGTCAAGTGACAGGGTGTCTGTTTTTGGGTTGTAACGGATAAGCGACCAATAACCACATTCAACTGCTTTACGCATTTCAGTTGTGGTTTGTGACATATCAAATCCATGGTTCACGCATGGGCTGTATGCCACAATTAAACTTGGTCCATCAAAACTTTCTGCTTCTTTAAATGCTTTTATGCATTGGTTTATGTTTGCTCCTAGGCTGACTTGTGCAACATAACAATTTTTTGATGCTATTGCAAGTGCCACTAAGTCTTTCTTTTTGGTGGATTTTCCTGAGTTTGCAAACTTAACCATTGCTCCGCGTGGAGTGGATTTGGAAGCCTGTCCGCCAGTGTTGGAATAAACTTCGCTGTCCAAAACCAAAATATTGACATTTTCATTTCCATTCAACACATGGTCAAGTCCGCCATAACCTATGTCGTATGCCCAGCCATCTCCACCAATAAGCCAAACACTTGGCGAAGTGGTTTCTGTGTATTTAGAGCCAAGTTTCATGCCAAGTCCGAATTCAGCGTTGTCTTCAAACAATGAATTTGCCCATGCTGGACCTTTTCCGTTTTCATCCTTAAGATATGGGCAACTTGGATAAGAGCCACCATATATGCTGGAACATCCAGTTGCGTTGGCAATCAGCATGCGTTCGCCAAAAAGTGATGTTGCAAGTTTGATGTAAGGTGTTTCTCCGCAACCCGCACAAGCACCAGAAAATCCAAAATAACTGTCTTTAAATTGCAGTCCTTTTGCAAGGTCGGTGGAAAACGGAGTGTTTTTCTCGGTCTTAATTTTTTTAAGTCTATTAAAGTTGGACTTTTCTTTATCTAAAATTTCGTTTGCCATGGTCATGACAAGTGCCTTGTTTTTGCTTGGGCAGGTGTTGGCACAAACTCCACAACCTGTGCAGTCTTCTGGGCTTACTTGAAGGCGATAGAAATATCCGTCCATTCCAAAGGCTTTGGCAAATTCGATGTCTTCAGGAGTTTCTCCTTTTACAAGCACTGGTCTTATTGCGTTATGTGGGCAGGCAATGACGCAATTTCCGCATTGAATGCAGTTTTTAGGGAGATATTGTGGCAAGTGTCCTGCAAATCCACGCTTTTCAAATTCTGCTGTCCCTGTTGGAAGTCGTCCGCTTTCATCAAACTTGGAAACAGCCAACTTATCTCCTTGAAGTTTCTCGATTGGTTTCATTATGGTTTGATAAAACTTGTCATTTATGTTTTTTTCAAACATGGCAACTTTTTGCGGAACAAGTTTAGTTACATCCACTTCTTCAATTCTTTTTTCCGTAAGGCGGGAAGCGGTTATGTTTTTATTGACCACTTCTTGACCTTTTTTAATGAAGATTGATTGAATTTGTTTTTCGATTTGCTTCTGTGCTTCTTTAAATTCAATTATTTCGCTGACTTTAAACAATGCGGTTTGCATAATGATGTTTATTTTGTTTTTTAAGCCAACTTCTTCAGCAAGTTTTTGAGCATTGATGACAAACAATTTGGCATTTTGTTTTTTAAGGGTTTCAATGTAACTGTCTGGCAAAACTTTGTTGACTTCATCGGCAGAGAAAATTGTGTTTAAAAGCACTTTTCCGCCTTTCTTCAAACCTTCCAAACAGTTGTATCTATGCACAAATGAGAAATTGTTGATTGTTATGAAATCGGCATTTTCCACAAGATAGGTGCTGTGGATTGGTTGATCACTTATGCGAATGTGAGAACGAGTAAGGCTTCCGCTTTTTTTGCTGTCATATTCAAAATAACCTTGGACATATTTGTCGAGTTCTTTTCCCAAAATTTTGATTGTGCTTTTGCTGGCAGAAACTGTTCCGTCCGAGCCTAAGCCAAAAAATTTCATCTGCAATAAAGTTTTGGTTTTAGGATGATATTCATGCACAGGCAATGAAGAAAGATTAACATCATCTTCTATGCCAACAGTGAAGTTGTCTTTCATAGTTTCAAAATTGTCGATTACGGCTTTAACCATGCTTGGAGTAAATTCCTTTCCACCAAGACCATATCTTCCACCAATGACTTTAATGTCAGTGTTTTTCAAAGCACAAGTGACATCCAAGAAAAGTGGCTCTCTTCCGCCACATTCTTTTGTTCGGTCAAGGACAATAACTTTTTCAGTGTTTTTTGGCAATGACGCAAGAAAGGCATCGCTGTCAAAAGTGCGATAAAGATGAACATTGATAAGTGCTGTGTCTTTAAAAAGGCGGTCACTTGTGATGACTTCTTCAATAGTTTCACAAGATGACCCCATGCTTACAATAACATTTTTCGCTTGTTTGTTTCCCAAAAGGTCATAGGCATCATATCTTCTTCCAGTGATTTGTGCAAAATCTTTTAAAATCTTTTTCAAAATTTTGTGGACATCATTATAAATTGGCGAAGAAAGTTCTCGGTTTTGGAAAAACACACAAGGGTCTTGTGCTGTGCCTTTTTGATATGGGTTTTCACTTGTCATGCGTGATTGTTTAAATTTTTCAATTTCTGAAGTTGGAAGCAACATTTTGATTTGTTCGTCTGACAAAATCTCAACTTTTTGAATTTCATGAGAAGTGCGAAAACCATCAAAAAAGTGAATGACAGGAAGAGATGTCTTATAAGCCAAGACATGAGAAATTAAAGCAAAGTCGTGTGCCTGTTGAACAGAAGAAGATGACAAAAGCAAAACTCCTGTTTGGCGAGTTGCCATGACATCAGAATGGTCGCCAAAAATGGAAAGTGCATGTGATGCCACCGCACGAGCGGCAACATGAATGACACATGGAAGATGTTCACCAGCAAGTTTATAAAGGTTTGGAATCATAAGAAGAAGCCCTTGACTGGATGTGAATGTTGTGGTCATTGCACCTGTGCAAAGAGATCCATGAACGGCTCCAATTGCTCCGCCTTCCGATTGCATTTCCACCAAAGTTGGAAGTTCTCCAAAAATGTTTTTGTGTCCACCTGAAAGTTCTCCATCACAATATTCTGCCATAGGTGAAGATGGTGTGATTGGATAGATTGGAATGACTTGTGAAAGTTTGTAAGCCACCATTGCTGTGGCTGTGTTTCCATCAATTACTTTTTTCATGATTATCTCCATTTAAAAATATATAATTATAATAAAATATTTTATTGTTTTAGTCAAATTTTTTTGATTATGTTTGATTTTTTAAGTCTAAATAATTAAAATAGAATTATGAGAAATTTGAAATTATTTATCGAATATAACGGCAGTAATTTTTTTGGTTGGCAAAAACAAAATGGCAGACGGACAATTCAAGGCGAAATTGAAGAAGCATTTTTTAAACTGACTGGAGAAACTGTCAGTGTGGAAGGCAGTGGAAGAACAGACAGGGGTGTGCATGCGTTAAGTCAAGTGGCATCAGTAAAAATTGAAAACATCATGCCACTTAAAAACATTAAAACTGCACTTAACAACATTTTGCCTGAAGATGTCAGAATAAAAAAAGTAGAACTTGCAAGTGATGATTTCCATGCGCGTTTTTCTGCCAAAAGAAAAACTTATCGTTATGTGGTGCAAATAGGTGGAGACAAGAGCGCATTAAATTATAATTTGCGTGCATGGTATGGCTTTAGTGTCGACTTAAAGAAAATTGAAGAATCGAAAAAACTTTTAATTGGAAAACACAATTTTCAGGGCTTTTGCAGTGCAGACACAAATGTTCAAAGTTTTGAAAGAGAAATTTTTGACATTAATGTTTTTAAAAAAGGCAGAGTTTTAACTTTTGAAGTTACTGGCAATGGTTTTTTATATAATATGGTTCGCATTTTGGTGGGAACATTGTTGGAAGTTGGAAGCGGTCGACTTTCAATTGAAAGTGTTAAAAACGCTCTTTCAAGTGGAGAAAGAAAATATGCTGGCAAAACTATGCCAGCATGTGGGTTATATTTAAAAAGTGTGGAATATATAGATTAAGCAGTTAAGATGTGATAAGTGGCTATAAAATAATAATTTTCGCTGTTTAATGAAAAACCAAAAATCATGTGATAATAGCCATTTTGGAAAACTACATCTCCAGTTTCAGATTTACTGCTTGTGCCAAGCAACAATTCATTTCTGAAATTTGCAGGAGTCATAAGTCCACCTTGGCGGAAAGACGCGTTGATTCTTATTTGGCAAGCATTTCTTGCATCAAGTTTAAGGGTGTAAAGGGTGCTTGCATTTATTTTTTGATTGATTTCAACATCGATGTCTTCTTGACTTTCCACTGTGGAAATGTCGCTGGAGTTTACACCTTGTGAAAATTCTGCACTTAAATTAAGATTAGTTCCTGAAATTTCTGTTGGGTTTGTTATGAAATTTCCATTTTCGTCATAGGCTTTGTCAGAAATTCTGAAACTGTCAAGTTTTACATATTGCATTGTTTCAGCACTTTCACTGAACACTGCTGTGTATGTTCCGCGTGTGGAATCAGTTGATGCAAAAGAAAGTGTGCTTCCAACAATGCGTTCATCATTTTCTGTGTTTGCAATTTGAAAATTGGAGTCGTTTTTAATTATTTGCCCATCTTGTTTAAGCCAAGCAACGAAACTGCTGTTTTGGTTTGTTACGGTGGCTTTTAATGTTACTGTTGAATTTTCTTCATATGTTCCTTCGCCAGAAACTGTGCCGTGTGCATAAGAACTTGACCTTACCATAAATTTATATGAAGAAACTTCTCCGCATCCTAAAAATGCGAAGATTGGGGCAACAACAAATAATGCCAAAATAATTAATGTAAACCTTTTCTTCATATATGTATTATTAATCCTTAATTAAATAATATAAGTTTTAAAAATAAATGTCAAACAAAAATAAAAGTTTTTGAGTATTTTTAAAGTGGTTGCATACTATATAGTGGAAAGGAGTTTTTATGTGGGAACTTTCAATCTCGGTCAATTCTAAAAATATTCAAATTGCGAAATTTGTCTATCAAACAATAAAGTCGCAGACAGCAGAGTTTGGAGCAGTTGTAACTTGTTATGAAGAATTTGACAAAATTTTTATTGTTATTGGTTGCCCTATGGAAGAACAATCTCGTGTCAGAGTTGTCATAGAAAGATGCACAATAAAGGTGATTTGCAATTTTTATAAAGAGATGTATTTGTCAGAAAATTTGCGTTTGCCACTTCATGAAGACATAAGTCTTACTGCTTTTAAAAAAGCTCTCATAAATTTTGATAAGGAAACAGATTTTTACATTATAAGCAAAAATCTGGATTTGGAAAAGAATTTGTTTTTAGATTCTTTCTATTATTTCAAATTGAAAGCATTAAGAGATAAATGGGCAGAACTCATTACGCTTGCAAACGAAAACAGTGAGTTTTTGGTTTCAAACGAAGCATTCTTTGACCTTTTGAAATTCTTGATTGATAATTTAGAAGTTTGCGAAGAGGAAATTAATGTTTTTCAAGATGAAAATGGTTATTTCTTAAAGTTGGAAAACAGTGAAGTCGGCGAGGACTATGAAAAACTTTCTAAAGAAGGTTTGGTTTCATCTTTAATTGAACTTTCTCCAAAGAAGATTAATCTTTATTGTTGTGGGGATGATTACACAGCAGGTTTTCTTTCCAAAATTTTTGAAGAAAGAATTAATGTTTGCTACAACAAAAGTTTGGAAAAGATTGATAAGTTTTCAGTTTTGAAATGATTAAAACATCATGTAACCTAAATTGCTGAATTTTATTGAAAAAAAGACCGATTAATTTCGGTCTTTTGTGTTTTCAACAACTTTGTTTTCTTTTAAATTTAAATCAGCATTTGGTTTTTCTGTTGATTTTATCAAGGATAAAGTTCCTTTGTTTATGCGTTTTTTATATTTTTCCACATAAGAATGATATTCGCTTTCACGAAGAATTTTGTAACTTTGTGATATTCGTTTTTCCATGCAAGTGAAAACAATGTTGTTTTCTGGTGTTGAATCAGGCAATATTACAAATTTAAGTTTTATACATTCAAAAAAGAGATTTCTTCGAAAATTTGGGAAAATACATCTTGTTGTTTTTACACAGTTTAAAAGTTTCTTCGATTCAATAGTAACCAGTTCCAAGTTTCTGCAATAATCCAAAGCAAACATACCTATTCTTGCAACATTTTTTGGAATAGTCAATGTTTTTAAATCTTCACATCCCCAAAAGGCTTTTACACCTATTTCTTTTACGCTTTCTGGAATATAAATAAATTTAAGATTTTTGCAGTTATAAAATGCTTTTTCTCCTATGTATTCAATGCCATCAGGAATTCTAAAACTTTCTTTATAGTCTGATTCTTCAACTTTGATTAAAGTTTTATTTTCTATTATCATTTTTCCTCGCTTTTAATGAAAGCGGGTTAATTATACTCCTTTTTGACAAATTTGTCAAGTTTTATGACAATTTTGCAAATTCCTTTCACAAAACACTTGACAATGTCATTTTATAGTAATAAAATAGATTTTGTATTTAGCGATGAATAAGTAGCGTCCAAAAAGTGTTCAGAGAAGGGTTGGTTGGTGAAAAACCTTGACCGATTGGAAAGTGCGAAACCGCTTGTCGTGATGAAGATACGCAATTTTTAATAAGAGTGGCATTTTATGCAATTAAGGTGGAACCGCGGTTTGTTTAATCGTCCTTAAATTCAAGATTTTCTCTTGTTTTTATGGACTTTTTTATTTTTAGAAACAGAGAATTTTAACAATATTTATTTTAAAGGAGAATTAAAATGGAAAAGAAAGAAAAAGATGAAAAGTTGCACATTTCAAGACACAGCCTTGCACACATTTTGGCAAAGGCTTTGGTGGAACTTTATCCAACCACCAAACTTACAATTGGGCCAGCCATTGATGATGGTTTCTATTATGATGTGGATTTGGATGAACAACTTACTCCAGACCATTTTAATGCAATAGAAAAAAAGATGAAAGAAATCATCAACAAAGGTGAAAATTTTGTAAGAAAAGTTTTAAACAGAGAAGAAGCGTTAAAACTTTTTAAAGACAATGCTTACAAAACAGAAATCATCAACGAACTTCCAGATGATGCTGAAATTTCTGTCTATTACACAGGCGATGATTTTTTTGATTTGTGCAGTGGACCTCATGTTGAAAGCACAAGAAATTTACAAAACTATGCTTTCAAAATTCATGCGGTTAATGGTGCTTATTGGCGTGGAAATGAAAAAAACAAAATGCTTCAACGCATTTATGTTTATGCGTTTGCTGACAAAAAACAATTGAACGACCATATCACGATGCTTGAAGAAGCCAGAAAGCGTGACCATAACAAACTTGGCAGAGAATTGGAACTTTTCACAACTGTTGATTACATTGGTCAAGGGCTTCCAATTTTGCTTCCAAAAGGTGCAAAAGTAATTCAACTTATGCAAAGGTTTGTTGAAGATGAAGAAGCAAAACGCGGTTGGCAAATTACAAAAACTCCTTTCATGGCAAAAAGTGATTTATATAAAATTTCAGGTCACTGGGATCATTATAAAGAAGGTATGTTTGTTTTAGGCGATGAAAAGAAAGACAAAGAAGTTTATGCTTTGCGTCCTATGACTTGTCCTTTCCAATATCAATGCTATTTAAACAAACCACGCTCTTACAAAGATTTGCCACTTCGTTATGATGAAACTTCAACTTTGTTTAGAAACGAAGCAAGTGGGGAAATGCATGGACTTATCAGAGTAAGACAGTTTACATTATCTGAAGGTCACTTGATGTGCACACCTGAACAGTTGGAAGATGAATTTAAAGGATGTTTGGAACTTGCCAGATTTATGCTTAAAACTCTTGGGCTTGATGAAGATATATCTTACAGATTTTCTCAGTGGGACCCTAATGATAAAGAAAAATATATTGGCACACAACAGCAATGGGATGATGCTCAAAACGCGATGGAAAGAATTTTGAAAGACCTTGAAATTCCTTATGAAGTTGGCGTTGGGGAAGCCGCTTTCTATGGTCCAAAACTTGACATTCAAATCAAGAATGTTTTTGGAAAAGAAGACACCATGATTACCATTCAAATTGACCAAATGCTTGCAGAAAAATTTGGAATGGAATACACTGACAAAGACGGCGTTAAAAAGACACCAGTAATCATTCACAGATCAAGCATTGGTTGCTATGAAAGGACTCTTGCTTATATGATTGAAAAATATGCAGGAGCATTTCCATTGTGGCTTGCACCTGTTCAAGTTAAGGTTTTGACTTTGACAGACAGAAATAATGATTATGCAAACAAGCTTTACAAAGTTTTGCAAGAGAAAGGTTTACGGGCAGAACTTGATGACCGCAATGAAAAAGTTGGTTATAAAATTCGTGAAGCGCTTTCAATGAAAATTCCATATCTTATCATTGTGGGTGATGAAGAAGAAAAAAGTGAAACAATTTCTATTCGTGGTCGTGGTTTTGAAAGTGCCAGTGGGCTTAAACTTGCTGATTTTGTTGCAAGACTTGAAAATGAAATTGAAACAAAAAAGTTGTAATTTAAACGAAAAACAGCATAAATTGCTGTTTTTTATTTAATTTGATAAATTTTATGTCTTTTTTATTTAATTAGGTTTATTTTTTGAAATTGTATAGATTAAAGTTTTCGACACAAAATGAAAAGTTTTGACATTTATCTTGAAAATTTGTTTGGTTTGTTGTATAATTATATGGTAACATAAAAAAGGAGATTTCCAAACTATGGGATTCAACGAAATAGCCCTGCCAATCTTAATTGTTGTTTTGTTTTTTATTATGGGCTTTATATTAACTAAATAAAAGGAGAAAGTGTTATGACAAGTATGTTGTTGATTGATGGAAATCAATGGTGGAACTATGCTTTAATTGGGGTTGTTGCTTTGTTGTTGATTGCTATGCCAATCTTTATGAATTCAAAAAATAAAAGAGACACTCAAAAAGTTCAAGAACAAACAAATTCCTTGAAAGTGGGTGACAAAGTTTTAACCACAAGCGGAGTTTATGGAACAATTGTGGAACTTAAATTTGATGACTCAAAAAAGTTGGTTGTTATTGAAACAGGTGGAAAAAATAAAAGTTATTTAAGTGTTGATGCTTATGCAATTTATACTGTTTTTAAAGATGAAAATAATGCTCCAAAAACTGAATCTAAAATTACTGAAAAAGAAATCAAACCTAACAATAAAGAAAAAACTTTGGAAGAACAAGTTGCTGAAGTTACAAATTCAGATAACATAGCAGTGACAACCGAAAGTGCTGAAGAATCTGTTCCTAAAAAGAAAAGCAAGAAAAAATAATTAAAAACACAAACGATTTGTTTGTGTTTTTTTTGTTTGTGATGCTTATTTTTTTGGAACGATTATTTGTAAGGCTTGACGCAAAACTTTAAATTCAAATTCTCCAGAATCACTTTTCTCTCCGTCTATATTTATGCATGCACCACTGTTTGTGGTTAATGTGAAATGAGAAAGTTTTCGATATATAAATTTTTTGTTATTTTCAAATTTCTTTATTCCAAACAAGAAAACATTAATTACTTTCAAAATTGAAACAAAGTGAATTTTTTTGTGTTTGCAAGGCACAAGCATGACATCCACTTCTCCGTCGTTAAGGTCGGCACTTCGGTTAAGTTTAAATCCGCCTGCACTTTTGGAATTTAAAATTAAAAGAATGGCACAATTGCATTCTATGGTTTCATCTTTTGTTTTAATGGAAATTTTGACAGCATCAGAATTAAAAAGTTCTTTAATTGCTTTGAAGAAATAGGCAAATTTTCCAAATTTAATTTTTGCTTTTCTTTCTGCGGTGTAACTTGTTTTTGTGAACAATCCTGCACAACAAACATAGATTCCATATTGGTTGTTTACTTGAAAAATGTCATGAGAAAAGATTTCTCCTTCTTTTAAAATCTTAACTGCTTTTTTGATGTTTTTAGAAAGTTTTAAAGATCGACTTACATCATTAATTGTTCCACTTGGAATATATCCCACGATTGGTTTTTTAGAAAGTGAGCCAAGACCATTTACGATTTCATTTAATGTTCCATCTCCACCAGAACAAAAAAGATAGTCTACATCTGTGCATGTTCTTGCGATTTCGCAAGCATGGTTTGGATGGGTGGTTTCAACACATTCAATTTCACCATATTTTTCTGAAAGTTCATTTATGATGAAATTTTTATGTTTTTTGATTTTACCTTTTCCACTTTCTGGATTGTAAATGAATATGCTTTTCATAAATATATTATATTTCTTTTTCTGAAGAAAGTCAAACAAAGAAAAAACAGATTTTTAAGAAAGTTGATTTTTCATAAAATTTAAATTTATTTGCCTTGGCTTTTCATATTTAAAAACTTGTCCGCATAAATTTAAACAAAGAGACATTTAAGGTTTATTGTGTATGAAAGGAGGCAATAATGAAATTGAAAGCATTAAAAAGCGAAAATAAAAGCGTAAATGGTCTTTGGCTTGCTTTACTTAAAGGTGTGGTGACATCTTTATGTGTGGCACTTGTGGGCATTTTACTTTTTGCCTTTGTTCTTCGTTTTACAAGCATAAGTGACAGTGTGATTACGCCTGTAAATCAAGTTATCAAAGGGGTCAGCATCTTTTTTGGTGTGTTTATAGGACTTAAAAAATATAAAAATCAAGGTTTATTGAATGGACTTCTTATTGGTTTTATTTTCACAATTGTGGCTTTTTTGGTGTTTTCGTTGCTTGACGGGGCTTTTTGCTTCGACAGAACATTGCTAAACGATTTGATTTTCAACAGCGTAATTGGTGCAATCTGTGGAATTATCTGTGTCAATTTGAAAAAATATTGATTTTCAATTGACTTTGCCCCTATAAAGTATTATACTTATTTAAGTATTTATGGTGTAATTAACCAAATCTTGTAAGGGGTTATAATGGCTAGAATTAAGAACAGATTAAAAAAGAATTCCATTATGAATTATGTTGCTGTTGCAGTTTTGACCTTATTTGGAATTATTTTGTCAGTATGCAGTTTTAATATACCTTTCACAACTTCCACCTACAACGGGTTTGCCAATTCAATTTCTCTTGGGTTGGACCTTGCAGGTGGTATTTCTGTTGTTTATCAATGCGATATTGCTAAAGACAGCAATACTAAAGACTTAGACACAGCAATTGATGCCACAGTCACAAGACTTGAAGGTGTCATTGGTGGGAAATATAGTGAAGCCACCATCGTTCGTCAAGACGGCAACAAAATCAGAGTTGAAGTGCCATCAGTTACTGATGCACAAGAAATTTTTGACCTTATCGGTGAACCAACTCCTCTTCGCATGACTTTGAAAAAGTCAACTTCTGATGAAGACATCCGTATTCGTGGAACAGACATCAGCAATGTTCAGGCTACTTATCAGAAAAAAGACGACAACAGTAATGAATATGTGCATGGGGTTTCAGTCACTTTCACAACTGAAGGTGCAAGAAAATTTGAAAGTTTGACAAACGATGCTGCAAATGGTGACAAAGAAATTTATATTTATTTTGGTGATAACATTGAAAATGTTGATGATTGTTTGACTTTGCAATGTTCTTCAAAAATTACTGGTGGTTCAACTTTCATTTCTGGAAGTTTTAATTCTCATGAAGAAGCAGAAAGATATGCTTTGCAAATCATGAGCGGAACATTTAATGTTTCTCTTGATTTGATTTCCAGTGATGTAATTTCTGCAACTTTGGGTGTGGAAGCACTTAGACTTGCAATCATTGGTGGTTTTGTTGGATTTTTGCTTATTTTGATTTTGCTTTGGGTAAGATATGGTGATTTTGGTTTCTTGGCTGGTCTTGCTTTGGTCATTTATTTGATTTTAATGTTGTTCTTCTTGCAAGCAATTTCATTTGTTCAGTTGACTTTACCTGGTCTTGCAGGTATTATTCTCAGTATTGGAATGGCGGTTGATGGAATTGTCATTATTTTCGAGCGTTTCAGGGAAGAATATAAAAGCGGGAAGAAAATTCCTTTGTCAGTTAAAAATGGTTTCAAGCGTGCTTTTTGGCCAATCTTTGACAGTAACATCACAACTGTTGCAACAGCAATTGTGCTTTACATTCTTGGAACTTCATCCATTCAAGGTTTTGCAATAACACTTTTGATTGGTGTATTGCTTTCTATGTTTATGAACCTTGTTATATTGAGATATTTGGTTAAGTGGTATTTGCCATTAAACAGCGTTAAACCAAAGAAATTGCACCTTCCAAAACAACAAATCAGAAGTCTTGAAGAAGACGATAACACAGAAATTGTTGTGGAAGAAGTCAAGGAGGGTGAAATATTATGAACATGAAAAAGTTTAAAAAAGCACTCTTCTCAATTGAAGATAAGTTGGTGGGGACAAAATTTGATTTTTGTAAAAATCTTAAATGGTTTTTAATTGCGCCTATTGTGATATGCTTGGTTGGTTTGATTGTTTTCTGTTGTGTAGGTTTCAAACTTGGAATTGATTTTACTGGCGGTTCTGTTATGACTGTGTATGTTGACAACACTGGTGAATACACTTTAGATGACAGCAAATATGATTTAAACAAAAACAGAGGTGAAATTGAAAAAATCATAATTTCTGTTTTAGAAAAGCATGATTTGTCTGTTTCCACTTTCCAAGACACAACTATGTCAGAAGAACATAAACTTGTGCCAAAAGGAACAGCCCTTATCATTAAATATCAAAACAACAATGATTTAAAATCTTCTGAAATTGAAGAGATTAATCATGAAATCAGACTTGAAATGTTGAAAGCCTTTAAATATGTAGACCAAAACGCCACACTTGACGAACTTGAAGGCGAGTATGTTGAAATTGCAAGTTTGGTGGAAGAAGGCGGAATAACCACTGCTGCGGCAAGTTCCGAACTTCTTATGAAATCATTTATTGCACTTCTTGTTGCTGTTGTCTTGATTTTGATTTATGTAGCATTTAGATTTGAAATTACAAGCGGTTTAGCGGCGATTTTGGCACTTTTCCATGATGTTTTGGTTACTGCTTCAATCATTATAATCTGCCGTGTTCAAGTGAATGTTGCTTTCATTGCGGCTTTGATTACAATTTTGGGTTACTCAATCAACAACACGATCATCATTTTTGACCGCATGAGAGATTCTTTAAAGGTTGCGCGACAATCTGACATGAAGATTGTAAACACAGAGATTGCTAATACTGCTGTTAAAAACACTATGATGCGTTCAATCTTAACAACACTTACAACTTTTATAATGATTTTCTTCATTACAGTTATTGGTGTTGCTGACATCAGAGAATTTGCTTTCCCAATCATGATTGGCATTATGGCAGGTTTCTATTCTTCAGTTTTCATAACTCCAGGGCTTTGGGCGATTGCTTATAAACCTAGAAAGAAAAAGAATGGTGACTTAGGCGGAAACAAATCAAAAGTTAAGTCAAATAAAAAAGATATTGAAGTCTTTGAAACTGCAAATAAAGAAATTAATGAAAAAGAAGAAGTTTAAATGCTTCTTCTTTTTTATAATATTTATTGGTGTTTTTTTTAAGTTTAAAAATTTATTTACCAAACTTTTTCAAGCATTCAAAAATTTCATATTTAAACATATCAATCACAAGGTCAATGCAAACTGTTGCGTTGGCTTTCTTTTTAAAGTCAATGTCCACATATCCAAAGTCTTCTGTTTCTGTCCTGTAATATTTAATGTCAATGTGTGCCTGTTCTGTTTTGACAAATTCTGGATGTAAAAGATAGAAAATTGTGCAAGCATCATGAACGGCTGCTCCTAGATTGCCTACATGATAGTCATGATATTTTTTAAACATCTTGGCAAAGATTTTTCCAATCTTGTTTGTCTTCTTAAATTGTTTAATGTCGTTTTTGTCAAGGTAGGCAATATGTCCAAGTTCCATTGGCACCATAACAAGTGGAACACCGCTTTTGAAAACTATTTCGGCTGCTTCTGGGTCAAAACCAACATTGAAAGATTTGTAAGGTTTGCCATAGATTTTTTCCTTTGTGCCACTTTCAAAGACGATTTCTTTTATGTATTCTTTTGCATCAGGATGCTCTTTTAAAAGCACTGCAAGATTTGTCATTGGGCCAATTGCAACAATGGTTGTTTTTTCTTTATTTGCTTTAAGAATTTTGTAAATTGCATTTGACGAAGTTTCATTTATTAGAGTGTTTTTAATCTTTTTTCGGTTGTAATTATATCCACCAAGTCCACCTTTTCCTTGTGCGGTTAAAGCATAAGAAGGTTGGCGTTTGATTGGTTCTTTCACTCCTTGAACAACAGGAACATTTTTCTTTAACAATTCTGTCAAATGAAGTGTGTTTTGAGTGATGTTTTCAATAGGGTTATTTCCTGCTTCGGTGGACAAAAGTTGAACGTTTAGGTCTTCGCTTTGCAAAGCATACATAAGGGCAATTGCATCATCGACACCAACATCACAATCTATTATTAAGTTTTGTTTTTTCTTTTTCATATGTTTATCCTTTGGTTTAAGTATAACACAATTTTGATTTTATAGTAAAACATTTTTATGTTTTTGTTTAATTGTGCAATAAAAAGCAAATTACACAAAATATGGTGTATTATTTCATGCATAATACACTATATTTTTATTTTTTGGGTAAGTTACACAAAAATTTTTGTGACAAAATAACACATTTTCAAACATAACATGTCAAAACACAACAATTTTCGTGTGCTATGATTTTAAGTGAAAGGAGTGGTTATGCAAATAAAAAGTCGTGTTCATAAAGGAGTTTTGTATGTCCTTCTTTGTGGCGAACTTGACGAACATACAGCCTCTTACACAAGAATTACACTGGAAGAAATTTTTGACAAACCTGACTTTAAAAAAGTCATTATTGATTTGTCAGAACTTGATTTTATGGATTCCACAGGAATAGGTGTTTTGATTGGAAGATATAAGAAACTTAAAAGCAAAGATATTCCAATCTATATAACAAACCCATCAACTCATGCGGAAAAGATTTTTAAGATTACAGGGCTTTATGACATTATGCCAAAAATTGTTTAAGGAGAGATTATGAAATATTCAAATTTTATGGAAATTACTTTTAAAGCATTGTCTGTTAATGAAGGTTTTGCAAGAGTTTGCGTTGCTTCTTTTTGTGTGCAACTTAATCCTTCAGTGGATGAAATTACAGACATTAAAACTGCTGTTTCTGAAGCAGTTACCAACTGTGTCGTTCATGCCTATCCAACTTCAGTTAAGGGGGATGTCATTTTGCGTTGTGAACTGGAAGATGACACTGTCAGCATAACCATTACAGACAAGGGTGTTGGAATTAAAGATGTTATTAAGGCTCGTGAACCATTCTATACTTCCAAGCCTTCTGCTGAACGCTCTGGCATGGGTTTTACTGTTATGGAAAGTTTTATGGATAATGTTCAGGTTGTCAGCAATTCTTTTGGAACAAGCGTGACAATGACTAAGAAAATTTCTTCTGGTCTGTCTGCTGTGGTGGGTTAATGCTTGGGCAAGAAGAGACTCTTGAACTGATTAAAAAAGCACAAAACGGTGATGAACAAGCAAAAGAAACCCTTATAAATGAAAACTCTCCACTTATTAAAAGTGTTATAAGATGGTTTAAAGATAAGGGTGTGGAAAATGACGATTTATATCAACTTGGTTGCATGGGATTTTTAAAGGCAATCAACAATTTTGATTGTTCTTTTAATGTCAAGTTTTCCACTTATGTTGTGCCTATGGTAATTGGCGAAATCAAACGCTTTATGCGTGATGATGGTGCTGTTAAGGTTTCAAGAGCGATTAAGGGGCTAAATTTAAAAATCAACAAGTTTGTTGATGCTTTTCTTATGGAAAATGGGCGAAGTGCCACAATCAGTGAGATTGCTTCTCATTTTAAAATAAGTGATCAGGAAGTTGTCATGGCAATGGACTCTGCCAAAATGCCAGTTTCTCTTTACACTCCTTTTGAAGATGGGGAAGAAGATGGATTGACAATTATTGACAGACTTGACACAGAGCAGACTGATGATTTTGTGGACAAGTTTGCTTTAAAACAAATTATTGATAAACTTGAAGAGCGTGATAAGAAAATTATTATGCTTAGATATTTTTATGATAAAACACAAAGTGAAATTGCCAAAAGATTGGGGGTTTCACAAGTTCAGGTTTCAAGATTGGAAAACAAAATATTGGAAAATTTAAGAAAAAAATTAGAAAATTAAAAAATGTTTTGTTTATATTTTGTAATTTTTAATATTTGTGGTATATTTTCTTTATGGAAAATGAAATAAATAAAAGATTAAAAATAATTATTGATTCTGATGTTGCAAATGAAATTGATGATCAGTTTGCAATTGCTTATGCTTTTTCACGACAAGACTTTTTTGAAATCATGGCTGTCACAATTGCACCATTTAGTGTAAGTTGGCAAAACACATTGTCTTATAAAGACAGTTTAATTGACAGCAGAAACGAACTTTACAGATTATTCCGTTTTCTTGGAGTAAAGCATACTTCAGAAAATCCTTTGGCATTTTTAGGTTGTGAGGGTTATTTAAGTAAAGGCTATAACTCCACAAATCCTGCGGTGGAAAGAATTATTGAACTTGCAAACAAACATAAGGGCATTACTGTTGTTTGTTTGGGAACACTTACAAACATTGCCATGGCACTTAGAATTGATCCGAAGATTGCTTCAAAAATCAAGGTTGTTTGGCTTGGAACAGACAATATTGTGCTTGATGAGTTTAATGATGCTAATTACAGAAAGGACATTCAAGCATTCAATGAAGTGGCAGAAAGTAATGTAGATTTTACAATTTTTCCTTCTTATCTTGCAAGAACTTTTGTAACTTCCACTCATGAGTTTTCCAAAAACATCAAAGGAACTCAAATTGCCAAATATTTAAAATCTCTTTTGACAAGATTTATATTTATTAAAGAGGGTTTGGGAATAAAAACTATTCATGACATAGGTCCAGTTGCTTATCTTTTAAACAAAAAAGATTTCATCGTAAAGAAAATCCCTGCTTCTTGTGTTGTGAAAGACAAGAAAGTGAAACTTTCCGAAGATAGAAAGGTCAATTACATTGCCACACTCCCAAAAAATTCTTCTGTTTGGATAGATTTTTTAAAAGCAATCAATTCCAACAGAACGGCTTACATAAAACCACAAGTTTGGTTTACATCTGACACTCATTTTTATTGCGAAAGCAAGATTAAAAGACGTCAAGTTCCTTTCCAAAGTGTTGAAGAAATGAATAATGAACTTGTTAAACGATGGAACAGTGTAGTTGCTCCTAATGATGTAGTTTATCATATAGGCGACTTTGCTGATTTGGATTTCAGTTTAAAACACTATGAAATAATCAAGCAATTAAACGGAAAGGTAATATTGATTTGTGGAAACTATGAAGAAGACATTTTTAAACGAAATTTTGAACCATTTAAGAAAAAACTTTTAGAATATGGTTTTGCAGATGTAATTAAAGGTGGAATATATCTTGATGAAAAGGTGCTTGGTAAAAAAGTTTATATGACACATAAACCAACAAATCATGCCAAAGATTGCATAACTTTGTTTGGACATGTTCATACGCTGAATTTGGTTAAGAAGTTTGGTTTCAATGTTGCTAGTCCATATCATTATTTCACACCGATTGAAGCAAAGACAGTCAGAAGATATGTGGATTTTGTTGAACATTATGCTGATGAAGATGTTTTTGTATAATTAAATATAACAAAAATAAAAAAGTTAATTGGGGGGATGGAAAAGAAAATTTTTAAAACCATAGTCATGGTTTTTGTATGTGCAACTCTGGCTCTTGGTTGCGCGACATTTGTTGGATGTGGAGATGACACACCAAAAGTAAATTCAATTAAACTAAATAAAAATGAACTTATCCTTATGGAAAAAGACACTGAAATTTTAATTGCAACTATTGACCCAAGCGGAATAAGTGTAACTTGGTCATCATCAGACAGGGCTAAAGTGATTGTTGACCAAACAGGAAAAGTTGTTGGAATTTCAGAAACAACAACTCCAGTAACAGTAACTGCCACTGCTGGCGACAAGAGTGCAACTTGCACAGTTATTGTTACTCCACGCCCTGTGGAATATGAAGAAGTGGCTTCAATTATTTTTGATGCAGGAAATTTAGTTTCAGAAACATATACTGAAGACATTGAACTTTGTTCAGGAGTTATGTGGGCGACTGCTGATGACAGCATAAAAGATGGTAAAAACAACGGAGATATTAAGGTTGAGGATAAAGGCAGAGATTTTGGTGACAAGAAATTTACAAAATCTTTAAAACTTAATGGTAAGGGCAATGCTGAAAAAAGAAGCATTAAACTTGTGCTTGAAAAAAGTGCAAAAATTCTAGTTTACAGCAAAAGTGGAAGTGCAGGGACTCCAAGAATTGTTAATTTATATTCTTCAGAATACACCAAAATAGATGGACAAACTTTCAGTATAGACGAAGAAAAGGATGGTAAAGTTTTAATTGTTAAGAACGCTGGCACATATTACATAGGAACAGAAACAGGCAGTATAAGTATTTATGGAATTGAAATATTTTATGAAATCTAAACATTTAAACCAAGACTTAGTTCTTGGTTTTTTAATATTTCAATTAGATTTTATTTTATTTACTTACAAAAACAAATTCAACAAAATTATAAAAAATAACAAAAATTGCTTGACAAATTGTTTTATTTATCATAAAATATATGAGCAAGTGTTTTTTCGGGGTGTGGCTCAGTTGGTAGAGCGCGCGGTTTGGGACCGTGAGGTCGGGGGTTCGAGACCCTCCACCCCGACCAGCAGATTTTCTGCAATTTGCAAATCGGGCCTTTAGCTCAGTTGGTTAGAGCGACCGGCTCATAACCGGTTGGTCCGCGGTTCGAGTCCGTGAAGGCCCACCAAATTTAAAAACTTTGGTGAAATGTTTGCAAAAAAAATTATAATGTGCTATGATAAAGCATGTTGGACGACTTGGCTCGGTAGTTCAGTTGGTTAGAACGCCAGCCTGTCACGCTGGAGGTCGTGGGTTCGAGCCCCATCCGAGTCGCCATTTGCCCCGATAGCTCAGTCGGTAGAGCAAGGGACTGAAAATCCCTGTGTCGATGGTTCGATTCCATCTTGGGGCACCAAACAAAAAACAAACATAATAAGCCAAAGTTTTTGACTTAAGGCAAAAATAAGCAAAAGTGCAGTTTTTTGTTTTATGCGATCAAAATAAATCGCATTTGTGCTGGCGTGGCTCAATGGTAGAGCAGCTGACTTGTAATCAGCAGGTTGAAGGTTCGATTCCTTTCGCCAGCTCCATTTTTTTACTTAAACGGATTAATCAAATTATTGATTAATCTTTTTAGGTGAAAAGCAAACAACAAAATTTAAATGAAATGATTTTTAATAAAAGTCTTAATTGATAAATTTTGTTTTAAGTGCGGGCAGGTTGCAGAGCGGCCAAATGCAACGGACTGTAAATCCGTCGACTATGTCTTCGATGGTTCGAATCCATCCCTGCCCACCATAATCCAACTATGTTGGATTTTTTTATTTATTTTGATTGCTAAATATGTTAGTTTAAGATATAATAAATTTGGAGGAAATTTATGAAAATTGATTATTAAAAAACATTTGAACCTTTAAAACAAAAAGGTCTTATTCAAGACGGGGATAAATATGCAGTTTGTGTGTTTAGTGCAGAAACACAAAACAATGGTGTTACATCAACAATCATCACATCAAAATATGATTATGTAATGATTGCAAATGATGAAGAAATTAAGTTATGCGACATTGACAAGAAAACAGGTGAATATCTTGACAGTTTTATGACATTTAAAAAAGACGATGTTGTGTATACTAAAAAGATTAAAGAAAGAAATTTTATTTATGCTTCAAAAGGTATTTTTGGCGGAATTTACATTGCCATACATTTTATTCCAGAAGGTTTTGTTCATGGATATATAATTCCTAAGAAAATAAGGGGATTTGAACAAAAAGTTGCTCGTCAAGAGATTTTCATATTTATAAAAGAAGTGTATAACACAGATTACGATGCAAAACGAAAAGCATTTAAAACAAAAAATTTTTAATTTAAGAAAAAGCCAAGAGATTTCTCTTGGCTTTTGTGTTTATAATTAAATTTCATAGAATATGTCTATGGCATAAATAAGCAAACTTGCATTTTCAGAAGAAATATAATATGTTCCACCTTTTGTTGTGGTATAGGTTGGAACAAGTCTGTCTTTTGAATTTATACTTGTTTCTTCAACAGGTAATTCAACGGATTGATTTCCAAGTTTTTGAAAATTAGAATTAAACAAAGTGATTATGTTTGATTTTGCGTTGCTTCCATTTCTGCAATAAATTGCAATTTTCGCACCTTTTTCAAGCACAAGTTTAATGCTGGCATTTTCGATTGTGCCTTTACCACCAGTTTTGATTGATTCATGGAAAGTTTTCCCGTCTTTTTTGTCACCAAATGTTATTCCGCCTGTGCTTCTTTTGTTTAAAGATGGCTTTTTTAATATTTTTCCATTAGAGTCTGTGTCAGCGGCAGTTAAATAAATTAAATTGTTTTTTAAAGCGATTTCTTCTGTGAATTCATTGTTTTCATTTAATTTCAAGGTTTCTTTATATGAAGTGTCTTCACTGCTTGTGTCCAACAAATCATCAACTTTAAATTGAACGGACGCAACTTCTTCATATTCTACAGGGCGTGGAGTAACAACAACTGTGCAAGTTGCACTCTTGTCGCCAGCAGTGGCGGTTACTGTTACTGGAGTTGTAGTTTCTGAAATTCCAACAACTTTTCCTGTTTGGTCAACAATTACTTTTGAACTGTCTGATGATGACCAAGTTACACTTATTCCGCTTGGGTCAACAGTTGCGCTTAATTTTTCAGTGTCTTTTTCCATAAGGATAAGTTCATTTTTGTTTAGTTTAATTGAATTTACTTTTGGTGTGTCATCTCCACATCCAACAAATGTTGCGCAACCAAGAGCCAGCGTTGCACAAACAAAAACCATGGCTATGGTTTTAAAAATTTTCTTTTGCATTTTCCCCCCCAGCTTTTTTATACAATTTTATTTTTTATTATTTGCATAAACAGCCATTTTTATTTTAACTTAAATAAAATTTAAAAACAAGCAAAAACGCACAATTTCAACATAATTAATAATTAAAGGTAAAAAAACGGCAAAATCTTTGATTTTTATTTTTAACTATTATTCTTCTGAAATAAAAAATTCTCTCGATTATGGATGAATTCTCTTGGAAATAGATTAAATTCTATTGTTAAATTTCTTTTTAAGATGTATAATTGTAACATAATCAAACAAAAGGGGAATTGTTATGAATGAATTTGGTGAGTTCTTTTGTGCATTAAGAAAAGAAAAAGGTATGACCCAAGCAGAAATAGCCAGACTTTTAGGGGTTACAAACAAAGCAGTTTCAAAATGGGAAACAGGTGACACGCTTCCAGATACAAGCATGTTGAAACCGATTGCGGAAACTTTTGGTGTAACTGTCGACGAACTTTTAAATGGCAGACGCGAAAATAAAGCGAAAAACGAAGAAGCAAAACCAGAACAAGAAAATCTTAATTTTAAAAGTCATCTTTTTACAAATGAAAAGGATGAGGAAAAGGAAACATGGTTAGATAAAGTTTGCGGAGTAGTTTGTGCGCTTGTTATGCTTAGCGGTGTTATTACTTATCTTATATTAGGATCTCTCTATGATTTATGGCATCCTTATTGGATTATTCTGGCAGTTTGTGGAATTTGTTGTGGAATTATTGGAATTGTGTTTGATTTTTGCAATCGTGAAAAATGTCAACAAAAAATTGCTAAAGGTGAAAATCCATATACTGGTGGTGCTTGCGGAATTATTATGCTTGTCTGTGTGAGTGTATATCTGATTTTGGGGATAACTTTAAATCTTTGGCATCCAAGTTGGATTATTTTTGTGATAGGTGGATGTGTTTGTGGAATATTGGCTCCTATAGGTAACCTTTTGATTGCAAAAAACAATTCTAAAAATAATTAAAAATCTTTTTTAAAAGAATAAGTTTTAAATTGACTTATTCTTTTCTTTTAAATTAAAAGTAAATTTTGAAATTTTGTTTGGCTTATTTTGTCGTTTGTAGTAAAATAACAAGTGGAGGAAGTTATGTTTAATATTGCGATTGACGGATATATGGGATGCGGAAAGACATCTCTTATGCTTGGATTGGCAAAAAAACTTAAAGATTTTAAAATTTTAAATACTGGTGCTATTTTTAGAGGTTATGCTTATGCCTATGACAAATTGAGTTTAGGCGAGGTCAGTGAAGATACTATCAATACTCTTTTGGAGAAAACTGACGTGGAAGTTAAATTTGTAGGTGATGACCAACATGTTCTGGTCAATGGTGAAGATGCCACTGAATTTTTGAGAACTGAAAGAATAAGTCAGTTGGCTTCAATTATTTCTGCTTATAAAGATGTAAGAGAAAGATATTTGGCTATTGCAAAAGATTTTGCAAAAAACAACAACTGCATAATGGAAGGCAGAGATATTGGAACAGGCGTTTTAAAAAATGCTGATGTTAAAATCTTTCTGACTGCAGATGAAAAAATAAGGGCAGAAAGAAGATTTAAACAACTTAAAGAAAAAGGTGAAAAGGCTTCTTTAAAGGAAGTTATTAAAGATATGAACGAACGTGATAATCGTGACAGAAATCGTGAAATTGCTCCGCTTAAACCTGCAGAAGACAGCATTATTGTCGACAATTCTGACATGAATTTGGATGAAACAATTGATTTTTGTTATGAACTTATTTTAAAAGTTATGAACAAAAAGAAAGTCATCAACATCACAATTGATGGTTATGTTTGCAGTGGGAAAAGCACTATTGCGAAAAGTTTAGCAAAAAGGCTTGGGTTCAAACCGTTTGATACGGGGGCTGTTTACAGAGGTATGGCATGTGCATATGTTGATATGGGCTGTGATGAAACAAAAGTTAAAGATGAAAAATATGTAAAAAATTATGCCGACCAAATTGATGTTAAAATTGATTTTATTGATGGACTTGAACATGTTTATGTCAATGGAATTGATTATACTTCAAAATTACGAACGGAACATATAAGTTTCTTGTCATCGAAACTTGCTCCTTATCCTTTTATAAGAGAGAAAGTTTTGAAATTGCAAAGAGGTTATGCAAAAGAAAACAATCTCGTCATGGAAGGTAGAGATATTGGAAGTTTTGTTTTGCCAGATGCTGAATTTAAATTCTTCTGCACTGCTGATGATAAGGTTAGAGCTCAAAGACGTTATGAACAACAAAAAATGATGGGTAATGATGTTTCTTATGAAGAAATTTTAAGAGAGTTGAAAGAAAGAGATTATTCTGATGTTCACAGAGATCATGGAGCAATTGTCGTTACTCCTTCTTCAATTATTTTGGATACAACCAATCAAACTTTAGATAAAAGTGTGGATTTTTGTATTCAAGAAATTTCTAAGAAATATCCACAATTTAAAAATTGCTAAGATAAAAATAAAACGCATATTAAGTTTAATTATGCGTTTTTTTGTGACAAAAAAGTGACGCCATTTTGACATCAAAATTTGCAAAAAATTATAAATTCCAGTTTTATGTTTGTTTTATATTTGACAAAGACTTTTTCTATGTATAAACTAAGTTTTGTTGCACAAAGGAGAAATCATGAAAAGAAAAAGTTTTAAAGTCATTTTCAGTGGCTTATCTGTTATAATCGCTTTATGTTTGGTCAGTTTTGTTGTTTATGATTTGGTGGTAAGAAATTTTGTTTTTGATAATGGGCATTATTCAGATAATCCATTCGATTATCCAAACAGACCTTCAAATCCGTCTGATGAAAATCTGCCAAATGTTGATAACGATGACAGTAAAGATAAGTTGTTTAAGATTACTTTTGAAAATGGCTATTATGAAATTGAAAATAATGTTATTACATTAACAAAAACAGATTTACCTGTGGTTTCGCTTTCTTTGAATTTTTCTAATATTAAAGAGATTAAATGGGATTACACTTTAAATTTTGAAATTACTTTTAAACCCAATGTTGAATATACAGTGAAAGATACAAAAGTTAATTTTGTTTTTGAAAATGACTGTGAAATGCAAGTTAAAATAATGGTTAAAGAGAAAAATTACACTCAAATTGAAACATTTTACATAACAGCAATGCAAACAGACGGCTGAGTGTAAGAGAAAACAAAGAAAAAGATAAAAAAAGATAAAAAAGTTTTGAAAAAGTGTTGACAAAGGTGTTTTGAATATAGTAAAATAAACATGCTTGACTAACTGGGGAGACAAAGATCGACCAAG
>CATLAM010000013.1 GCA_949878485.1 uncultured Eubacteriales bacterium
TTTGATTATTTTTTATGAATTTTAATTTAATTAATTATTTAGAAATTAATTTTAAATTTATTTAATAATATTATAAATAAAAATAAGAGTCATAAGACTCTTATTTTTTCCCTGTATGTCCAAATCCGCCAACACCACGCTCAGTTTCTTCTTTATCAAATTCAGTCACTTCTTTAAATAGTCCTTTTACAAAAGGCATAAATACAATTTGTGCAACCCTATCACCATCTTGAACAATTCTTATCTCCTTTGATTGATTATAAAGTGCAACTGAAACTTCACCTCTGTAATCTGCATCAACAATACCAACTTTATTTGCAGGTGCTAGTCCTTGTTTGCAACTTAAACCACTACGGGCAAATATAAATCCACCCAACCCTTCCGGAAACTCAATTGAAAGTCCAGTTGGAATAAATTTTGTTTCTCCTGGTTTAATAACTACATCTTCTTCAAGCGCTGCATACAAATCTGCACCAGCAGATAATTCAGTTCCATAAGTTGGCAATTTTGCAGTTTTGCGTATTCTTTTAATATTTACTTTTGCTGTTTGCATTTATTTCTCCTCTAATCCTTTATTTCTATAATTTTTCCATTTTGCAATGTTTTTTGCAAATCAATTACTCTTTGGTTGGAAGATCCTTTCCATTTCAAAAGTGGATTGTGAAGTTCTTCAACATATTGTCCGTCAACTAAGACATCGATATATTTAACCGCTTCAGCTGACTTAAGATTTTCAAACAAGAAACCTGTCCAAACCCAAACATTTTTGTTTGGGAATTTTTCTTTAAACGCTTTGGCAAGTTTTCCTGTCCCTTCAATATTTTTTGGATGCATAGGCTCGCCACCCAAAATTGAAAGTCCTTCAATGTAATCATTTTCACAAAGTTTTAAAATATGCTTAATTGTTTCGTCTGTAAATTCTGTTCCACCTGCAAAGTCATGCGTTTCTGGGTTGAAGCAGTTTTTGCAGTTGAATGTGCAACCTTGCATAAAGATTGACACTCTCACCCCTGGGCCATTTGAAATGTCCATTTTTCTTATTTTGTTATATCTCATTAAAGTTTTCCTTTATTAGTCGTCTTTATTGTCGATGTGCAAAACTCTTTCTTTAATTTCCTGTGTTCTTCCTTTGTTCCAGAAGTTTGTGCCAATGTAACCACATGTTCGTCTTGCAACATTCAATTTGTCATGGTCACGATTTCCACAATTTGGACAATACCATTCATAGTTTTCATCAATAATCATTTCACCAGTAAACCCACATTCTTGACAATAGTCAGATTTTGTGTTGAGTTCTGCATACATGATGTTTTCATAGATGAACTTAATAACTTGAATGACAACTTCCAAATTGTTTTGAAGATTTGGAGTTTCAATGTAAGAAACCGCTCCACCAGGACTCAGTTTTTGGAAATCACTTTCCAATTTAAGTTTAGAGAAAGCATCAATTTCTTCAAACACTGGAACATGGTAAGAGTTTGTAATATAACCCCTGTCAGTAATTCCTTTAACTTCGCCAAAACGCTTTTTCAAGCATTTTGCAAACTTGTATGTTGTAGATTCAATAGGTGTTCCATATACACTGTAATCAATGTCTTCTGCTTGTTTCCATTCATTGCACTTGTCGTTGAGTTTTTGCATAACTTTTAAACCAAATGGTTTGCCTTCTTCTGGGTCTGTATGGCTCTTGCCTGTCATAAACTTGACACATTCATAAAGTCCTGCATAACCAAGAGAAATTGTGGAATAACCACCATGTAAAAGTTTTTCAATGCTTTCACCTTTTTCAAGTCTTGCAAGAGCACCATGTTGCCAAAGAATAGGGGCAACATCACTTGTTGCTTTAGAAAGTCTTTCATGACGGAGTTGCAATGCTCTGTGACAAAGTTCCAATCTTTCTTCATAGATTTTCCAGAATTCATCGAAATCGCCTTTTGAAGAAAGAGCAACATCCACCAAGTTGATTGTAACAACACCTTGGTTAAATCTTCCGTAATATTTACCTTTGCCTTCAACATAGTTTTTTGCTTTTGCAACATTTCCATTGCTGATTGCTCTGTCAGGAGTAAGGAATGAACGGCATCCCATGCAAGGATAGCAATCACCTTCACCAAGTTCGTTTTTCTTGGTTGCTTTCATTACTTTTTCTGAGATGTAATCAGGCACCATACGCTTAGCAGTACACTGAGCAGCAAGTTCTGTCAAATACCAATAAGGACTGTCTTCGCTTGCGTTGTCTTCTTCCAAAACATACAAAAGTTTTGGGAATGCTGGAGTAATGAAAACACCTTTTTCATTCTTCATTCCGTCAAGTCTTTGTCTTAAAATTTCTTCAATAATAAGTGCAAGTTCTTCTTTATATTCCTTTGTTTCGCCAAGGTAAAGGCAGACACTTAAGAATGGTGCTTGACCATTGGTTGTTGTCATGGAATTTACTTGATATTGGAAAGTTTGCACACCGTCTTTAATTTCTTTCAACATATCTTCACGGGCAAACTTTTCACATTGTTCTTGTGGCAACTTTCTGTTTTTATATCTTCTCATATAAAAGTTGTAAGAATCCCTTACAAAAGGAGCAAGATGAGCCATTGTAACTGTTGCTCCACCATATTGGCTGGAAGTAACGGCAGTAATGATTTGTGTTGCAATGGTCATTGCAGTCAAAAATTTATGTGGTTTTTCAATCATAATGCCATTGATGTTTGTTCCGTTTTGAAGCATATCTTCAAGATTAATCAAATCACAGTTATGCAAAGCATTTTGTGCAAAATAATCAGCATCATGGAAGTGAATAATTCCTTCATCATGAGCCTTTACAATGTCTTCTGGAAGCAAAAATCTTCTTGTTATATCTGTGCTTGTGATTCCCGCAAGATAATCTCTTTGTGTAGTTACAATTCTGGCATTTTTGTTGGAATTTTCTGTGTTCCAATATTCGCTTTCGCCGTCAATCAATTCTTTAATAGATTGGTCGGTGGTGTTAGCCTTTCTGATAAGTGCACGAGTGTAACGGTAGATGATGTATCTCTTTGACAAATCAAAGTGACCAAATTCCATGAGTTTTTCTTCAATTATATCTTGGATATCTTCAACTAAAAGTCTTTTCTTTCCCAATTTTTCAATGTATTTTAAAATTGAATCAATTTCACTTTCTGAAGCCTGTTCTTTCTTATCAACTTCAGCATTGGCCTTTTGAATGGCAATCTTAATTTTTTGGGAGTCATATTCCACGAAACTGCCATCTCTTTTTATAACTTGCATTTTTAAACCTCCATGTTAGTTTTACTCAACTACGATTTTACAATATATATTGTGGAATTGTCAAATTAATTCCACAAAATATTGTGTTTTTTTTGAAAAGTTTATTTAAAAAATTTTTCAAAAATGTTCAGTCTCTTAAAAGTCGCATACGCTTGATATTGATGTTATAAATTTATAACTTTATTCTTAAATTTTTAATTTTAAAAATCTATTCGTAAAAAACATACCTTGATTTTTTTGTGATTTTTAGTCAATTTTTTAATACTTATCAGTAACAAAAGTATCTATTTTTGCCTTCTTTGCTTGAGATCTTTGCCATTCTCGTTTGATGTAATAAAGTTTTCCGTTTTTCATAAGTTTCGAACCAGTTTGTTGATAGGTAAAACCAACCCCAGCGTTTAAACAATCTTGTCTTATCTTTAAAACCCAGTCATAATTACACATTCTGGCATTTCTTCCAGATTCTCCACCAACTGAAACTTCTTCAATGGACGAATCCAAATATTTTGAAAGGTCAATATACTCCAAAAGTGGTGCGCAGATGATTAATTTATGCTTAATCGGCAAATTTTTAAAAATCGGCATTCGCTCATCTGCCCGCTTTTGATTTTCACAAGTAAGCCCCACCGCCACATTTTCATAACCGTCACCCCAATCATCAGGAATACACTGCAAAAAACGTTTAATTCGTTTAGTAATAAAGAAAAACCTGCAATCTGAACGCTGTTTAATCATTTCCCAAATGTCAGAACGCCACCCGTCTGCTTCTTCCAGCAGAAAATCACTTGTCAAACACATCATAAACATCGTTCCACTTGGAATTTTGTAATTTCCTTTTCGGTCTTTGGCAATCGGCAAAGAAAAAGATTTGGTTTTGAAAACAGACTTGGAATCTCTTTCAAAAACAGCATCTTCTCGGTAAACATAGCAATTTGCACAACCCTCACTATACTTATGGCAACCGTGCCACATGTTCCACATTATACTCATACCTTTATTATAACAAAAATCTCTATTACTGCAAAATTGTTGTTTAAAAAAACAAGTTAAATTTTCCTTTAACTTGTTTTAAGTTTAAAAAGATTTAAACGATTAATGTTGACAAGGGCAATCACCAGCACAATATTTTTCTTTGTCGTATTCGATATTGTTTTTATCAAAATAATCTTTCACTGCGGCTTTAACCGCTTCTTCCGCCAAAACAGAACAATGCAATTTATATGCAGGCAGTCCATCCAACGCTTCCACAACCGCCTTGTTTGTCAGTTCAAGGGCTTCGCTTATTGGTTTGCCTTTAATAAGTTCGGTCGCCATAGAACTTGTGGCAATCGCACTTCCACAACCATAAGTCATGAATTTTACATCAGTTATTATGCCGTCCCTTACCTTTATATACATTCGCATGATGTCACCACACTTGGCGTTTCCAACTTCACCAATTCCGTCTGCATCTTCCATTTCTCCAACATTTCTTGGATGCCTGAAATGCTCCATAACTTTTTCACTATATAACATGCTTTCTTACTCCTTTCTCTAGTTCATCCCAAACTGGCGACATTTTCCTTAAATGTTCCACCACTTTTAGCACTTTTTCAATAACTTCCATAATCTCTTGTTTGGTGTTAAATTTGCTGAGTGTCAATCTAAGCGAGCCATGTGCCACTTCATGCGGTCTGCCAATTGCAAGTAATACATGAGATGGGTCAAGCGAGCCAGATGTGCAAGCACTTCCAGATGATGCACAAATTCCTTCGTCATCTAAAAGAAGCAATAAACTTTCCCCCTCAATACCTTCAAAACAAATGTTTACATTGTTTGGAAGTCTTTTCATTTCATCGCCATTTAAACTGCTGTGTGAAACTTTCAACAACTCTTTTATAAGCAAATCACGCAATTCAATTTCGTGCTTAATCGTGCAATACATATTTTTAACCGCTTCCATAAGAGCCACTTTAAGCCCAACTATTCCTGCAACATTTTCTGTTCCTGCACGCTTGTTTCTTTCCTGCGTGCCACCTTCAATCAAATTAAAAAGTGGAACACCACGTCTGACATAAATTGCACCAACACCTTTTGGCCCATGAAATTTATGTGCTGACATGCTTAACATATCTATATTCATGTCAACAACATCTACAGGTATATGCCCAACCGCTTGAACAGCATCTGTGAAGAAAGTTACTTTCTTTTCTCTGCAAACTTGTCCAATTTCTTTAACAGGTTGAATTGTGCCTATCTCATTGTTGGCAAACATAACACAAACCAAGCAAGTGTCATCTCTTATTGAGTTTTTTACATCTTCCACTCTAACAATGCCATTTTCATAGACATCCAGATATGTGACTTCAAATCCTGACTTTTCCAATTTCTTTAAAGTGTGAAGAACAGCATGATGTTCAATCTTAGAAGTGACAATATGTTTTTTATTTTTAATTTCTCCCATTCTTGCCACTGACATAATGGCTTGATTGTCGCTTTCGCTTCCGCCAGATGTGAAATAAATTTCATCACTGGAAGCATTGATTGCTTTTGCAACTTCTGCCCTTGCTTCTTCGACAACTTCCCTTGCGTGCTGACCTATGGAATGCAAACTGGAAGCATTTCCATATTCTTCTTCAAAATATGGAAGCATAGCATCCAAAACAATCTTGTCCACCTTGGTTGTTCCCGCATTGTCTAAATAAATCATAATTCTCCTTAATTCATACCATTTTAGTATGAATTTATTATATTCAATTTATTTATGCTTGTCAACCATTATCAAAATAAACTTTTCAAATTTTTAACAACAGACACAACGGCACAATCGCTATTGACAACTTTCATTGATTGTGATAAACTTAAAATGCTATGAATTTAAAAGAAGAATATAACAAATATTTGCCAATCGCTGATGCAGTTGTCAAAATGTTTAACATAAAAATAGACAGAATAGAAGAAGATGTTTTATCAACTGCACAACTTAATGTCTTTGAATTTTGCAACCTTATCTTACCCCAATTAGATGTCAAGCGGGGGGGGGAATTTCTTAATACACAATGTTTTAATTATGTTTATAAAAAAACATTTAAGACATACCGATCAGAAATGAAAAATTATTTTCAAACAAGTTTAAACAGCAATATTAAGTTAAATAAAAATCAAGATTCAACTCTTACACTTCAAGACAACATCCAAGATAAATCGCCTAACGCACAATTGGTTTTAGAAGAAAAAAATGCTGATAAACAAGTAAACTCAATACTTGCTCAATTAAACAAAAAAAATAAATTGATTATCAAAAGTTTTATAAAAGACACCGACCTGACTTTGAAAGATATTTCACAAAAATTTGAAATTGACCAACAACAAATTTATGTAGTGATTAAATCTTTTTTAAAATCCGTGTATAACGAAGCAGGAGAATTAACTTATATAAAATATAGTCATTTGTTTTATAATAAATTTAAACAAAGAAATTTAAAGCAAAGCGAAATTTTCTTTAAACATATCAGTCCCAAAAGAAGAAATATATATTTAAAGCATTTTTATAATGGTGAAACTTATTTAAAAATCGCCAAAATTTATAAATGTTCTTGGATGAACATTCAATCGATATGTAGAAAAATTAAAAAAAGTCATTTAAAATTTCTTAATTCGACCAATTCTGAAAAACAAAATATTATATATTCATTAGAAAGAACACAAAAATATCATAAGGTTGAAAGAACAAATTGGGGCTTAAACCAAGTTGTGTTCGATTTAATTAAACTAAAAAACTTTAAAGATATAATTGCGTTATTTCCTAATGAAGATCAAATAATAATAAATGAATATTTAATTAAGGGTAAAACAAGCGAAACCGTTTCAAAAGTTATAAAATTTTCCAAATCAGGCGTTCAAAAAAGAGGAAATCTTTTATGTAAGAAGTTAGAAAAAGTTGTATATGGAACTGATGAAGAAAAAACAAGAACAATTCAAATGCTAAATAAAAACCATTGGCAAGAACATAAAATTAAACCTGAAATTAAAGTTTTTATGAAAAATGAAAATTTTAAAAATTTGGTTTCTCTTTTCCCTAATATAGATCAAACAATAATTTTCAAATATTTCATTCAAGGTTTACGAACTCCAGAAGTTGCAAAAGAAATTGGATTGGGCAGATCAGGACTTAGTCATAGGGCTGTAAACATCTTAAAAAACATCAATATTTTAAATAATGGCTCAGATGAACAAAAATCAGAATGTTTAAACCTTCTTAAAATAGAAAAAGAAAAACGAGATAAAGTTAAAACACTCAACAATTAAACTATAATAAAAAAGTTGAGCAAGTTCTCTCAACTATAATCTCATATTCTTTAATTACAATATGCTCTAAAGTTATCATCTCTATTACCATTCGGCAGTTTTCTTTTGGGAATATCGTTACTTTATTCCCTTTTATTTCTTGCTCTATATCTTTGTCAAATGTCACTTTCAGTTCCGTTTCTTCAAAAGACATTCCCATTCTTTTAATTTTTATTGAAAACAAACTTTGTTTCTCTTTATCAATTATGTAAATCTTATTATTTTCAAGTCTTATGTTTCTTTCATTTTCAATCTTTATCTCTTCGTTCCTTGCTTCTGTAATTCTTACTTCAATGCTTCTCTCCACTTTTTCATCTTTAAAACTTACAAGCACCATTATCATAGCATTTCCCTTTTCTTTTCCAGTAATTACAATACTTTTGTCGCTAATCTCATTTATTTCAAGCAACTCTTTATTGTTGCTTTTTGCTTCGATTATCACATCTTCGTTGATTATTTCATATTTGATTTTTTCTCTCTTCCCTTTACAAATTTCAATTTTGTTTTGAATGTTAATTTCTATAGACACATTATCTGTAACACCAGTTCGTATTCCTATCCCCACACCTACTATTAAAGCCATTACAGTTATGACGCAAGCCAACGCAATCGTTGACTTTTTCATTTTTTCTCCTTTGTTTAAATGTAATTTATTTTGTTGTAACTTTCGTCACTTCCACCTATTCTATCATATACAATCTTATTTTTCAAAATGATTTTAATGTCTTACAAACTAATAAAATGAATGCTAATTTTAAATTTAATTTTACCAACCATATGTAAAGAAAAATACACCACATATTGTGGTGTATTTTTTGATTGGCGCAGAGTTAGGGATTCGAACCCCAGGAGGCTTTCACCTCAACGGTTTTCAAGACCGCCGCTTTCGACCGCTCAGCCAACTCTGCATTTCATTTCTGCTGTTTTCGGCACGCTGTCATTCTATCACAATGTTTGCCTTATTGTCAACATTTTTTCGCAAATTTTATTCAATAGTCTATGTTTCCCAGAATATAATCTATGCTTTCTTCCAAAATTTTGCTTAGTTTAATCAGTGTATCAAAATCACATTCCCTTTGCCCATTTTCCCAATAAGAAATTAATCTCACGCTTACAAACATCTTTTCTGCCAGTTGTTTGCGTGAAAAACCCTTTTCTTCCCTTATCTCTTTCAATCTTTGAGAAAATTTATTCATAGAAATATTTTAGAACAAAATGTTCTTTTTTACTTGACATGGAACAAAATGTTCCATATAATAAGTATATGGAAATATTTAAAAACTATTTTCAAATTTATAAAGGAGGAGTTATGTTTTGTCCAAAATGTGGAAAAGAAGTAAATGACGATGCAGATGTTTGCGTTAATTGTGGAAGAGCGCTAAAAGATATGACAGAAAAACCAGAACACAATACACCTAAAACAGGACTTGGCATAGTTATGGGGTTATTTTTAGGAATAATTGGACTTGTAATAGGAATCTGTCTTTATCCAGAAGGAACTGTCGCAAGAAAAACATTCATTAAAGCATGGTTAATCACATTCTTTATTGAAATTGCTGTTGTTGTTTTCATATATGTGATAATTTTAATTGTTGGTCTTTCAGCACTCAGCGCAGTTTACTAATTACATAAATTCACCTTAACTGGTGAATTTTTTATTTTTGCTTAATTAAAACTGAATAAAAAATTTTTATTTGACAAAAATGTTTGGAAGGAGAAATATATGAAATTTAATCCATTTTTGGAAAAGCCTAAAAAACTTGAAAGTTGCATCATGAGTTGGAAAGACCTTGCACCTAAACCTTATGACAAAAACGAAGTAAGCCCTTACACAAGGGTGCGTTGCATTTTGATGAACGGCACAGAATATGAGTCTGTTTGGTTTGGTCACCAGTTTCACAGACACACAAGTGACAATGACTTAAGAAGGATGCTGGCACTTGTTCGCCGTCAAGAACAGCAACAACAAAAGTTGATTGCGTCTTTAAAACCCGCTGACGAAAACTTGCTTGAAACAACAATAGGTTACGAGCAACTGGCGGTTGATTTAACTGCCTTTTTGGCACAACATGTAAAAGACCAACATGTGAAAGATGCTTTAGATTTTGCACTTTTGGAAGATTTTGACCATCTGTATAGATATGCCGACCTTTTGGAAAGTGATATGGGAGAAAAGGCAGAAAAATATGTTGGTGGTTACACCGAAGTCACACCGGGTCGTCCAACAATATCTCATCATCGTCACCCTTATGACAGTGTAAAAACACCTATTTGCAATAAAAAAGCGACACCTTTTGACAAATGTGCCGTAAGCATAATCACTGCTGCCGAACAACAAACCATGAACTATTACATGAATCTTGGAGCGTTTTACAAAAATCAAAAAGGTCGCGAACTTTACACCGAAATTGGCATGGTGGAAGAACAACATGTTTCGCAATATGGAAGTTTGATTGATCCAACGGCAAGTTGGTTTGAAATGTGTTTGATGCATGAATATATTGAGTGCTATCTTTATTATTCCATGATGCAAGATGAAAGTGACAAAAACATCAAGAAAATTTGGGAAATGCTTTTACAACAAGAAATCGCTCACCTTCATGCTTCTGCACAAAACTTGAAGAAATATGAAAAGAAAGAATGGCAAGAAGTCATTCCAAACGGCGAATTTCCAGAACTTATTAAATTGCAGTCCAACATTGAATATGTTCGAAAAATCTTGAAAAACACTGTGACTCGCACTGCACAACGCGAAAGTTATGTCAACATCAACGAACTTGAAAGCACAGCAAACTTTTTTAAATATCAAAACAAAGTCAACGAAAAGCCAGAACAAGTTGCCAGCCATAAAGTCATTCTCGACCACATTGAAAAATTTGGTGAAGACTACCGTTATGAAGTTAAATCAAATCCAGTAAAAGAATTGCAAGACCGAAAGAAAGACAACATTACTTTAGGTCGCGTTAAAGAATCCACAACCAAATCAAAAAAATAAAAGCAGTTTTCACTGCTTTTATTTTGTTTTTTCATCAACATTGTTTTCTCTGTTAAATTGGTTTATATGTTGCTGTAAAGTCTTTGAATAAGGTCTTGATTTAAACTTTGCCAAAATCTGTTTTCCTTGTCTTGTTTTTGGAAACAAAGTGTAATAAGATGAAAAATACATATTTTTTGCCAATGCAAACAAAACTTCTAAATTGTCAGGATTATCTTGAAGTTTAGCAACAAGTTTTTTTCTGACACTGTTGTAATTTTTTTTAAAAATTTCATTTTCATCTAAATTTGCCCAAGGCGTGCTTGCTGAAGCAATTTCAAAAAACCTTTGCAAAATTAATGGATCTTTTGTTTTGTTATATTCTTCAAGACAACACTTTTTGGTTTTACAAAGCAACTGAAACGACTCTAAATGCAACATTTGGTTTTTGATTTTGTCTTGATTTTCAAAATCGTTTCTTAAAATTGACCTTATAAATTCACTTGACAAACCCTTATAATTTTCTTCACATTGCTTTTTATATGTTTTGGCAATAAGACATTCGAAATCATCATCAGGATAATTATCAACTGATTTACTTATAATCAAATTCTTCTTTTCTTTTTCAGCAACTGAATAAAAAGTCTGAACAGCATTCACTTGTCCAAGTTCAGCAAGTCTTTCAAGATCATTTAAAACATCTGTTTCTTCTTTTTTGTTTGGCAATAATATTCTTGACCAAATTGTTATAAAATCATTATCTAATTCAGTAAAAACTTTTTTAAGCATAAATTCCTCACATAAATTCAAGTATAAATCATAAAATTTTCGTTGTCAATACAGAAATTGAAAAAAGAAGTTTAATAACCTTCTTTTTTCAATCGTTCCCTTATGATTTGCAGCGTCTTTTCTAAGTCTATGTTTTCAACAATCAAATCATAATGTTTTTTATATTCTCTTTCCATTCCGCCGCGTTCTATGCGAAATTTTGCACGCTCATCTGTTTCGCCACGTTTGATAAGTCTGTTATAAAGCACATCATCTGGAACATCAAGAAAGATTGTCAAAACCTTTGCTTTGTCTTTTAAGTGTTTTACAAGTTTTTGCGTTCCCAAAACATCAATATCTTTAAAATATAAATTTTCTGGATTGTTAATTATTTTTTGCAACTCTTTATTTTGTGTAGCATACCAAAATCCACGATAGTTGTTTGTTTCAAAAAACTCTCCATTTTTGTCGCGTTGTTGAAATTCATCATCACTTAAAAAATCATAAATCTGTGCGTCATTTTCTACATCTACTCTTCTCGCTCTTGTTGTGGCTGACTTTATAAGAAAACGATTATCTCCATCATTTAACAAATGACTTATCACCGTGTTTTTCCCAGACCCTGAAACACCTGACAAAATTACAAACATACTCTTTCTCCTTTTAAGCAACATTCTAGCATAAATACAAGCCTTTTTCAAACTTTATTAACCAATTAAATCTTAAAATTTGCAAAAAAAGAAAAATTTGTTTGTGATTTTATGCCAAATATGTTAAAGTTATATTGTATATAAAGGGTGCAGTCCTTATTATTCTTTTTAGGCACTCTTAAAAATGAAAAGGAGAATAGGAAAATGCGTTCATGCGAAGGAACAGGAAAAAACATTGAACAAGCAGTGCAAAATGCACTCTTGGAACTTAAAGCATCAAGAGAAGATGTGGACATCAAAATTTTAAACGAAGGTGGCTTTTTAAAAAAAGCGAAAGTTTTGGTCACCATTTCAGAAGATGCCATTGAAAAATATGAAAAAAGAGAACAGTTTAAAAAAGAACTTTTAAAAGAAGAAAATGATGAAGATTTTGCAGAAAACTTCATGAAGAAAAAAGTGGAATCATCAGAAAATGCCAAAGAAGAAAAAGTGGCTGAAGAGAAAGTTGAAACCAAACCTGCAAAGAAAGTTAAGATTGTTGCTGACGAAGAAATTTCATCCAACGAAAAACCAGAAAATGTTGAAACCAAACAAAACGCTGAAACAGAAAGAAAGTTTACTGGCGAAGAATTTATTGAAGGTTTGTTGAAAACACTTGAACTTGAAGGCACCATTGAAAAAATTGAAGAAGACAGAATAACCAGATTTAATGTGACTGGCGAAAACTTAAATGACCTTATTGGTTATCGTGGGGAATGCATGCTTTCACTTTCATATATTATGAACATTGTTTGCAAATCAGAAAACCATAAGAAACTTGTTTTAGACATTGAAAACTATCGCGAAAAGCGTGCAGAGTCTTTAAGAGAACTTGCAAAACGCACGGCAGACAAAGTGGCAAAAAGTGGAAGATATTTCAAATTTGAACCTATGGATGCCAGCGAAAGAAAGATTATTCACACCGCACTTCAAGAAGACGAACGCGTGACAACTCTCAGTAAAGGTGAAGAACCACACAGATATTTAATTGTCTTTCCAAGAGAATATAAAGAAAAAAGATAAAACAAAAAAAAGACCAGATTATTTGGTCTTTTTTTAAAGCCTTAACCCCTCTTCTTTTGTTTCAACAAGCCGTGTGCCAACTGGCAATTCTTTTATTTGATTTGTTTGCGCATAAGGATTAGTTATAACCAACACATCTTGCAACAGATATTTTGAATAAAAATGAAAAGGTATTGTGTTTTCAAGTTTAACATCAAATTCAACTTCATCATTTCCGTTTTTGCTCGACCAAGACCCGTCTTTTTCTTGCAACATAAAATGAAATCCTGCATGACCCATTACATTATCATCAAAATTATCTGTCGCATAAAACGCAATTTTATATTGATTATGTTTTAAGATTTCTCCATGTTTTTCTAAATCCACTTTTAAACCAGTTTCACGGATGAAATTATAAATTCTTTCCTTTTCTGTTTTTAAGTCATATTCATTAAACCCACCAAAAAGATTTGAAAAATAATAATCGTATGCTGAAATGCCATGCTTTAAGGTTTTTTCATCAAAAACATCAAGCAATTCATTTGTCAAATTAAAAGCACTGTGAAACAAGCAGTTTGCACGACATGTATATCGGCCATATAACTCTCTCCCACGACTTGGCAAATAACCCATCTTTAAAATTTCATTAAGTGACTTTATTGCTGGTTCTCTGTTCATAGCAAAATTTTAACATCATAAAGGATTGTTGTCAATAGGCAATTTTTAAATTTTTAACTTTACTTGCCTTTTTCGGTTGGTTTTGTTATAATTGCAACATGAAAAACAAAACAATAGTTTCCATTTCCACACCACTTGGAAAAGGTGCGGTTGCAATAGTGAGAATGAGCGGAGATGAAAGTCTGAAAATTGCTTTCAAATTTTTTTCTGCAAAAAATCTTAATGCCGAAAACATTCAACCAAGAATGATGTATTTTGGAAAATTAAAACTTGAAGAAAATGTCTTTGAAGAATGTCTGATGGTATTTTTTAAAACGCCATTTTCTTACACTGGTGAAGACATTGTTGAATTTCAAATTCATGGCGGAACACTTTTGGCACAAAAGGTTGTGGAAGTATGTTTAAAGAATGGTGCATGCATGGCAGAAGCAGGAGAATTTTCTAAGCGCGCATTTTTAAATGGAAAAATCACCTTAGACAAAGCGGAAGCCATCATCGGAGAAATAAACGCAGAAGCAGAAAGCGAACTTAAAAGCAGTCTGCAAATAACCAATGGTCGCCTTGCCGAAGCAATTTTGACTGAGCAAGAAAAACTGAAAACGCTTTTGGCTGAAATTGAAGTTGGGCTTGACTATCCTGAAGAAACCGAAGAAACCAAACTTAAATCCAACATTAAAAATGTTTTAACTGACATTGAAAAAAATATTGACAACATTATAAAACAATCTGAAAGTGCCAAATATTTTAAGAGTGGAATAAATGTCGCCCTTGTCGGAAAAACCAATGTTGGAAAAAGCAGTGTCATGAACGCACTTCTTGGGCAAGACCGCGCAATTGTTACCGACATTCAAGGCACAACACGCGACAATATAACTGAAAGTTTCTCCCACAATGGAATTAAAATCAATCTTGTGGACACCGCAGGGATTCGTGAAACAGAAGATGTAGTTGAAAGCGTTGGAATTGAAAAAAGCAAAACAGTTTTAAAATCTGCCGACATTATTTTGTTTGTTTTGGACGGAAGCGAAAAGTTAAGCCAAGAAGACAAAGAGATTAAAAAAATGCTTACTGGAAAAAAATGTCTTTATGTAATCAACAAGACAGACAAAAAACGCGAGATTGAAGATTTTGAAAATGAAATCGAAATTTCTGCACTTAAAAACCAAAACATCGACAACCTTAAAAACCGAATATGTGAAATGGTTATTGGCGAAGAAATTGACCAAAATGCTTTGGTTTTAACTAACGAACGACAAATTCAGATTTTGAAAAATGCAAAATCCAATTTGGAAAACATTTTGGCAGAAAACTTTTTATCGCTTGACATTCTTTCCACATCACTCAAAGCATTATGGCAACTTTTAGGCAAAATTACTGGAAACACAGAAAACGAAGACATCATCGACCTTATCTTCTCAAAATTCTGTTTAGGTAAATAAAAACTTTCTCTTCCGAGAAAGTTTTTTTTATTTTTTATTACGCTTGAAGAAATCGTTTTCCCAAACCCTGTCGACAACATCAAAAGTTGTTTTCATCTCTTCTAGAGTATTAATGTAAATTATCTTAAATTTTCCATTCCATTCTCCATAACATTTTATCTGTAACTAATTACACTCGGGGGGGGAGTTTGTCAAATAATTTTGGCAAAAAACAAACAAATCACTTGAAAACTTTGTTAAAAAATTATATAATGTTGATTATGGAAATGGAAAGATTTGACAGTATAGTAATAGGCGCAGGTCATGCAGGTTGCGAAGCAGCCCTTGCTTTGTCACGCACTGGAAACAAAACTCTGCTTTTGACAATCAGTCTTGACGCCATTGCTTTCTTGGCTTGCAATCCTTCCATTGGTGGAACAGCAAAAGGTCAACTTGTCGGCGAAATTGATGCTCTTGGTGGCGAAATGGGAATAAATGCCGACAAGACAGCCATTCAAATCAGAATGCTCAATCGCGGAAAAGGACCTGCTGTGCAAAGTTTGCGTGCTCAAGCCGACAAAAATGCCTATCACCAAGAAATGAAAAAAACTTTGGAAAAACAGCCAAATCTTTTTGTTCGTCAAGGCGAAGCCGACAGCATTGGAATTGATGGCGAAGACAAAATTGTAACAACTCATCTTGGACTTAAATATGTTGCCAAAAGCATTGTGCTTGCAACTGGCGTCTATCTTAAAAGTGAAATCATTATTGGAAAATCTCGCGAAAGTGTTGGCCCTAATGGATTTAAAAATTCTTCGAACCTTTCAGAAAGTTTGAAAAAACTTGGCTTAAAACTTTTGCGTTTCAAAACAGGAACTCCTGTCAGGCTTCATGCCAGAAGTGTTGACTATGACCAAATGCAAATTCAACTCGGCGATGAAGATGTCCGACCTTTTTCTTACATGTCGGACAAACAACCAGAAAACAAAACCGTTTGCTATCTGACTTACACCACACCACTTACACATGAAATCATTAAAAACAACCTAGACAAAGCCCCTGCAATTTCAGGAGAAATCAAAGGTGTAGGCCCACGATATTGCCCGTCCATTGAAACTAAGATTGTTCGCTTTGCTGACAAAGAAAGACATCAACTTTTCTTAGAGCCAGAAGCACTTGACACACAAGAAATGTATTTGCAAGGTTTTTCAACATCCATGCCTTCCGAACTTCAACTTGACATGGTCAGAAGTTGCGTTGGACTTGGTCATGCTGAAATCATGCGAGATGCTTATGCCATTGAATATGACTGCATTGACCCAACTGAACTTTGCCCAACATTGGAACTTAAAACAATTAAAGGACTTTTTTTTGCTGGACAAATCAACGGCACAAGTGGCTATGAAGAAGCGGCAGCACAAGGCATTATTGCAGGCATCAATGCCAGTCTTTACAACCAAGGCAAAGAACAACTTGTGCTTAAACGCAGTGATGGTTATATTGGCGTGCTGATTGACGACATTGTGACAAAAGGAACAAATGAACCTTACCGCATGATGACAAGCCGTGCTGAATATAGACTACTTTTGCGTCAAGATAACGCTGACTTGCGTCTTACTGAAATTGGCAGGAAAGTTGGACTTGTAAGTGATGAAAGATATGCAAGACTGCAAGAGAAAAAGAAAAAAATGCAAGAAATAGACCAAAAGTTGCAAAAGTTGGCCAAGATTGACCAAAAATTAATTAATTTTTGCGAAGAAAACGGCGAAAACTTGCCAAAAGAAAATGTCAAGTTTCGTGAACTTCTAAAACGTAACAACATTGACATCTTTAAACTTGACAAAGAATTTGATTTGTTTGATGAAAGTGACAAACCTTATTTGGATTTTGTTAACACTGAAATCAAATATGAAGGCTATCTTAAACAACAACAAGAAGATGTTGAAAAAATGCTTTCTAATGAAAAAACAATAATTCCAGAAAACTTTGATTACACCAAAACCAAGGGACTTCGCGATGAAGCAGTGGAAAAACTCAACAAAATTCGTCCACTAAATATTGGACAAGCATCCAGAATTTCAGGTGTATCCCCTGCTGACATTGCAGTGCTGTCAATTTTAATTAAAAAGAAATAGGAGCATAGATGAACTATCTTAAAAAAGTGTTTGAAAAATATAACATTCCATTAAACGATTTGCAACTTAAAAAGTTTGATGAATATTTTGCTATGCTGATTGAAACAAATAAGTCTTTAAACCTTACAGCAATAACTGACGAAAAAGAGGTTGTGATTAAGCACTTTCTTGACAGTGTTTTGCCGTATAAATTATTAAAACAGAATGCTTCTGTTGTGGATATTGGAAGTGGAGCAGGATTTCCTGCTTTACCTTTAAAAATTGTTAGACCAGACCTTGAAGTATGCATGGTTGACAGTTTGAATAAACGCATAAACTTTTTGCAAGAAGTGACTGACCATTTAAAACTTGACAACACTTTTGCTGTTCATGCTCGTGCTGAAGAATTTGCCAAGGATAATCGTGAAAAATTTGATGTGGCTGTGGCTCGTGCTGTTGCAAGACTTAACACTCTGCTGGAATATCTTTTGCCTCTTATCAAAGTTGGCGGAATTGCTGTGATTTACAAATCGACCAAACTTGAAGAAGAACTTGAAGAAGCCAAGAAAGCCATAAACATTCTTGGCGGAAAATTTGAAAAGATTGAAAAATTTGCCATTGAAGAAGGCGAACTTGAACGCAACATTTTAGTCATCAAAAAAATTGCAAACACTCCAAACAAATATCCTCGCCCACAAAACAAACCAAAATCAAATCCAATAAAATAAAAACCACAACAAAAGTTGTGGTTTATTTTTAAACTTGATGATCATTTTGTATCTAATATTGTGAAAGTGTGTTTATCCGCTTTACCTTCATTCAAAGGTTTTACAACTTCTTCCAATTGTTCTTTTATGTTTAATAAATCTAATGAAATGTGTTTTTTTTGCGTCATGCCATTTAATATTGAATTTGCAACAGAGTTGCATAAAGCACAAGAAAGACATCTTGAAATGTAATCTCCTGTCACGGTAGCCCAATTATGTAGCTCCCAATCAGGGCTTCTCATTACACCCTTTATATAATGATCCAAATTGCCTTTGTTTATTTTTGAACAAACTAAATCAAGGGATTGATGATGATATCCATCATGATCTAAAACAAAACATCTTTCTTTATTCTTATAAAACTCTTCCAAATTCCAAATTCCATTATCTTTTAAATTTTTCTTATAAAACGCTTCCATTTCTTTTTTATCTTCAGGACTCATTTTAATGTTTTTATATTTAAGTAAAACATCTTCCCAATTTTTTTTGCCATTTTCAAACAAAGTGTCATATGGAGAAATAACGTTTACACTTTTAAATTTTAAACATTTCGTCCATGACGCATAGCCAATCATAAAAACATTTGATAAAATTTTCAATTGTTCTTCATAAGTAAAGCCCTTATAATTCATTTCATCCATAAATCTTTCTGTAATTTCATTTGCAATGTAAACCCCATAACAATGAGCAAAAATTGTGACTTTTCTCATGTTTTTGCACGCTTCATTGACTGACAATCTTTTTCCATCAGAATTTAAAACAAGTGGCATAAATAAATTTAAAACCATTTTTGCAATGTTTCTTTCTTCAAAATTTGAATTTGCCGTGCCATCATTATAACAGATTCCAACCAAATCAACATCTTCTTTAAACACACCTATAAGACTTTCAACGATTTTTAAATAACCGCATGTATCTTTATTGCTGTTTGTTCCTCTTCCACCAAGCACTAAAATTGTTGGTCTTAAGACTCTGAAGTCATTAAGACTTAATTCTTCCCAATTGTTTTCTTCTGGTTTATCTATTCTTCGACCCAATGTAAAATCAAAAGCCATATTTTCCCCTATAGATTTATTATATCACAAAAAATAGATAATGTAAATAGCAAATTGTTTGCATAACAAAATTAATTTTTATCAATGCCTAAATTCCCATCATTACTTTTATACAATGGTTGATCATTTAACGAAAATGCAATTTCTTCAAGATTATTTTTGAGTTCGTTTGAATTAAAAGGAACAAGCCGTTCAGTTTGTGTGTTTAAATAAGAGTTATTAACAGAATATTGAAAAGCACATGCCATACATTTGCCAACAAAATGCCCAGTTTTTGTGGCTACTTCATTTTGAGTGTTATCCTGATTATGGCGAAACTGAACAATGTCATGATCATGTTTATTGATGTTCAACAAAGATGTTAATAAATAAAGCTTATTATCTTCTTTCATTACATAACAACGATCGTTAAAATAATAAAATTTTTTCAATTCGATTTTTGGATATTTGGAATTACATATTTTCAACAAAGCATTTCTATCTTTTTCAGAAATTTTAATTTCTTTTCCTAAGTCTGTTTCTTTCCCATGAAAGTTTATAAAATTAGTCATAAATCTTTTCCAATTTTCTTCACCAACTTTATGAAATTTTTCGTCAAAAGGTGAAACAATGTTAAGACTATTAACTTTTGTTGTTACATGTTCAGTTCCGTAAGAAACAACAAAAATTTGCATTAAGATTTCTTTAATTTCTTCTTTCTTTAACCCCTTATCAATCAACATGGACTCAATTTCGTCTATAATATAGTTTACAGTCTCCCCCCATGCTGTGGGCAAAAATAGTTAAATTTCGCATACTCTTACTTATTTGATTCACACCATTATTTTCTTTTATCATAGTTGAAAATAATTCTCTTGTAAATCTTCCAGAATAATATTGTAATGTTTGTCTTTCTCTGGCTTTATCGTTATAAAATACTGACAATAAATCGGCACTAACCCCACACTATCCAACATACTCTGTATAATTTTTGCATTACCGTTAGCCCTTTGTTCATTTTCTGTTCCACTTCCACCTACTACAAGAATAGGCGGTTTCCTTATCTAATGAACATCAGGGTTTAAAGGTAACAAATTATATGTATAATCTTTTATCCTTTGTCCCAATCCAAACCCAACATATTGAAATTGCATAATTTTCTCCTTTATCTTAATTATAACACATAAAAAATAAATTTTCTATATTAATTTAAAAATTTTTGTATTTAGAAAACAAAATTATAAAAGAAACTTACAAAAAATAATTTTGTAAAATATAGTAATTTTATTTGTATTTTGGTGCCTGTTGTGGTATAATATTTTTAGTTTTCGAAAGCAATCTCTTTTAGGAGTTTTGTATATGTCTGAATCTAGAAAAATTGAATTGGTCACCAAGTTGACCATGCTTAAAATCGGCTTTAAATCTGACCAAGATGGTTTTGATTATCTCTGCTTCGCTGTTCAACATGTTTTGAACAACAACCTTTTCCTTTTTCAATTACATAAGGGTCTTTATCTAGATATTGCTAAACATTTTGAAGTTAAAACTTTGGATGTTGAAAGGGCTATTCGTCATTCTGTTAACACCACTTCGGAATGTGTTTCTTTTGATGGCTTAAACGAATTATTTGGTTTTCTTCTTTACACTATTGATGGCAAACCTACCATTGCTGAACTTATTCGCCTTTTGGCTGAAGTCTACAGACTTAAACTTTACAAAAAGTTTTTTGATGTTGATAAACTTGATTTAGACTAGTTTTTCCCCTTATTTTTAAATTAAAAAAGTTGAGCAAGTGTTCTCAACTATAATGTCATATTCCTTAATTGTAAACTGCTCTTTCGTTCTTACTTCAATTACCATTCGGCAGTTTTCTTTTGGGAATATCTTTACTTTATTCCCTTTTATTTCTTGCTCTATGTCCTTGTCAAATGTCACTTTCAATTCTGTTTCTTCAAGTGCCATTTCACTTCTTCTTATTTTTATTGAAAATATACTTATTTCATTCTTGTTGTTTATGTATATCTTTTCTGCTTTGTTTGTTATGTTGTAACCATTCTCTATCTCAATGATTTCTGCGCCTGCTTTTTCATCTGTAATCATTACAGTGATTAACTTCTCATGCATCTCCCCTTTATATCTAGCCTGCACGCTGATTGTTGCATTTCCTTTTTCTTTCCCTGTTATTACAATGCTATTGTCGCGAATCTCATTTATCTCTAAAACATTTTTGTCACTGCTTGTCGCTTCAATTATTACCTTTTCATTTATCAAGTTGTATTCAATCTTTTCTGTTTTTCCTTTGTTTATTTTTATAGAGTTTAGTATTTCAATCCCAATCAACATTTCTTCTGTAATACCAGTTCCTATTCCTATCCCCACTGCCACAATTATTCCGATTACAATAATTAAGCAAGCCAACATCTTCGTTGACTTTTTCATCTTTTCTCCTTTCTTCTTCAGTATTTTAACTTATTTATCCAAAGTAAATAAATTAAATATTTAACAATTTTTTCAACAATAAAAAATAAACTTTAAAATAATAAAGTTTATTTTCTTATGTTATACAGCAAAACGCACATAAAAATCAAGTAAAAATGAATGTCAATAAATTAATTTTTATTTTTTAGATGGTGTTGTTTTTTTAGTTGCAACTGCCTTTGGCTGTTGCTTCTTTTTAGATGCATCAGCTATTTTATTTGCGGCAACTTTTTTGTTTGTGTCTGCAGTTGATTTTGCATTAACCGCTTTAGGTTTTGCGACTGTTTCATATTTTTTCTCAACCTTTTGTTTTGGTTGAGCCTTACTTTCATTTTTTAAAGTTGTCTTTATTTCGGTTTTTGAAGCAGTTTTCTTTTCTGGTTTCTTTACAACACTTGAAGATTTAGTTTTCTTTTCTTCCAGAACTCCACTTTCCTTTTCTTTTAACTTTTCTGCCTTCTTTGCTGCTCTTTTTTCTTTACGCTTTTCTTTTTGTTTTTCCAAATATTTGTCTAAGGCTGCAATGGCTTTGTTGTCGCCCATAAATTTTCTAAACTTAGGAATAAACAACAAGCACATAACGAATGCAAAAGTCATAACAAACAACAATATAAACACAACTAAAGAAATTGTTAATGCCTTTTCAAGATAAATGTTTGAAGCACACACAAGTGATGCTGTATAAGGAATTCCAAATAAATTAATCATAACTTTCTCCGACGATTTTGTAATTATTTCAAGTGTATGTTCTGTGTCTTCCAACTTTTCGAAGTTTAACATAAGTTTTCTTGGGTCATAAGAAGAATTGTTAAAGTCAACAGTTTCATAAAACTCACCATCAAAGTAAACATCTGCCAAACCAAAGCCTTGCCCTACGGCTGCATAAACTGCCAAATCTTCACCCTTAAACTTGAACACAAGTTTTTGATTTTTAGATGTTGACATCATATAGCCACTTTTTTCATCACTAATGTAATTAGTGTTTTTCCAACCTTTTGTTGTAAACAACATTGAACTTGTTGCAGGAACTATTTTTTGTGTAGATGAAACTATGCCCGCATCCAGTTCTGCAATAACAACAAATTGTTTGTTGTTTCCAGTGGAGCCTTTAACCAAAAGCCTGAAATATCTTCCAGTAACTGAATCAAACTTCAACATGGCAACATTCTTGTTGTAAGCCAATTCATCGCCAGCAGAAATTGTGGTAAAGTTTACTCCATCAGATGAAATTTGAAGTTCATATTTCGTTATTTTAGAAACACTTAAAGCTCCTGTTCTTGTGGTTATTGTGAAGTAATTAAATTGCTGAATTTTTCCAGTGTCTACTACAAATTTGTAGGGTTCTGCATCAGTTGGATATTTAATGCTGTTTGTTCCATATTCTGTGTGGAAGATTGTTCCCACATCTCCATCAATCAAATATGTCCATTTGTCAACTTCAATGTAATATGGTTTTAAAATTTCAATATAGTTTCCATGTTCATCTTTAATGAACTCACCATTTTCATCTTTTTTATATTCCACTTCCACTCTTTCAATCACATCTGTTCTTCCACCATGGATATATTCTTTGTCAGGCGCTTCAATTATTTTCCAAGAGTTTTTGTCAGTAACTGATGTTGAAAGATTGATGTTGTCTTTTTTAGAAACTATGAATTTAGCCTCAAACACAAATGTTTTATATTCTTTCTCATTTGAACACATAGGATGATAAATTTCACTTGATGGCATTTGAACAACATTTTTGCCTTCGTATTTATAACCTATTGTCGCACTTCCTGTGCCACCAGCATTTACATTCAAAATTCTGATTGCATAGAATTGATCTTTTTCAACATAAACTTTAACACCTTTATTCTCAGGAGTCCACTCACTTGAATATGTGCTGTAATAACCATAATCAACAAGGTTTTCAAAGTCTTTGCCAAAATAGAATCTTAGACCATCATCTTGCTTAAACACAAATTCAACATTCCCAGTTTCCACGGCTTTCCAATAAAAATCCAATGTCCTAACTTCCCAGCCTTTGGCAGTTCTGTAAGAAGGAATATATGAATAAGCATTGTTGGAAACTGTGTATGACATGTTTGGCAAATTTGTCATTATTGTTTGCCAGTTTTCAGTGGTCAAACCACCTTTCATGGCATCAAATGATTCATATACTGTCAATTTTGAACTATTGTAATTAATTCTTAAATAAATAGTAAACTCATGAACAATTCCATCTAACAGTTTTACTTTAAACTTAATTTCATCTGAGTTTCCATTGTAATCTTGATTGAATGAATAAGAATATTTACCATCTTCAAGATTTTTAATTTTTCCATGCAAAGGTTGGCTTACAGAAACGATTTCAAAACCTTTTTTGTTTGCTGTGTCAAACGAACTTATTGTCTTTTCTTTTAAATCAAAAACAATATCTTCGCCAAAATTCACCAAATAGTCGCCTGCTGTTTTAATGCCATCAATTCCGCCAGCATAGAAGTTTGCAACTGGCTCATAATTTGGCAAGTTTTTCATGAATGCCATTTGTTCTTGGCTGTATACATTCAATTTCAAATTGGCTTTATAAAATTTGTTGAAATAATTAGTGAAATCCATTCCAAACACCGTTGCACAACGATAATTGAAATCTTCTCGTCTGTTATCACTTGTTCCTTTTTCAATAAATGCAGGGTTGGCTTTGTAAGTATACAGAAGTTCATAAAATTTTTCTGCACCAAAAGCATGCATTATATTTGCATACATTCCAAGACATTGAAAATAACCATATGTTCCATCGTCAAAGTCTGAATGCGTTTGATTAGGAAATCTTAATGTTTCAGAAAGGGTAGAATATGGGTTTGCATATGCACCATGTTCTGCCGATCCACCACTTCGAATTGTTGTTCCAACGTCACAAAACAATATATAAGAAAGCAAAGTCAAAGCGTTGTTTCTTACTTCACCTTCTCTGCCTGCACCAAACCCCCAAATTGTTCCATAAGAACCACCATGATTGTGTCCAATTTCGTGAAGCGTTCCCCAAGTTCCTCTTTTAAGCAGACCTTGATAATCCATTGCTCCACCAAACCAACTGGTTGGACAAGCATATACATATCCACCAAGAGCCACCGCTGCACCAGCAGGAACATGTTGGTCAAATTTAACTATATTGTTTCTGTTATAAGTTCCACCTGTAAAAGATTCATTTACTGCATAGAAAGAGTGCCACAACATAGCAAGTTTATCTATTTCTTCCGTCTTTACGCCACGCATATAAGTTGTTGTATTCATTTGTCCAGTAGGACTTACCAACTGACCATTTTCTGTGTCAAGCACAGCAATAACGCCAGGAGCATTTCTTAAATATTTATCAAAATATTCAGGAGTGGTGTTGCCTAAAATATAATGTGGAGTTTCAACTGCCCCTGTAATTGTTGTTTTCACATAAGAATAACAGTTTTTAGGGTCAATATGCATAACCCCACCAAAAGGAGTTCCAATGTTATATTCTCCGTCATGGTCAAAAACAAAATCCGCCGTAATCCAAGGCATACGATTGTTTTGCTTTTCTCCCCATTGGCTTTGGTTAGTGACATTTGCTTCCACAAACTTTCCATTGGCGGTTACAATATCTGCCTTTGTGAAAAATGCATCCACTGATTGAATCTTAACTTGGTCAGTTCCAACAATTGATTTATAAACATCGTTATCTACACTTCCTCTCCATGCAAGTGAATTGTGAATGTTAAGTGTAATCGAAATTCTTTCGCCTTCACCAAGTCCTTCCACCTTAACTTTTACCACTTCACCAGCAGGAAGATATAATCCAGTTGTATGAAAAGATCTGTAAATTGGGTCCAAAGTGATTTCCTTTTCCACAGCATTGTTTTCGCCTAACACTGCACCATATTGGCTGTCAGCTGCTTTATGCTTCTTTAACCATTCTTGTGTAAGTGTTCCATCTTTTGACCTTTGTTGTGCTTCCATTGCAAGATGTTGACCTTGTGTCATAAGCATATATTTATAAAAAACTTTGCTTGAAATTGAAGTTCCATTTGATGTTCCGTCAGTATAAGCCCCCAATCCTGCAACACCATGACTTGGAGATGGATAATCTGTAAATTTTATAGTTGCTGTTTTCTGTGTGCTGGTTGGACTTACAAGTTCACCATAAACAGTTCTTAGTTCTTTTACATCACCTGAAATGTCATAGACAAGCGAAAACTCGTCTGGCAAATAACTGTCTTCTGTGATTTTTGGTCTTGAAAGATTTCGTTTGGTAACATTCATTACATCATTTCTGATTGTAACTGCCGTGTCTGACAACTCAGAATATTTATATTTCTGCAAAGCATATTTTTCTTCAATAGGCAAATTTAAAGAAGGAATTTTAAAAACAGATTCTTTTGGTCTTGAAAGAAAAATTGGAAGAAAAATAGCCAAAAACACAACGACAACAAGACAAGCAGAAGTTATAGCAATGGTAAGGTTACGCTTCTTTTTTTCTGCTTCGCTTAGATTGCCAACAGATTTGGCTTTAAATTTATTGTTTTTTTCATTAGACTTTTTGACACTTTGAACATTTTTCTTAGAGTAAGATTTTTTTGAATTATTCTTATTGTCCATAAAGATCTCCCATAACTAAATGATATAACAAAAATAACATACAAAAAATAATCAAATTTGTCAAGCAAAATTGACATAACCACTTAAAGTAACATTTAATCCTTAAAATCGTTTATGTTTTAAAATTACTTATCTTGTTTTAAGTTAAAAAAACAAATTTAAAAACAAAAAAAACAACCAATATATTTTCGGTTGTTTTTCTAAATACGATAATGCCTACAACTCCATTTACAAAAATATAATATACTTTGTCGTGTTCAAACATTACCGCTCTTGGCGGAGTGTGAAATTGTCTAAACGTACTAAATATATAATGTAAATTAATCTCTTGCCATTTTCATAATTTCTTTTCTAAGTTTGAATTTTTCCAAAATTAAAATATTGTTTTTAAATTTATTAT
>CATLAM010000014.1 GCA_949878485.1 uncultured Eubacteriales bacterium
TAATATTCAAAAAAATATTATTTATTTTATTTTTTTGTCCCTGAATCAGGGCGGTGTAGCAATTTTAATAAATATTTATTTTAATTTATTTAAAATATATTAATTTATTTTTTTAATTGGAATTAAATAATAAATAATTATTCAATTAATTCTTAAATATTTTTATAACTTATAATAAATAATTAATTTTTAAATTTTTCCATATATTCTTCGTAAGACATTTGTTTATCAATAATTGTATTTTCATCCACAATGTCAATAATTCTGTTTGCAACAGTTTCGATTATTTCTTGGTCGCCTGTGGCAAAAAGCATAGAGCCTTTAAAGTTTGTCATTCCTTTATTTAAAGATGTAATGCTTTCAAGGTCAAGGTGATTGGTTGGTTCATCCAAAATTAAGAAGTTTCCACTTTCAAGCATAATTTTTGCAAGCATACATCTGACCCTTTCTCCGCCTGAAAGAACATTCACTTCTTTCAAACTTTCTTCTCCAGAGAAAAGCATTCTTCCAAGCCATCCACGAACATAACTTTCGGTTTTGTCTTTGGAATATTGTCTAAGCCAATCCACAATGCTTAAGTGGCAATTTTCAAAATATTCTCGGTTGTCTTGTGGAAGGTAAGAATATTTAATTGTTTTGCCAAATTTTATTTCACCACTGTCTGCTTCTTCTTTTCCAGTCAAGATGTTGAAAAGTGTGGTTAAAACAAGGCTGTTTGATGAAAGGAAAACAATTTTTTGGTCATGTTCCACAGTAAATGAAAGGTTTTTGAACATACCTTTTTTGGAAAGGTTTTCCACTTTCAAGATTTCTTTACCTATGTCTTGTTCATATTTAAAGTCAACATAAGGATATTTTCTTGAAGAAGGCTTAAAGTCTTCAATTGTCAATTTTTCCAATTCTTTCTTTCTGCTGGTTGCTTGCTTAGACTTTGAAGCATTTGCTGAGAATCGGGCAATAAATTCTTTCAATTCCTTTGCGCGTTGTTCTGCTTTCTTGTTTTGGTCTTTTGCTTGTCTTGCAAGAAGTTGGCTGGTTTCATACCAAAAATCATAGTTGCCAAGATACATATTGATTTCGCCAAAGTCAACATCGCAAATGTGAGTGCAGACTTTGTTTAAAAAGTGTCTGTTGTGAGAAACGATTATAACTATGTTTTCAAAATCAAGCAAAAAGTTTTCCAACCATCGAATGGTTTTGAAATCAAGGTTGTTGGTTGGTTCATCCAAAATCAAAATGTCAGGATTTCCAAACAAAGCCTGTGCTAAAAGCACTTTAACTTTGATTTTGCTGTCCAAAGTGGACATAAGGTCATAGAAACTTGCTTCTTCGACGCCTAAATTTTGAAGCAATGCTTTTGCTTCACTGTCGGCTTCCCAACCGCCAAGTTCTGCAAATTCGGTTTCAAGTTCGCCTGCTCTGATGCCATCTTCATCAGAAAAGTCTTCTTTGGCATAAAGCAAATCTTTTTCCTTTTGAATTTCCATAAGTCTTTTATGACCCAAAAGAACAGTGTCAAGCACTGTTTCATTATCATATTTGTTTTGATTTTGTTCCAACACTGACATTCTTTCCCCTGGGGTAATGATGATTTCGCCAGTGTTAGGTTCAATTTCTCCTGTTAAAATTTTTAAAAATGTGGACTTACCAGCACCATTTGCACCGATAATTCCATAACAGTTTCCTTTTGTAAATTTTAAATTTACTTCTTTATATAAAGTTCTTCCGCCAAATGCCAGCGAAACATTGGATGCCTGAATCATTTAATTCTCCTTGACTTCTTATTTTGTTTTTTCGTTCTTTTTTGTTGTGCCAGTTTTGGCGGTTATCTTTTTTGTTTCAACTGCTTTTTGTTGTGTTTTTGGTTTTGTTTTTTCAGCAGTTTCATTTGCCAAGACCATTGTTTCTGTTTTTTCTTTTTCAATTTGATTTTGTTTTGAAAGTTCTTTAACGATTACATCTGTCAACATTTTTTCGCGTGCTTTTTTCATGAGATTGTTGTTTTTCTCGTTGATTAACTTAAATTTTTCGTGATATGCCACAATATATTTCTTTTCAAGCCCGTCAAAAAGTTTTTCAAAGTCGACATCTTTGTTTCCCAAATCTGCCATAAGTTCGGTTAAGATTGGGTTAATTCCATAGATTTCTGCATAAGCAGAACATTCATTGAAATCCAAATTGTTAAATTCACGAAGCAAGCGTATGCAAAGTGCTTTTCTAAGTGTGAAATAAAAATCTAACTTAATTTTGAAATCTTTGGAAAAGTGCCAATCAAAATAAAGTTGCTTTTTAATGATTTTATTTATGTTTTTAATGGAATTTTTTAAAACTTTCTTCATTTCTTTGCGGTTTTCATAGCAATAACTTGGATAAACAACACCTTTTCTCATTTGGTTAAGATAAAGTCTTTCCATGATTTTTTCTTTGGAAAACACAAAACTGTTTGGCAAAATTCGCTCGCCAGTATATTTATAAGCCTTTGCCAAACGACGATTAATCAAGTTTAAATAATTATAAATTTCGTAATTTCTATCCATGACTTTATTATAACCAATTTAATGCTTTCTGTCAACTTAAAACCAAGAGAAAAAACTGACATATATTATTTAATTATTATTATAAATAACTTGTTTTTTTATTTGGTAAAAATAAAAAAAAATTGTATAATTAAAATGTTAAATTATGCAGACAATAAGTTTGTTTATCAAGCCTTTGTTTGTTTAACAAATTAATGATTTGGAGTTTGTTATGAAAAAGAGAGGAGCACTCAGTCTTTGGAAAACACTCATACTTGTTTTTTGTGCCTTATTTGGTGTTTGTGGGCTGGCATTACTTGGAACATACCTTACAGGAGGATTTAACAAAAATGTCGTTCAACCGAATGACATAAGTTTTTCACATGAATTTTCAGGTGATGGGACTTATGACGCGGACACCAACACTTTCAAAGTGGTGGATGATTTCAGAATGACCATTACAACCAACACTGCCGATGTTACAGAAAAAGTGGTCAACTTGTCACTTACTGGCGGAAAAACAGAAAATGGATACATATCAAACCAAGTCATCAGAATTCCTGAAAAAGTTAAATTAAATGAAAGTTTCCAAGTGGAACTTATCCGTGATGAAGATGGCTGGATTAAGGGTGGAAACACCACAATCAGAGCACAATCAGATTCCAACAAACTTCTTGAAACAATCAGAACATATGTTGCTGTTGACACCCCAGTGTCTGGAATTTCTGTTTCAGTAAGGGGCGACAAAGCGGTTGTTGCAAACAACAATTTCTGGGTGGACACAACTTTTGACAAACCAAACAGCAAGTTTAATTACAACAACACTCAAAACATCAAAACTTTGTTTTATATGCCAAGCAGTGAAAACGACATTGAAATTGTCGATTTAAAAAACGGCATTTTCAAAGCGAGCGAATCAACTGGGGAATACACAATTACAGTTTACTCTTTCATAAATGCTTTTCTTGAAACTAAATTCTTGCAAGAAAACGCAGGGCTTACAGGCACAGCACTTAACACAAGATTTTTCACAAACTATCTTTCCAGCCATGCCAACGAATGTGTAAGCAAATCTGTTAATGTCAATGTTACAAAAGCATCTGTCAAGTCTGTTACAATTACCAACAATTTAAGTTTGCAGTCAAATGTTGACACAATTTTCCGTTTGACAGCACATGGCGATGACATAACACATTCTTTGGGACTTACAATCACTGATGATGATGGCAATTCTGACCTTGCAAACCTTTTTGGAAAAGTCGGAATTAAAATTCCAAGTGATCCTTATTTCAATATCAGCGGTGGCGACATAATGAAAGTTTCTGCTGATGGCAGAATCACAGCAGTTAAAGAAGTGGACAACGAAGCAGGAGCAAGTTTCTATGTGCTTCCAAAACTTGGCGATGGGCCAGAAAATTACAACTGGGCTTTGTCTTCTTCACAAGAAAATGCTTCAATCAACTTAAGTGTAAACTTCTTCAGTTTTTCAAGTGATGCAGGTTACACAAAACTTTACAGTGACTCAGAAGAAAAAACTTTTGTGTTTGGCACAAAACCTCTTGATGAAAGACCACTTGAATGGGAAAGCACTGCTCCAATCACAATGACAATTCATTACAACAACAATTTGACAATTCCAGACGAATATGACCTTAAAAACAGTCCAGTTAAATTGGGCAATAACATCTATCGTGAATATAAATATTTCTTGGTGGCAGACACATCTGCTGTTGACCTTTCAGAAATTTTCTTAACTAAAGACAATGGTGTGCTTTACACACAAAACTTTAAAGGCGAAGCGTTTACCCTTGGGTCTTTGGATGGAACAAATGGTTATGTGCTTTACGAACTTGAACAAGATAAACTTACTGCACTTAAAAACTATTCTGGCACTGCTTACTTAGTTGCTGCAACAATCAAAACAGACATAAACAGCCGACCAGAAATGTTTACAAACGACAACGGACAAAGTTGCTTCAAACTTGTGGCATTCACAACACTTAAAAGCATAACAGTAAACAGCACATTAAATGTCAATGACATGACAGCACAGTTTGCTTTTGACGATGTGTTTGACATTGACAATAATGATGTTTACATTCCAACATTAAACAGAGATGATAACGGAAATCAAAAGAAAGTTTTGACTTTCAGATTTTTCATGGATACAACAGCAGGCACAAAATCTAAGGATGCGGTTAAAATTGAAAATGCGTTCGGAGATGGTTCTGACGAATCTTTAAGATTAGAAATCCGTGATGTAAATGGCACAAAAATTTCAAACTACTTGAAACTTAAAGATTTGAAACCAGTGGAAACAGGGGATGACACAAGACTGGAATATGAAGGCGAACTTCAAATTGACGAATCTCTTGTTGGCACAAGTGAAGAATGGCAAAACGGAATTGCAATCTATCCATATCTTGTCTATGCAGATGACATGGGTAACACATCATCTTTGAAGATTACAGGAAACAAAGATGCAGGCACAGGTGCAACAGAAACCACTGACCATTTCATTCTTTACACACAAATTGCCAAGAGTATGGTTGGAAACTATGAAACAGAAGGTTACACAGACGAAATTGAAGTTGTTATGACAACCGATAAGACAACAATCAAATGGGGTGCAAATGACACTTTAACTTTGGCAACATTGAATGATTTGTTAAATTTCACAATATATGACCAAAAGGGAAGCGATATCGCTGTTTCAAGTTCTGCTGAAAGTATTTACAGATATCGTTTTGAAGAAATTGCACAAGCGGGCAAAAATCCTATTTTGTCTTTAAAAACGTCAACGATTGCAGGCTTTATTTCCACAAGGGGAGAAAGGGTAAACACTACACTTAAAATTGTTGTTGAAAAACTTACAAAAATAAATGACACAGAAAGTCAATATCGTGAAGTGGAAGGGCTTTCAAAACAAATTGCATTTGCCATAAGCAGTGAAGGTGTTTCAACAGTAAAACAAAGCACAAGCAAAACAATCGGTTTAGACACAACTTTTGAAAATTCTCCAAACATTGCAACAGCAAAAGTTTCCAAATACACAACAAGCACTGGTGGCTCGGAAATCAATGTGGCTGACCTTATTCAGGTTTACACGTCTACTCAAGGGCAAGAAACAGAAACTCAAATTCAAAATGGAATTACATATCAAATTGACGAAACTTCTTTTGCAACCACAAGTGCAAAACAAGACATTTTGAAAATGATAAGCCTTGTGGCCATGGACAGTGCGGACACTCCAACAAATGTGACTTCAATTGACAACTGGGCAGGAATCAACATTTCCAAAATTATGATTTTAAATCCATTTGGTGTTGACACCACAATCAAAGTTCTTGCAAAACACAAACTGTTTGCCGAAGACATCGTAATTGAATTGACACTTTTGTCAGACATAAAATATGCAGTGAATGGAAGCACTCCAACATTTGATGTTTATTACAACCAAAATGCTGATTACATGGTTAAGAATGGTGCATTATACAGTTTGTTTGCTGACGAACAATATAAACTTGATGATTATGCACAACTTGCTTCTAAGTCTGGAAACTATGAGTATTCTTGGAGAACAAACTCCACAAACATTTCTGACTTGATTACATCAAACTCTGAAACAATCATTTCTCTTGGCAGATATACAGGCACAAACGAATTGTATCTTGACATTAAACCTGTTTACACATTTACATCTGTCACAAACATTGTCATCTATTACGGAATCAGAACAGAATTTACATTCAAGATGCGACTTAACATTTACATCAATCCAAACTATGTTGCTGTTCAAAAGAACAGTGAAGATTTAGATGCAAGCCACATCGACCTTTCAACCATGACACTTTCAAAATTGTCAGAATATTATTCTTTCTTTAAATATACAGACAGTGTTTCAAAAGATGGTTATAAAGAAAAAGGCTTGCAAGCAACACCACTCAACAATGTTTTGCGTTTTGACAACACAGCAAAAAATGATGTTACAAGCAACAAAAATTACATTTCAATTTCCAACTTGACAACAACTGGCGGTGGGGCATTTGGTTATGTTGAAAACAGCCTTGACTTAAACATTGGCGAAACAGTGGAACAAAGTTTCTATGTAAGCATTGTGGAAAATGGACAAAACCAAAACATACATGGCTTAGTCATAACATCAGACGGTGAAAAACAAGTTGTAACTTTTGACAACGCAGACACCATGAAACTTGTTTTCAATGTAGGTTTTGGCGACAGTGATGTTAATGTAATGGCAGGACAAATCTTCAATAAAAATGCATCAATAAGTGACGGAAGCACAAGTGCTGTTCCAACTGTTGTGACATTTAATGACTCTCCAAACTTGTTGTTCTATCGTGGGGAAAGTTACACAGTTTTTGACGACTTCAGCATTCAACAAGTTTCAAATGCAAACTTGTCAATTGGACAAAAAACAATTAAAGTGCTTGACTCTTACACTTCATTTGTCACAGAAAGTGGAAATGAAATTCGTGTAAGTAAAACATTTGACGGACTTCTTACAATCAATATTACATTAAACGCCATTGTAACTCAACTTGAAAAACAACTTGTTTATTATGAAAAATTTGAAAATGTAGATTGGTCTTGGTTTATTGGCGACTATCAAAAACTTTTGCCACAAGTTGATGAAAGCGGAAACAGCGACAATGGAATCTATCAAGAAATTGTTGCAGGCAACAGTTACGAAATTTTGCATGACACTTATGGAATTAAAGCAAACTATAAGCAAGCGGGCTTCTTCTTCAACAGTTTATATGCAACCACAAATGCCAGCCTTGGAAACAAGAAAGCAAGTCTAACTCTTTCAGTTGTGGAAAACAAAACAATAGACGGACAAAAAGTTGCTGAAATAAAAGATAACAAAACTCTTGTTTTGAAAGATATTTCAAATGAACACGACAATGTTTATATCGTGCTTCAACTTAAATTTGAAGTGGACGGTTCTTCAATAAACAAAAGCATATTCTATCGCATTAAAGTTGTTCCTGATTTCGAACTTGGAACAGTCAACTATCCATATGCAAGCGAAGGGGAATATTTAAATGAAAATTCCGCTTATTATAAAGACGGCAAATATGTGATTGACATGGAAGAAAAACTCGACGAATCAAACAGTAAATATACAGACAGCAAAAGACTTTCAGACCTTACAACAAATGTGGAAGGTGTGACATTCAAATATTCAGTTAAAGATGTTTTTGTAAACGGTCAAAGAGTGGAAAACTATGGCGAATTCGTGTCATTCAGCATTGTTGGAAGCGAGATTAAAGTTACTCCAAAAACTCAACTTCCTTTCCAAGTTGTTGTTGAAAGAAAATATTATCACAACGATGTTTTGATGCTTGGAAGCGGAATGGAATATATTTTGCTGTTTAACCAATCTCCAGTTTATTCTGAAAGAGTGGAACAAGATGGCTCAAGATTGGAAAATGTTGCAAACACAAAGACTTACAATGCAACTGTTCGTGCAGGGACAAGTGAAACAGAATTTGAAACCTTGGTTTATGATGGTTCAACTTCTGTGGAAAACTTGGTTACAGAATATGATGCATATATTGCTGGCGATGACATTGAAAATTATTTACATCAATATTTCGTGATTAAAGAAGGAACAAAATATTACAATCTTTCAAATTCAACATTAGAAGCCTTTGAAAACACTGTTGGATTTGACACAGCAAAATATATAATCACTTACACAGAAGATTCTTTAAACGGACAAGATGTTTTCATCAAAGTGATGATTACAAATAAAAATGATGTAACTGACAATCAAGTTTATTATTTGGCAGAAGTTACAAAAGCACAAGTGGAAAAATTCTATGATTATTTCTATCTTTCAAACAGTGAAACAACAGAAAATGCCAAAGTTTTACACATAACTCCAAATGAAACAATTTCTCACGACAGCAAGTTTGAAATCGGTTTCTACAGTGACAAATGTGTAATGTTCCGCATCAACTTGCTTGTTACTTGCAGATATGTCATTACAATCACAAGCGATGAATTGATTGGTGGTGAAGAATACAACTTCTCTGAAATTGTGAAATCAATCACTGATGTAAATGGCAATAATGTGCTTGGTGATGAAGTTTCCTACACAATTTTGATTTCAGAAAATGAAACAAACAAAGATAAAATTTTGTTGAATGGCAACTTAATCAGTTTTGCCGAACTTCAACAAAACACCACATTCAAATTGGTCGTTCAAGTTACAGAAGGCGAAAATGTCTATGTTAATGAATTTGACCTTGTTGTTAAACAAAGTTTCACTTTAAATAAACCAACAATTTCTGGTGCTGACCAATATTCTGGCGACACTTTTGAAATTGACCTTGAAAGTGAAGAGTTTAAAAAATATTTTGAAAAACAAACAGAATATGAAGCATATTCTTTAAGCCCAACAGAAATTGTTACAACCAAATCAATCACAAATGAAAATGTTGAAGCAGACAAGGATATGACAGAAGCGCTTAAAATTTACTATTTCTTTGCAAGTTCTGTCACAGTTGAAGAAGACGGAACAGTGATTCCAAACTTTGACAAACCATTGTTTACATTTGACGCAACCTATGCTTATAAAGTGCTTATGAATGTCAAACTGACAGCAAACTATCCTGTTCCAAACAGCGAAGCAAAACTTAATGTGGAATATGTTGGAACAAACTTAAATGAAACAACAAAACAGTTTGAATCCATTAAATTTGAAGACTATTTTGCAAACATTGCTCCTTTTGGAAAAGAAAGCAGAATCGGTATTCAAGATTTGGGCGTGGCAGAAGATGCAACCAGACCACATGACATTTCAATCACGATTTCAAACCTTGAAAACGCAAAAGTCAATGTAACAACTCCAGACGGAAAATTGAAAACATATGCAAATTCTGGTGTTGAAATTGTAAGTGGCGTAAACTCTTTTGCAGACATTGACATAAACTTTGTTTTGGTCAACACATCAATTGGAAATGGAAATGTTCAGTTCACAGTTACAGTAAATTCAGTTGATGTTGTTTACAATGTTGAAATTCTTTCAACAGACATCATTACAGTGACACCAAATGCCACAAACTATGAAGATGCCAAAGAAACAATCTATCTTGATGATTACGCTTCACAAGAAAAAGAATTGTTTAAAGATGACAGAATTTTGAAGTTTAAATTAAAAGAAAATGCAACATCTGGAACATATTATTTAAGATTACACAACGAAGTGACCGATGAATATCAAACAGTAGAACTTAAAATTTCTTCTGCAAATAAAGGCATTATGAATTATGACCTTGGAAGAAGTTATACAGGATATGACATTGTTGGTGTTTACACAAATGGTGCATTTACAAATGAAGCAACAATTTTTGAAGAAGACGGACAGCCAAGACTTACAAGCAGAATAACTGTGACTTACTATGGTGGTCTGGAAGTTAATTTCGATGAAAATGCAGAATTCATTTTGCTTAACAAAGACGGCGAAAATGAAACAGAAACAAGCAAAGACGATTTTGCTTTGGCAACAAGCGATTATGAAAAAGTCAAAACTGTTACAGCAAAAGTAAAAACAAATGGAATTGAATTTAGATTGTCAAATTTTGTTTATAATCTTTATCTTGACATTGCTTTTGATGTTGAAAGGGCAGTTGTTGACATAGACAAATATGAATATGCAACAATAAATGCAGGAACAAGAAAAACACTTCTTGGAACATCATCACAAAATGGTCTTGCAGACATATTTGGAATTAAAAACAAAAAGACTGGACAATATTACAGTTCTCAAGATATGCAAAATTCTGATGCTTCTCTTGGACTTTGGATTTACGGACTTGTTCCAAGTGAAGGAACTGGCGATGAAGGAAAATTAGACATGTCTATATTAAACAATGAAATCGCTTTAAACTTACATAACAAATTACAAAGCAAAGCAATTAAAGAAGGAGATTATGAAATCATTTACAAGAATGGTATATCTCCAAGAAATGTAGGTTTGGGTGAAGATGGTTTCGCTGGTGGTGACCAACGCTATAACTTTATGGATTATCAACCAACCATGTTAAGCAACAGAAATGTCGATTACACAGTTATCGCAAATGGTGCAAACAACGACGGCAATTTCGTGCTTATGAGATTGGCTTATTCAGCAAAAATTGGTGAAGAATATCTTTCTAAAGTTTTTGACATCTTGTTTAAAGTTGTTCCAAATTCAAAAGTTGATATGAAAATTTCTCCAACCTCAGACCCTTCTGAAACAAATGTTATGCAAGTAGAGAATCAACGCGTAAACTATAACAATGGCGTCTATGAAATTGTTTGCGACAACTTGTTACCAGAAGAAAAGAGAATTGTGTTGACAGACATTTTAAGTGCAAAAATGTATGGATCAAATGTTTCAACATCCAATTCATTCAAATTTGCTTACAGAAAAGATATTGAAACAAACTACAACACGGAAGACATGGGAGAAGGAAATATTCTTGACTGGGATGGTCAAACAGCAATTAAAATAAACAAAGAAATAGACCTTGGTGAAAGAAACTACATTATAACTATGGAAAATGGTTTCGGATATAAAGCAAGATTCTATTTCCGACTTGTGGCTTCTAACAACCCAATCATAAGCACTTCAGATTCGACATCTGTTTTTACTGAAGGAAACAAGGTTGTGTTTGGTGCATTGTTTAACAAAGTCAGAGAAGAAGGCATGGCTTCTTATCAGTTCACTTATGAAACAGGGGGAAATGCAGTAGGTATTACTGAAAACATCATAACTGGATATACATTGCAAACAACAACATCTGCTCATGGAACATTGACAAAAACTGTGTCAACTGGATTTACAGGTACAGAAATCTCACTGCTTGGCGATTACAAAAACAGCAAAAATGAAACAGTTAGGTTAAACGAAACTGACTTAAATGGTTGTGAATTCTATTTAAGTTTGAAGGTAGGAAGAAACCCAACAGAATCAGAATCACCACAAAGATTCACAGTTACTTATGCTGGCAAACAACTTAAGACTGTAGAACATGTCATTGGTGTTGAAGAAAAAGCGACCATTGGTGATGCAAACACAGATGTTGTATTCTTAAGAGATGTTGAAGCCTATGCTTATTCAAATCTTTTGAAAGGTGTTGATGCAAACTCTCACAGAATTTCTAAAGTGAATTCTTATCAAATCCAAGGTATCGAATTCTATATAAAGGGTAAAAACAATAACAAGCCTGTTGCACAAGTAATAATAAATGAAGATGCAACTCAGTTTGTAAATTTGGTGACAAATTCAAAATACAGTTTCTTTGATTATAACTCTACGATGAAAGGTTTTGATTTCAACAAGGATGCTGGGGCAACAAACGGAGTTTCAATTGATGGTAATTACATGATTATTCCAAAATTGGACGGAATTTACTATGGCACAAGCAACTTTGTTGATGTAACCATGAACATTAATGTAAGATTTGGGACTGAAAAAGCATCTCTTTCAAGGGATGTCAGAATTCAACGACAAGATGACAATGACTTGTTTGCCAATGCCAATTTGTCTTCTGGATATTATGAAGTTGATGACGGAACAGAAATCATCTCTGCTACTGGTGTAGATTTGATTAATGACACATTGGAAGTTGTGCTTGAAAAAGACCAAAGTGTTAAATTTGAGTTGTCTTATGATGAAGCAAAATCAGAAATTTTGGAATTCAGCAATACTCATGATTACACAATCACTGAATATGTTGGAATCACAAGAAATCTTAAAGGATTATCTGCAAACTTGAAAATTTCTGACGAAATCACAATTAAAGAAATTGAATGTGATGGCAGACCTAAATATAAATACAACGGACAAGAGATTTCTATAGACAATAAAACACAAAATGGAACTTTTAGAGTTCAGGCTTACACAAACAATGCAATTCATCTAAACATAAATCACAAATCAGAACTCATGGGCTCTAACTTCAAAACATCTATATTATACTTCTTATACTCAATAGAAGAAGATGGCAAAACCTTTACTTATCAAAAAGAAGCAAATTTCAGAATCTATCAATTGTTCAACACTGCTGTAAGAACAGAAACAACAACACTTATTCAAGATTATGTCAAAGTGGTTTCTGGAAGTCAAACTTCTTATGCAATTCCATTTGAAAGTTGGGCAAATTCAATTTCCTTAACAAGATGTTTCAGCAATAATGGAAACTTAAACGTGGGTGCGTTGTCAGGACAATCTCCTTATCATTTTGCTTTTGAAATGACTAAGGGTGGAACAGTAGATAAAGCAACAGGATTGATTGTGACTGATGCCAACATTCAAATTGCTGCTTATCGTTTCTCTGTAAAACTCTATTTAAAAGTTTCTGGTCATAATGGTCAGTTCGAAGACGATGAAAACTTGATTTCTCTCGGCGAATATGAATTTATGCTTAATGAAAAAATTGTATTAAATGAAGTTTCGTTAGGCGATGACGGATTAAAAAATGGCGGAGTGATTGCAATCAGCATAGATTCAAATCCTGCTGTCATGGTTATTGAAGGTGGGACAAACATAGAAGTGTTTACAAGTTCAGGAATTAATGGAATTTCTGTTCTTGAAAATGATTTTGAAACCATTTCTCAGGGTGTTTATTCAATCAGATTAAATTCAAATGTTGATGCTTCTATTGCCAGCGAAAATACAGTTGCTGGTTATAACAAGAAATACAGACTTGTTGCTGTGGACAATGAATATATTTCAAATCCTAATTATGTTTTTACAGAAACTGGTAAACATACAGTAACTTTCAGCGCAACATACAGAACTCCAAATTCTTCAACCTATTCTCATATCTTGATTAATAAAACAGTTTGGGTTTATGACAAACAGACAGAAGATGACATCTATCAAATTGCTGTTGATGCAACAAGTTCAAACGGATCTTATGACTTAAATGACATTTTAAGCAGTGGCGAATGGTTTGAATTGAAAGATAATGGCAAGATTGAAAAAATGACATCAACAATTATAAATATAGATGCTTCAACTATGATTACTGAAGAATATGTCTTTATTAAAGATGAAGTTGCAAGACACATCTCAATTTCATTCTTTGCATACAATAAAGTTGTGGACAAAACCGTTATGATAACAAACAACACAAGTGCTTTTGACCTTAACCTTATTTCAGATTTAAACAACAGAAAAATCTATAAAGTCATTGACGATTTGCACATGAAGTTGACTGGAATTGAAACAAGTTTTAATCAAGTGGGCGAATACATCATCACTGGCAAAAGTGCTGATGGCAAACAAGATTTAGTTTACAAATTCTATGTGGATTTTGTTAAGGTTGCAGACAACACAACACTTATAAACATGACAGTAAGTTCGACAGAAAGTTTTGAAACACAACTTAATGATCTTGTTCAAGAAACTTTAAATTCCAAAAACATTGCTTGTGACGAGTTTGAAATTTTTGAAGTGACAAACAAAATCTTCTTGAGAACACCTGAGTTTGTTATTCCAGAAGACCATAAAGAAAACACATTAGGTGTGGACTATTTGGTGCAATATAAGTTTGGCGGAGTTGTTGCGGGCAATCTTAAAATCAGGGTGACATATACAATTTACAGTCTTGCTGTTAACTTGGAATATGAAATGGAAAGTGCAGGACTTGTTTACTTAAGTTCTTTGGACGATTTGTTGATTGACGAAATAAGAAAACTTCAAGGAGAAGAATTGTCATCATCTGAAGTTAAATACTATGATGAAAACGGCAATTTAAGAGAAACTAACATCAGAATCATCAATTTCCCAACAGTGGCAAAATATTATGTTGAAATCGGTGGAAAATATTTCTTCCTTACAGTTACTTTCAAAACACCTGAAACAGTTGAAGGTATTTAAGGAGTGAAAGTATGTTAGGTTTATGGCTTTTTATTGCTTACATTTCTTTAAATTTCTTACTGTTCATTTCCATGGTGTTTTTGGAAAGAAAAAAATTGTCAACTGTCATCAGTTGGACAACAATCTTGACAATATTACCATATTTTGGATTTGTGCTTTATTTGGTTTTTGGAAGTGGACTTTCCATTCGTGTCAGACGAATGATTACGCGTCACAAACTTTATGAATCAGGTTATGACGAAGCAATAAATGATTATTTAATGTCTGACAACCAAATTTGGAATGAATTTAAAGATGACGCAAGTTTGGTTTCTTGTGCTTACAAATATGGCAGTGTGCTTTGCCTCAACAATAAAGTCAAAATTTTCTTGTGGGGCAAAGACAAAATTGATGCTTTGATTACCGACCTTGAAAATGCCAAACAGAGCATCAACATGGAATATTACATCTTTGAAGACGATGAAGTTGGAAAGCGAGTAATGAATGTGCTTGTCAAAAAAGCAAGAGAAGGCGTTAAGGTGCGATTTATCTATGACTCCATTGGCAGTTTGCACGCACCAAGACGCTTCTTCCGTCGTTTGAAAAAAGCAGGCGGAGAAGTGGCAGAATTTTTCCCACCATTTGCTCATATTCGTTTAATCAACTTAAAACTCAATTACAGAAATCACAAAAAGATTGTCGTGATTGACGGAAAAATTGGTTACACAGGTGGCATTAACATTCGTGATGACCACATGGGGAAAAAGAAAAAACTTTCACCTTGGCGTGACACACATGTTCGCATCGAAGGGCTTGGAGTATATCCACTTCAAAATTGTTTTTTAAATGATTGGAGATATATAAGAAAAGAAAAATATGCTCCACTTTATTACATTGAAAACGGATATTTTCCAATTCCAGACCTTGCTGGAAACATTGCTTTGCAGGTGGTGACTTCTGGACCAGACAGTCCTATTCAAGGCATTAAAGAAACTTTTATTAAAATGATTACAAATGCTGAGAAAGAAATTTGCATTCAGACACCATATTTCATTCCAGACGAAGCATTTGCAACAGCACTTAGAATTGCTCTTGCAAGTGGAGTAAAAGTCAAAATTATGGTGCCAAGAAAACCTGATCACAGAACAGTTTATTGGGTGACCCTTTCTTATTTGAAAGAGTTTGTCGACCTTGGTGTTGAAGTCTATTTATACAACGGTTTCTTGCACAGTAAAACAATCATTGTGGATGACAACAAACTTTCCATCGGCACTTGCAATCTTGACAACCGTTCGTTTGGGCTTAACTTTGAAGACACAGTTTTGTTTTATTCAAAAGATTTAACAAGCGAATATAAAGGTTATTACAAAGAAGATGAAAAACATTGTCTTTACGCAGACAAAGCGTTCTTTAAAAGAAAGCGTCCGCTTACAAGATTTTTGCAAGCAATATTTCGTCTGTTTTCAGAAATATTTTAAACAAAAAAAGACTTTACAATTGTAAAGTCTTTTTTGTTAGGCTTAAACTTATTTGATTATTCCTTTTTTGTCAAGGATGATCAAAGTAAGACTTCCAGCAAGAAGAACTCCGCCAATAACCATGAAAGCAATTGACAAATCTCTTAAAACATAAGAAGTGTTGCATTTCATAGCCATGGCTTCGTTTGTTGAAGGATTAATTCCTTTGATTTCAAAAGAGTTAATCGTCCCAACTTCCATAAATTCAGCATCTTCAGTTTCAGCAATCAAAAGTTTTCCGTTTTCTATTTTATAGAAAGCAACAATTGGATCCATGCTTAAATCTTCTGAAACTTCGCCATTTACTTTTGTTTCTGATTTAATTTCAAGTTCTTTATCATTTTTAAAAGTAAAATAAGTCACACTTTCAGCAGATTGCCCGCCAAACTCCAATTTTGCACTATATTGATATGTAGTGCCGTGTGGAATTAAGCAAACCACCATAAGAACCACCATGAATGCCACAAATAAAACGCTGGAAATAATTGCAAGTGGTGTTTTTGAGAATTTGAATAAACCTTTCATTTTTAACCTCCTTTTTTAATTTTCTCAAGATCTATTATAAACGGGGGGGGGAGTTTGTCAAATAAAATTTGACAAAAACACAAATTTATTTGGAAAACCTTTGTTTTTTGGTTATAATTTAATTAAGGAGATTAAGTTGGACGCAAGTGATTTTACAAGCAGAGAAGTTGCTTACAAAGGTTTTGTTGCTTACAGAAGGGCAGTTTTAGACCACGAAGAAGATGGCAGATTTATGGATGTTTTCACAGAACTTTGTGCAACTGCACTTACAGGCGATTGTGTGGCACAAGATTGTGTGGCATATTTTTTCAATCATGGTGTTCCAAACTTGTTAAGTCCAAATTACAATTATTATATGTCATGGCTTATTTTGGCTGGGGCAAACGGAAACATCTTTGCAATGGAAAAGTTGGAATTTTTCTTAGGTAAAGTTGTGGAATCAATCATAGACGATGAAGAAATTTTATATTATGCACTTAAAAACAGAAACATCACGAAAGACAACGCAATTTATGTCATTACAAATTTGCTTTGTGAAGGTGTTGTGGATGAGTTGAAACTTAATCCAAAAAAACTTATTGAAATTAAGAAAGAAAGAATTGAATATTCTCCACAAAAAGAGCGTGTTTTCACGACGGCTCTTGACAACTGCATAAAGCCTGTTTTGGAATATTTGATTTCTTAATCTATGACGGTAAATCCTTCAGTGACAAAACTTTCGGCAAAAACAGATGACACTGCTGTGATAATTTGATGGCAAAGTTCCAGTTCGCCACTTTTGATGGACAACATCATAGTTTTTAAAATAAGCAAGTTTTCCAAAGAAATAAGACTTAAAAATGCCGTGTTTTCATCTTCCACACATTTCATTTTGTGTGGTTTTTTATATTCAAATTTTTCGCAAATGAGTTTTTGTGCAGTGCTTAATCTGTCTTTTAAAAGTCCAGAATCTAAAGCATGGTCAAGTTTTTTAAGACACGCTTGCATTTTTGCAATTATTACAAGCACTTCTCCAATAAGAAGCCTAAACTCCTCTTCTTCCAAACGAATAAACACAAAACCTTTATTTTTCAATGACTTTGAATATGCTTTTGCAATAGTTTCAAAATCTTCGGGCATCATTTCGTCATTATACTCTTTTTTCATATTTGTTATTATGTTTAAATTTTAAATTTTGACAACAAAAAAGCACATTTAATTGTGCTTTTTAAATTTATTTTATTCAAAAGGATTTCTTGGTTTCAAAACTTTGCTGTTTCTCATCTTGATGTCATAATAAACTTTTGCTGTGTCAAGACTCTTCATAATTCCAACTGACTTTTGTGCGTCTTTTGTATAGAAGAAAGGTGTTTGATAATAAGGTGTAAGTTTTAAACGCATTGGGTTATACCTGAAAAGTTTAACAATGACTGTTCCAACTTCCAACTGACCAAGTTCGTAAGGGGAAATAAGGGCGCGAGTTGTTCTTTGAGTGTTGGTTGTTGTGTTTCGTTCTGAAATGTTTTTGTCATTTTTAGAAACAGATGTTTCTTCGTGAAGCAACTGAACTTCACCGCACATCTTAGAGAAACTGTCACGAGTTGGTTGGTCGTCTGTTCCGATAAAGATTTGAGCGTTGCAGTTTCCAATGATTGTTTTGGCTGCTTCTTGACCATATTTAGTTTCCAACTGAGTGTAGGACTGAACTGCCAATTCGTAAAGAATGTTTCTGCCACGGGAAACGGTGATCATGCTGTCAAATTTTGGAATAGGTGGCAAATTACCGAATTCTTCCAAAATAAAGTAAACATGGTTTGGAAGTTTTTGCCCTTCACAAGAGTTTGCCTTATCAACCAAACGTTTATAAAGTTGTGACAAGCAAAGAATTGCCAAGTTGTGTCTTTCTTCTCTGTCATCAGGAATAATCAAATAAAACGCGGTTGGTTTGCTTGTGAAATCGTCAAAACTTATGTCACTTTGAGAAGTAAGGTAAGATATTCCAATGTCGTTCATGAAAGAGATTTTTCCGTTTAAAACACCCAAATAAGATTTTGTTGTGTTTGGAGAGTTGTTGATTACTGCACTTGTCAAGTTTGGAACATTGGATGTCGCTTCATCTCTTCCTTGAAGTAAATATTTTCTGATTGTGTCAAAAGGTGCTTCTGCGTCTGGATCTCTGAATGTGGCAATTTTGTAAAGGTTATAGAAATTGAATTTTTCTTTTGTCATGCCAAGTTCTGGATTCATGCTGTCTTCAAGCATTGCAAGTGCAACACCATAAAGGAAATCTTGAGCGCCTTCTTCCCAAGTTGGGTCTTGTGCTTTAGATTTTGGAGCAATGGTGTTGACAATTTCTTTAAGTTCGTTTTGTGCAAGGTCGCAATAAACTTGTTCGGCACTTGCAACGGCAACTCTTAAACTGTCTTCATCTGGATAAGCCACCCCTTCAAAACCAAACCAAAATTCGCCATATTTTTCATTTGGAATTTCTTCATAGCCAGCGTTTTTTGGTTTTATATTGCCAGGAAATTTTTTAATGTTGTGTCTGCAATTTTTCCCTTTGTGATATGTTTCATATGCGTGTTCCATTGGATTCCATCTTGTGGAAGAAAATGGATCTCTAAGGTCAAGTGTGATGACTCTGTAGCCTTCGTCTTCCAAAATTTTGCTGGTCTTTGTGTAAAGTTCGCCTTTAGGGTCGGAAATTACCATGCAAGGTTTTTCTCCAGAGTGAGCGTAAATTCTGATTGAAGGAATTAAACATAAAGTTGATTTACCAGATGCCGTTGTTCCGATGATAAGACAGTGATATTCGTCTTTCATGGCAATTTGATATTTTCCGCTTTCAATTGTGTTTCTAAACACAATTCCTGTTTTCTTTAAAGATGGTAAAGCAGACCATGTTGTTGCAATTAACTTAGATTGATCTTTAATTTCTTCTGGCTTAAGCCATTTTGCGTCATAGTTCAAATCCATTACATCGCCACTTGAAGTTTTACCCTGTGACTTATTTAAATCTTTGCTTGGTTTTGTCATAAACAAATAAAACAGCCATAAAGCAAAACCGACAGCCAAGCCAATTCCGCCATATTGCAAAATGTTGGTTGTGTTGAAACCGCTGTCCATGGCATAAGAGATTCCGACACCAGCACCAACCCCAAAAATTAAAAACAAAGCAAAAATGACAATTTTACCTTTTTTTACTTTTTTAGACATAAAAAACTCCTTATATTTTTATTTTAAACACAAAAATAAAAAAAAGCAAGTAAAGACGAAAATTTTTTCAGTTTTATTATAATAAAATTAAAAAATTAAAGATTTTGATTGTTGTTTTATTTTATTTTGTTGTTATAAAATTTTGATTTATGTTATAATTTTTTTAAGGAGAAAATATGATTAATACTTATAATGGCTCAAATGAAGAATTAAGAAAAGAAAATATTAAAGCAAGACAATTTACTTTGAAATATAATGCTATGGATCCTGCAGATGTAGAAGGACATTTTCGTGAATTAAAAGAATTTTTGGGGGATATTGAAGTTGGCAGCAGAATTCTTGCTCCTTTTTATTGTGATAGGGGGAATAAGATTCATATTGGCAAAAATTCTTTTATAAACTATGGTGCAACTTTGCTTGATATGACAGATATTTTTATAGGAGATGATGTAAGAATTGCACCAAATTGTTCTATTTACACAGTTTATCATCCATTGGACGCAAAAGAAAGGGAAGCAAAAGTTTGTTATACAAATGAAGTTTATATAGATGACCATTGTTGGATCGGTGGGGATGTTACAATTTTGCCAGGTGTCCATATAGGAAAATGTAGCGTAATTGGTGCAGGAAGTGTAGTTACAAAAGACATCCCAGAACACAGTCTTGCTTATGGGAACCCTGCAAGAGTAATTAGAGAAATATAAAATTTAAGGCATAAATTTATGCCTAAAAATGCTCTCATAGTGTAATGGATAGCACACGAGTCTTCGGAGAGACTGTGCGGGGGTTTGAGAGCTCCCTTTTCAAAAATTCCGAAAATTTAATATGCTCCCGTAGTGAAATGGATATCACATTCGTCTTCGGAACGAAGGTCTCGGGTTCAAATCCTG
>CATLAM010000015.1 GCA_949878485.1 uncultured Eubacteriales bacterium
GGAAGACCTATAAGAGGAAATGTAGCATTTTTAGGAGGACCACTAAACTATCTTCCAGAGCTTAGAAGACGTTTCATAGAGACCTTAAATTTACCTAAAGAGCAAGTAATAGTGCCAAGTGATGCCCATTTGTTAGTTGCAAAAGGTGCTGCATATAATTCTATAGATAACAAAGTCATTTTAGCAGAAGAATGGAAAGAAAAACTTAATGTACTAAAAAATTATTAATTATTTAATTAATTTTATTTTAATAAATTAATTATCTTTATTTTTAACATTTTTTGGAGTTTTATTTTTATCATCAGTTTTATTCAAATATTCACAATCAAATACTTCTTCATTTTTGATGATAAATGGATGCTTTCTCTCATATTCTTGATTGAAATTTTCTATTAACATTCCACTTTGTTCATTTTTGTCATATAAAAATTTTGTGCATGAAATTATTTCTGTATCTTTTTGAATAAACTCTTTCCCTTCTCTTTCAAATTTTGTTACTCCCCTTAAAGTAGCACTTATTTCCAGTTTCCCCTTTACTTCATTGAAATTTAAAGTATTTTGAAATTCAAAAAATGTCAAATCTAAATTTGAAATATCTTGGTTGTTTTTCAAAATTTCTTCGGTTTCAACTGAGTCTATTCTTATTTTTTTATTTGAAAATGAAGTTCCGTTATTTGTTGTTATTTTCATAAATTCTGGAACAAAACCTAAAACATTGGTGCCAAACATCTGTAAACTTGGGTTATCACTGTTCTCAAGAATCTTTAAAAGATCTTTTGTTTCCTTGTCAAATATAATTTTATATCCATTTAATTCTAGTTTCATTTCTTCTCCTTAATTTTAGACAGCGGATTCATTATACACAAACCAAAGTTAAAATGCAAGCCTAAAATAAAAATAATTTTTTCGCATAATGTTTTTTTATGAAATAATTTGACATTTTGTTAAAAATATCATAAACTCTTTTTATGCAATGACGGAATTGGCGACTCCTGAGCAAACGCGTGTCGGCGTAAAGACAATTAAATGAGGCAAGATTTATCTTGTGAAATAGGGTGGAACAGCGACTTTTTAAATCGCCCCTGTGTTTAATAGCGCAGGGGCTTTTTTGTTATCCTGCAAGAAAAAAGGAGAATAAACTTATGGAACTTAAAAACTTAGACAAAATTGTCGCACTTTGTAAAAACCGCGGTTTCGTTTTTTCTGGAAGTGAAATCTATGGCGGTTTTGCCAACACTTGGGATTACGGTCCTGTTGGTGTCGAACTTAAAAACAACATTAAAAAAGCATGGTGGAAACGCTTTGTGCAAGAAAGTCCAAACACTTATGGTGTGGATGCAGCAATTTTGATGAATCCACGCGTTTGGGAAGCAAGTGGACACGCACAAGGATTTTCAGACCCTAAAATGGATTGCAAATCTTGTAAACAACGCTTCAGAGCAGACAACTTGATTGAAGACCATTCACACGGCAAGGTAAGTGCAGAAGCCATGACAAATGAAGAAATGGAAACTTACATTGCTGAAAACAAAATTAAATGCCCACATTGTGGCAATTTCAACTGGACACCAATCAGACAATTCAAACTTATGTTTGAAACTTCTCGTGGAACTGTTGACGGCGAAAAAGACACAGTTTATCTTCGCCCTGAAACTTGTCAAGGCGAATATGTAAACTTTTTAAACATCCAGCGTTCAGCCCGTGCAAAAGTGCCTTTTGCCATCGCTCAGATTGGAAAGTCATTTAGAAATGAAATTACACCTGGCAATTTCATTTTCCGCACAATTGAATTTGAACAAATGGAACTTCAAAACTTCTGCAAAGAAGCCACTTCTTTTGATGTTTATGAAGATTACAAAAAACAAGCACACCAATTTTTGCTTGACTTAAATTTTAAAGATGACCATCTTAAATTTCACGACCATGACAAGTTGGCTTTCTATGCAAAAGCCGCTTGTGACATCTTCTATCTTTTCCCTATGGGTTGGAGCGAACTTAACGGCATACATCATCGTTCCACACACGACCTTTCTCGTCATCAAGAATTCAGCGGAAAATCGATGCAATATGTCGACCCTGTTACAAACGAAAAATTTGTGCCAAATGTTATTGAATATTCCATTGGTTGCGACAGACTTGTTTTGGCGGTTTTGTGCGAAGCCTATGATGAAGAAACTTTAGAAAATGGCGAAACAAGAGTTGTAATGCACTTGCACCCAGCACTTTCTCCTTATAAAGTGGCAGTTTTGCCATTACAGAAAAATTTAAGCGAAAAAGCAAAAGGTATTTTGAAAACACTTTCAAAAGAATTTATGTGTGACTATGATGAAGCAGGCTCTATTGGAAAACGCTATCGCCGTCAAGATGAAATTGGAACACCTTTCTGTGTTACAATTGATTTTGACACACTTGAAGATGACACTGTGACCATTCGTGAACGTGATTCAATGCAACAAATCAGATTAAAAACAAACGAAATTGTTTCTTATATAAATGAAAGAATAAAATTCTGATTAACTTTAAATTTATTTGACAAAACTCCCCCCCCTATATAATTAAATTATGGTTAAGAAATTTTTGAAAGATAACAAAGAATATTTCATACTGTCAGCAATTGTTTTTGCTTTAATGCTGACAGTGTATATTATTGGCGGTGTTTTCCCATTTGGAAACAACAGTTTTGGTTGTTATGATTTTTATTATCAAGTTTTAGACACCACCGCTTCCATTTTTCACGCTGGTGGTCGTGGTAATCTGTTTTTCACATTTGACCTTGCAAATGGTTGGTCAAGTTTTGCTTCTTTATTTTATGCTTGCTTTTCCCCTTTCACAATCATCTTGCTTTTAGGTGGAATCTCCAACATAAGATTTTTGTTTCCACTTTACATCTTTTTAAAATTTCTTGCAATTTCACTTACGGCCTTATTTTTTATAAGAAGATATTTCAAAAACCTTAAACCAACTACACAAATTTTGTTTGCACTTCTCTATACTTTCGGTTGTTATGGTTTCATGAGTGTGACTTGGTGTGTCTGGCTTGATTTAATGATTTATATTCCACTCGGATTTGTGGCATTTGACTATATTCAAAAAACTGGTAAAATCAGATGGTTTACCTTGGTTTTGACACTTATGATTCTGACAAGTTTTTCCATTGCAATTTTTACTATATTATATAGTATAGTGATTTTTAGCCTTTATCTTTGGATGATTGTGCCAAAAGAAAACCGAAAAGTTGTTTGCGCAAAAGCAATCTTATCTGTTTCAATTTCTCTTTGTTGCACATTGTTTGTAGTCATTCCAAGCCTTGTTGAAATGATGCACTCCACAAGAACAGGCGGTTTATTAAGTTCTATTTCTAATGCTGAACCTACAAAATATTTCTGGGATTGTCTTGGACTTTTCTTAACAAGTATTGTTCCGATTTCTTTAAGTGTAATGTTTTTGTTTAAAAGCAAACTTAAAACGAAAACTGACAAATTTTATTTCTATTTGTTTATGATTTGCATCATCCCTGCACTTTTAAACAACATAAATGTGGCAATAAACTTTTCGGCATATGCTGGCTATCCATTGCGACTTGGTGCTTTGTTTAACTTTGTTTTCACTTTTATGGGGCTTAAATTTCTTAATTCTTATGCTTCGCCACAAGGCAGTGAAAAAGACAGTAAAATTTTCTTTCTTCCACTTATTCTTCTTTGTGTTTTAACATTGACGGTCGGACTGATTATTTGTTTATTCATAAACCATTACACAGCAAATTTGGCATTTAACTTCCATCTTGTGATAAACATATTTGTTCCTGTCATTCTTTTTGCCGTTACAATTTTAATGATATATCTTTTGAAACGATTTAAAAAGATAAGTCTAAAGACTTCCAAAATTTTCTATGCTGTGATTGTGGGAATTTTGGCTTTCACACAAACTGTAACTTTTCTGTCTGGTTGCACAATTGAAATTGGCACTGAAATAAGTTATTCTTCTTTTGCTTCAATCATAAATGAAGATGACCCTTATGCTAATGTTAAATCTCGTTTAAACATGAACCAAATTACTTCAGGTTATTCGTCTATTTCTGGTTTTTGTTCTATGATTGACAAAAACACTATTGAAACATATTCAACACTTGGTTACGCAAATAATTTTCACAACATTTCAACCATGAATGGAAATTTGTTTTCTGACATGCTTGCTGGCATTAAATATGAAATCTCAGACACCGAAATGTCATTGCCATGGCTGACAAAAGTAACTGAAAATGGAAAAGCATGTTTATATGAAAATAATCTCTATATTGGTCATGCTTTCTTTACAGACAATCTTCCACAACTTGATGACAAGGACGATTTTTTAACTTGTTTAAACAAAATATATAAATCCCTTTCCAACGATGCAGAAAACTTGTTTGAAAAAATCGATGTAACTTTCAATTATTCCAATCCTTCAAAAAAAACTGATGATGGTTTTAAGTTTGAAGACGACACAAAAATGACCTGCACATTTAACGCACCAAACTTTAGTTCTGTTGTCTATTTAAACTCCACTTATTTCGGAAACGATGTGCTTTTTGGCAGTCAAACAGTCCAAACAAGCGGTTCAACCATGTTGGGTTTCAACAGTGTTGCAAATTCTGAAATTTCTTATTCGTTTGACATTAATGCAAACACAACTTTCAGCGAATTATATCTTTATTCGCTTAACTATGATAAACTTGTTTCATTGTTTGAAAAGATGTCTTTAAATTTGCCAAAAGTAAGTTATACATCTGACAGCATAACTGTTCATTATGAAAGCCCAACTGGTAAATATCTGGTTGTCAATCATCCAAAAATTTATGGATATGAATACAAACTCAATGACAAAAAATTGGAAGCGGAAAGTTTTGTTGGATTTGCCACTTTCAATGTGCAAGACACAACATCAGGAAATGCAACCATTCAGTTTACTTATCCAGTTGTAAAGATTTCACTTATCTGTCTTGCAATTGGTTTAGTGCTTGGCTTGATGTTTGTCCTTATTGCTTATTTCTTCAATAAAGTGCCTAAGAAACTGTTAAACATAATTCTTTACAGTTTCACAGTGGTTGCAGTTTTAATGGCGACATATTACTTTGCAATACCTTTAGTTTTGATGATGATTCCTATTTAAATTTATATAAGCAAAAAATTAAAACAAAAAAACAACTCCAAACTGGAGTCGTTTTTTTCTTAAACGTTAAGAAGTCTCAAAATGTGCTTTTGAAGAATCATGAGAATAAGGTCACAAATCCAAATGATGTTGAAACCAAAGAAAATTCTTATGATAGCAGCAACAATCTTTCCGTCTTGAAGTCTTGTAAGAATTCCGCAAATCCAAGATGTAAATGGAATGATTGCAAGAATTACACTTACAATATAACTCAAGCCAAAGTAATCAGATTTTTTTGCCATTTCTTTCTCTCCTTTTAAAAATTTTAGTAATTGTTATTACATTTTTATTTTAATTGCTAAAACAGAAAATGTCAACAATTTTTCTAATTTTATTATATGTTTAAAAAATTTTTTTAATGACTATTTTAAAAAATTGCTTTTTACCTGAACATTGGACATTTTCTTGTAAGAAGTGTCCAACTGAACATTGTTCTAAATAGACTTGCCCAATATGTTAATTCTGCTGATTTTAAAAAATCTTTACATACTTCAACTTCTGGTGGCATCAAAAAATCATTTAAATATTCAATGGCAAAATTGGATGCTTCTTTTTCAATTTTAATTTCTTTATGTTTCAAAACGCAAGCAAACAAAAAAATTAAAAATGCAACTGCCATTAAAGCAATTCCAAGGATCAGAAAAACCAAACCTTGCAAAACACTCAACAAATTCAAAACAGACACAATAACACCTGCAAGCATAATTGGCATAAAGAAATATCCACAAATTCTGCCAATTTTTATAAGTCGCCAATGTTTAGTAAGTTTGTCACTTGTTAAGTCTTGTTTGGCATGACCGAGTTCATGTGAAACTATGGCAAGTGATGCCAAACTGTTGGATGCCATTGTTTTGTCACTTAAAGCGACTCTTCCATGGCTGTAATTATCATAAAACTCTGCACACCTTGCAATCTGCAACTTACCATCAAAATGATTTTTGTTTAACTCTGTCACATATTCCAAAGTCGAAACACCAAGGCTGTTTCTCTTTTGGTCTATTTCTTTAAGTTTCTCGTAATAGTTGTCAAAAGAAAAACTTGCCACTGCCAAGCAAAAGCACAACATAAGTGCAAACACAACAACCAAAGCGATTATTACAAAAGTTATAATTTCCATATCATTATTATAAAATTTTTGCCAAATCAAAGCAAATAAATAAGCGTAGTTGCAAAATTTATGTCACAATTAAAACTGTGTCACCTTTATGCAAAATTGTTCCTGCTGGTGGAAGTTGTTTTTGCACAACACCGCCTACTCCATCAATTTCATATTCCAGACCGCACTTTTTAAGTTCTGCCACCGCGTTTGCCAAACTCATTCCAGTTATCTGTGGCATAATGACTTCTTCCAAAACCACAGAAGTGTCATCCTTTGGAATGTCATAAAGTTCAAACAACTGACTGAAAAACTCTTTTCCATATGGTGCTGCAACAAGTGATCCATAATATGCACCTGCACTTGGCTCGTCAACCAAAACCATAAACAAATAATCTGGATTATCGGCTGGATAAGTGCCAATGAAACTGGAGATGTATTTTCCAGTTGCAATTGCACCTGTTTCGCTGTATTTTTGCGCTGTTCCTGTCTTTCCACCGACATTATAACCTTCCACAAATGAAAAGTCTGCTGTTTTGTTTTCTGCATGTTGCAACAGCCCATTTACAAGTTGGCTGGTTTGTTGTGAGATAATTCTTCTTTCGGTGGTTTCTGGTTTGTAAGTCACTTTTCCGCTGACATCTTTTGCTTCTTGAATGACTGTTGGAGTTTTCCAAACACCACCATTAGTTATTCCAGCAACAATTGACAAAAGTTGAATTGGTGTAACCGCAACAGCATGACCAAAACCCATTCTGGCAAGGTCAACAGTTTTGACATTTGCTTTAGGCATAACAATTCCACCGCTTTCGCCTTTAATTGTAATCTTGGTTTTCTGCCCAAGTCCAAACTTGTTTAGATAATCATAAAATCTGTCCACACCAAGCCTTAAAGCCAAATCCATAAAACAGCAGTTGCAGGAATTTGCAAAGGCTTCTGTAAGAGTTTGGTTTCCATGCCCAATGCTTTTCCAGCACTTGATGCGTTGGCCATCAATTATGCGATAGCCAGGACAATAAAAAGTGTCAGAAAGGTTTGTAACTCCCGCTTCCAATGCCATGGCAATTGTCAAAATTTTGAAAGTTGAGCCCGGTTCGTAAGTGTCAGTAACGGCTTTCATCTTAGACTGTTCAAACAAAACTGAAAGGTCATCTCTTGGCACTTCATTTAAATCAAAACTTGGCTTGGATGAAATTGCCAAAACTTGGCTGGTCTTGGCGTTCATGACAATTCCTGTAACGCCTTTGGCTTGTTGTTCTGTGTATGCTTGAAGCAAGACGCGTTCCAACAGAATTTGAATTTTGCTGTTTGCCGTAACTGTGACATCATCCCCAGCAACACCGTTTACATAATAACGAATTGTTCCTCCAATCTCTTTGCCTTGCAAGTCACTTTGAACATAACTGTATCCGTCTTTTCCAGTAAGAAGGTCATTTAAATATGCTTCCAATCCCGCTTGCCCAACATTGTCTACGGAAGAAAATCCAAGAAGTTGTGTAAGCAAGTTTCCGTAAATGTAATAACGCCCAACATTTTCTGTCATATAGACACCATCAAGTTTGGCGTCATAAATCTTTTCGGCAATGTCCGCTTCCACTTGCAGTTTTAAAAGCACTTCTGAAACATTTTTTCTGGAAACTTTTTCCAAAGTTTTTTCAAAGTTAAGTTCCAAAATTTCGGAAAGTGTTTTGGCAGTAACATTTGCATCTTTAACTTCTCTGCCACGAATGTAAACATCATATGTGGTGTAACTTACCGCCAAAGTGTCTCCTGTGCTGTCCAAAATTTTTCCGCGTGGTGCAGTAAGTGCCAAATCTCTTGTCCACTGATCTGTAGCCTTTTGTTGCAGTTCTTGTCCATTTATGATTTGAACAATAAAAAGCCTTACACAAAGACTGCATACAATGAAAACTATAACCAGAAAAATTGATTTAATTCTCTTTTGTAACGAGTGTAATGTGTAAGGTTTCTGCACAATTTTAACCTCCAAACATAAACGATTAAACAAAGTTCTTATCTTTATAATATATTTTTATAAAGTTTCTGATATTCTTTTTGTTTAATGTTTAAGTTTGGGCTTTTTTTCTAACCGCCAAAAAGTTTCCCAAAGAAATTGCAAATTCTGTCAAACCAGTTGGTTTGTTGGTTTTGTTCGCCCGCATCCAAAACTTCTTCTGGATAGGTGTCAAAAAGTTCCATACTTTCTTTTGTTGTGTCAAGATTATAAATGTTTCTTAAATAAGACAAAAGGTTGAAATTATATTTGTCTTCAATTTGAAAAAACTGAGCACTGTAATTGTCAATCAAAATTGTGTTGACAACACAAATTATTCCGCTTACCGCCAAAGTAAGTGCAATGGCAAAACCCGCAAACTTTTTGGAAACTTTTTTCTTCTTTTTCTCTTTGGTGTTTTTCTTTAACTTGACAATTTTCTGGTTTTCTTCCAACAAGTCATAATTTGGTTTTTCGATAATATTTTCAGTTTTCACTTCTTCAATTTTTTCATCAGTTTCAAACTGTTGAGAGATAAGTTCTTCTTTTTTGTCAAGCACTTCTTTGGTTTCCACTTGCACTTGCATCTCTCTTATGTCAGACACAGTCATGTCTTTAAAAGAATTTATGTAAGAACTATTTGTTTGTTTAATTTCCACATCTTCTTTTGTTTCTGTTTCAGGAGAAATTTCTAAGGCATATTTTTCTTCGCTTGCAGAAAAAGTTTCGGCTTCAGTTTCTTTAACCTTAAGTTTAATGTTTAAAGTTTCTGTTTTTGCTTGTTTAATTTTTTCTTCAGTCAGTTTATCCATAAAACTTTCTCCTTTTGTTTAAATTGATTACAATTTTTGTGCAATTCTAAGTTTAGCACAAGTGCTTCTACTGTTTTGTTTTTGTTCTTCTTCTGATGCCGTAATAGGTTTTCGATTGACAAGGCTCACTCGGGCTTTATGTCCACAAATGCAAATTGGCGTGCGTGGTGGGCAAAGACATTGTGTGCTTTCCAATTTAAAAACATTCTTAACAATTCTATCTTCAAGGCTGTGAAAAGTCAAAACCACTGCTCGACCTTCTTTGTTTAACATTTCAATAAGTTCTGTCAAAAGTTCGTCAAGTCCATCGAGTTCACGATTTATATAAATTCGAAGTGCTTGAAAAACCTTTTTTGAAGCCCCACCGCGTGAATAGACCACTTTTTTTGGCATACTGTTTTCAATGATTTCTCGAAGGGCAAAAGTTGTTTTAATTTTTTTCTTTTCTCTTTCTGCAACAATGTTTTTGGCAATGCTTTTGGCAAATTCTTCTTCACCATAATCTTTAAAAATTTGCACCAATTTTTCAAAAGAAAATGTGTTGACAATTTCTTCTGCTGTCAAGCAGTTTTCTGATTGATCCATTCGCATATCTAGTGGTCCGTCATGCACAAAACTAAATCCACGTTCTGCTTCATCAATTTGATAGGAACTTACACCAAGGTCAATTAAAAAACCATCAATTTTGTCAATGTTTAAATTTTTAAGTTCTATTGGAGCATCCTTATAGTTTGACTTTATGAATGTGACTTTGTCGGCATAGTCTTTAAGAGTTTCTTTACTTTTATCTATGGCGTCTTGATCACGGTCGAAACAAAACAACTTTCCTGTCTTCAACGTTTTGGCAATTTCCAAAGAATGCCCACCGCCTCCAACAGTGCAGTCAACATAGATTCCATCACTTTTAACATTCAAACCGTCAATAACTTTACTCAACATGACAGGAATATGTTTAAATTCCATAACTCTCCTTTCTTAAATCATAGCACATATTTTCTGTTTAACAAACTTTTCCGTCAACTATGTTAAACAATTTACCTTCTAACTTTCTTTCATCTGTGCAAGTAATGAAAGTTTGCGTTCTTCCAACAAACTTTAAAAGTCTGTTCTGTCTGTCAAGGTCAAGTTCGGAAAACACATCATCCAAAAGCAAAATTGGATATTCTCCTGTGATGTTGAACATATTTTCTAATTCAGCAAGTTTAAGTGCCAAAGCAACTGTTCTTTGTTGCCCTTGCGAGCCAAAACTTTTCACTTCAGTTTCATTTAAAAAGATGTCTATGTCATCTCTGTGCACACCGATTGTAGTGTAACCAAACTTAAAATCTTTTTCCAAATTTTTCTTTAAAAGTTTGTCCATGTTTTCTTCAAACTTTTCATCAAGTTTTACAGTGCATCCACATTTATAGACCAGCGACAAATTTTCTTTTCCACCACTTATATATGAATGTGCCTTTTGTGCATAAGGCAAAATGTTTTCAATGAATTTCATTCTTTCTGTTGCAATATAATTTGCCGAAGTAATAAGCGCTCTGTCCCAAATGTCAATTGTTTCTTTCACTGCTTCAAGCGACAGACTGCTTTTAAGAAGTTTGTTGCGATTCGCCAAAATTTTTTCATAGCGACTTAATTGATAGAAATATCTTTTATTGTTTTGTGAAATGTCGATGTCCATAAACTTGCGTCGCTCTTCTGGACTTTCACGCACAAGTTTCAACTCTTGTGGCGAAAAGAAAACAACATTAATTTCTCCGATTAAATCTCCAATCTTCTTGATTGGAAGCCCATTGATTAAAATGCTTTTCTTTAAAGTGTGGTTAAGTTTTATGTCAATGTCTATGTCACGATATTTCTTGTTCACTTTCAATTTAATGAAAGAGTTTTCTTCGTTCCACTTTATAAGTTCTTTATCTTTGCACGATTTAAAACTCTTTCCAATGCAACAATAAAAAATGCTTTCAAGAAGATTTGTCTTTCCTTGTGCGTTTTTTCCAATGAAAACATTAATCTTCTCATCAAACTTAAGGTTTTGAATGCTGTAATTTCTAAAATTCTTAATTGAAAGCGTTTCAATTTTCATAACTCTATTTTAACACAAAAATTTTATATTTCAAAGTTGCTTGACAATTTATTTTTTGTATTTTATAATTTTTCATGTAATATGGAGAAGAATATGCAAGATATAGAAAGTTTTTGGCAAAAAGTGTTGGAAAAATTGGAACTTAGAATTTCATCTGTTTCTTACACTTTATGGATTCAAACAATTAAACCTATTGAGATTGACGATAAGGACAATTTTATCATTGCCACAAAGTCCGTCTCAGCAAAAAATCAAATTTTAAAGAATTTCATCGACCAAATCAGTGATTGCTGTTTTGAAGTTGTTGGCCGTCCAATGAAAATTGTGGTGCTTGACCAAAACGAAGAAATTGAATATCTTCAAAACAACAAGATTGAAGACAAAAACTCTTTCGCCAATGAAGAGAAAAATCCTTTTGTTGAAAAGTTTACATTTGACAACTTTGTCGTTGGAAAAAGCAATCAGTTTGTTTATGCCGCTGCAAGAACGGTTGCTGAACACCCAGGAAAAAGATATAATCCGCTTTTCATCTATGGTGGTGTAGGGCTTGGCAAAACTCACCTTCTTCATTCGATTGGAAATTATTTAAGGGAATATTCTCCCGAACTTAAAATAAGATATGTGACCTGTGAACAGTTTACAAATGACTATATTTCTTCTCTTTATTCTCCATCTAAAAACAAATCAATCATGGAGTTTCGTGGCAAATACAGAAATTTGGACGTTTTGATGGTGGATGACATTCAATTCATAGCACGCGGTAAAGAAACTCAAGAAGAATTTTTCCACACATTCAACGAACTTATTTTAAGCAACAAACAAGTTATTATTTGCAGTGACCGACCACCGAAAGACATTCCTACATTGGAAGACAGATTGCGTTCTCGTTTTGCAAGTGGACTTATTCATGACATTCAAAAACCTGACATTGAAACACGAATTGCCATTCTTCATAAAAAAAGTCAGTTGGAAAAATATTATGCCGAAGATGATGTAATCAATTTTATTGCCGACCATGTTGACACCAACATCAGAGAATTGGAAGGTAAACTTTCTGAAGTTTATTTCTTGGCAACCTTATCAGGAAAGAAAATTGCCACCATGGAAGAAGTGCAAGACATCTTCTCTAATCAACGCGAAGAAATCAAGAATGACTTAAATCCAGACAAAATTATTTCAGTGGTTTGTGACTATTTCAACATTTCCTATCAAGACATAATCGGTAAAAAGAAAAACAAAGAAGTTGTCGAGCCTCGCATGATTTCCATTTATCTTATAAGCGAACTTCTTAATCTTCCACTTGTAAACATAGGAAAAATTTTTGGTGGCAGAGATCACACAACAATTATGCATTCTCGTGACAAAATCACACAAGACTTAAAGACCAATAAAAAAATTCAAGTGCTGGTGTCTGACATCACCAATATGTTGACAAGTGTATAACTTTTTTAACTTATCCACAAACTTATCCCCAGGGTCACGACCCCTTTTATTCAATATAAAGGTTACATTTTGAGTTTAGATACACCATATGTTGTGTTATTTAATAAATACCTTTCACTTGTCCACATTTCCACAGCCATTATAAAGATAAGAATTATAAAATAAAAATAAATATTAAATTTAGTTTGCACGCAAGCGAGTGAATGTGATATAATAAAACTGAAATTAAAGGAGAATAAATATGTTAGTTAATTGCCATGGAATTGAATTGTCAGATGCTTTCTTAAGTGTAAGTAAAGCCATTTCAAATAAAGTTACAAATCCAATTTTGGAAGGTATTAAAATTGTTGCGGAAGAAGACACCTTGACTTTAAGTGCCACCGACACAGAACTTTCCATTGAAAAGAAAATTAAGGCCAACATTAAAGTTGAAGGGGAAGCGGTTGTCCCAGGGAAGTTTATCACAGAGTTTATAAAAAAATTGACAAACGAAATGATTGAACTTGAACTTAATGAAAAAAATCAAATGATAATCAAATATGATGACAGTCAAAGCATTATTCAATGTTACAATGTTTTGGAATATCCATCTTTTAAAAAACTTGAAAGCATGGAATATTTTGGAATTACAAAAAAAGACTTAAAAACAATTATAAGTAAAACAATTTTTTCTGTTGCACTTGATGACAGTCGTCCAATTTTGAAAGGTGTGCTTTTTGACATTGAAAAGAACACTTTAAATGCCATTGCTCTTGATGGTTACAGATTGGCTAGGGTTAAGAAGAACATCATTTCTGACCTTACTTTAAACATTGTTATTCCTGCAAAGAGTTTGTCAGAAATTTCCAGAATTTTGGATGACAGCGATGATGTTATCAATATCTATGTGGACAAGTCTACACTTATGGTGGATTTGGGAGATACAAAAATTACTACCAGACTTTTGGAAGGAGATTTTGTAAACTATAAACAAATCATCTCTGCAAATTATCAAACAATCAGCATAATCAATAAAGCACAATTTGAAGACGCATTAGAGAGAGCATCACTTTTGTCAAAAGTTGGACAAGGCAATTGTGTTAAGTTTGAGGTGTCTGAAAAGAATCTTTGCATAACTTCCAACAGTGAACTTGGAAATGTCAAAGAAAATGTTCCAGTAAACACAACAGGCAAAGAACTTTCAATCGCCTTCAATGCAAGATATTTCATTGAAAACTTAAGAGCAAACAACGACGAATTTGTTAAGATTTGCTTTAATTCTGCTGCAAACCCTTGCGTGATTGTTCCTGTTGAAGGAGATGAATTCTTATACTTGATTTTGCCAGTAAGAATGATTGGTTAATTAAATAAAAAATAAAACACCATAATTGGTGTTTTATTTAACTCTTAAAAATTTTTTTCTGCACAAGTTTTGTCTGAAACGCTTGATGTTTTTTCTTCTGTTTTTGTTTGATTTACATTATTTTGATAATTTAATCTGTTGACATAATTTTCTAAACAATTGTTATTTACACGATTTATAAAGTTTTCAAATTTTTGTTTTTTGACTTTCAATTTATGTCTGTAAAGCGAATAACGTTTTGTACTTAAAGAAAGTTTTACAACTTGTTTTGATTTTATAACTCCATTCCAAACTTTTAGATTGTTTATTTGTGTTTTTCTTAATTTTCTGTCACAACTGTTTTCTGCGGTTGCTTCAATTTCTTCAATTTCTCTAAAATTATTTAAATCTACATCTTTAAACCTATGTTTAGGCTTCTTAATTTTATAATTTTTAGTTTTCCATTTAAGTAATGATTTAGAATCATTGTCTAAAGAATTTATTTCATTTGATAATATGACAGGACAGTCTGTTATTTCAACAGAATTATTATTTTCTGTAATTAAGTTTTGATTGATATTATTATCTTTAATAAAAAAGCTTTTAGCTTTAATAAAAAATTTTCTAAAGAAAAGTTTTATATTTTTAAGCATTATTTTTTCTCCTTTTTAATCATAGTCATTATAACATTAAATATATGTAAAGTCAATATGTAATACTTTCAATAAAAAAACTGCCTTAAGAAAAGCAGTTTTGAAAATTTTAAACTTTTATTAAAATTTCTTTGTTTTGTGGTTGATATTGTCTAAGTTTTACGCCAGCATTTTCAAACATTTTCATGGATGCTTTTATTGCTTCTGTTTCGGCATATTTGTTTGAAAGATAGACAATTTCTTTTATTCCACTTTGAATGATTGCTTTACAACATTCATTGCAAGGAAACAAAGAAACATAAATTGTGCAACCACGAAGGTCTGTGCGAGAATTTAAAATTGCATTTAATTCTGCGTGGACTACATACATATACTTTGTTTCAAGTGCAGAACCTTCTCTGCTCCATGGATAAGTTTTGTCATTGTCTGTTTTACTTAAAGGCATGCCATTATAACCTAGTGAAACAATCTTTTTATCTTGATTTACAATGCAAGCACCTACTTGTGTGTTTGGGTCTTTACTTCTGAAAGAAGAAAGCAAAGCGACGCCCATAAAATATTCATCCCAAGAAATAATCATATTTTTTCCTCCTTAACTTTAGTTAAATTATTACACAAATAAGTTTCAATGTCAACTTTAAAACATAATTTTGACTTATTTTATAAATTTCGCAAAAATTTGTAAGTATATATAATTTTTATTTAATAATAAAAGTTGACAAAACAAATTTTATCTTTTATAATAGACAAGTAAACCTTAACCCTATTTTTATAGGACAAACAACAAATCTAAAAAGGTTAAGAAGGAGAAAATTATGAAAAGAACATACCAACCAAAGAAAAGACAAAAACAAAAGGTTCATGGTTTCCGTCAAAGAATGAAAACACAAGGCGGAAGAAAGACACTTAAAAGAAGAAGAGCAAGAGGAAGAAAAGTTATTTCTGCTTAAAGGTCAAAGTTATGGACCATAGATTAAAGAAAAATAATCAATTTACTTATATCTACAAAAAAGGTGACAGAGTTTCGACAGAAAACTTCACCTTATTTGTTGTTAAAAGCAAATATAAGTGCTACCGAATCGGTTTTTCCATAAGCAAGAAACTTGGCAAGGCAAACAAACGAAATCTTTTGAAAAGAAGATTGAAAGACATAACTCGCCGTTTTGTGGAAATTCCAGATTTTTGTAACTGTGTGATTTTGGCAAGAGAAAATGCAACGGCTCTTTCTTTTGACCAACTTAAAAACGAAATTGTGAAATTGTTTAAAAAGTATGAAAATAAAAAGAATTCTTAGAAAGGTGGCTTTGTCCCCTGTTTACTTTTATAAATATGTTTTGTCACCATTGCTTCCACACAGTTGCATATTTGCACCATCATGCTCCAACTATATGATTAAATGTGTTTTGGAGTTTGGTTTTTTTAAAGGTGTTTATCTTGGTTTGAAACGATTATTTAGATGTGTCCCTTGGCAAAAGAAAAGGGGGTATGATCCTGTTCCAATAAACATTAAAGGAGACAACTTATGGATTTTGTAAGCACAAGTTTGATTACATTAACTCAGCCTTCAGGTTTTTGGGAAAGCATTTTAAATGCTTTTCGTGGTGCAAATGGAACTTACATTCTGGCAGTAATTTTGCTTGCCATCATTGTGAGAGTGGTTTTTTCATTGTTTGACATAGTCAACAAAAAAGTCAACATGAAAACAACAGACATTAATGCAAAAATGAAACCAGAACTTGAAGCCATTCAAAAGAAATATGGTGGAGACCAAAGATTATTACAACAAAAAACCAATGAAATTTATAAGAAATATCAATTTTCTATGATGGGCAGTTGCCTTCCAATGCTTGTAATGATGATTTTGCAAATGGTTGTTTTCTTTACTTTATGGGCATCTCTTCAATCAGTGGCAAATTTTAACATTGTTTCTCAATATGAAAACATGAAAGAAACTTATGCCAATGTCATTGTTTTAAATGAAAATGAAACATTCATCAACAGACTTTCTGAATTTGAAGATGTAAACACTGCAAAACTTTCAATTGATGTTGAAACTGATAAAGATGGAAAGAAATTTTTGGTTTATAAATTTGAAGAAGACAGCGAAGCAACCAAAATAGAATTTAAAGAATTTAAAACCAACAATGAAATTTATGATGTTTTAAAGAAGTTTGTAATTAAACCTGCAACACCAGATCAACCAAATCCAGATGAAAGCAATCCAGAAGGTGCGGAAAGTGCTGACGAAACAGTAACACAGCCTGAAGTTGTTTATGAAGACACTCATTACAATGAATTTATAAAAATTCTTGCAGAAAACACAGCAAAAGACTATTACTTTGAAACACAAGAAGGATTTTTGTGGATTAAGAATGTTTATAAAGCAGATTCCCCTACAACAAGTCCATTATTTACAAAAGATGAGATTAAAGGTTATTTAAAAAGTTTCTATTCTGAAGATGAAAGTAAGATTGAAGAAAAAAATGATTTCGAAGGTAAAATTTTTGATTTCGTAGTGAAAGGTTTTGAAACAGAAGACATGGGTGTAAATGGATATTACATCTTAACAATATTGGCTGTTGTATTCTCATTCTTGTCATTGTTCCTTTCAAATAAGTTGATGCAGTCTAAGGACGCTCAACAACAAAAACAATCTAAAATGATGTATTTCATCATGCCAATCATTTTTGGTATATTCACATTCATGTATACAAGTTTGTTTGCAGTTTATTTGATTGTTGGACAACTTGTTGTTATGGCAACAACTCCACTTACAACACTTATTGTTAAAAAATGGCTTTCTGCTGACAAGAAAAAGCAAAAAGAAAGTGATGTAATTGAAGTTGATTACAGAAGAAAATAATAAAAAGGCTTGAATAAAGCCTTTTTTTATTTTGGTTGACATTGCAATTTTGATATACTTATAAAAAAGTTATTGGAGTTTAAATGAAAAAGTCAGGAATTTTCTCAGCAACAAATGTATTATGGAAAGTAGGAAACTTAAAAGATAAGTTGTCTTTTATAGGGCTTCTTATTTTAAGCATTGTTAGAGGATTAACTGATCTTATTGTTCCGCTTATCATCGCTTGCATAATTTCTAAACTCTCTGGCGAGAGTGCAGAAAATTTTTTTTAGATTTCCAGAAGAAATAAGTTTTGTTTCTTTGATTGTTATTTGTTTTGCAATTATGTTTGGTCTGCTTATTGTTCACAGTTCCATAAGGGCTTTAGTTAAGTTGTTTGCCAGTCATATGAAAGCGAAAGTAAAAGTTTATGCTGTCGAACTGCTGTTGGAAGAACGCAAAAACTGTGATTTAAAGATGTCTAATGGTGAAGCCAGCAACATTATAAAAAGTGCCTGTGATAATGTTTCTTCGTTTATTGAAATGTCAATAATAAAAGTCTTTTGTCCAATTCTTTCTAGTATTTTTATCATTTTATATATTGCAATGATAAGTCCACTTGCATTTGCGATTTTGATTGCAACTTTAATTTTACTTTCAATTGCAATGTTTGGCAGAATTTATTTTGATGGAAAAGTCTACAGAAAAGTTGAAGATATAAATGGCAAAATAAATAACCATGTTTTGAACGATATTGAAAATTTGTCGTTTATAAGTTTTTTAAAAAGAAAACAACATGAAATTAAAATAACAAAACAATTATGCAAAAACTTTTATGATACAGATAGAAAACGTGTTGTCTATTATATATTGTATTGGGTTAGTGTGTATTTAATTGAGTTTGCATGTGCTGTTTTGGTTGTTTTAATGTTTATTAACAGTGGACTAACAAATGCTAAATTGGCATCAACACTTATTGTCATAATCCCTTATCTTTTAAATATTTTTAATCAAGTTGAAAACTTTGCATTTATAATTGGGGAGTGTCAAGGTTATGGGATATTAATTTCACGCATTATGCTGATTAAAGTAAATGATGAAAGTTTGGTTAAAAACATTGTTCCAACTTCTTCCAATAATTTAATTTCAGTTGAACGCTTTCCAAGTAAAGATAAGATTGCAAAACTTGATGTAGTTGATTTAAAAACTAAAGTTGGCAGTTTTGAAAACAAATACAACGCAACATTTTATAAAGGAAAGTTAAACTGTATAGTTGGTGAAAGTGGGTCTGGAAAAACTACGCTTATAAATTCGATGCTTGGAATTATTGATCATGATGCTGGAAATATAATTGTCAATGATAAATATAAACTCAACAATCTTTATTTCGAAAGTGACAGAGTTTCAATTGCTTATAAGGAGATAATTTCTTTGACAGAAGTTTAGAAGAAAACATAAGTTATCCAAATGAAATAATTGATGAAAAAACTTTAAAACTCATCGAAAAGTTTGGACTGGCGGAAATCTTTTTCAGAGATAATAAATATGATGATAGTTTTAAAAACAATTTTTCGGGTGGAGAAAAGAAACGAATTACACTTATAAGATGTATTTCAAAAGAAGCACAATTATATATTCTTGATGAGCCAACCAATGAATTGGATGAAAAAAATGTTAAACTTATCATTAAAGAACTTGTTAATTTAAGCAAGAAAGCCATGGTTATTGTAATTTCTCATGATAAACGCATTATGGATTGTTCAGAAAATATTGTTATAATATAAAAAATTAAGGATTTTAAGTCCTTAATTTTTTGTTGATCAACTTATAAGTGCGTTCCATGTGTTAGGGCCAACAATTCCGTCTACGGTCAGACCTGCATTTTCTTGGAATTGTCTGACAGCAGTGTCTGTGTTTTTGCCAAAAATTCCATCAATACCTTTTACAGGAACTAAGTTGCTTTCCAACATTTGTTGCAAAAATTGAATATAAGCACCGCGAGATCCTTGACGAAGTGTTGGGTAATTTGGCAACACCAAAAGTGTTTTCCAAGTATTGTTCCCTACAATTCCGTCTACACTTAAACCGTTATTTTGCTGGAATTGTCTGACAGCGTTTTCAGTGCCTGTTCCGAAAATTCCATCAACTGCAAGTTTGTAACCATATTGATTGTTTAAAATAAACTGCAAAAGATAAACAAAGTTGTTTCTGCTTCCTTTTCTTATTAAAGGATAATTTCCAAGTGCGTTTCGATCGATAAACCCTACTCCAAGGTAGTTGCAAACACCAAGACATGCTTCTTCACCTACTTCAGTTTGGAAAAGTGGATTGATCATAAGTTGTGCTTCTTCCAAGTTTGTCATAAAACCTGCTTCAATCAATGTTGAAGTGCAGTTTACACTGGAAAGCATGCCAACATCAAGTTGTTGAACTCCCCTTCCGCGTTGTGGTGTGTTTTGAAGAAGTGCATTGTAAACCTGTTGTGAAAGATTTCTGCTTTGAGCAACTTTTGGATTAAGTGGTGAATAATAAACAGTCAGACCTGATGCAGAGTTAAATTCTTCGCCATAAGCATTGTAAGCAAAAGTAACCAAAAGCGTTAAGTTTTGTCTGTTTACGCGTGTTACCCTTTGAGAGATTGAAACATCTTGAATTTCAGGTTTTACATCATAAACTGAAAAACTGTTTCTCATACACGCTTCAATAAAATAGTTTTTTGCTGCTCTGTTAAATTCGTTTTCATATATCTGTCGATTAAGCCCCGGAACTACTGGTGTTCTTTTTCCAGGTGTTGGTGGGTTTTGACCATGTTCGTCATTAGCCCCTATGTAATACATATCGTTTGCCATATTTTCTCCTTTTTACACACATTATATATGACTGTCATTTTAATTTGGTTAACAAAAATTTTGGAAAAACAATTAAAAATATTTTGTAAAATATAGCAAAATTAATTTACAAAAATATGTATGTTGTGGTATAATAAATATGTTTCTGGAAACAAATATCTCATTTGGAGTTTTTAATATGAAAGATATAGATCAAATT
>CATLAM010000016.1 GCA_949878485.1 uncultured Eubacteriales bacterium
GTGGACTATTGCGCAAGTTTAATTTCAAACAAAGTAAAAGATGTCTATGTTTGTGGCATAGCCCGAAACAAGATTAAACAAAAACAAACATCCGATAATTAAAAAAAGACCAATTAAATGGTCTTTTATTTTTTCAATATGTCATAGCCATCTTTTGTGTCTTTAATTTCATAACCAAGGTTTAAAAGTTCGGCTCTTAAATTGTCGGCGGTGACAAAGTCCTTGTTTTTCTTTGCATTCCAACGAAGTTCTGCTTTATCTTTAATTTCTTGTGGAATGTCATCTTCGTCTAAGTTTAATCCAAGCACTTGGTTAAACTTTTCAAATGTTTTATAAATATCTTGGCTTCTTTCTTCTTTCAACATTCTAAGCACGGTTGCAACAGCCTTTGGCATGTTAAGATCGTCGTTGATGCTTTCCAAAAATTCATTTTCGTATATTGCAGTATCAACTTTTGCAGTGCCATTTTTGTGTTCTTTAAGCAAGTTTTTCAAACTTTTAAGTGTGTTTTTTGCCATGTCAAGAGCATCAAAAGTGAAATTTTGTTGTTTTGCATAGTGTGCCATAAAATAGAAATATCTGAAATCTTCAGGGGTATAACCTTTGTCAATAAGATCTTTAATGGTGTAGATGTTGTTTAAACTTTTGCTCATCTTTCCATTGTCAATTTGCAAAAATTCGATGTGCATCCACATATTGACAACTTTATGTCCATAAAAGCAGTTGCTTTGTGCGATTTCATTTTCATGGTGGACTGGTTTATGGTCAACACCACCTGTGTGAATGTCAATGTGTTCGCCAAGAAACTTATCTCCAATTACTGAACATTCAATATGCCAACCAGGATAACCTTTTCCCCATGGACTATCCCATTGCATGATGTGTTCTTTTGGTGCTTTAACCCACAAAACAAAATCGTAAGGGGAATGTTTTTCTTCGTCGACATCAATTCTTGCACCTGCAAGTTTTTCGTTTATATCCATTCCTGAAAGGCGACCATAGTCTTTAAATTTTTCGATGTCAAAATAGATTCCTTTGCTGGTTTCATAGGCATAGCCCTTTTCAACAAGGTTTTGAACAAATTTTATCATTTCTTCAATCACGCTTGTGGCAGGAACGATGTGTTCTGGAAGGTCAATGTTTAAAAGTTTGGTGTCGTTCATGAAAATGTCAGTGTAAAATTTGGCAATTTCCCAAGGTGTTTTATGTTCGCGTTGGCTTGCGACCAACATTTTATCTTCGCCTTCATCGGCATCTGAAGTAAGGTGACCAACATCTGTGATGTTCATGACGCCATCAAGTTTATAGCCGTTGTATTTAAGCACACGGCGAATGTTATCCATAAAAAGATAAGCCCGCATATTTCCAATATGAGGGTAACTGTAAACTGTTGGACCACAAGAATACATTTTGACAACTTTATTTTCGTCTGATGTTACTTCTTCTTTTTGTTTTGTCAATGAATTATATAATTTAACCATAAAATAATCTCCAAACTTATATTTTCTTATTCAAAAAGGTGGAAACTGTGTTCAAAGCATTTTCAAATTCGGCTGGTTGTTCGCCAAAATGTTGATCGAGTTTGTTTAAATATGCTTCAAGTTCAGTTTTGCCTTTTTCCGTCAAAAACATAAGTCGACATCGTCTGTCGATTTCGCCTTGTTTGGAGATGACAAGTCCTTCATTTTCTAATTCTTTTGAAATCAGTGCAAAATTAGATTTTTTCAGACCTAATTTATCGATTATCATGCTTACAGAAAGATTTTCATATTGTGAAATAAAATATAAAACTTTCATTCTAAGCAAGTTGTTGTTTGCGAAGTGTTTTGTTAAGTTTTCTGCTAATGCTTCTATTTCTAAAATTCTGTCTGCGTTTTTCATACATAAGTCATTATAAACGACAAAAAATCTTTTTGCAACTGTTTTGCCCTAAATTCGTGAAAAAAGTTATTAAAAAATGTGTCTAAGGCTTTTAGACACATTTAGTTCAATTGTTTTTTGTTTATCTTAATTGTTTATTACTTTTTCAAATTTTATTGTTTTTTGACTTTCGATGATTGAAAGGTGTTTTTCAGAGAAGATTGGTTTTGCTGTTTCATAGTCGTCTTTTTGACTGATTAAAACAGGAACAATCATTTCTAACTCTGCAGGTGAACATCCTTCTGTCACAAGACGATCATATTGTTCTCTAAAAAGAGTCGCTTCAGCAAAATCATTTGAACCTGTGGCAAGATTGAAAGGATACGCACGCTCGTAACATTTTTCCATGATCAATTTCATAAATGGCTCTTTTCCATTTTCGCATTTTTCCTGATTGAACCAAACATAATCTTTTCCACCGAAATTAAAAATAGGGGCGGTGTTTGAAAAAACTTTTGTTTCATCTCCAACAATAATGTTTATTGTTTTTTCTTGCATTTTATAGCCATTTGGGTTTTTGATTTCATCAAAAGGTTTAGTAAAAGGTTGGCTTTTGTCATAAATAATGCAGGTTTCAGGGCGGGCATAAGTGTAATCTACTGCTGGATATTCATTAAAAACTTCACCCGGAGTTCCGCTGACAGCCAAAATTTTGTTTTTTAAATTTGAATTTTTAAACTTTGGTAAGCCCTTTAATTTTTCTGCTTTTGTTCTTAAAACATTAACACAAGTTTGAAGTGGGCGGTGTGCTCTGCCATGTGCTAAGCCTTTTTCATTTGGAATTGTTACAGAATAAGTAAAAAGCGACTTACATAATTCAATGTAACTTGTAAAACTTTGTGGATAGCCTTTTAAAATAAAATCTGACATGGTTGTCTCCTTAAAAATAACAATTTTATTTTACATTAAAATTGTTTTTATGTCAATAGGCTTTTTATTTTTAAGTCAAAAGTTTTATTTGCTTGCTTTTTTGTTAATTTTTATTTAATATATATGTATGGCACTTTGTGGAACAATTGAAGATATAGTTTACAGAAATGATGAAAATGGTTACACTGTCGCAAGATTGGAAAAAGATGATTCCATTGTGACCGTTGTAGGCAAATTTATTGATATTCAAGTTGGTGCAGAAGTTTCTTTGGAAGGTAAGTTTGAACGAACCAAATATGGAGTTCAATATGTCTTTGAAAGTTATGAAATTTCTTTGCCTAAATCTATTGCTGGAATTGAAAAATATTTGGGAAGTGGACTTATTCGTGGAGTTGGACCAATTACTGCAAAAAAAATTGTAGAGCGTTTTGGAAAAGAAACTTTGGATGTTTTGGAATATTCTCCGCAAAAACTTTCACAAATAAGCGGAATAAGCGAAAAAAAAGCGGTGGAAATTGGATTTTCTTTTAAAGAACACCGAGAAGTGCAAAACACAATTATGTTTTTGCAAAATTACAACATATCCACAAATATGTCTTTGAAAATTTATAATGTCTATCATGAAAAGACAAATGACATTGTGAAAAACAATCCATACAAGTTGGTGGAAGACATTGATGGAATTGGTTTTTTGACTGCGGACAAAATTGCTCAGAATTGTGGTATCCCTAAAACTTCGGTCTTTCGCATTAGGGCAGGTTTAATTTATGTGCTTAAAACTTCATGTGACAAAAACGGTAATACTTATTTGCCGAAAGTTATGCTTTTCGACCAAGCGGGAACTGCTTTGGAACTTGACCAAGTGGAATGTGCAGATGGTTTTAAAGAAGCCTTTGACAGTTTGTGTCTAGACAGAACTTGTGTGACAACTTGGCTGGACGGCACGGAAATTGTCATGCTTTCAAAATATCATTATTATGAAAATTCTGTTGCACAAAAACTTGTGTGGCTTTCCAATTGTCAAAACGAACATGAATTTTCTCTTGATGAAGAAATTGCAAGTTTTGAGCAACGAAATAAAATAACTTTTCATGAAGAACAGAAAAATGCCATCATTGGTGCAATCAATAATGGAGTGTTTGTTATAACTGGTGGCCCTGGAACAGGAAAAACCACAATAATTAAATGTATATTGGAAATTTTGACCAATCAAAAGAAAAATGTTTCATTGGTTGCCCCTACTGGTCGTGCAGCAAAGCGTATGAGTGACAGCACTGGTCATGAAGCAAAAACCATTCACAGACTTTTGGAAGTCAATGTCATTCAGTCTGACCAAAGTTTTTTTGTGCATACTGAAACCAATCCTTTGAAAACGGATGCGGTGATTGTGGACGAAGTTTCTATGGTCGATGTGGCACTTATGTGTTCACTTTTAAAGGCTATGCCACGCGATTGCAAACTGATTTTGGTTGGCGATAAAGACCAGTTGCCAAGTGTTGGTGCTGGGAATGTTTTGGCGGACATCTTGCAAAGTGGAGTTATTAAATATTGCATGCTGACAAAAATTTTCCGTCAAGAAGAAAAAAGTTTAATCATAACAAATGCGCATTTAATCAATGAAGGTAAAATGCCACTTATTGACAACACAAGTTTAGACTTTTTCTTTGAAAGCAAAAATGAGCCAGAGTTTATAAAGGATTCCATTGTTGAACTTGTCACAACCAGACTTCCAAAATTTTTAAAGGTTGAACCGCAACAAATTCAAGTGCTTGCTCCGCTTAAAGCAGGTGTTTGTGGAATAGAAAATTTAAACACTGTTTTGCAGGAGAGAATAAATCCACCACAAAACGGAAAACGACAAGTGGAATTTGGCAGAGTTATTTTTCGTGAGGGTGACAAGGTTATGCAAATGACAAACAATTATGACCTTGAATGGAAACGACATGGTCGATTTGCTGAAGAAGTTGGACAAGGAGTGTTTAATGGTGACATAGGGCAAATTGTAACCATTGACCCGCAAACAAGTGAAGTGATTGTTGAATTTGAAGACGGAAGAGTTTGCCTTTACACAAGACCAGACCTTATGGATTTGTCGCTTTCTTATGCAATAACAATCCATAAAAGCCAAGGGTCAGAATTTGACACGATTGTCATTCCTGCCATTGCTGGTCCAAGCATAATTCTGACAAGAAACCTTATTTACACGGCAGTTACACGTGCTAAGAAAATGGTTGTCATTGTTGGAGAAAAACAATATCTCAAACGAATGGTTGCAAACAAATATACAGCAACTCGTTTTACACTTTTAAAGCATTTGCTTACAAGTGCAGATGAAAAGGTTAAAAATTTGTTTTAGAATTATAATAATTGATTTTTTAAATTTATTTATAAAAAATTAAATAAAATGCTTGACAAATTGGTTAAATATATTTAAAATAATATCGTCTTTGTTGAAAAGGCGATTTTTATTGTTAGCCCCTTAAATTTCGTCGTTTTCAAATGTGTTTGCTTACTGGCAAAGTCAAGCACCAAAGCATTTTAATTATTTACAAATTTTTAAGGGAGAAAAAATGAAAACTTACATGGCAAACCCAGCAACAGTTGAAAGAAAATGGTTTGTAGTTGACGCTGCAAACATGCCACTTGGTCGTCTTGCAAGCCAAGTTGCTGACATGTTGACTGGAAAAAATAAAGTTATATATACACCACATGTTGACACTGGTGATTTTGTTATTGTGCTTAATTCTGACAAAGTTGTTTTGACAGGTAAAAAAGCAGAAAACAAAGTTTATCGTCATCACACAGGATACATCGGTGGTCTTAAAGAAATCAACTATAAGACATTGATGGAAAAGGATTCTCGTAAGGTTATTGAAAAAGCCGTTAAGGGAATGCTTCCAAAAAATTCTTTGGGAAGAAAACAAATCACAAGACTTAATGTGTTTAAGGGTGCTGAACATAATCATGACGCTCAAAAACCAGAAAAAGTTGTTTTAAAAGGAGTGATTGAATAATGGCTGAAAAGAAAGTTAATAAGGGCGGTTACTTTATCGCTACTGGAAGAAGAAAAAAATCTATTGCAAGAGTTAGACTTTGCTCTGGTTCTGGCAAATTTGAAATCAACGGAAGAAGTGTTGAAGACTATCTTCAAAGAGACACTTTAATCGTTGTTGCAAGACAACCTTTGACAATTACTGGCACTGCTGACAAATACGATGTTTTCGTAAATGTTATTGGTGGCGGAATTTCTGGTCAAGCTGGTGCTGTTGGACATGGTATTGCAAGAGCACTTGTAAAGGTTTCTGAAACATACAGAAAAGAACTTAAAGATGCTGGACTTCTTACTCGTGACCCAAGAATGAAAGAAAGAAAGAAATATGGTCTTAAAAAAGCAAGAAAAGCTCCACAATTCTCAAAGAGATAATAAATGCATTGCAAATTTATTTGAGATTTTGTGCTTACGCAATGTTTCTAAATTTAAAAAAATCGCAAAACTGCGATTTTTTTGTTTTATATTATTTACAAATTTGTGAGACAAGTGTTTCAAGTTCGGTGAAGTTCGTAAGCCATTCTCCGTCTGGTGTCATATCAAAATGACTCATTCCTTGAATTAAAAATGATTTTGCGCCAATCCCTTTAGCATATTCTTCTAAGTTTTCTTGAAAGAAAAATCTGTCATTATCTGAAAAGAAAGAATATTTTGGAAATTTAAGTTTTTTAACAATATCAAATTCTTCTTTTTTTGGAATAAATGATGATATAGTTTTTAGTGCGATTTCATTTGTTAGAATGCGATGTGGGGCAGTAGGTCTCATTTCGGAGGGGTCAAAACCGCCAGCACAAGAGATATATGCACTAATCCGTGTTTTTGTTTCAGCAAAATATTTAATAAAAAAGTTTGTTCCTAATGAGTTTGTAATTACAAGGGTTTCTTTGTCAAGATGAGGCAAGATTTCCTTGTCAAACTTACTTTTCCAAATTTGGTATGTTGTTCCACCTTCATCATGATAACTACCAAGGTTTGGCATAAAAACTTCCAAACCCAACTTTTTGCATGTTTCTGCAAGATGTGGAAAATATGTTTCTTTTGGTCCGCCAAGACCATGAATAACAACAACCTTTTTCATTTTTTCTCCTATAAGAAAATATAACATGCGGGGGGGGAATTGTCAAGCAAATAGTGTTATTTTGTTGTTTTTTCATTAAATTTTGTGATATTATATTATAAATGGAGTTGTTATGGAAAAGATTTATGACATTTTGATAATTGGTGGTGGTGTTGGAGGCATGAGTGCTGCCGTTTACGCCAAAAGACGCGGAAAAAGTGTTGCTGTAATAGAAAAGTTTGCACTTGGTGGTCAACTTAACATGATAAACGAAATTGAAAATTTTCCTTCTCATAAAAATATTGACGGAATAACATTAGCCAAAGAGTTTGCTGATCAAGTTAAAAAATTTGAAATTGATGTAATCTTTGATGAAGTCCAAAGTGTCGATTTTTCGGGCGATGTAAAGGTTTTGAATGGCAAGAAAAATGTCTATAAATCAAAGAGTGTTATTATTGCGACAGGCGTTAAGAGTAAAGAGATTGGAGTAAATGAAAATGACTTTTTAGGGCGTGGAGTAAGTTTTTGCGCGGTGTGTGATGCCAATTTCTATAAAGGTAAAGATGTTTGTGTGGCAAGTGAGAACGGCAAAGGTCTGAAAGGAGCAATGGAACTCAGTGAGTTATGTAACAGTGTTACTTTGCTTGACAGTGGAAATCTTTCAGCATTTGCAAAAGTGAACAAAAATGAAAAGATTATGGTGATTTCAAATGCTTCTGTAAAAAGGGTTTTGGGGCAGTTTAAAGTGGAGAAATTGGCTGTTTCGGTTGGCGGGCAAGAGCAAGAAATTGCCGCTGATGCACTTTTTATTGAACTTGGAAAAATTCCTGCCACTGACATTTTTAAAGGGCAGTTAAGGTTAGACGACCAAGGCTTTATTGTGACAGATGAAAGAATGCATACTTCTGCAAAAGAAGTTTATGCCATTGGGGATGTTCGCTCTGGTGTGCTTAAACAGATTGTTACAGCATGTTCTGATGGGGCTGTTGCAGGGCAATTTGCTTGTCAAAAATAAAAAAATGTGACACTATCATCTTTGTCAACATATGAAATATTATGGAAAAAGAAAAGAAATCAAACATCAGAATAATTTGCGTAAAAGCACCAAAATGGACTGTTCCATTTTTGAAAATGTTTTATAAAAACAACACAAAAGACTGATTAAACAATGAAAAAAAGAGATGAATTTCATCTCTCTTTTGATGTGAAAAAATAGGCAACAATTAATTGTTGTTACTGTTTTTCTTTGCAGTTTTGATACATTTAGTGCAAGCCCTAACTCTCTTGCCGTTTATTTCTGTGTTCTGCAAGTTTACATCATATTTTTTTGGTGCTTTATTATTTGCATGGCTGACAGTTTTGCCATCCATTTTACCTTTTCCGCAAATTTCACAAACTCTGCTCATATTCGTCTCCTTTAATTGTGTTTCGTGCTTTATATTAACACATTTTAAAGAAAAAATCAACCATTTTTTACATAGTTTATCATAGTTTTTTTAAGACAGTCGTATAATATATTATAAATCTTTACCTTTTTGGTCGATTTTGACAAAAAAATTTGTTTTTTTGTTTTTATTTGCTTGTCAAAATTCTATATTTATAGTATTATATACTTAGCGAATAATGTTTACGGGGGTTTAGACTTGACTGTTGACACAAATAACTATTATGGCAATATCTCAATCAGCGACAATGCAATCCGCACTGTTGCTGGTTTTGTTGCGTTGGATTGTTATGGTGTCGTTGACCTTGTGGCAAAAAATTTCAAGGACAGTGCAAGAGAAGTTTTTAAGCATGAGAGATACTCAAAAGGTGTTTCCATCAATCATATAGACAACAGAATTTTTATTGATATACACTGCATTTTAAAATACGGTGTTTCTATCAGTGCCGTTGCAGAATCGCTTAAAAAATCAGTTAAGTATAATGTCGAAAACTTTACTGGCATGATTGTTGACACAGTCAATGTCCATGTTGTCGGCGTTTGTGTATAATAGGGAGCAAAAGGTATGCAAAAAACGATAAACGGAGCAACTTTCCGCAAGATGATTCTTGCAGGTGCAAGTTTGCTTGAACAAAATAAAGAATATATTGACTCATTGAATGTTTTTCCAGTTCCTGATGGTGACACAGGAACAAATATGTTTCTAACGATGAAATCCGCCGTTGGCGAAGTGAATAAGTGCATGAATAACGACCTTTCTTCACTTTCAGAAGCCTTTTCAAAAGGTGCACTTCGTGGTGCAAGAGGAAACAGTGGTGTTATCACTTCTCAGATTTTTAAGGGATTTTGTTCTGTTACTAAAAACTGTAAAGAAATCAGCACAAAAGATTTTGCAAAGGCTATGCAAGAAGGTGCAACCATTGCTTATAAAGCGGTTACAATTCCAAAAGAAGGCACAATTTTGACAGTAATTCGTGTCATGGCTGAAAACGCAATAAGCATTGCTAAGCGTCATGACGATTTTGAAACTTTCTTGAAAAAAGTGCTTGACACTGGTGAAGAAATTTTGAAACAAACACCTGAAATGTTGCCAGTTTTGAAAAAAGCGGGAGTTGTTGACAGTGGTGGTCGTGGAATTTTGGTTATTTTCACTGGTTTCTATCGTTTCCTTATGGGCGAAGAAGACCTTGAGTATACTTTTGAAGACGAAACTAAGCCACAGACCGTGGATGATGTCATTGCTGACATCAATAATATTGGTGACATCGAATTTGGTTATTGCACTGAATATATGATTATCAATATGCACAAGAAAACAACTGAAGCAGACATTGCTAAACTCCGTGAAAAACTTATGGAAATTGGCGATTCTGTCATTTGTATTGGCGATTTGTCACTTGTTAAGGTGCATGTTCACACAAACGACCCTCATAAAGCACTTGGTTATGCTTTGGAACTTGGTGAACTTTACAATCTTAAGATTGAAAACATGAGAGAACAAAACCGTGCTTTGAAGAAAAAGACACAAGCAGTGGAAGAAACTAAAGAAATGGGCATGATTTCTGTTGCTCCAGGAGATGGGCTTGCCAACATTTTCAGAGAACTTACAGTTGATGAAATCATTGTAGGTGGACAGACTATGAATCCAAGTGCGGAAGACATTGCAACTGCGGCAGACAAAGTGCCTGCACGCAATGTGTTTGTTTTCCCAAACAACAAAAACATCGTTTTGGCTGCTGAACAAGCAGGAGATGTGACAAACAAAAACTTGATTGTCATCCCTACTAAGAGCGTTCCAGAAGGAATTGCTGCTTCAATTGCATTTAATCCTGATGCTTCTGTGGAAGAAAATCAAAATGCCATGCTTGAAGCAATCAGATGTGTTCGTTCTGGCTCTGTAACTTATGCTGTTCGTGACACTCATGTTGATGGCTTTGACCTTGTTAAGGGCGAAATTATCGGTCTTGACGACAAAGCAATCTTGGCAAAAGGTAATTTGGTTAACGAAACAACTGAAAAGTTGATTGATGCTTTGATTGACGACTCTATTATGAACATCACTCTCTTCTATGGCGAAGATATTCGTGAAGAAGATGCCAATGATTTGCAGGCAAAAGTGGCTGAAAAATATCCAGACTGCGAAGTTACAGTTGCAAATGGCGGTCAACCAGTTTACTATTATTTGGTTTCACTTGAATAGAAAAGGAGTTTTATATGGCTAAAATTCTGGCAACTAAAGAAATTGCGGAACAAGAACTTAAAAGTCTGCAAGATTTTTATAAACAATATTGCCGTCATTTTGAAATTGATGAACTTGAAGAATTGGTTGAGTTGCATAAGAAAATGGCAAAATTGTATTTGTCTACAGATCAAGCAAAACTTTATCAAGAAACAATGTTGAGATTTTGCAAATATGATTTGCTTCTTTACATTGCGAAACAAAATGGCTGGATGGAAGTTACGGACTTAGATTTTACAGTAAGTCACGATAAAAATGTTCAGATTGTTATGGAATATCTTAAAAACATCAAATAAATAAAAGGGTCTAAATGACGCTTTTTTTGTTATGTTTTGATAATGAAATTTTTTCTTTTATAATGTTAAATGTTAAAATTGTTAGATGAACGATTTCGTATAAAATAAAAGAACATAAAAAGATGACAAGCAAGAAAATATATTTGTTTATTGATATGTATTTTTCAAGGGTTTGTCCAATAAATACATGAAGTATAAAGATGTAAAAAGGTGCATTCTTGCCAATGTATTTATAATACCAGTCAGAAAATTTATTGGCTTTGAAATTGACACTTGTAAAAAACAATGTGAAAAATATTGCAGACAAAATGGAACTTATGTAAAATTCTGATGTTTTATATAATGATTCAGAAATTTGCAAAAACATGAAAGCAACACCTAAAAAAGCAAAATTTATTTTTTCAAATTTGCTGAAATTTTTATTTTTAAATTTTCCAATCAAAAACCCTATGCAGATGCAAGGAAAGGCAAAAAATAATGCGTTTCGAGTATATATAAGGTCAACTTTGGTAAAATCTAGAAAAAACTTTGAGATTATTAAAAGCAAAGGTGCTGAGTAAATGTAATGTTTTGTTAAGTTAAATTTGACGCAAACATAATGTAAAACAGCGGAAACAAAAAAAGCAATTAAATACCACAAATGGAAACCAGAACAAATCGCTTTAGCATCGCTTAATAAAACAAAATTTTTAATAAAATCATTGTAGAATAAGTGTGTGAAAAAATCATTTAGTGGTTGATTATAAACTAAACAAAATATAAAGTCATAAGTTATGTAAATAAGTAAACCGACAAACAAATATTTTAAAGAGTTGATTATTAGATTTTTGTTTTTTTTTAATTGAATTTCTGTGTTTTCACTGTATAAGAAAAATCCTGAAAAGATAAAAAAGGTTGGAACTGCTATTCTGCAAATTGGAAATAGGTTGTCTGGAAGATATTGAAAATGTATGCATATAATCAAAAATGCTAAAAAATATCTAAATAAATCCAACCATAAATTTCTAGATTTTTGATTTTGCATCAACAGCCCCCTGTGTTTAATTAACCTTATTATGACACGGGGGGGGGAAAAATTGTCAACCAATTTAAATAATTTATAAAATTTTTTTAAAATAAAAAGCGTTGTGACACGCTTATTATTTTTATCATATTAGATTATTCTGATTTATTAAATTGTTGACGCAATTGTTGAATTTTTATATTGGTGATTACCTGTGACTTCTTCTTTTATTTTAATAAATTTTGGAAGTTTGATTTCTTGTTCTTCGTCATGCAATTCAATTTCCATGATTGCTTTATCTGTCCAGAAAGGATAGATGTCTATTTCAAAGTATTGATTTTCATACATTAAGCAATAACGAGTTTTTCTGATTTGTCTTTTGTTTGTGTCCATGTCAAGAAGTAACTTTAAGTATTCATCTTTTGTGATTCGAGTTTCTGTTTCCACGCGTTTAAGGTCATTTATTGTGCGTTTGGTTGTTTTGGTGTAGATGTAACTTCCATTATTTCCGCGTTGTCTTATGCGGGTTTCTTCTTGTGGATTTGTTGATTTTAAGTAAGTTTGAATAATGTCAACTTTTTGGCAGTTTGACATTTTTTCCAATGTTTCAAGATTTGGAAATTCAATTAAAAATTTTCTTTCAATTTCATAGGTTTCTTTTGCACCTAAGAAGTTTGAAATCTCGTTCATTAAGCGGCGCATTTTTGTTTCAAAGTCTGTGGAGTTGTCAATCACTCTGATGTGTGGGTGACCTATCCAAGCATTTAAAGTTTCATCATCTTTTTTAATTGCTTCGTTTGGCATTTCAAGACGGGCTTCATTGTCGAAATTATAAAATTCTTCAGCACCTTTGGCGGCGGTTACAAGATGGAAAACTGCGTCATAACTGTCTCTGAGTTGAATTTCTGTTGTGTCCAAAATTTTGAGTGCTTTGTTAAATTCATTCTGTGTCATATATGCTTTGCAGTCCAGACAGCCTCTGTCACATACAATCAAGATTTTGTCATAATTGGCATTTTTTGTGGCTTCTTCAAAAATTTTTTCTTTTTGAATTTGAAGTTTTAATATACTTGTTTCAAAGTCAATGTTGTTTTCAATTGTCCAAGGGGCAATTCCGCCAATAATCATTTCCGTTGCTGTTTCAGGAACGAAAAGCACCAAATAACCTTTTTTAGAAAATTCGTTTTGAAGCCAACTCAATGCAGTGGATTTTCCAGAACAAGGACCACCAGTTATGACTATTTTAAAAATCTTTTTGCTTTTTTCTTGGTCTGTTGCACCAATCAGTTCGTCAAGTGTTACATTAAAAATTCTGGAAAGTTTGACAAGTTGTTCCAATGATGGATTGGCGTCACAATTTTCCCATTTTGACACTGCTTTATTGGATACATCAAGCAAGGACGCAAGTCTTGCTTGTGACATATCTTCTGTTTTTCTGAGTTCATAAATTCTTTTACCTATTTCAAAATTGTTCATACTTATCTCCTTTACACGACTATTATACTATGAAAAAAGTCGAATTGCAAGCCTTTAAAGTCGAACAGAAGTAGAATTTTAACAAAAACTTAAGTTTAAACATAAATTTTTAAGAGGTTTTTATGAAAGCGTTTAAAAATATTAAAAAAATGATTACAGATACACCAATTATTGAAGTAAAATGCAAATATAACGGAAAAATTCAAAAGATTTTTGTTAAAAGCGAATGGTTTTCGCTTACTGGAAGCATTAAAGATAAGGTGGCTTATCAAATTTTTTATGACGCATATAAAAAAGGTCAGTTGAAGAAAGGTGACAAAGTGGTGGAAGTTTCTAGTGGAAACATGGGTATTTCCATTTGTGCAATGGGAAATTTACTTGGAAATCCTGTTACAATAATCATGCCGAAAAGTGTCAGCGAAGAGAGAAAGCAGTTGATTAAATTATATGGTGCAACTTATGTGGAAGCAGAAGATTTTAAAGAAGCATTTAAGTTGGCACAAAGTTATGTTAAAAATGGTTATTTTTGCACAAATCAATTTGAAAATGAAAGTAACACCAAAATTCAAAAAAATGTAACTGCAAAAGAAATATATGACAAAATTAAAAACAAAGATGTGCAATGTTTTGTTTCTGGCGTTGGCACAGGTGGAACATTATGTGGAATAGGCAAAGTTTTGAAACAAAAACTTGGTCTAGAAGTTGTGGCAATTGAGCCAGCCAAAGCACGCATACTTTCTGATTTAAAACCATTTGAACATCACAAAATTCAGGGGATTAGTGATGAAATTGTTCCGAAACTTTATGACCCCAATTTGGTAAGTCAAGTTGTTCCAATTTCAGATGATGATGCCATTGCCATGAGTCAAAAACTTTGCAAATTTCTTTCACTTGGTGTTGGGATTTCCAGTGGCGCGAATTTTCTTGGGGCAATTTTGACTGGAAAAAATGTGGCGACAGTTTTTGCTGATGACAACAAAAAATATTTGTCAACTGACCTAACTAAAAAGGTGACATCTGCACTTGTTGACAGCTTAGATTTATTGGATTTTAAAGTTTTATAAAAAAAGAGCGGTTACCGCTTTTTTTTAATATCTTGTAATGATATGATATTTTAATTTGTTTTATATGTATAGTCAATTTTTGATTTATGATTTTGAAATGCTACAATTTATATTGTGCAGTGGGGAAATACAATTTAAAAAATTCCACCAAAAGATTTAAATCAAATCTGCCATAACACAAAACACAAAAATCGACACAATTTGAATTTAGTTCAAACTCAGTGTCAAAAAAGTTATTTTTTTGATAAAAACTTAATCTTCTTCTTTGGATATCTGAAACTGGTTTTTCAATGCTAAGCATAATTATAAATTCTGAGAATTTTCGTTTTAAAAGTTTCAATGCTTCTGAACCAAAGCCATGATTTCTCATATTTTCTTTTATTGCAAAATAATTCACATAAGCAAGGTTTTTGTATATTGCAACAAATATAAATCCAAGAAATTGATTATTTTTAGTTATTGCAAACATTTCACAATTTGAATATCTGCCGTTTAGCAAATACTCAAAATCACACCTTTCATTTTTTGGGAAAGCCTGTTCGTATAGAGTTTTAATTTCTGTTAAATAGTTTTTATAACATTCTAATTTCATTTCAAGTCCTTTTTTAAGTGATATTCAATGGTACCTGGAGGGCAATTTTTTATTTCGCCAAAGATTTCATAACCATTTGCTTTGTAAAATCCGAGTGCCTGAAAATCCCATGTTTCCATTCTTACACCAGTAAGTTTTTCTTTTTTTGCAAAATCTTCAATCTGATGCAATAGTTTAGTGCCAAATTTTTGTTTTCTGTATTTTTCCATAACAAACAAAAAGTCTAAAAAATACCAATTATATCTTACAAACCCAACTGCTCCACCAATCAAAAAATCTCCGTCAAAAACATAAAAACTTTGTTGTTTGCTTTTATTTCCTTGTTTTTTAAACCATTCTTTTTTTTCTTTGTTGAACATTCTTAGTTTATTTGCAATTTGTTCATCAAGAAATTTGTTATTTCCGCTTATAAAATTTATCATAAAATTCTCCAATTTATATTACATTAAAATACAAAACTCAACAAAAAGACACTTTTTCTCTCGCAAAGCACTTTTCTCTTCATGCACTCAATGTGTTTGAAACTCTTATAAACGCAAAAAAATTTTCGTCAAATTTCAATTTTAAATTTAATTAATTATATAAATATAACATTAGTATTTATTATATTGGTGCTGGTGGTGGGAGTCGAACCCACACGTCCTTTCGAACTCAGGATTTTAAGTCCTGTGCGTCTGCCATTCCGCCACACCAGCATAGTGAAAAATTGCACTTTGTCGAGTCTTTAAATATGCTGACTTTGTAATTGTATGCAAAAACTTTTTTTGTTCATACAAAAAAAG
>CATLAM010000017.1 GCA_949878485.1 uncultured Eubacteriales bacterium
CATTGCTGAACTTATTCGCCTTTTGGCTGAAGTCTACAGACTTAAACTTTACAAAAAGTTTTTTGATGTTGATAAACTTGATTTAGACTAGTTTTTCCCCTTATTTTTAAATTAAAAAAGTTGAGCATTTTACTCAACCCTTTTTCACATTTCGTTGTTAATATTTCTTAAGCGTTCTTCAAATTCATGAATACCTTGTTCAACAAGTGGTTTTTGATAAGGCGCCAAATGAAAAATCAAACTAAGAAGTTCACCAACATGCACAAGTTCCTCATCACGAATATCCTCCCATGTTTCCACTGCAATTTCATTGTCTGAAGAATGCACATGGTCATCATATTGCACAATGGCATCCAATTCTCCAATCAGGTCTTTTCTTGCTTTTTGCAAATTATCAAATTCAAAATCACTAGCAGTTTTTGCTCTGTAACTTGTATAATTCACTTTATCTTTACTCCAATCCATTTTGTTCTCCTTTATGTCAAAAATATATATGACAAAAAAGAAAACCAAGTTCCTAAAGTCTGTCAGGAAGAAAAAAGTTTTTATTTTAATGTTATCATCAATTTTTTTGTCTTGTCATCGTAAACAGCAAATAAAATGTTTTTAAGTTGTTTCTTTTGCTTGGCAATTTCTTCTGTCAGCCATTTTTTTTGACCGATTTGTTTTAAAGCAAAACCGCTTATTTCGCCATCTACAACTAAGTAATTTGTCAAAGTTGGAATGTTGTCTGGGATGTTTTTAAAATCTTCTTTTTTTAATTGTCGTTTATCATCAATGGCAAGAATACTTAAATCTCCATTAGTTTCAAAAATGGCGTATTCGATTTCATTTAAATCAAAATAACCTTTATCGCGTGCCAAACCCAACAAATCATAAAAATCAATTTTGCTTTTTTTGAGTTGCTTAAAATCCACTTGCCCTTTATTGATTAAAATCAAAGGCACACCCCTTAAAAATCTTTTTAAAAAATTGGTCTTTCTTCCTAAAATGGTGATTAAAAAGTCAAAAAGCAAAAAAACTGTCATAGCGATAAGATAATAATAAAAAGGCACTTCAGTTTCAGTAGCCATTTCTGCAGCAATTGACCCAATTGAAATTCCTGTTACATAGTCAATGAAATCCAACTCGGCTATTTGTTTTTTGCCCAACAATTTGGAAATTACAAATAAAGTAACATATGCCAAAGATGCAAATAACAAAACTTTTACTATATCATTTATAAAGTAATTATAGACAAAATTTTCGCTGGATAAACAATATGTTTTTAAACTTGCTTGCCGTCAATAACTATATAAATGTTGTTGCAAAAATACCACTTGTTTTTCCATATATTCTTAAACTCGGCAATAGTTACTTTGCGATTATAAAATGTTGGATTTTCCACATTTGTGTTTTCTTTAATTGAATCTGCAAGATAAATATAATCACTGTCAAAACCAACAGCAACAGCATAATGCGAATCTTCTTTATCTGTCACATAGCAAATCACAGGCTTGTCTTGCGCAATTCTTTGTTTCAATTTATCTACGCTTCCACTATAACCCTGTGCTTGAAATCCTTGTTTTTCAATAGTCTTTTTAACACTTTGCACTGTCATCAAACCCAAAAATCTTTTCATTTGTGGATAAAGGTCTTTTCCTGAAACATCTTTTCCTAAACAACGAAGTGCGTATGCTGTTGCATAAGCAGAACAATCATCACTTTCTTGAAAATCTATATGCGTTCCGTTTGAAATGAAAAAACTTTCAGGCACTCCTTTCAACTCTATGGCATCGGCTTTTGGAGTCAACACAATGATGAAAGAAAAAAATCCCAATAAAAGTGCTGTTATGGCAACAGCAACAGAAATAATCACAATTTTTGTTTTCATGACAATATTATACTATAAATCTTTCCTACTTGTATTAATTTATTTGAAATTTCAAAAAAAGTTTGTAAAAAAGAACAAAACATTGTTCTTTTATTTAGTTGCATAAACAAACATCACACCTTGTGCATATTCATAGTCACTTTCATTGACTATAGTTATGTCAATTTAATATTTGCCTCTTTAATAATCAATCAGTCTTCCAAAATCATTCCAACTGCCAAACATTTTTCCTTTTTTTGTTTCATCTATAACATGGTTAAGCATTCTGTTGTAAGATTCAGGATGATGTTTTTTATAAAAATGCAAATTGGATGCCCTTACTCTTTGATATAAGGGATGAAAACTTTGAAACTTTTCAAATATTTCAGCATCTCTTAAGTCTTTTTCAACATCTTTATCAAATTCAAAAGGTTTATCCATATCAGGCAAAGTTTTTCTGCCTTCATTTGTCATTAATCCCAATTTTTCAAGTCTGCGAACTCTCTCCTTATTTAATTCCGTCCAATTACTGTTTTTTCGTCTTGGCGAAAAACGTTGCATACTTACACCATTAATCATTCTAATCGTGCTGTCAATCCAGCCATAACATAAAGCCTCTTCAACTGCGTCAATATACCAAAACATGGCATCATTATCAGGCTTCCCTCTGGCAACCGAAACATAACATTCTTTTTCAACAGAACAATTCTCTTGAAGCCATTTACGAAATTCTTTTCTTGATTTTACTTGCAAAATGTTTTTATATTCCATATTTAATTATAGCATAAATCGTTTTAAACTCAATCAAATTCAACACTTTATTGTTTACAATTTTTAAATCCTTGATTAACATTAAACAAAAAAGACAATTCTTATAAGTCTGAACAAGTTTAAAATATTAACAAGGCTAGAATAAAAAAACATCGTATGTCAAACATAAATGCATGAAAAGAATTTTTAAAAGGGAGAAAGAAGTCCAAGAATTTGTAAAGGGTAACCCTTTCTTTTGTCAATTTGAAAAGTTGAAAAATTATCCTTACTTAAATCGCAACATTGAAACTGACATCTTAATTGTTGGAGGAGGAATTGTTGGTGCAATCACAAACTTTTATTTGTCAAAACATTTCAATGTGACAATGGTCGACAAATCAAGATTTGGTTTTGGTTACACATCTTGTGCAACAGTTTTGCTTGAATATCAACTTGACGATTATGCAGACGATCTTTTAAAATTTATGAGTGAAGAACAAATTGTGCAAACATATAAAATGGGACTTTTCAGCATTGAAAAAATTGAAAGTTTTATTAACCAATACGGAAATTTTTGCCACTTCAATAAACGACCTTCACTTCTTTACACCAAAAACATTTTTGGAAAAAGTGCCATTGAAAAAGAATATGCTTTCAGAATTAAACACAACTTTCAAGCAAAGTTATATGACAGCACAAACAACCCATTCAGTTTCGATTTCTGTGCAGGGCTTTATTGTGAAAATGGTGGTGCAGAGTTTAATCCTTATCTTTTTACTAAGCAAATGATTGAAAACAGTGTCAATCAAGAAAATCTGTTTGAAAACACAGAAATCAGCACAATAACCAAAACCGAAAATGGTTATGTTGCATCCACAAATTTTCACGAAAAGATTTTTTGTAAGAAAATAATTTTTGCAACAGGCTATAACTTTGATCTTTTTAAAAATCCATCACTTTGCACAAGAAATATTTCTTACACCATAGTCACTAAACCTGTGAAAGACATAAACATCTTGCATAACACTCTTCTGCAAGATGACAAAAAACCTTATCACTATCTCCGATTGTTGCCAGACAAAAGAATTATTTTTGGTGGAGAAGACACCAAGTTCAAAGGAAAAATTTCTTCATGGTTGCACAAAACAAATATAAAAAACTTGAAAAAGAACTTGTTGATTTATTTCCAATGCTTAAAAGTCAAATTGAAGTTGAATATTCTTTTTGTGGTGCTTTTGGCGAAACTGACAACAACTTAGGTCTTATCGGTCAATCAGAAGACCCAAACATTTTTTATATGCTGAGTTGCGGTGCAAACGGAGTTATTAATGCCATGTATGGTGCACAAATTTTGATTGACCAAATAAACAACAAACAGACAAAACTTTCTAATCTTTTTTTCGCCACTAAGAAAAATTTAGCAATCCCTTTTCTTAAAAAGAATTTGCTAAATTTATTTTATATTAATCAAACTTATAAACTATGTTTTTCGTAATATTTAAGATTGAAACAAGAAAAACTTACAACTTAGACCAAAAGTTTTCTAAACACTCATTAAATTCTTTTGGTTTATCCATATTTGCACAATGTCCAGCACCTTGCAATATGACTTTTTCACAATTATCTTTTTTTGCCCATTCATTTACAATTTCAATTTCCATTGGTATATCATGTTCGCCACAACCAACCAACAATTTATAAGATTTTTCCTTCTTAGGAAATTTGTTGACAAGATTTTGCAATTTTGCCAAATACATAAACGATTTTTTATTAAATTCAATATTCATCTTGTAAAATTCTTCTTGAGCATTAGATGTGTAAGCCGAAATCTTTTTGTTTGCTTTTGCAAACCATTTAATGGAAAAAATGCCTTTAAACATCATTTTCATTTGTTCTTTAGAATTGCCTTTTTGCTTTTTAATGTCAAAATCATTGATGTCATATCCGCCAAAACATGCAAGTGACAAAACCTTGCTTTCATATTTGTTGGCAAAATTTTGAATGAAGACAGCCCCCAACGAAACTCCGACAAAGTGTGCCGCTTTTATGTTGTGTTTTTGAAAAATTTGGTCTATCCAATCAGACATTTTTTCAATGCTGTCGCCTTTCTGTGCATGTATTGATTTGCCATGACCCAATAAGTCAACTGCAAGCAAATTAAACTTACCTGCAAAGTATTCAAATTGTTTTTGAAACATTCTGTGGTCAACAAATGCGGCATGAATAAAAACAACCCAATCCTTGTTTGCTGAATCATCAATGTAATATGCAATAGGTGAGTTTTCAAGTTGAAATTCTTTCATTTTCTCTTCTCCAATTTTTTCAATATATTTTGTCAAAATTGATGGTTGGTGCGGATAGTGAGAGTTGAACTCACAAGGTGTTGCCACCACAGGTACCTGAAACCTGCGCGTCTGCCATTCCGCCATATCCGCATAATTTAAAGTGTTTTCAAAATTTCTCATTGTCACTTATGAAAACAACTTTAATTATAATTTTAAACGATTGTTTTGTCAAGGCATTTTTGCCATGACATCAATTCTTGACACTTGTAATGAATGATTTTTCTAACTTATATTTCAAACTCTTCACCAATTTTTGGAACAATACAAGTTACCCCCACTGCTTGTTTAAAACACTCTTTCACATCTTCTGCTGTGGTTGGGAAAAATGCTTTTTCCAAATGTATAACAACAGCAGTTTTTGCTTTAACCATATTGGTGTAATACATCGCTTCAATTGGTGTCATTGTCATGCAACCACCAGTTGCTGGTAAACACACAACATCTGCTTCAATATTGTTGTTGAAACAAACAGTATCACTTGTGATATAAACTGTTTTACCTTCCGCTTTCAACAAAAACCCTATGTTTTCTTCTACATAATCGCCGTTAGTTTTCATAAAAGGATGAAAGCCATGAACAGCATGGGTAACTTCTATTTCAAAATTTCCAACTTTGAATTTATCACCTGCATGAACAATGTTTATTTTAAGTTGAGGACATCTTTTTTGAACATCATCTGTAGAATAAATCGGAGCAGATAAATTTTTTACTGCTTCTTCATAGATATGATCGGAATGTTTATGGGTCACCAAAACCAAATCTGCTTGTTTCCAGTCCTCCAAAAATCTTTCATCAAAACCAACTATGCCTGGGTCTACTAAAACTTTTGTTTCTCCACTTTCAAATACTAAACAACTTTGTGGGTATTTTTTAACTTTCATAATTTTCTCCTTTTATGGGTTTATTTTTTCAAACAATTTTCTTCCTTTAAATATAAACAGCAAAGTAATGGTAATCGTTAATACAGACAAAAATCCCAAAACCCCACCAATGAATGGTAAGAATGTGAAATTTTCTATGTTTGCTGACAAAACGAAAAACAAAACCATTGGCAAGATGCTTATAAACATGTCAATAAACATTGTAAGAAGCATGCTGACTCCTTGTTTGGCTGCCTGAGTTTCATTGCTCCATTTAAGGCGTGGAAATCTTAAATTCAACAGCAAGCCTAACACAGTGTAAAGCACAACTGCAATAATTAAATATGCCACAATTAAAATTGCATTAGCCACACCTACAGGAACAAGGCAAACAAACACCAAAGCACTTACAAATGCAACAGGCAGGCAGATTAATAAATTCAAACAAATCTTAGACCAAGCAATAAGTTTAAATGAAACTGGCAAAGCCTTTAAGTTTTGAAATTTTGTTCCTTCCATTGAAATGCTAACCGATGTTGTTGGTGCAATTCCTAAACACATGCAAGAGCCAAAAACATAGATTGGCAATGCAATTTTCACAGCCAACTCATTTGGCATTTGCATATCTATAAAAGATTTAAATAACACAACACAAACGATTGTGCCAACTATGCTCATGATTGGCCCCATAAGGCAGTTAATGCAATAGACAGTATTGTTTAAAAGTGTGGAAAATTCTTTTTTCAGCAAACCTGCAAAAACTGGTTTTTCTTTAAAAGTCATTTGTTTTTGCTTTTTTCTTCTTTTGGAAGTCTTAAGAAGAGTATTGATTTTTTGATAGCCAATCATAACCACCAAAACGCCAAGAATAACAAAAGCTACACTTAAAGCCAAAAACGCCAAAAACCATAAAAAGTTTCCTGTGTAAACTGCCAAACTTAAGAAGTAAATGTTTGAAAACACGATTTTAAACCAAAGTGGTATTTCGGTTGCAAACACAACACTCAGCATATCACTGTTTATAAGATAAACCATAGCGGCAACAACCAAAGTTATAATTAATGTGGTGATTGTGCGCATGATTGTTTTGTTTTTCATTCTGGAAGAGATTACATTGACAAACCAACTTATAATGCAATTTAAAAGTTGTGAGAAAGTTGGAGTAAGCAGAAGTGCAAACAATAGATAAATCACGGCTTGAACAGTTATGCCACAAAAGATGAAATACACAACCATGGACGGTAAAACCACGGCAGTGAAATACAACAAAGTGATTAAATAGACACTGAAATATTTGGCAAAGATTATGCTTGCTTTTTTAATCGGAAGACAAGCCAACATTTCATAGTCCTGTGATTTATACATCGACCCTTGTGCATCAGAAAGTGTCACCATAAGTGCCATGATAAGTCCTGCAAGCAACCCAACAATCAAAATGTTTTTTGCAAAATCAAGCGAATTTAAAACATCCGCCATATTGTAAAAAGTGTAACCCATACCAGCCATGATTATCGTGAAAATTAAAATCATAACGGCAAGAACACTTTTTCCACTTTTTTTGCTGACTCCACCCATCATGCCCAAAAGCGTTTCTTTGAAAAATATTTTAATAAGGTTAAGCGTTTGTTTCATCTTCCATCTCCAAGAAAATACTTTCCAAACTCTTCATCCCTTTCACTTCGTCCATTGTGCCATGCGCCATAAGTTTACCATTTTTAATGATTGCAACATGAGAACAAATTTTTTCAGCCACTTCCAAAACATGTGTTGAATAAAATATTGCCGAGCCTTCATTGGCAAGTTGTTGCATGATAAGTTTAAATTGATGACTGGCATTTGGGTCAAGCCCAACAAAAGGTTCATCCAAAAGCAAAAGTTTTGGCTTGTGAATAAGTGCAGAAACCAAAGCCAATTTTTGTTTCATTCCATGACTGTAAGAAGAAATCAACAAACCTAAGTCATCGAAGATTTCCAGTTTGTGTGCATAGTCATCAATTCTTTGTTTTCTGTCAGATGCACTCACACTAAAAATGTCAGCAATGAAATTTAGATAATCAATACCTTTCAAGTGTTCATAAAGTTCTGGATTGTCAGGAAGATAAGCAATTTGCTTTTTTGCTTCAATAGGTTTTTGAGAAACATCAATTCCATCAATTGTGATGCAACCTTCATCAAAAGTGATAATTCCAGAAATGCATCTAAGCGCAGTGGTTTTACCCGCGCCGTTATGCCCTATGAAAGCACAAATCTGCCCTGCTGACACTTCCAAGTTTAAATTGTCAACTGCAATTTTGTCACCAAATTTTTTTGTTAGATTTTCAATTTTTAACATCTCTATCGCTCCAAAAATATTTTATCACATTTTACAATCATTTCAAAACAATAATAAAAGTTATCTAAAAAATTTGTCATAAATGACAATAAAATGTTTTTTGCTTTTTGCATTTGCCAAAGCGATGCAAAAGATGCTAAAATAATTCTCAGGAGAAATATTATGTATTTTGATTTTGATATTGATGACAAAATAATTAAACTTTCGGAATATGCCGAAAAAGAATTGCAACCTGTATTTAAAGAATTTGAAAATAACGCGATGAAATGGAGTTCGAAAATTTTGCGTGCTTTTCAAAACAATAATCTTTCAACCGCAGATTTCAATGAAGTGACAGGTTATGGCTATTATGACGGTGGAAGAGATAAATTGGAAAAAGTTTATGCCGAAGTTTTCAGTGCCGAAGACGCACTTGTTCGCCCACAGATTATGTCAGGAACTCATGCCATCAACCTTGTTTTGACAGGGCTTTTAAAATATGGAGAAACCATGATTTCAATTTCTGGCGACCCTTATGATTCTCTGCAAACCATAATCGGAACAGATGGCGACAGCAAAAACTCGCTGATTGCAAATGGAATAAAATATGAACAGATCGAACTTATAGACGACGACTTTGACATAAAGAAAATTGTGGAAAGACTTAAACAAAGCCCTGTTAAACTTGTGGAAATTCAACGCTCTCGTGGTTATTCTGCACGAAAAAGTTTGACCATTGACAAAATTGAAAAAGTGTGCAAAGCCATCCGTGAAGTTGACAAAAATGTAATCATTATGGTGGACAATTGTTATGGCGAATTTGTGGAAGACAGAGAGCCTATTGAAGTTGGTGCTGACATCATCGTTTCATCCCTTATGAAAAACATAGGTGGTGGCGAAGCCAAAACTGGTGGCTATATTGTGGGAAGAAAAGATTTAATTTTGGATGTTGCCGAACGCTTTTCTGCCCCTTGTCTTGGCAAAGATGTTGGTGCAAACTTAAATCAAAATCTTTCGTTCTTTAAAGGTCTTTTCAATGCCCCAAGCGTGGTTTGTTCCAGCCTTAAAACAATGGCATTTGCAAGTTTTATGCTTTCTCGTCTTGGTTTTGATGTTGACCCCGCTTTTGATGAAAAACGCACTGACATAATTCAAACCATAAGCCTTTTCAAAAGTGAAAACTTAATCAGTTTTTGTCAAGGCATTCAAAAAGGCTCACCAATTGAAAGCTATGTTGTGCCTGTGCCATCTGCCACCCCTGGTTATACAAAAGAAGAAATCATGGCAGGTGGAAGTTTCATCAGTGGATCAACAATCGAACTTTCTTGCGACGGCCCACTTGACGAGCCTTACACCGCTTTTATGCAAGGTGGCTTGACTTATGAATATGGTAAACTTGGCATTATGATTGGCATAAATGAAATTTTGAAAAATAAGCAGGCTTAAATGACAGATTTGAAAACACTTTTGCAAAAAGATTATCCAAACGAAACAGAGCAAATTTTAAATGGTCTGTCTTGTTTGCGTTTTTCTACTTTTCGTGTAAACACAATTAAAACATCGCCAGAAGAAATTAAAACAATCTTGCAAAAAGAAAACATAAAATTTTGGCAACCAAATTTCAGCATGAATGCTTTTAAAATTGATGAAACAGACGCGTCCAAAATTAAAGAGCATGAAATTTTTAAAAATGGGAAAATATATATGCAAAGTTTTTCTTCCATGCTCCCACCAATTGTGCTTAACCCCAAAGCAGGCGAAAACATTTTGGATATGGCAGCCGCACCAGGTGGAAAAACAACACAAATGTCAGCCATTTCTGAAAACAAAGCCCCGATCACCGCTTGCGAGAAAAACAAAATTCGTGCCGATCGATTGCAATATAACATAAAACTTCAAGGTGCAACAAGCGTTTTTCTTATGCGTCAAAATGCAATCGAACTTAATGACATGTTTTCTTTTGACAAAATTTTGCTTGACACACCTTGCAGTGGCAGTGGAACATTGAAATCTGCTGATGACTTTGATTATTCACTTTTTGAAAGATTGATTAAAACACAAGAAAAACTTTTGCAAAAAGCAGTTAAATTGTTGAAATCTAGTGGAGAACTTGTTTATTCCACATGTTCAGTTTTGAAAGAAGAAAATGAAAAACAAATCGCAAAAATTTTAAAAAACAAAAATATTCAGATTGCACCAATTGACAAAAAACTGTTTCCTGATGCCATTTTTTTGCCAACAACAATCGATGGAACAATCTGTGTTTGCCCCGACCAAAACTTTGAAGGATTCTTTGTTGCAAAACTTGTTAAAAAATAAACACCCTAAGTTAGGGTGTTTTTTAAATGTTGTGTGTTTTATGCAAAATTAAAGTGTTTTCCATAAGGCAAGAAACTGTCATTGGACCAACGCCACCAGGAACAGGTGTGATATATCGACACAATTTCTTTACATTTTCAAAGTCCACATCTCCGCAAATGCCATTCTCTGTTCTGTTTATTCCTACATCAATAACAACAGCGCCTTTCTTGATGTATTTTTTTGTTATATATTTAGGGTTACCGATTGCAACAACCAAAATGTCAGCCTCCTTTGTAACCTTGTCAAGATTTTTTGTGTGTCTGTGGCATATTGTCACTGTGGCATTTTCTTCCATAAGAAGAGTTGCCACACTTCTGCCTACAAGCAAACTTCTGCCAATAACGACAGCACGCTTTCCAACAATTTCAATGTTGTTGTCTTTAAGCATCCTTAAAATCCCGCTGGCAGTGCAAGGAACAATGTCGTGATGCGAACTGAACATAGCACCTAAATTTTCTCGTGTTAAACAGTCCACATCTTTATGCCTGTCAATGCGATTGATTGCTTCATCTTCGTTAAGTTGTTTTGGAAGTGGAAGTTGAAGCAAAATTCCAGACACCTTTTTGTCTTTGTTTAACTTGTCAATCTGTTTCAAAAGTTCTTCTTGCGAAACATCGTTTTTAAGTTTGATGACAACTGATTCAATCCCACAAGCCTTGCAGGCTTTTTGTTTGTTTGCCACATAGATTTCGCTGGCACTGTTACCTTCCACAATAATGCAAGCAAGCATAGGTGCAGGCAACCCCTTAGCAGTAAGTTTTTCCACTTCTGCCTTAACTTCATCTTTAACTTTTTGGCTTAAAGCCTTTCCATCAATAATTTCCATAATTTATATTAAACCATATTTAAATAAATTTTACAAATCATTTAATAATATTTTTATTTTTTACTCAGATATGTTACAATGATTTCATATGGAGGGAAAGTTATGCAAAAGAGTTTAAAAGAAACAGATTTAGAAGTTTATGACGCAATCAAGAATGAAGAAAAGCGTCAAAAAGAACACATCGAACTTATTGCAAGCGAAAACATTGTCAGCAGTGCTGTTCGTGAAGCAATGGGCAGTGTGCTTACAAATAAATATGCAGAAGGTTATCCATCACGCCGTTATTATTGCGGTTGTGAAAACATTGACGTTATTGAAAGTCTTGCAATTGAAAGAGCAAAAAAACTTTTCAAGGCAGACCACGCCAATGTTCAGCCACACTCTGGTGCAAACGCCAACTTGGCAGTTTTTGTTGCACTGTTAAATGCTGGAGACACAATTTTGGGAATGAGTCTTCCAGCAGGTGGACACCTTACACATGGCACAAAAGTAAACATTTCAGGTAAACACTTCAACGCCATAGGTTATGGAGTAAATGAAAAGACCGAACTTTTGGATTATGATGAAGTGGAACGCTTGGCAAAAGAACATAAACCAAAACTTATTATTGCTGGTGCAAGTGCATATCCAAGAAAAATTGACTTTAAGCGTTTCAGAGAAATTGCCGACAGTGTAGGTGCCTACCTTATGGTCGACATGGCTCACATTGCAGGTCTTGTTGCCGCTGGCGTTCATGACAATCCTTGCAAATATGCTGACGTTGTCACAACCACAACACACAAAACACTTCGTGGACCACGCGGTGGAATGATTTTGTGTAAAGCTGAACTTGCAAAGAAAATTGACAGTGCAGTTTTCCCAGGCACTCAAGGCGGACCACTTGAACATGTCATTGCAGCAAAAGCAGTTATGTTGAAAGAAGCAATGACCCCTGAATATAAAGACTATCAAAAACAAGTTGTTAAAAATTGCAAGGCACTTGCAAGCGAACTTAAAAAACTCGGTTTCAGACTTGTTTCTGGCGGAACAGACAATCACCTTGTTTTAGTTGACCTTACACCATTTGGTGCAACTGGAAAAGAAATTTCCGAACTTTTGCATGAAGCAAACATAACCACAAATAAAAATGCCATCCCAGGAGATCCGCTTCCACCATCACAGACAAGTGGATTACGACTTGGAACAGCAGCCGTGACAACACTTGGCATGAAAGAAGAAGAAATGAAAACAATTGCAAACCTTATCCACGAAATTGTGACAGGGAAAGAAAAAGCAGTTGCATCAGTCAAGAAACAAGCAATCGCTCTTATGAAACAATTCACAAAATAACAAAACAAAAACAGCACAAATGTGCTGTTTTTTTTATTTTTCCTTTACATCAACATAGTGTTTCTCAACTGATGTTTTTAAAACTTCAAAAAATTCTTGGTTGCAAGCAACAATTAAATATTTGTCATTACGAAGGAATACCCCCCCCGCTTCCTTGCAAAGCAAAAGTCCAGGTTCTATATCCCAAATGTTTTTGGAAAAGAAAACATTTCCTGCCACTGCGCCTTTTGCAACAAATGCCAAAGAAGAAGATTCTGAACCAAACATTCTGTGACTTTTTGTGATTGGATTTATGTCTTGATAAATGGCATCAACATAAGGTCGCGTGTCTGGATTCAATAAATAAATTGAGCCTTTATTTACAGGAGTTTGTTGAACATGAATTCTCTTTCCATTCAAGTAAGCCCCTTCTCCTTCCACAGCAACATAAAGTTCATTTAAAGTTGGAATAAACATTACACTTGCACGAGTAATTCCATCAAAACGATAGGCAATTTGAATCGCCCAACAAGGAAGATTATGAGCAAAATTTATTGTTCCATCAATTGGGTCAATGGTAAAACAATCATCTTTAAGTGTTGCATTCTCATTAAACTCTTCACTGACAATGCAATAAGTTGGATAATGCTTTTTAATTTGTGAAATGATAAACTTTTCCACTGCCAAATCAAGATTTGTAACCAAATCCCCATCATTGCCTTTGTTGGAAACTTCCATTTTGTTTTTGATTATAATTCGATTTGCTTGCTTAACAAGTTTAGTCATAAACCTAACCTGCTTGTTATACTTTTTAAATCTCATATTTTTCTCCTTATCTTAAATATTTTTTATTTGTTTTAAAGCATTTTCAAAAATAGACTTTATTTCTGGCGTATTTGCTAAATCATGTGGCACATCTTGAAGAATAAAAAATTGTTTTTCACAAGCCAACAAATCGAATAATTTTTGGTTGTTTTTTAAATGATTATCAGTATCCAACGAACCAACTATTATAATCGTCTTAGAAGAAATGTTTTTTATAATTTGCTCAAAATTATATTTTTCCAAGTCATCAAGATAGATTTTTTTTATTAACATACTTTTCCCTGTGCTTTTTGAAATCTGTTCATAAAATCCATTTTCTTCAATTTTCTTTCTTCTTGAATTATTCTTTGATTCTATAGCCCCATCTATCCAACAAAAGGCTACGGGCAGTAATAAATTAACTTTTTCAGGATATGTTCCTGCATACAAAACTACACTTTGCGCACCCAAAGATTGCCCCGCAAGTGCGAATGGTTCAGTATAAAAATCTTGAGATTTAGCCCAAACAATGACATCTTCCAAATCGTGATAATGCCCAGAAAATGTAATTCCTTCTTCGCTTTTATCGCTTGCATTATTGGAATTACAGGCATCTAAATTAACAACATTATATCCATTTTCTACAAAAAATTTTTCTAATACAAACATGTGTGGATATTCTTTTCTTGCACCAAGTCCGTGTTCCAAAAAAACAAGTTTTTTTCGACTTTTATCAATATTTAGCCTAACTGCCATTTTCAATCCATTACGATTTTGAATAAAAGTTTCTTTAATCATTCTTATTACTTATCTATGAATCCTTTTAATTAAATTTCAACTTTTCACTATTTTATCAGGTCTTTCAAAGTTGTCTTTGCCAAATAATCATTAATTAAATTTGACAGCCCCGTCCACACTCTTGCGGTATCGCATTTTTCCAGCATCTCACATTTTTCACCATTACAACATGCTGAAATCTTAGTAACTTCCCCAACTGCTTCAAGAATTTCCAAAACGCTGTATTCTTCAGTTTTCTTAGTCAACTTGTAACCACCATTGACGCCACGCATGCTGACCAAAAGTTTTGCTTTCACAAGCATCGAGATGATTTTTTCCATATATTTCACACTTATGTGCTGGCGATTTGAAATGTCATTTATGGAAACAAATTCATCATTATTTCTGGCTATATCAGTCATTACTCTAAGTGCATATCTGCCTTTGGATGAAAGTTGCATAATTTCTCCTTTTGTAAAATTATATCATAAACATAAATATATAACAAATATTTAAAAATAAAAATTTTTAAAAATATTTTGTAAAATATAGCAAAATTAATTTACAAAAATATGTATGTTGTGGTATAATAAATATGTTTCTGGAAACAAATATCTCATTTGGAGTTTTTAATATGAAAGATATAGATCAAATT
>CATLAM010000018.1 GCA_949878485.1 uncultured Eubacteriales bacterium
ATTACGAATGCGTTGCTCTACCCCTGAGCCACACCAGCGCGTCGTGACCTACACTTTTGCTTGTTTTTGAACTATTTATTCAAAAATCCTCGCTTTTTCGTTTGGTCACTCCTTATTCCCAAAAATGACAAACATTTTCGGGAACCCTATTTTTTATTTACCTTCTCGTATATTGAACTCTTTTGTTTTTTACTTTCAATGCGACCAATCGTAAATCGCAAATTAAACCATCTTGAAAGAAACTTTTTGTTCTTCTTCGTCCTTTGAAATCACTTCCACTGTCACCTTATCTTCCACTTTCACGATTTCGTAAATTTTCTTAGTGCGGTCTTCAGTGCAATTTGAAATGTGAAGAAGTCCTGTAACTCCGTTTTCCAGTTTAACAATTGCACCAAACTGCAAAAGTTTGATAACTTCGCCTTGATAAGTTTGTCCAACCAAGATTTCTTTAATCTTTGCCGTCTTAGGGTCTTCCAAAAGAGCCTTCAAAGAAAGTTCCACTTTTTTGTTTTCTCTGTCAACTTTAATCACACGGAATTGCTTTTCATCCCCAACTTTCAAAAAGTCTTCCACATTTTCAACACGCTGATATGCAATGTTGGAAATATGAACAAGGCAATCAAGTCCATCCACATTGACAAAAGCACCAAAAGGCACAATTCTTGAAACTTTACCTTTAACAACTTTGTTTATGAAAATACTGTTCCAAAAATTGCTTTCAATGGCAACCTTAACTTGCTCTTGCAAAAGTTTAACGCTTCCAATAATAGTTTTGTTTTGCTTGTCAATTTCAGTAACAACCGCTTCCAATTGTTTCCCCATCAAACTTTTGTGACCTTTGCCATTGTCAGAAACTTCTTCAAATGGAATTAATATGGAAAAGTCACCCATTTTTGAAACCAAACCATCTTTAACGTCCGTTACAACAAACGAAAACTTGCTTCCAAGCCTAAGTGTCAATGCATTTTGATTGGCAACTTTCAAAGCATCGCCTAAACTTTTGGATGCTTCAATTAAACCTTCTTCATTTTTCTGATTTGTAATGACAACTCCAAATCTGTCACCAATTTTGACATCGTCGTAATTTTCAAAATCAGAAGCAGGAATAAAAGCATCATTTTTGCCACCTATGTTGAAAATAACACCATCCACTCTTTTTATGACCACCACTCCGTCAAAAGCCTGACCTTTCTTATAGGAAGTGAAGGTCTTGTCAATTAAATCCAAATTAAAACTTTCACTCATAAAATAAAACCCTTTTAACATAAAAAGATTAACAAAAACACACGATAAAGTCAAATAAATATAAATATTAATAAAAAAAGAATAATTATATTCTAAATTATTCTTTTACTTTTTTAATCCACTCTCTCTAAGTTCCAACATCTTTTCACAAACAATTTGATTTGCTTTTTGCAATGCTTCTTCATCAAGTTTAGTGTCATAAAACTCTGAAAGTTCAAAAGGCTTTCCAATTAAATAGACGCTTTTTCTGAAAATCTTAGGTTTTCTTTTAACCCAAATAGGAACGATTGGAGTTTTGGTTTTGATTGCGATAAGTGCCAAACCGCTTTTGATTTCTCCCATGATTTCTTCTTCATTTTTAAGTCTTGTTCCTTCTGGAAAAATAAACAATTTTTTGCCATCTTTCAAAATTTTCATACAAACTTTAATGGCATGCAAATCATTTGCATCTCTGTCAATAGGAATTCCGCCATAACTTTTCAGCATTGCACCAAAAAGTTTGTTTTTAAAAAGTTCTTTCTTTGCAAGAATTTCAATCTTTACAGTGTAAAACAAATGAAAAAGTGCTATGTCCCAATTTGACCTGTGATTACAACATAAAATTGCCTTACCCTTTGGCATATTCTTTTTGCCCTTAAAAAAAGTTGGATGAAAAATAAAAATTGGAATCCATAATAAAACTCTAGTTAAAAACAACAACATATTCTTTCTCCTTTACTCAAAATTTTCTGCACAAGCGTATGCAGTTGACCAACAACATTGCAAATTAAAGCCACCAGTCAAAGCATCTACATCCAAAACTTCGCCCAAGAAATAAAGCCCATTTACAATTTTGCTTTCAAATGTTTTTGGATTAATTTCTTTTACATTAACCCCACCACTTGTGACAATTCCTGTGTCAATGCCATATAAACCGCCAAATTCAAGTTTGAAATTTTTTAAGTTATAGGCAAGAGTTTTTCGTTCTGATTTGGTTATGTCATGAACTTTTTTGTTTTCATCAATCTTAACGGCCACCGCAAACACACTTGCCACTGCTTTTGGTAAAAGCCCATTTAAAACAAACTTTAGGTTTTTATTTTTAGCGTTCTCAAAATCTCGCAAAATTCTTTGTTCAAGTTGCTCTTGCGAGAGTGCTGGTTTGAAATCCAGCGAAAGTTTGACATCTTTGGCTCGATTAATCAAACTTGAAACAGAAAGCACAATTGGCCCTGAAATTCCTTTGTCTGTGAAAAGCATTTCCCCAAAAAGCCCAAATTTCTTTCCATTAGCCACGACATTTAATTGAACATTTTTAAGTGAAACCCCTTGAAGATTTCCAACAAAACTGTCTTTTAAAATCAAAGGACAAAGTGCAGGAACTGGCATTTCCACAGTGTGACCAAGAATTTTTGCAAATTTATAACCCGCTCCGTCACTTCCTGTCGCTTTGTAACTTTTCCCGCCTGTGGCAATAATGATCTTATCAAATTCCAGTTTGCCATTGCTTGTGTTAAGCAAAAATTTTTCATTTTGTTTTGTTATGCTTAAAACATCACAGTTAAACATAAACTTGACATCTTTGCAATGATTTTCTTTCAAAACTTTAATTACATCACTTGCCTTGTCAGACTCTGGAAAAACACGATTTCCGCGTTCTACTTTCGTTTTAAGCCCCAAGCCTTCAAAAAAGTTTATGCAATCTTCACTTGAAAAAGAATAAATGGCTGAAGTCATAAATTTTCCGCCACGAACCACATTTTTCAAAAATTCATCAGGCAGACAAAGATTAGTCAAATTGCAACGACCTTTACCTGTTATGTAAAGTTTTTTCCCTGCTTTTTCATTTTTTTCCAAAACATAAACATCATGTTTCTTTTCTGCCAGAAGTCCAGACACCATAAGTCCAGATGCACCTGCACCAATAACTGCTATTCTGCTCATTTAGCACCTGTAAAGCAAGCAATTTCTTCTTCTGTCATAGATTTAGTTTTTCCACGGTAAAGCCCACCAAGTGTAACATTTCCGATGCGAACACGCTTTAAAAGTTTTATGTCTTTTCCAATCGCATCAAACATACGCCTTACTTGATGATTTTGCCCTTCATCAATCACAACTGAAAGTTTTGTGAATTTTCCGTCCCAAGACAAAAACTTAACTTTTGCTTCTGGCATACGTTTACCATTTTCCACAACACCGCGTCTTAAAACAGCAAATTCACTTTCTTTCATCTCGCCTTCAACAGTGACATGATATTCCTTTTCAAAATGAAAACTTGGATGAGTAACCATGTTGGCAAAATCGCCATCATTAGTCAAAAAAATTAAACCTTCAGTGTTGAAGTCAAGTCTGCCAACATTAAAAAGTCTGACATCGCTTTCCACCAAATCAAAAATGGTTTTTCTTCCCTTTTCGTCACTTTTGGTGCAAGCATAACCCTTTGGCTTGTTTAATTTAAGATAGACAAATTCGTTTGGCATAGAAAGTGTTTTTCCATCCACTGAAACCACATCTTTTTTTTCATTAATCACAGTGCCAAGAGCATTGACTGTTTTTCCATTGACAGTTACCCTGCCACTTGTGATGTATTCTTCACATTTGCGTCTTGAAGCAATTCCACATAAAGACAAATATTTGTTTAATCTCATAAAAAAATCCTCTTTGAAAACTCTTGGTCTGCAAAGAGGATTTAGAATTACCAGTTTCGAACGAAATCTTGAACTCTTTGCAACAGAGATTTTGGTTTTATATCTTCTATTGTAAAGATTTTTTCAGAAAATAGCAAGTTATTATTCAAAAATATTTCCACCTTACCAATTTCACTTCCCTTATCAAGCGGAGCATCCACTACACTTGGATAAGAATAAACATATCTTAAGTTTTCTTGTTCTTGCTTTGTAAGTGGATATAAAAATTTCCCATAAGTTCCAATCTTGGCTGTAGAATGTCTGCCATTGTTTACTGAAATTGTTTGATTATAATCATATAAACTTGTTAAATCGCAAAGTGTATATTTTTCTGCACATTCTTTTAAAAGCAAAGCACTTTCTTCAAACATAGGGCCACAATTCAAAACAACACAAACAAGTCTTATTCCATTTTTTTCAATGGCTGAAACTAAACATCTTCCTGCGTCATCTGTGAAACCTGTTTTAACACCAATACATCCATCCAAAGTGGAAAGCAATTTGTTTTTATTTTTCAAATATCTGTTCTCGCCATTTCCATTTGTAATCTTTGTGTTTTTAGTGGAAACAATTTCACGAAATGTGTCATTCTCTAAAGCATAAGCAGTAATCACTGCCAAGTCGTAAGCAGTTGTATAATGACCGTCTGCATCAAGTCCATGAGTGTTGGCAAAATGAGAATTTTCCACCCCAATCTTTTTGGCAGTTTCATTCATCATAGTCACAAACTCACTCACCGAACCACCAACATGTTCAGCAATGGCAACTGATGCATCATTTCCAGAAATAAGCATCAAAGCATAAAGAAGGTCACGAGTGGAATAAACATCGCCTTTTCTTAAATATAAAGAAGTGCCAGGAACACCAACAGCCTTAGGCGAAATTTCAAATTTTTCATCCAAGTCACGACATCTTTCAATGGCAGTGATTGCAGTCATAATTTTTGTTGTGCTTGCCATAGGAAGTTTTTGATTTTCATTGGAAGCAAACAATTTTCTTCTTGTGGTAGTTTCAATGACGACAGATGCTTTTGCAGAACAAGACATTGCATTTGCAAACCTTACATTCAACTGTGTCAAACCAACAAACAAAACCATGGCACATATTAAACACACCACAACTGACTTAAAAGTCTTAATCATTTTTCTGTTCATCATTATCATCCTTTTGCATTTTTTCCAACAATGAATTAAACATATTCAAAACAGTTTGATAAAGAGTCTTGTTTTCGACATTAACAAACTCCACTGTTCCGTCCTTTTGCAAAACCAAAAAACCAACTGGCGAAACACTCATTCCACCACTGCTTCCACCACTCATTGGAAAATGGTTAGCCACACGCCTTGCGGAAAGGTCGGCATATTCGCCACCACCTACAACAAAGCCGACAGTCACTTTTGAAATAGGAATTATGGTTGCTCCGTCTGGCGTCATAATGCTTTCTCCAACAATTGTGCTGGAATCAACAATGGTTTTCACTTTGTCCATGGCACTTGTTATAAGGTCATTGATTGAAGTTATGTTTGAATAGTCTTTCATAATTACTCCTTTTTGCATAATACACTTAAATTTGTGTGATATGAAACATAACACACAACATATAGTGTAGTTATTTCATTTTAGTTATGATAACCGAATATAGATAAGAATATGCAACATCAAACAAAGAAACTGAAATACTGAGAAACCCCGCAATTTCATAAGCCTGTTTTTTATATGAAACAGAGTCATAAACACAAAGCGAAGCAGTTGGTTTATGACTTTTTACATAAAGAAAAAAATGCATAATTAAAACATTTAAAAATCCACAAACAAGCGCACTTGTATACGCGTCACCTGTTCCGATATGATAGTGTATCAAACATTCTCGCAGTCTTATTTTGTCCTTAATCTGACGCATAAATTCTTCAATAACAACAAACTCTGGACTGGAAAATTCAATTTCTTGCATCTTAGTTTCATTTTCATTTTCAAGTTTAATATTTTTTCCATGTAAAGAAACAATGTAATAAAAAATTTTCTTTTTGAAGATAAACAGCGCCACAACACCTCGATTATAAAGCGGATTGAATGACACTCTAAGTTCAACAAAAATTGGTAAAACCAACAACACAATTATCACTGCTGGAATTATTAAATATAGTGAAGTTTTTAAATCCATATTTCCTAGTTTGTTGTTTTTGCAATAAAAAAATACAGCAACAAAGCCATATTTTTTTAATTTTATTTCTTGCTTTTTCTGGCACGATTTACAATTTTGTTTACTTTGCCATAATCAATTTTCTTCAATACGTTTGAGTAATCAGCATCAGGTTGTGACATGATAAGTTCATAAGTTTTTTCTATGCCATTCATTTTCATTTTAAGTAAGTTTTCACTCATCTTCTGGAGTTTGTCAGGGTTAACCATGAAATCATTAATATGTGCAATGAGTTGCTTCTTGGTGCGATATGTCACCGCTCCACCCTTGCTTTTAATAAATTCTATGTTATATTTTTCTTGTGCTGGAATTTTCTCAGTGCAGATTATTGGCAAACCTTTCACAATACTTTCTGTAGATTGAAGCCCGCCTGCTTTGCCGACAATTACATCACTGGCACTCATAATAACATCAATGTTTTTGGCAAAACCATAATTCTTTACAACAAAGTTTTTAGGATATTTTTTAATTTCTCTGTCAATCTTGTTCTTGGTTTTTTCATCTCTTCCATTGACAATAATTATTTGCATTTTGTCTTTAATCTTGCTTCCGACAATGGATTTCAAAATTCTGTGACCACCATGCCAATGTCCACCACCAAAAAGAATAAAAACTGTAAATAAATCTTTTTCTAATCCAAGTTCTTCTCTGGCTTCTTGTTTATCCTTTTTCTGAAAAAATTGTTCTCTGACAGGAATACCTGTATAAATAAGTTGATTGTCTTTAAAGCCTTCTTCAATAAGTTCTTGCCTGAAATCTTCATGCGATAGTGTCAAATAGTCTACACCAAAATTTGCTTCCCAAAAAGGGGAAACAACATAGTCAAGCATGCAAACAACAGTCTTACAAGGTAAGCTGTAAACTCTTTTAAGATTAGTCAACGCTATTCCAGCATAATAAGATGTTCCATAAATCACATCTGGTTGAAAATCATATATTAACTTTAACAACGACTCATTTACATTTTTTAAAGATGCCTGAGCAGCACAAGTGTTTTCTTTTTTAGGGTCAACTTTTTTATAATGTTCATAGAAAGAATCATAAATAGAGCGCAAATATCCAACCGCCAAGTCGTAACCCCTGTCAATTGTCCATACATTAAGTTTGGAAGTGTATTCTTTTATAAAGTCAACAACTTTAACTTCAACCTTTCCAGTGCTTTCCAATTTTTGCTTTAAAGCGTTTGCAGCAGAATTGTGACCATTCCCTGCAGTTACAGTCAATATCAATACTTTTTTCATGAATTTATTATATCATATTAAAAAAAACTAAACCAAAGATTTTTTATATTTTTATTAAAATAATTTGATTTTAAACAAAATTAAGTTATAATAAGGTTATATGAAAAGGAGCGTTTCATGAAAAAAACAACAGAAAAAACAAAAGCAGAAAACAAAACTTGTTTTGATAACGAACTTTACTTAAAATTGCAAAGCGAAAACATCAACAAAAGAATTAAAAAGTTTCACAACAAACTCTATCTTGAATTTGGTGGAAAAATCTTTGATGATTTACACGCTGCCAGAGTTTTGCCAGGTTTTGACCCAAACATTAAAATTAAATTGCTTCAAAAATTGAAAGACAAAGCAGAAATAATCATCTGCATAAGTTCAAACGACATTGAAAAAAACAAAATTCGTGCCGATTTAGGACTTAGTTATGACAACGAAGTTTTGCGTCTTGTTGACAATATGCGAGAACTTGGACTATACATTTCCGCTTTTGTCATCACCCTTTACAAAGGTCAACCAAGCGCCACAAAATTTGGCAAGAAACTTGAAAGACGCGGAGAAAAGGTGTATTTTCACCACTATACAAAAGGCTATCCAAATGATGTTGACACCATTGTGTCTGATGAAGGCTATGGTGCAAACCCATACATAAAAACAACTAAACCATTGGTTATTGTCACCGCTCCAGGACCTTCAAGCGGAAAACTTGCAACCTGTTTAAGCCAACTTTATCATGAACACAAAAACGGCATCAAAGCAGGCTATGCAAAGTTTGAAACTTTCCCAGTTTGGAACTTACCTCTTAAACACCCAGTAAACATTGCTTATGAAGCCGCAACTGCCGATCTTTATGATGTAAACCAAATTGACCAATATCACTTTAATGCTTATGGAAAACTTGCCGTAAACTATAATCGTGACATCGCCGTCTTTCCAGTTTTGCAAAACATTTTGACAAAAATTACAAAGAAAGAAATTTATAAATCCCCTACTGACATGGGTGTAAATATGATTGCTTCTGCAATAACTGATGACAAACTTGCCAAAGTTTCAGCCAAAAAGGAAATCATCAGAAGATACTTTCGTGCTGAATGCGATTACAAACGCGGTCAAGCAAACTATGAAACCCTTGAAAGAAACAAAGCACTTCTCGTTGAAGCAGACGCCAAGATGAATTTATTGAAAGTTATTGAAACAGCAAAAAATGTTTCCAAAGACAGCAATTTTCCTTGCATCGCCCTTCAACTTCCAAATGGAAAAATTGTTACAGGAAAAACCAAAAACATAGTTTCTGCAAGCGGAGCAGTCATCTTAAATGCCCTTCGCACGTTGTCAGGACTTGGCGATGATTTCGATGTAATTACGGATGATATCTTGCTTCCAATTGTTCAATATCGCACAAAAATTTTGAAATCACATTCCAGTGTTTTAACTTTAGATGATGTGCTTGTTGCCCTTTCCATTTGCACAGGCAAAAATGAAAAAGCAAAAAAGGCTATGGAGCAACTTGAAAATCTTAGAAATTGCGACGCCCACTGCACATACATTCTTTCATCAGTGGAAGAACAAACTCTTAAAAAACTTGGAATAAATGTTACTTGCGAACCTGTATTTCTGACATCTAAACTTTTTGAAGATTAAAATTTAAAAAGACACCAAAAATTGGTGTCTTTTTATTTTGAATTATAATAATACCAAAATCTAGGCAAAAACTCTTGCGAATCGGTCACCATAAATTGAAGTTGATAGGAAGTTCCTTCATCAGGAACAAAACTTTTAAGGCGTCTTGCAACACCATTTGCAGAATCAAAAAATTCCACTTCATTTCCAAAAATTTCAGTAAGTAAACCTTTCACAGCAATGTAATGCGTGCAACCTAAAACAACTGCCTTAGGCTGAAATTCTTGCAACTGTTCTTGCAAATCATTTTTTAAAACTGAAAGTTCGTCTAAATTGTTGTCTATATCCCCCGCCAAAGTAGGCATTGATTTTAAAATTAAATTCGGTGTTTTATTTATCAAAACATTATGTTTAATCGTCACTTCTGTTGCCATAACCAAAACTTCATCTGCTTTAAATTTTTGCAAAGCAGGTTTAATTGCTGGCACAGTTCCTATGAAAACTTTGTCAGGAAATTCCTTTCGACATAAATCTAAACAAGTGCAAGTAAGTGTGTTGCAAGCCAAAATAACTATGTCAAATTTGAAAAAAGAATAAATGTTATGCAAATTTTCCAAAGTTATCTTTTGCAATTCTTCTTTTGTTCTGTTGCCATAAGGCAGATGCTTATTGTCACAAAACATCAAATAATTGCAACTTGAAACTATCTTTATACATTCTTTTAGAATGTTTATCCCACCACTTCCACTGTCAATTAAAAGCACATTTTTCATAACAATATATATGCTTTGAAAAAACAAAAATTTCTTACGCAAATTGCTTAAATCACAAAACTACATAAGCCCATCAATCACTTCTGCAATTAAAGAAGAAAGAAATTCCACTTTTTCTTTGGTGTCTTTTTCCGTTAAAATAACTTCTTTTTTCTCCCCCAAATCTTGTGAAGAAATCATCATAGGAACACCAATCGAAATGCAAGGAACATTAAGCGTTGACTTATTTATCGGCATTCCAAAATTATTCATGGCGCTCCCTGGGGTCAAACCAGCATCATTAAACTGAATGGAAGAACCCAATCTTGACAACGAATTTGTGGCAAGCGAATCCACCAAAACCACAGCAGAAATGTCAAACGCTTCTACAAAAACTCTGATAATTTCATAAGCATTAAGTCCAGTGTTGGAGTAAGTGTTTGGAATGATTTTGAAAACCCTGTTGTTTTTCTTAAAAGGAAAAATGGAAATCTTTTCCACCGTTTTAACCCCAATGCTGTCTGCCATAATCTCTGGATTGCCAATGCCTACAAACAAAATCTTGTCAGTCTTTTTAATTTTGTTTTCTTTAAAAAGAAATTCCAATCTGTAAGCCATTTCGGCAGCCAAAAGACGATAATGCTCACTCATAAGCGAAGAAAGCATCGGAGCATTTAAAATGAAATAATGCCCTTTTTCAAAGCCAACTTTTTTGGCTTTGGCTTTTGTGTCCACAAAAAGTTTACTGCAAGTCATTTTATACTTGCTTAAATTGACCGTTTCATAGCCATAAGTGGTTAAATCTTCCCCACTTTCATCCAATAAATCTATCATAACTTAAATATAACCTAAAAAATATCAAAAAATAAGTTGATTTTTATTTTTTTCTATGATATAATAATTTAGAAATTTTTTAAGGAGAAAGACATGGCAAACATTAAATCAGCAAAGAAAAGAATTTTGATTGAAAGAGAAAGAAATGTTGCAAACAATTCTGTTAAGTCTGAAATCAAAACTTATATTAAAAAGTTTAAATCTGACCTTGCTGTTGACACTACAAAGGCCGAAGAAACATTTAAAACTCTTACTGCAAAACTTGACAGTGCTGCAAGAGAAAATGTTATTCACCAAAACTCTGCCAACAGAAAGAAAGCACACTTTGCAAAATTGTTAGATGACGCAAAGAAAAGCAAATAAGTCAACCAACAAAGCAAACTAACTGCTTAAATGCATATTAAAAAACACACCAAACATTTGGTGTGTTTTTATTAATGATTTTATTTATCATCTTTTTCACGGTCTAAATTGCTATCCCCGCTGGATATGTCTTGTTGAAGCATTTTACTGAGATATGAACAATAAATTTCTGTTTCTGGATCTAATTTTTGTAAAATTACAGAAACAAGCATTCTGTTTTCTTGTGAATCTCCACGAGAAAGTAATTCTTGATATATCAATTTTTTTGCTTGTTTTGTAAAAGATTTATCAACTTTAAAATAATTTGGGATTTCAACATCATTATCTGCTAATATCTCAGGATATTTGCTTAAAACCGTAAACCAATTTTCAGCACTAAATTCTGTTACAAAAGGTTTAAAAACAACATAGTCATCTTTGTCAACAAGGCTTTTAGGAATTGTTAAATTGATTGAACCACTGTTATAACAATTTTTAAAAGTATCATATCCAACACTAATTAAACTATCAGGTAAATAAATATTTCTTAAGTTACTACAACCATTGAATATATTATGACCTAATTTTTGAACACCATTTGGAATATCAATTGTTTTTAAACTTTCACATTCTCCAAAAACATAATCTTCCATATATTTTAAATTTTCTGAAAATTTTATTTCTTTTAAACTTAAACAATTTTTAAAAGCACGAGTTCCAACTCCGACTAAATTAACAGGCAAAACTACTTTTGATAAGTTGATACAACCTTCAAACATACAATGATTTAAATATTTATTATTTAAAGTAACTTTTGAAGCATCAACACTCTTTAAATTTTTACAATCTGAAAATAAATAAAAACCTAAATCTTTTATACTCTCTGGTAAAACAACATTTTCTAATGACGAACAATCACTAAATGCTCCTGTATTTAAATATTTCAAACCTTCGTGAAAAATCACATTTTTTAATGATATACATTTAAAAAATGCATATTCATCAACCATTTCCACAGAACTTGGTATTTCAATTTCCTTCAAAGACAAACAATGAGAAAAAGCTCCTTCTCCTATTACTTTTACAGAGTCAGGAATTTTAACTGTTTCTATAAAATTGCAATTCTTAAAGGCATCTTCTCCAATTTCTTTTACACCTTCTGGAATAACTACATTTTTTTCTTTACCCCCGCTATAAGAAAAAAGCACACCTTTTTTTATTTTAAATTTTTCCATAATCATCTCCTTATAACTAATTTTAACATATACAAAGCAAGTTGTCAACAGCGGATTAAAACATTTGACTTGCAAAATTGACATATGTTAAACTGAACATATGATAAGAATAACAAAAAATTGGGCAGAACGATTAAAAGACGAGTTTGAAAAACCTTATTTCAAAGATTTGCAAACATTTTTGGAAAAAGAATATTCCACTCATACAATCTACCCATCAATGGAAAACATCTTCAATGCTTTAAATTTTGTTAAATATGAAGATGTAAAAGTGGTCATAATTGGACAAGATCCATATCACGAACCAAATCAAGCACATGGTTTGGCTTTTTCTGTGCAAGACGGAGTCGAAATTCCACCATCACTTGTAAACATTTATAAAGAAATTGAATCAGACCTTGGCATAACCTGCCAAAAAACTGGCAATCTTTCTCGTTGGGCAAAACAAGGAGTCATGCTTTTAAACACTTCACTCACTGTCCGTCGTGGTCAAGCAAACTCACACAAAGATAAAGGCTGGGAAATTTTTACAAATGAAATTATTAAAATTCTTTCCAAACGAGAAGACCCAATTGTATTTATTTTATGGGGCTCCAATGCCCAACGCTTTGAAAGCGAAATTGCTAAACAACACCTTATTTTAAAATCACCGCATCCAAGCCCATTGTCTGCATATCGTGGTTTCTTTGGTTGCAAACACTTTTCAAAAACAAACAATTTTCTTGTCACCCACAACAAAACTGCGATAGATTGGCAATGAAAAAAGAGAGAAAATTTCTCTCTTTTATTTTTGTTTTCATTAAGCAAGTTGAACAATGGAAACATTTGCACCTGCACCTGCTTGCAAAACTGCTCCCGCAACAAGGCCAAACAACTGCAATGAAACTGTTGAACCTGCGGTTAAATTGACAATTACGCTGTTATTAAAACTTGACAAGGTCAAAAGTGGTTGAATCGTAGATGGAGCATAAGCCGCACCATTAATTATCAATCTTGTTCCTGCTGCAATGCCTGCAGTCAAATGAAGTTCATAATCAATTTTATACTTACCAGCAGTTGCAACTGTAAAAGTTGTGTTTCCCGCATTCAGAGTAATGCCTGCTGTTGTAATTTGATTGCTTGGAAGTGGAATGTCAGTTCCGCCTAAAACAACTGCAATAGTTGGAGATGTTGTGTTTGCCGCAAAAGCAGAATTTGCTGTTACACCAACTCCAGTGGCTCCTGTGGCACCAGTAACCCCTGTAGCACCTGTTGGTCCAGTAATACTTAATCCAGCAGCACCTGTTGGTCCGGTCGGCCCAGTTGCACCTGTTGGTCCTGTTGCACCTGTGGCACCTGTTGGTCCAGTCGCTCCGTCTGCTCCTGTGTTTCCTGTTGCTCCGGTTGGACCTGTTGCGCCATCGGCTCCTGTTGCACCTGTTGGTCCGATTAAACCCATTGCACCATCTGGACCTGTTGCACCTGTTGGTCCTGTTGGTCCAGTGACACCATCAGCGCCTGTATTTCCAGTTGCACCTGTTGGTCCTGTGGCTCCGTCTGCTCCTGTTGCACCTGTTGGTCCAATTAAGCCAGTTGCACCTGT
>CATLAM010000019.1 GCA_949878485.1 uncultured Eubacteriales bacterium
TTCGTAATGCGTGGGTCGTGGGTCCGATTCCCACCACCAGCTCCAGATAAACTAAGCAAAAAGTCTTCTTTTGAGGTGATGATTTGAAATATGAAAAATATTATAAATTAATAAAAGAGCAATCCGAGATTTTTGACAAAACACAGAACTGTGAAGTGGGCCAAACTTGGCAGTATCACTTATTACCTGTTATAAAAAATTCGTTAACGCTTGCAGAAAAATATAATGCTGACAAAGATGTGGTTGAAGTTGCTGCAATTTTCCATGATTATGCGGATTTGTTAGATATGAATAATCGTGAAAATCATCACATATTAGGCTCTGAATTAGCAGAGAAAATATTAAAAGAAGATGGCTTTGCACAAGATTTTATTGAAAGGGTTAAATCTTGTATATTAAACCATAGGGCAAGTGTTATTAGAGAAAAATTTTCAATAGAAGAAATTTGTGTTGCTGATGCAGATGCTATGAGTCATTTAGATAATGTAATTGAACTGATATGTTGGCGAGCATATCTTGGTGAAAATATAGAACAGTGCAATAATATTGTAAAAAAGAAAATCGAGAAAAGTTATGCGAAAATGAGTAAAGAAACTCAAATGTTAATGCGGGATAAATATGAAAGCATTATGAAAATATTGTTTTGATTCCGCAAAATCAAAATGGCTGTCGTAAAATATAAGATATAATGCTTCCTTGCTCACTTGTGATATTGTGCAAGCAACAATCACAGTTCGACTCGTCGCATTATCAAACGGAAATAATCAAAATCACAAATTCAAATGCGAAAATCAAAAGCAGACATTATGGAGTGCAAGCCCAAAAAATGTTTTAAGGAGAAGAAAAATGAAAAAATTAGTACCTATTATTGAAAGTATTGACAACAACAAAGTTGTGCCTGATGCTGAAACTGTTTACAGAGATTGTGTTATGTTGGTGGTTAAACACCCTAAAGAGAAAAAATATCTTTATTTGCACAACATTCTTTTTGGATGGAATGTTTTGGTGCAAGGTGGAATTGAAAAAGGTGAAAATGCTTACATGTCTGCACTTCGGGAATTAAAGGAAGAAACAGGTTTTTGCGATGTTAAAAGCATTAGAAAACTTGATTTTGACATGGACAATGTTTATTATGCTGCTCATAAAAAGCAAAACCGTTATGCTATCATTCAAACTTATTACATTGAACTTAAAAGTTTGAAACAGGTTGACCATGAACAAGAATCGGAAATCTTGTTTGACACTTATGAAAATTTGTATGAAATTTTTGGCGAGCCTTTCAGACATCATTATTATTTGCTTGGAATTGCACTTAAAAAACAAGAGAATGTTGCAAGCAAAGCAGAGAATAAACTTGGAACATTGGATTTAGTTAATCATAAGGTGACATATCGCGATTTTGACGAAAGACCTGATAGAAAAAATTGAAAATAATGTGGATAGTGAAATGAATTACAAAGAACAAAAGGCAAAATTTGCATATGAATTGCATTTGAAGGGCTTACCTTTCAAAAAGGTTTATGCTGCGGTGAAAAAAGGCGACAAATATGTGGTGCTTAAACGCGAAAGTGGAAAGTATAAATTTGAAATTGCAGGTGGCAGTGTCGAACTTGGAGAAAATAACGAAACTGCAATCAAGCGAGAAATTTTTGAAGAATTGAACATCAATGTCAAAGTGGTTAAAAGTCTTGGTGTAATTAAATACATAAGAACTTGGAAATATAAAGAACACGAATTTGATATAGAACATCAAGCAGAGATTTTTCTTACGGAGTTTATCTCTTATGGCAATGAAAAAGGCTTTGGACTTGACGGAGAATTTAATCAAAAAGAATTCTCGATTGCTGAAATAAGCAAAGAAGAAATGCTGGCAAATGTGGCAGAGTTTGTGACTTTTGGTGTGAAATTGGTTTAATAGGAGAAGAAAAATGAAAACATCTAAAGAATTTAAAGATTTTGTTGTGGAACAGTTGAAATGTTTAGGCGACATAACTTGCAGACCTATGATGGGCGAGTTTTTGCTTTATTTTCAAGGTGTTTTGTTTGGTGGAATTTATAACAACAGAGTTTTGATTAAGATTGTTGAGCAAAATAAACATTTTGGCTTGCCAGAAGAATTGCCATATAAAGGTGCCAAGATGATGTTTATGATTGAAGACTTGGAAAATTTTGATTTGTTGAAAGAAATTGTAATTACAACAACTAATGCTTTAAGAAGTTTACAAAAGTAAGGAGAAAATTATGACAAAAGAACAAATAGTTAAATTTATTGAAAAACAAAAGACGGCTTTCATTTCTTCTGTGGATGAAAATGGTTTTCCTGTCACACGAGCAATGCTTGCTCCAAGAAAGATAGATGGAAATGATTTATATTTTTCAACAAATACTTCTTCAAAGAAAATTCAACATTTCTTAAGAAATCCAAATGCTTGTGTTTATTTCTATCAGCGTGGCAAGATTAAATATCAAGGAGTGATGATTAAAGGCACTATGCAAGTTTGCACTGATCAGCCAACAAAAGATGAGATTTGGCGTTTTGGTGACAGGTTTATTTATAAAAAAGGGGTAACTGACCCTGATTATTGTGTTTTAAAGTTTACTTGCAAAAGTGCTGAGTATTATTGTGATTTGAAAATTGAAGACTTTGATTTTTAGGTAGGTTTATGAAAAGATTAATAAGAGTTGGGCTTGGATTGTTTGCTTTTTCGTTGTTTCCAATTTTGTCTTGGCTTGTTTTGGCTGTCACTTTGGGAGAGCCTGAAATTGCCAATGTTTTTTCATTGACTTATCCAATTCAATTTATTTGGTCGCTTTTAAAAGCAATTTTTGGAACTGGTGCCAACATAAAAAGAAATAAAGAAAATGATGAAAATGCTGTTTTAAGCAGTATGACTCTTGGTATTTTTGTTGGAGCGATTGTTTTTGGCTTGCTTGCATTGTTTATTGAACCTTACATCAAATTTATGAGCATGGATGTTGCTTTTTACAAAAATTTTGCCATATATTCCGTTTTGCAATTGTTTATTCAGTTGGTGTTTTCTTTTGTTTTGGAAAAGTTGTATTTTGAAGAAAAAGACAAACTTGCCAGTACTCACAGCATGATTTTCAATATATTAAATTTTGCGGTTTTGATTTTAACATCACTTATAACAAAAAATCAGATAATCATTATTTCTGTTACGCTTGCAGTCATTGCACTTTATGTTGTGGGGCTTCTTTGTTGGCAATATAAAAAGTTTAGAATGGATTTCAATATTTTGTCTAATTTTAAATATGAATCCATGTCAATATGCACCAGAATTTTTATGTTTATCACTTATTTCTTTGGACTTAGCAATGCTTTTCAAGCAGGGGCAGAATATATAGCGGCAATCAATTTTGTTTCTCTTATCACTGACACACAATGGGATGTGCAAGATGCAGTCTCAACTGTGGCAAAGGTTGACTTATCTAACAACAAATATAATGCAAAAAAGAGTTTGATTGATGCTGTGCTTTTCACAATAATTTTAACATCTTCTTCCTTAGTTTTGTTTTTTTCTTTATATCAAGTGTTTAATGTTGTTTTTATCGTTGGGCTTATAATGCTTAGCATTCAGATTTTTGATTTTTTTGCAGATTCTGTTCGTTTAAACTTATATTCATTTTTACAACTAAATTTTTCAGTAACTGTCAACACAATCGTTGCGATTATGGTAAATATATTCAGAACTGTTTTGTCAGTTTTTTTGCCAACTCCTTATTGCACTGAAATAGGGCAAATTGTTTCGTCTGTGGTCTGGGTGACATCTTGTGTAATTATTACTTGTGTGTTCTTCAAGATGAATAAAGACGGCAGTTTGCAAAGGCGAAAAAGAATTAAAGATAAAGAAATTGCCAAACTTTTAAAAATGGCAAATATATAATAATAAAAAATGTGCAAATGGAACTGCACATTTTTTAATCGGTATTTATTAAATTGTCATAAATATGTTCATATATGTTTGGTGCAGACTGACGCCATTTTTTGCATGCTTCTTCTGCTGATTGGCGGGTAGGTGCTTTTATTTGAATTTCAAACAAAGGTTTGTTTATAAGACTTTCATAAATTCTCATTGTCACCAAATAAGAGCCATCATCCGAGTCTGTGTAATTTGCATAATATTCCTGAGATTGTTTAATTGAAAGACGATTGTTTTTGCTGTATTCAGTGATTTCGTCACGCAAGTTGTTTGGAATGCGTTTGTAAAAGTAAGAAAGACAATCACGACCTTCAAAAGTAAGTGTATAGCGTAATTCGCCTTCTTTGCATTCAGTTTTGTAAATTAATTTTGCTTGAGAGAGTTGAAACAAAAGGTCAATGCAGTCCATGTAATTAATCCATTCATTTTTAACAGAGCAAATTTCAATGATAGAATTTTCTGTCAATGGCATTTCCATTTTATCCATGACAAAAAGAATAATCAATTTATTGGTGACTGCATCATAATTTAATGTGTTTTCCATGTTTGCATAATAGCATTAAATAAGAAAAAAAGCAATTTTTTTCGGCAATTCTTACAAATTTATTTGCTTTTTCAGTGTAATGTGGTAATATATCTGTAAATGGGGGTTTTATGGAAGCCAAAAATGTTATTGATGTTGAAAAGTTTGTGCTGGCTGGAAATGATTTGCTTACAGGGAAATTTTTGGATTTAAACAAAAAACTTGACAAATTTTTGTCAGTAATGACCAAAAGTGAAGATGTAATGGACTTTTTGTCTGAATGTTTGGAAAATTTTGATGAAGAAGCGGAATTTTCTAAGGCTTTTTCTATTGACAAAAAAACTGGTGTGGCAAACATTGTGCTTCCAAACACTGACAAGAAAAAAGTGGCTTTGTTTGTCACTGTTTTAAACAACATTATCAACGAAAAAATTAATGAAAATCAGTTTTTGGAAACTTATTTTCACAACAAAAAAACAACTCCTATTCAAGGGTTTTTAACTCAAATTGTAAAACCATTTAAAGACATTATTGCAAAGCATTTTAATGTTCCTGTTCACATTACAACTGATGATGTTGTGAAGCATATTGAAACTGAAAGAATTTTAAATCAAACAGAAGAAATTAAAGAAGAAAAAGAAGAGTTTCCATTTTTAAACGAACTTTTTGCAGAAATTTCCAACAATTGTGAAAGAATTTTGGCTGTTTTGAAATTTGAAAAGAAACGCACTGATGTTTTGGATGATGTGGAATTTGTTGTTAATTCCATTATTAAAGCGTGTGAGAAAAAAGACCTTATGGTTGTCAATGGCTTGGTGATTGGGCTTAATTATGTTTCCAAAAAGTTTAAAAGCACTAAGGCTATGGTGGAAGAACTTAACAATTTAATTTATGATTATTATGATTTTCTGTCTGATGAAAGCCAACAATAATGATATTTTGCAATTTTAATTAAAATAAATAAAATAGAAAAACAGTGAAATTTATTTGCTGTTTTTTGTTTTTTTATATATAATATATGTATATGTTTAAGAAATTTATCTTTTGTTTAATGATAGGTTTGTTTTCCATTGTCACACTTGGCAGTGGAATTTATGTCATGTTAAGCGAAATATCCACATCATTAAGTCAAGCGGGGGGGGGCTTCGCAAGACGAAAATGGTGAAAATGAAAATTTAGGTCAAAACGACCCAGAAAACAATCAAAACCCTGAAAATCCAGATGAAAATGTGGATAACTCAGATGATGATCATGATTCTGAATCAAATTATGTTAACAATTTTTCTATAAGTACATATTTAATTGCTGACCCAATCACAAAAAGAAGTTACCATTCTTGGTATGGTGGACCATCAGCAGATTATCCTTGGGAAAGGCTTCAAAGCACTTCAATAGGGAAAGTCACGGTTTACAGAACTTTAAATGGTTCTTATGGTTCGGTAACACTTTCAGGTAACGCCATTATGGTTGAATATGACAGTAACACTGAAGTAAAACTTGTTGTATCAGGTTACAATGTTGGCTATTTTGCCGGATGGTGGTCATATTATTATCACAGTGAATCAGATACAGACGACTTAGATGTTTATTGCATTGGGACAACAACTACTTTAAATAATGCGGAAAAATATGTAGATAGTGACACTGACATTCACTTAGTTTTTTCTCATTATCAAGTATATTCAATTAATTATAATATAGGCAGTGGGATAACTGAGATTCAACGATATCAAATATTTACTCGAGGTTATGAAATTGAACTTTGGGAACCTTATGATTATGAAATTCGAAGAATGATTAATGGGTTTTACGAGAATTATAAAGTCCAATATTGGGAGATTGATGGTGTAAAATATAGGATAGGTCAAAACCTTCCTTCAAGTAAGGCAAATAAGAATCTTACGGCATATGCAAGGTTTGGATATTATATTGTTACAGCCGACCCAACTGGTGGAACGATTTCAAATTCGTCATTTGGGGAAATTACAAATTTAGAAATAGATAAAGGTTATAATTCCTCTTCAAACTATAGTTTTGCACCAAATTCAAATGGTTATTATGAAAGTCAAAATAAAGGTGTTGCCAATTCTTATGCCGTTGCTAGAGTGGATTTTACTGCAACTGCAAACACAAGTTTAACTTTTACTTTTATCAACAGTGGTGAATCAGGTTATGATTATGGAATGTTAGGTAAACTTGACACTTCGTTATCAAGTGATAATGTTGTCGATGAATCCAAACTTCAATGGAGCGGAAAAACAAATCATTCAACATCTGCCAAGACAATTACTTATAATAATATTCCTGCTGGTAAGCACTATATTTATGTTAAATATAGAAAAGATGGAAGTGCGAACAGGGGCAATGACAGTTTTCAATTTAAAGTGAGTGGCGGTTGGGCTTCAAACAACACTAAATATGTTCAATACAACATGCCATATGGGGATTTGCCAACTGCAACAAAAACAGGTTATGTGTTTAAAGGTTGGTATACTTCACCAACTGGAGGGTCACAAATTACTGCAACAAGCAAATTCGGAAGCAATACAGACCAAACCATTTATGCACACTGGGAAGAAGCAACTTACCAAATTGATGTAAACATTATGAGTCCAAGCGGGCAACAAGATTATGCAAGCGGAACAATGACATATTACAATTCCACTTGGGGGCAATCACAATCAAATTGCACTGATCAGCCTTATGGTTATTTGCGTAAAAGTGGATACATTCAACTTTCAAACATTCAGCCAGCGATTGGTATGCATGTCGGAAGTGTTACTTGCGATCACGGAACAGTAACTCAAAATGGTTCAACTTACACTTACAGAACAAATTTAACATCCGATGCCAGTGGCAGTTGGGATGACTCTATTAACATTAACATGGCTTGGAATACTTATAAAGTAAGGTATCATTACAGAACAACAAGTGGAACAACCACATACATAGATCAAAATTATACATATAATACTTCAGATAATTTCTATTCGTCTGGCACTTTAGATTATTACAATTCTTATGGTTGGCAGTTTGTAGGTTGGACAAATTCTTCTTCATCCACAAATATGCTTTATGCTGGAGGGTCAAGTTTCAGCAATCTTACATTTATACATGGTGACATTGTAAACCTTTATGCAATTTATAAAAGAACAGTTACTTTAATTTATGAAGCGAATGGTGGAACGGGAACAACAGCAAACACCACCGCTACGCAGTATGGAAATCTTTATAGTGGAAATGTTGGCACTTTTGACATTCAAATTGCTTCAAACAATTTCACAAGAAGTGGATATACTTTCGTTGAGTGGAAAGACGCAGGTGGAACAAACAGTTTCACAGCAGGCAGCATCAGCACTCAAGGAAGCGGGCAACAATTGTGGAAAACTTACACATCAAATGCTTCAGAAAGGTTGTTTGCAAATTGGGATATCATTGAATACACAGTCACAATAAGACCTTTTTATTCTGATAAAAGCAATGGCGGTGTTGAATATAAAGCAGGTGTTCCTGCAAGTTATGTTGTAAAAACAAGTGGTGGATCACAATCCAGATCTGTTACTATGACAGGGTCTGGTGCACAAACATTAAGAGTTGACGCTTTGTCTGGAAATAAAATTATTGTAGATCACAATTTAGGATCTTCTTGGCAACTTATGGGGATTTATTCTTATGACACGAAACCAACCATAATTCAAGAAAATCCACAAGTGATTATATTAGATAGTTCAGATACAAATATTTATGTTTACTTTGCACGCAGTTCGGCAAACAAATTAAAATATACAACAGACCAAGGTGGATATTTCTATTTTGAAGACGGATATTTTCCACAAACAAAAATGGAAGGTGTTGCCACAAGCGGAACAGCAAGCGGAAAAACATATAACATTGGCGGAACAAACTATGATGGATATATTATAAATGGACAAGAATATGTATATGTAAAAAATGCAGTGTTTAAAGTTGAGCCAATCCGCTGGAGAGTGAGTGAATATGGAGTAAGTTCAACAAGTTATCCAAATGGTTTTGAAGAATTTGGTGCTTTTAAAACAAATTTCAGTGCAGTCAGTGACTTAGTTTTGAATGTCGGCAGTGCAATGACAAAAGAATTGTTTGACGCTAAGCAGAAAGACGGCACTTGGAAAGATTGGAGTATGGCTGATTCGTCATTACTTGATTTTGCAAACGGAGTAAATGTAAATTTTGCCAATTCTGTTGCACAAGAATATGATAAGTTTGGCGGAGTTGGAAGCACAAGTGTGGTTTCTGGAACAAAAACAAGTGAAAGCAGCAATGTTCGAATTATATCAACAGGTGATTTAATTTGGTGGCTTAATGAAACTTCTTGCAAAGCAAGTGATTTGGTTAAACACTTGCTTGGTTGTGGAACATATGCCAACTATTGGACAACAAATCTCGGCAGTCAATATGGTGCTGGTAAAATTAGGACTGCAAGTGGAACATTGAAAGATTTATGGTTATATGAGCAAGCGGGCATCCGTTTCGCTATGACTTTTAAAGAAGCAGTAAGACATATCGGTGAAACAGACACTTATCAAGTTATTGTTAAGGAACTTTACAATAGTGCAACTGTCAAAGTTTACAACAGCAATGAAACAATTTTGAAAGCAACTTACACCAACATTACAAACAATCAGATTGTTTTAAATGTTGCATATGGAGATGTTATTGTTATTTCAAATCTTACTCGAAATGGTTACGACTTAGGTTCAAATGGCAAAACTTTCCGTGTAACTGGAACGAGTGGAAACACTGGAAATTCTCAATCTGGCTTTGTGACAGCAATTAAATTCAGAGATTTACATGACAACAATGGAAGTGTTAAGATTGAAGTGTTGTGGACTATGAGTAATAATGCAACCAACTTTTATGACAGATTCCAATTCAGTTATAACCACACTAATTTAACTGTAAGTGTTTCGGCTGCAAACACGAATATTTCTGGCGAAATTGTGATTCCTGATGTGATTACTCACCATACAAATGGAAAACAATATACAATTACAAAAATTGCCAAAAATGGTTTCTTAAACTGTAAAAACATTACTTCAGTGATTATGCCTGACACGATTTTGGAAATAAATTCTAGTGCTTTTTCTGGTTGTTCTAACCTTAAGCAAGTGAAACTTTCAAACAGACTTCTTAAGATTGATGGTAATGCGTTTTATAGTTGCACTAGTTTGACATCTATTTCCTTGCCTTCTACACTTAATAATATAA
>CATLAM010000020.1 GCA_949878485.1 uncultured Eubacteriales bacterium
TCAGTTTGAAAAAACCAGCAAGGATTTTGATGCTCTTGTTGGAACAAGAAGCAGACTGATCACAAGCAAACTTCGTGCTGTTGAAAAATTGGATGTCAAAGAGACAGCAGAACTTCTTGGGTTTGAAGATGACAATGATGAAGAATAAAAAATCCCTTAAATAAGGGATTTTTTTGTTTTATAGATCACCAAAACTTATAAGTTGAATGTTGTCAAACAAGCCTTCTTCTTTGGCTTGTTGAAGCACTTGTAGTTCCTTGTTGCGAGCAACATAACTTGTGATTGTTTTTGTGTAGTCATCAACATAACCACAGTGAGTCACAAGTTCAACAACTTTCTTTGTTTTTTCAAATTTATTGATGAATGATCTGAGGGTTTCAATGTTTACATTCTCAATTGTAAAGTCAAAAATTGTGACGTCTGGGTGTTTTATGTCAGCAAGTTCAGCCTCATTTTTTATTGTAAAGCCAACTTCATTTCTTATTGGAAGATTAAATTTCTTTGCAATATCAAAAAGTGCATTTTTGATTTTTTCATTTTTCAGAATGAAATGATGAGTGTTAAGGTGATCAAGTTTGAGTTTTCTGTTTGACAGTTGATCAAATCTTTCAATTTGTGCCATGATTTCGTTGTGGGCATCGTCATAAGTTAAGTTTTCATTTTCAATTTGTTTTTGGTTATAAAGAAATTCCCCCCTCCCGTGCTGTCAGGCGAGGATTTTGTATGAGAGGCTTTCCGACGGTCAAAGTTGTGTGAAGCCCAATGCAAGAAATTTTGTTTTTGATTGCTTGTTCAACAGCATATTCGGCATATGGCATGTTTGCCATGATTGAAGTGCTTGTGATGTTTCCATTTTTGATTCCATCAACAATTCCGTCTGTGATGCTTTTGCTTAGTCCAAAGTCATCGGCATTTATTATAAGTTTCATGGTTTCTCCTTATTTCTTTTTTAACAATCTTTCAATCGAATTTGCAAGCATGGTTGCAGCCTGTTTTTCATAACCCTTATACATATGGTTTGCATTTTTGATGTCTGAAATTGTGAGATTTGCTTTTTGAAACTCGTGTTTTAATGCGTCATTAACATATTCGGTGGAATAATTTCCATACACATGCTCATGTGTGCCTTTGATGATTTCCACATTGCCCGTATATTCAATCAGTCTGTTTTTTCTGTCTTCTTCAATCGCGATTGTGTCAGCCGGACTTCCATATCTGAAAGTGGTGTAAATTTTTTTGGCAGAAAATTCTTCTGTCAACATCACATCTTCATTTCCATTTTCAACTTCTTTCTTTGCAAGTGCAATAAAATGATCATATTCTTCATGCACTCTTTCTCTGAATCGGAAAATCATGTCAACAGGACTCATCAAAACAATCTTATCAATTTCTTTATTCTTGATTGCGTAATTCAAAACTTTAAGTGTTCCCAAACTTTGTCCCACAAGAACAATGTTTTTATAGCCTTGTTCTTTGGCAATTTGTATAAAGGCATCTATGTCATAGAAAGATTCTTCAAAATTTTCAAATTTATTTCCTGCTTTAAATCTTTCATATTTATCATCAACAAGTTTATATAGGTTTGTTTCTTGCTCTGCGCCACGATTGTTGGTTGTCATGCAGGCAAAGCCACTGTAAGTTATTTTGTTGATTATGTCGTTGAGAAAATTTTGTTTGAAAAAATTCCCACCTGACCCGTGGACAAAGATTGCAATGTTTTTTGTTGATTTCTTTGGGCGATAAATAATGCAAGGGAGCTGGACTTTATCTTTTGTTTCTGCAATAAAAAATTCTTTATATTTGATTGTTTTGTTTGTGTCAATTCCCTTAATGATTTTTTCAAGTTCTTTGAAAACATAGATATAAAATGGAATATTTTTGAAAACGGTTTCTGGGCTGTTTTCCAACATCTTTTCTTTAAGATCTTCATATTTCCACCATTTATATTCAGTTGCGAGATAGGGTTCTATGTGAATTTCAGAATTTTTAATGTCGGTTTTAATATAATAAAAATATGCAAATTTGTTTTTCTGCTCGTCATCTCTTTTTGCAAGAGTAAAAAACATGATGCTCTTTTCATCAAGATGAAGCCCAAGCTCTTCTTCTGCTTTTTCAGAAAGACTTTGAATGTTTGTTTGGTTGATGTTTGGATGGTTTGCAACCATTCCCCATTTTCCTTTGTTGTAATGAACATTCTGACTGCGTTTTTGAAGCAAGATTTTTCCTTGAGTGTTGATGATAAAGAGTGCGACTTCATTGTGCCACAAATGGTTTTTGTGAATGTCTTTTTTGCTCGCAAATTTTGATTTGTCGATTTCTCCACTGTTTTCATCAACGATAAACAGCATTTCTTTATCTTTGTTTTGATAAGTTATTTTTGCGTCCATAACAATCCTCTTTTGTATATTCTAACACATATCAGCAAACTTTCGCAACAAATTAAAAAAGTGTTTGAAATTTCAGATGCTTACTATAAAAATTTATATAACCGATTATTATACTTGTTTTTTCAACTGTAAATAATTTGACTTGGGGCTTGACAGCGGGGGGGGGTATTTTTGATATAATCAAAATATAGAGGAGGAGTATCATGGATACAAATGAACAAAAACTCAAGGATTCGCTAAAAGAAATAATCAAATCTCTTATGCCAACAAATTCTTATGTTGATTTTAAGAATGCTGTGTCATCAGTGATTGCTATGTATAAAGTAAACAAAGAACATGATGGTGGAAGTGCTGTTAATTATGACAAAATTATTTCTTTGGTTAGAGAAATTTCTTATCAAAGTGTTGTAAACAAAATGGCTGATAAAAATGCAGAAAAATTGCTTGTTTTGAACGAAGATGGTTCGTCAACAGGTGAGTTTTTTGAAAGGAAAACTGTCCACAACAAGAAAAAACTTCTTTGGCACAGAGAAGTTGCGGGGATTGTTCTTCGTGAAAATGGTACTTTTGCAATCATAACTCGTTCTTCAGAAAAATCAAGTTACCCGGGTGCAAAAGGACTGATTTGCGGACATGTTGAGGGAACCTCAAGTTGCCATGAAGCGGTTGTTGCAGAATGTAGCGAAGAAGTTGGCACATTGTTTGCTCAAGAAAAATTTATCAGACTTATGAATCCAACTAAAAATGAGAGAGAAGACAACAAGGCTTTTACAACACCTTATATTGTTGCGTCACAACTTAAAGATGGCGTGTTTATTTATCAAGAACAAGAAGTTGATGGTATGGAGTGGATTACAGTTGACAAGCTTAGACAATATGTTTCTTTGTCACATAATCCTGCAACTGCAGATATGGTTATCTTCAAGGACAATGAATTTTACAGAGGATTGGCAGATTCTTTGGAACTTTTGTTTACTCTTGAGAATTGGCATGATTATCTTGCGAACGGAGATTATAAAACAATCCATAAACATCTTGGGATTGTTACTCCAAAAAATGAAGTTGAATTTTATGAAAGTAAAGAAAAAATGACAGCAAAGCCTGCAGTCAACACTGCTCAAAACGACAATAACAAATCAAAAAAATAAAACCACGAAATGTGGTTTTTATTTTTTGTTTTTACTAAATTTGATGGTGGTACGAGAGTTTACTAAAATAACAATTTTCTTTGTTTATGCAAATATTTATATATATAGTTCAATGTTGTTTCTATTTGTTTTTCCAAGCCATTATTTTCTGTGTTGTCAATAATTATATCAGGTGAAAGGCTTAAAAAGGCAGAGTCAACCAACTTATCCATCGATTCAAATTCTTCCTTAGAGAACTTAAACCTGCCATTACCTCTTTTAAGCATTCTTTCATATCTTACTGATACAGGGGCGGTCACTAAGATTTTTATATCGCTGTTCATGAGTGTCTTGCAATCTGTTAAAAATAAATAATCAAAGACAACGCTTTTTCCTTTTTGATTTGCAGTTGTTATTATTTCATTCATTTTTTCATCCATTGATGCTCGCAAAAATCGTCTTACTGCCAAATCATCTTCTGGGGGTATTTTTGAAAGAAAGCCAAAGTTAATTGTTCCATCTTGATTTATGCAGTCGTTGCCACAAAAGGATTTCATAAGTTCTTTATGCTCTAAAAATGCTTCGCGAAAGATAGGGTCAACCTCGCAAACAATGCCGTTAATTTTTTTTGAAAGTTCACAAGCAAATGTTGATTTCCCACTTCCACTATAACCTGTTATTGAAATAACCATTAAAACTTCCTTTATAAATAAAAATTTTCAACAAATATATTTGGTGCTGGTGGTGGGGGTCGAACCCACACGTCCTTTCGAACTCAGGATTTTAAGTTGTTCTCCCTCTGTTTTAGGCAGTGTTTTTTTTGACTTTTTAAGACTGTTTAAAACTGCCTAATCTTCCCATAAATAAAGACATTCAGCCGTTTTCGTTTTTCAAAATCGCTACATCCCTTTAAAATAGGGATTTTCTCATTTTAAGAAAGTTTTGCGACAAATTGTTAGAAAAATTAAGAATATCTCATAACAAATGACATCAAAATTGGAAACAAATTCAAAGCATTTGAAAGTAAAAAACAAAAAATTCTTAAAATTTAATACAAATCGAATAGATTTATGCTATAATACAGAATAGGATGATAAAATGATTTCAATTGACAGACAAAAACATATATTTGGAGTTGCAAATTTGCTCAAAGAATTTGCGATCAAAGAAAAAATGAAGGCCCAAGATGTGGAAGATCTTTTCACTCTTGGTCTTTTGCATGATATTGGCTATGAGTTTTTAGATGAAAAAGATTATAGCAAGCACCCTATTGTTGGCGGACTTATACTTAAAAAACAAAAATATAAATTTTGGAAAGAAGTTTATTATCATGGCGAAGCAAACTGCAAATACAAAAGTAAGTTTTTGGATTTGTTGAATTGGGCAGACATGCACATTGACGGAAAAGGAAATTATGTATCCTTTGAAGGCAGAATGCAAGATATTGACAAGAGATATGCTGGTTGCAAGAACAAGCCAGATATTAAGCCAATTGTGGACGAACTGAAAGCCAAAGGATTTGAATAAAGCACCCTTTACAAAACAAATTAAATGTGATACAATATATTTAAGGACAAAAATATGGATAACAAATATTATTTCAATTTAAGTGAAAGCAAATTAAGTTTGGAAGAAGCTATTGCAGATTATAAAAGCAAATCAGCTGAAACAGCAAACTTAAAATTTGTTGTTCTCATGAATGGGCGCGAACTTATTGCCACCGAAGATGAGAATATCCTTTCAATAATCAGCACTTTGCAAGACAATGGATTGAAAGCAAATGACATTACAGTTGCTGCATTGGACGAAGAAAGAAGATACACCCCTGATGAGTGGAAACAGTTTAAACTTGTTTCGGAACTTTTAAAGAGAGAGAATGTTTCTTTTGGCTTTGAAGATATGGAATATACATGGAGTATTGACGAGGTAGAAAATGCAAACAACCAAATCAGCGAAACATCAAGCAAGATAAAACAAAGAGGATTTTCGCCATACGAAAAACTATTGTCTGCATATTTCACAGTCACATCAAGACCATATATTGCCGAAGATGAGAACGATCATTCTTCTCAATCACGATCAGTTTATGGAGTTTTAAATAGCGAAAAAATTGTTTGTGTTGGATTTAGCGAACTTTTTAAAGCTATTATCGAAGATGTTGGAGATGAAAATATAAAACTTTTCAAAAATCATGTTGAAGTTTTAGATGATGACAACACAGCTACCGAAGGACACCAAAATTTAATTGTTTATTTGAAAGATGAAAAATATGGCATTGACGGATATTTTTATCTTGATCCGACTTGGGATTGTGCAGAAGTTAAAGGAAGAATAGGCTTTTTAAATCATTTCATGGTGCCACTTGAAGATATTTCAAAGATGAAGTCTCAAATTCTTGATCTCTATACTGCTGCCGAACGTTTAAGAGATAAAAAGCAATCCGTAGAACAAGAGACAAAAACAGAGTCAAAAGAAAAAAAGAAGGAAACTCTATATAACAAGCCTTCACAGAACAACTTGGCATTTGCAGGCTCTAAACTAAGATATTCAAAAGAATTTTTAATTTTTATGGCACAAAATCCAGAAGTAAAAAGAAAAATGGTCGATATAGCTTATGGCAATTCTGTATTGAACATTTTAAATTTTATTGCAGATGAACAAGCCGATTTAAAGACTTATAAACAAGCATTAGAATTTTTGTCAAAACAAGAGAAATTGCAACTTGACTATGATGATGTGCAAGCATATCAAAAGGCTTTAAGCGCAGCAAAAGAACATGATGACATTTCTTTGTTTATTAACGCAATTAAAGGAATATCTCAAAAAGAAAAACAAGAAGATCCAACTCAAACTTTTATTTCTCAAATCAATAAAAATCTTGAAAAATGTGTTTATGAATTTGATACGCAAGAACAAATTGAAGTAAAGAGAGAAAAAATTAAAGCAATCACAACTTCGCTTGAAAATCTGTTTTCAGACCCAGAAAATGCTTTAAGACTTGCACAAATGTCGCCTGCACACAAAGCATATTTATTTGACAGAGTTTATTTCACAATGCTTTATGGCGATAGTGAAGAATTTAGGGAAGACGTTTCTTATAGTTTAAGCAAAGTTAGATTGCTACAAGATCCTGTGGGAGATTTACAAACAAGAATTGAAAAAGGTAAGTCCAGCTTGGATAGAGACATGGAAAGGCTTGATGAATTGGACAGCACTCCTGCCGATGTTCTTGCCGAAAGAATAATCCAATCCAAAGGATCTTCTTGCCAAGAAATAACTGATCTTTTGTTAGAGCAAAGTAAGACAATTGATTTGCCACGGATTTCAACTGCATTAAAAAAGGTTTTGAGTGAAGATTATGATTTTGCTGATGAGGCTGAAATAGAAAAAACAGTAAAACAAATTATTGAAACAAATTGTGAAGATGCCCAAAAATTCTTTACGGAAGGTGCAAGCAATGCCTTTTCACAAAATCCACCTGTCAAGACTGATGAATTGAATTTGGAGTAAAGGAGTTTGTATATGTTGGTTGATGTAAACAAAGTAAAAATTTTTGTGACTGTTCCACTTGAAAATGTTGAAGAAGTGCGAAACGCAATTTGTGAAGCTGGCGCAGGGGTTATTGGCAATTATTCTTACTGCACGACATCTGTAAAAAGTGTTGGAACGTTTATCCCAAATGACAAAGCCAATCCACATATTGGCATAAGAAACAAATTAGAGTTTGTTGAAGAAGAAAAATTGGAAGTCATTTGCGATATTGACAAAGTTAAAACTGTTGTTTCTGCGCTTCGCAAAGCGCACCCTTATGAGGAGCCAGCAATTGACATTGTGCCGCTTATAGACGAAGCTTTGTTTTCTAACGGATCGAAACAATTGGAGAAAAAATGAAAGTCAAAGTCATAAAGAGAAAGATGACGCATGAGATTATAGAAAAAATTATCGAGATAGATAAAGAATTTTATCTTGATTTTGACTATAACAATGAAAAATCTTGGTATTTTCAGCGCTATTCGGACAAGAATGATATATTTTTGCTGACTGTCGAAGATAAAATCGTTGGTTATTTTCTGTTCTATTCTATTACAAAAAAACTATTTGACGAAATTTTAAGTTTAAAATATGACGGAGATTATGCTTTTTCTGAAAGCGAAGTTAATGTGAAATCAAATTTCTTTTATATCCCGTCGGTCTTAGTTTTAAAAGAATACCGAAAATATTGTGTTCCACTTTTGAAAGAATTGCTTAAAGAAAGCAGCAAAAAGAAAAATTTGGTTGCAATCACTGTCTCAAATGAAGGAAAACGCATGGCAGAAAGTGTGCTTTCATATATTGGCACAGCAAATAAAGAAAAGAATATTTGTGTTTATACAAAAAGGAGCCTGTAAAAATTTATGGTATCAAAGAAGATCGACTTTGAAGATAGAGATAAAGTCAAAGAAATATATATAGACAGTTTTCCACCCTGTGAACGCGTTGAACTTGAACAACTATGGAAAGGCGTTTTTAAAGATTTTAAAATGTTTGCTTTTTATGAACATGGCTCGTTATTGGGAATAGCACATTTATGTGACACAATGGATTTCGTGCACCTAAATTATCTTGCAGTTGTAAAAGAGAAGCGAGGCCAAGGTATTGGATCGGCAATCCTAAGCTGGATCAAGAAAAAGTTTTCAAACAAACCAATTGCTGTTGATGTTGAGAATGTGGATAAGAATGCAGCAAATGCTGAACAGAGAATTAAAAGACTCCGATTTTACAAAAAAAATGGATTTAATATCGGAAAATATAAATTTGTTTGGAATGGTGTCAAAATGTTTTATCTTGCATTTGGTGATGTTGACGGAAAAACTTTCATGGACTACATTCAAATTATTTTCCCCACAATAAAGAATATAGAACTAATTGACAATTAAAAACAATAACCTTTAAATTTTAATTTTTTGTGTAAATTATAATTTTTCACTTTGTTTGCAACCTAATTTTAAATATAATGAGATTAAGGAACACTATGAGAAAGTTTACAAATTCACTTATTGCCTTTTTTAAAAGTTTCAATCTCTTTGAAACTCTTTTTCTCACATTCAGTTTAATCACAATAATCACAGTTTCAATTGTTTTTAAAAGTGATTGGCTTTCAATCGTCTATTCTCTTTCTGCAATATTTGCTATGTTTTGCTTGTCAAAAAGTGTTTATCTTTATCCTATTTATCAAATTATTTCAGACGGAATATATGTGGTGCAATCTTATTTCAATGGACTGTATGGCGAAAGCATTTTAAATCTATTTATCTTAATCCCAATCCAAATTGTGACTGCGATAAGTTGGTTTCGCAACAAAAGAGAAAACTCAGAAATACAAGTCAATAAACTTGCTTGGAAAGAGTGGCTTGCAATATTCGCAACTGCTGCCGCTTTGATTGCGCCTGTATATTTTATGCTTAAAGCACTCAACACAAATTATTTGATTATAAGCGTTGCAACATTTATTATCCCGATCGTTTCATATTATTTAACTTTTAGGCGAAGTGTTTTTCAGTTTGCTGCTTACATAATTCAAAATCTCGTGATAATTGTGCTTTGGCTTATGCCAATAATCGAAGGTGGCGTTGGAGATATTGGATTGTTGCCTATGGCACTCACTTTTGCAATTTTTGGAATCAATAATGTTTATGGGATTGTAAACTGGGCACGAAAATATAAAAGGCAAAAGATGAGCATTGATAAATG
>CATLAM010000021.1 GCA_949878485.1 uncultured Eubacteriales bacterium
CTAAAGAAAAGACGCAGGAAATACAAAACCTTTATCAGAGAAAATACGCCATTCAGGATTTATGTGTTGTACTGGCAAGTAAAAATGAATTAGTGGAAGAGGGCAATTTGTTTTATGAGCGTTTGCTAAATGACAATTTATCCTGTGCACAGGCATTGGAAGCGTTTTGGGATGAGATAAAGGCAAAATATAATATAACCGTAAAGCAAGGGGAGGAGTTGTTTCTTGATTTTGATACAGGTGAAATCACCTTGCAGAAAGCAGATTGCGGAGCGTAAAGATGAAAGTAGAAGATGTAAAAAAATTAAAGCTTATATACAAGTTATTTGTTAAAAAAAAAGCTGCATTGCAATTTATATAGCTTTGCAATGCGTATGTTCCATGGTGGAGTTGGTGATACCTTTGCAGTTTGGAAATGTGTTAGATGCAGCTATTGACAAGAATTTTACGAGAGTAGTACATATTATTTTGATGGTGGTTTTATTGTTTTTGAAGATAGTGAAAAATTATATAAATTGACAAGATTTTTTGGAAAAACTCCAGAAGGTGATTCATTAGATTTATTAGATCTTTCTACTAATCAGAATGTAAAAAATATAAATTGTGAAATTGGGGAGTTGTTATTTGGAATAGGAAAAGAATCTTTTGAAGTAACGGCATTTTTTCCTCAACTAAAATTTATTAGTTCTACTAATGCTCAAATAACTGCAAGTTTGACTGGCGTTGATAAATTTCAAAATGACCTTTCTAATGTAAATCAGGCTATAAAAATAATAGATGAACAGATAAGTTTTTTTAAGAAAATAAAGCCAAAAAGAGAAGAAATTGAAAATTTAAAAAAATTAATATCAGATAATAAATTAGCTGTAGTCAGCGATACAAAAAAAATAGATGAAATAAGAGATGAAATTAATTGCCTTGAAAAAGAAATTGAACTGCAAGAAAGAGTTCTCAATTTAGAAAAAGAAAAAATAAAATTACAACAAAATGCATTTAATGAAAAAATAAAAATAGAAAAAGAATTGAATGAAGAAAATAATAATATAGCAAATCTTTTACTAGAAAAAGAAAAATATCTTTCAATATCACATCCAGAAGAGAAATTAGATAGAGCAAAATCTAATGTGAAGTTATGTGCTATATTAACTCCATCTTTAGCGACAATAGTTGCTGTTTTATTTATTATATTGTCATTAACAAAGATTATGAGTTTTGTCGTTACTTTTATTATCATTTCTATTCTCGTTGTTTCAGTTATCCTATTGGAAAGTTTTTTTATTCCTAGTTATAAAAAGAGTAAGAATATCTTAGAAACAGAACATAAGCAATATTTATTAGAAAAGCAACAAGAAAAGCAAAAGATTAATGAGTTAGAAAAACAGGTGGCTGAAAGCCAGAAAAAAGTCTTAGTTTTAAAAAATAAATTAGAAGAATATAAAGATGTAACTAATTTACAAAATGAAAATATTGAGGAAAAAACTGAAAAACTATCAATTTTAAAAGTGGAGTATTTAACTAATAAAAATAAGTATGATAATATAAATCAATGTATAGATAACCTTATTGAAGAGGGCGACAGATTACAAAGTGAATATACTATGAAACTTGAATCATTGAGTTCTGTTGATGAAAAATTAAATATTTTATATCTCACTAAAGAGGGGCTTCAACAGGCGAAAGAAAATGTATCTTCTCGTTTTATTGTGCCTATTAATACAGCTTTTAAAAATATTATTTCAAGATTTAATATGGAGAATAGAGAATTTGTTATAGACACAAATTGGAATGTTAAGGAAAATACAAATTTTGGAAGTAAAGAGTTTCAATATTCTTCACAAGGTTTACAAGATATTATATCTTTTTGTCAAAGGCTGAATTTGATTGCTGAGATTTATAAAAAATCAAAACCGATTATAATTTTAGATGATACATTTGTAAATCTAGATGACTATAAATTAGATATCGCAAAAGATATTGTTTCTGAATTATCAAAAATTTATCAAGTTATATATATTTGTTGTCATTCAAGGTGTTGTATAAATTAGTATTAAGTATATATGATATCAAAAATCGAGTATTATTTTGATATCATATATAACTTTTTAAATAAATTTATAAAAAACAGTTGATTTTTTATCAATATTTTGCTATATTAATAAAGCAAACCTTGCTTATTGCATATAATAGTAATATGAAAGGCGATAAATTTTGCGGGAGTGGCTCAGTGGTAGAGCGTTGCCTTGCCAAGGCAAATGTCGCGGGTTCGAATCCCGTCTTCCGCTCCATAATGGTACCATCGCCAAGCGGTAAGGCAAAGGTCTGCAAAACCTTTATTCCCCGGTTCAAATCCGGGTGGTACCTCCATGATTGTATTGGCGACCATGTGATGGTCGCCAAATTTATTTATGCTGGTGTGGCGGAATGGCAGACGCACGGGACTTAAAATCGTGTGCGTCCCACACCTCAAAAACTTAATATGCCGATGTGGCGGAATGGCAGACGCACGGGACTTAAAATCCCGAGGATGAAAGTCCGTGTGGGTTCGACTCCCACCATCGGCACCACCGAAAGTGCTTAAATACCGAACATTTAGGCATTTTTTAATAATTAACTTGTCACTTAAAATTTTCTAACAATCTTCACATTTTTCTAACAATTTCAATTTATGCTTTGCAATATGTTCACTGATTTCTTATTTTTGAATTTATGCAAAAACTGATTTTTCTAACAATTTTCTAACAATCGTCTAACAATTTATTTTGTATTGTTTAGTTTTGTTTAGTTTTGTTTAGGTTTATATAGTGTTATTTAATACCAAATAAGCAAAAAAATAAGGCGGGATTTTACTCTTGCCTTACTTTTTTTTAATCAAAACTGCAACATTTTCACATTTCAAAGTCATGTTTCCGTTTTAGTTTACGCTTTTCTTCCAATAACTTTTCAAGTTCCTCAATCTCATTATCTAAATCAGCTTCTTTCTTCTCCTCGAAATCCAAAGCTGTTGAAATCGCATTTGCGCTTGAAAGCTTACTTGAAAAATCCAAATGAGCATAAATGTCTGCTGTTGTTTGAAAGGTGGAATGTCCAAGCCACTCTTGGATTTGTTTCATTGGCACTCCATTTGCAAGCATTAAACTTGCACAGGAATGTCGCAAATCGTGAAAGCGAATGTGTTTGAGTTTGTGCCTGTTTTGGATGATTTTAAAATGATGAGATACAAAATCTGGCTTCAATAGTTCTCCCAATGGATTGACACAAACATAGTCCAAATACTTTGTGTTATAATTCTTTCCACATAGTTTGCGGTTTTGTTCCTGCTTTTGTTTTTCAGCTTTCAGCATTTGTTCGATTTGCGGAATAAGCGGCAAAGTCCTATTGCTTGTCTTGTTTTTCATTTTATTTTTGGCAACTAGTTTATTATCAACCTCAACAACTTTGTGATTGATTTTAATCATCTTGTTCTCAAAGTCAATAGCACTCCATTTCAATCCAAGCACTTCGCTTCGTCTAAGTCCATAGTAAGCAGTGATGTGAATGACAAGTTCAAGCGGGTCGCCTTTAATAACTTCAAACAATTTCATCAACTCGTTTTTGTTGTAAAACTCTGCCTGATATTTATCTTTCTTCGGTCTGTCAACAAAGTCAGCAACATTCTTTTCAACAAGCCCAAGTTTGACAGCACTCTGCAAAGCTTCTCGAATAAGCACATGATAATGAATTGCAGTGTTTCCATTTTTGCCTTCGCGATATAGTGTGTTATAAAATTCTTGTATGTGATAAGGTTGCAACTCTTTCAGATAAAGATTTTTCTTCTCAAAATATTTTGCCATATTTTTAATGGAGTAGGAGTAGCCTTTATATGAAATCTCCTCAACTTTACCTTTAATGGATGTCAGCCATTGCTGAAGAAAATCACTGAACAAAATGTCATTCTCATGTTTTGCTTTCTTCTGTTGAAATACATTGTCCTTTGCAGAATATTCCGCGATAATCTCATTCAATTTTTCTTCCGCTTTTCTTTTGTTTCCTTTTTCTGTCAAGCCTGTTGAAATCCAAACTTTTTTAAATTTCCCATTCTCATCTTTGACAGATAAAACAGCGTAATATTTCCCGCTCTTGACTTGCAAACTACCTTTCATCTTCAGCCTCGCTTGCGTTTAAAAAGTCAATCACGTTTTGCTTTGGAATTAAGATTTTGTTCCCAAATTTAATGCACTTTATTTGTCCAGATGAAATCAAATCATAAGCCAAATTTCTTCCAATGCCTAACATCTTTTGTAAGTCTTTTACTTTCACAACATCATCAAATTTTGTGAAAATGTTTTGTGTGTTTAATTGTATATTTGTCATTAAATACTCCTCAAAAATTTTGTATTTTTAAGTTCTATAATGCACATCTATTTTGTCTGCAAACTCTGAAAGAGCTTGCAAGCAAAATAGATAAAATTCAAAACTGAAAAGACTTGCAGCAGCAAGAAATGCGTTAGCATTTTGATTTTGGAAAAATCATCTTTTCAAGTTTATAATTGTTCTATTATTCGTTCTATAAATTTTTGAGAAGAGCTTCTTTAGCCCTTACAAGTTTTAAAAATCTTTTCTATTTTTATTTCTATTATTTGTTGATAAAAGCGGAAATGGGTTTCCCATTTGCCAAGACAAGAGGCATGATACAAAACGATACATGATCTGCTTGCTTTGAGGCCGCTAAAAGCCCGATATTTAGGGCTTTTTTGATCGTTTTGAGTCAATGCCTTATCCTGCTTACTGCGAAAAAGACTGCACTATTGCTCATTTTTGCTTTAAAAAGCAAAAACTTCGCCTTTTCGTTTGTCTTTTTCTTTTTCCCAAAAATGGCAAGCATTTTCGGGAGCCCTTTCTAAACTTTTTTTAATTTTCAGTTTCATCCAACATTTTTTGCAATTGTAGGATTTCATCATTTAAGAATTGCATATCTTCCGAGTTCGCTGATTTTTCTTGCACAACTTCATTCGCTTTTTTCTTTTCATTTTCTTCAACTCTATAGTCATACACATCCAAAAGTTCCTTTTTCATTTTTTCAAAGCAATCAAGCAGTTTACTTTCTTTTTCAATGCTGTCCATAAATTGAGATCGTTCTTCATAAGATTTGTGTTTGAAAAATTCATTGAATAAAATTGCCAAAAGTTTTTGCGTGATTTCACAATTTGCAAAAGTTGATTTGATGAAAGGTTTTGAGAATTTGATAAAATAATTCATTCGCTTCGTGTGGGCGTGAATTGCGTCCAAGAGTGTTTGCTTTTCATGTTGAATTGCCCAATTGTCTTTTTCTTGCTTTTCATAAGTCTGAATACCAACTTGAAGAATGTCATTAAGAAAATTGTTCTTTGATGTGTAAACAATTCCTTTTCTTTCTGCATACATTTTGTTCAATCTTTCAAGCAGTTTCTTGTCATAAATTCTTACAATGTTTTCTTGTTTAATTTCGTTCATTTTGGCTCATTCTCCTTGTTCTGATAGTTTGCTTGTCTGTTTATCTTTCGTGTCTTAAAAGCTCAATTTTGACCTCCTTTTGTTTAGATTTTGTTTTGACTTTTAAATTTTACATTTCACACCTCCTTTTTATCTATTCTACAACTTCAATTCGGACACCATTTGTCCGAGTTGAAATTAGTGTTTTGAATTTTATTGTCAAATTTTAGCATAGTCGCTGTCAACACGTCTTTGACAGCGGAAGAAGTTTTTCGTTTATTTTTCAACTTTTCGTTGCATATATTAACATTCCCGCGTTACACACGGGTTGTTATACGGGAAAAGCTTTTCATTGCTTTTATGTCAAATCTTAACATTCTCGCTGGGACAGCATTTGTCACAGCGGGAAAAGTTTTTTGATTTTTTTCTAAACTTTTAAAGGTTTCAATGTCTGACACATTTAAAAATTTTTCAAACAACATTTTAGCAATGTCAAGGTTTCAATGTATAAAACATTGAAAAAATATTTTTCACTTAAATAATAAAAAATCCGTGGTATCAATGGCTGATACAACGAGAATTTTTTGCTCCTCTATACTATATAGGGACAACTTTTTGAAATCAGTTACCGGCTTTTTGCAAAATTTTTAAAAAATGTTAAATTTCACTAAAAAAGACAAGCCAATTTTGACTTGTCAAATTTACTTTTTAATCAAATTTATAGATTTGTTGTTTAGGTAGGCTTCAATGTTATCAATACAAATATCAATTCTGTTCTTTTCAGACTCGTTTGTATCAAAAGCTCTATGATAAGAACAATAAACTCTTTCTGTTCTCAACAATTCTTTTGGATATGAAAGTTGGTCAATATCATCAAGCCCAATTCCGAAAAACTTGTTTTCCTTTACCAGTTCGTATAAATCATTTAAGTCAATGATTCCACCTGTTGTTTGGGTTAGAATGGCGTTATCTTTCATAAGTGAAAGTTTTTCTTTATTGAGCATGTTTCTTGTAGTGTCTGTCAATCTGCAAGTCACACAAACAATATCACTTGTTTTTAACAATTCGTCCAAAGAAACATCTTTGATCTTTTCAAGATTTTTCTTTGTTGGGTTGTAAGTAAGGATCCTCACTCCAAAGGGCATAAGTAATTCCGCAAGCCTTTTGCCAATATTCCCTAATCCAATAATTCCAATAGTCTTGCCACTTATTTCCACGCTTCGTTTAAATGGCACCTTTTCATCATTCAAAAGAAATTTATTAAAATATGGGATTTGTTTTGTTGCTGTCAAAATCAATCCTAAATGATGTTCAGCAACAGCGTTTGTCGAATAATTTGGAGTGTTGGAAATGACAACACCATTATCCAGTGCTTGCTTTAAAGTTGTTATCCAATCAAAACCTGTGTATGGCAAGCAAATAAATTGTCCTTTCTTCATATTCAATAAAATATTTGTAGGGTCTATCCAATCCAAAAGAATAGGTCCGCCATTTGCAACAGCGTCATCAATTTGATTTTGATCTGCTTTTTCATAATAGACAACATTTCCAAGAGATTTAAGCCTTTTCATTTGTTCTTCACTAAAATCAAAATGTTCAAGCACATAAATATTTTTCATTTTCTATTCTCCTTATGCCTATTATATCATATTTCAAATTATTTTGAAACACTTTATCAAACTTTTATTTCTTTTAAGATTTCAACAATTTCTGCTTCTCCAACAAACAAAATTTCCTTTGCTTTTGTCTTTGAATTTTGATCTTGCGTCCAAAACTTTTCAGCAAGTTCTTTATATTCATTGAAAGAAAGTCCCGGTCTGCCGATTCCAAAATCTCTTACACAGAAGATTTGCCCATTAAGTTTAACTGCCACAGCTTGATATGTTTTGTTAGATGTTTTCTTTGCCATTATGTCAATGTTTTTAAAAACATCTTCTTTGCACTCTGATAAAAACATACATTTGAAACGAGATGGCAGCTGTGGAAATTTCTCTTTTCTGACTTCTTCCAAAGCAATTTCTCGCATAAACAAGTCATAGTTCTGCAAAGCTATTGACATATCCATTTGCAGTTGTTTGTTTTTAAAAATACCTTTTTGGGCAGTTTTAAATCCCAATTCGTGTATTGGCTTGCCATTTTGATTAAATGAAAAATCAAAAATTTTCATTTGTCCGTTAGGTGTTTCGCCAAAATG
>CATLAM010000022.1 GCA_949878485.1 uncultured Eubacteriales bacterium
GCAACAGAATTAATAAAATTAATGGTAGAGTTTTATAAACTGGGGTTGTATAAAAAGGTGTTCAAAGACTGAAAATGAAAACACAAATTTGCAAATTTGTTCATCTCACCTTTAGTGAGATTTTTTTATTTTTTTCTAATTAATAAATCCTTTCAAAAAATAATTTAATATGTTAAAATAAAACAAAAGAGGTGAAGACTATGAATAAAAAATTGTTAAATCGTGAAAAACTGGAAGAAATTGGAAGAATGTTTTTGGAAGCAGTGGACGAAAACCCTGATCGTGAAGGTTTGAAAGAAACACCTAAGCGTTTTGCAAAATATTGGATGGAACTTCTTGAAGGTCAAAAATACACCAACAAAGAAATTGCCAAGATGTTTGACAAATGTTTTTCTTTAGATGAAGAAAATTGTGAAACCACCACACTTAAACGTGACTTGGTTGTGGAAAGCAACATTCACATATTCAGCCATTGTGAACATCATCTTGCACTTATGTATGACATGAAAGTGGCTGTGGCTTACATTCCGAATGACAGAATTATCGGACTTTCCAAAATTGCACGCATTGCCGAAATGGTTGGTAAACGCCTGCAACTTCAAGAACGAATTGGCTCTGACATTAACGAAATAATGCAAATGATTTTACACACAAAAAATGTGGCGGTTGTAATTGAAGGAAAACATGGTTGCATGACAGCACGCGGAATCAAAGCCCGAGAAGCCGTTACAAAAACATCTTCGCTTTCTGGAGTGTTTCAAACAGATTCTAAATTAAGGCAAGAAATGTTGTCCCTAATTTAAATAAAAAAAGCGTATAAATACGCTTTTATTTTTTTTCGAAAGATGTTTCTGGAAAAGTAGTTTTTTCTTGTGCGTTAAGCCATACAGCAATATCACTGTTTTCACGACCACCATCAGTTATTTTTGCCAATCCATAATAAAAAGATTCTCTGCAATCTGTAAGGATTGTAAAAGTCCAAACTGGAAATTGAACATTGTTTTTCTTATTTAAAATTTCTCCAACAGTGGCATCATTTAAAGGTTGAAATTTTTGACTTGCTTCTTCAACTTTTGCACAACCCAATGCTTTTAAAGCGTTTCCAAAGTCTTCTCTTTCTTTTTCAGTAAATTTTAAATCTTGACATTTTAAAATTACTGTCATAACTTCTTTACACATAGTTATTGCATCTTCTATAGTTGTTTGACTGGATTTTAAATCTGCAGGTTTTATCTTAGTTAATGCCGTCATTGCTTCATTTACTTCATGTTAAACAAATGCGTCATGCCTTGCTTTTTTCTTTTATTCCTCTTAAATAATCTTGACCTTCAGGTGTTTTTAACCATTCTTTATGTTTTCTTTCAAGTTTTCCACTTAACTTGTTTCTATTATCTCTCCATTGTTTAACTGCATTTTCTAAAGTTGTATCTTTTCCAATTTTAACACTAACACCATTCAAATTTTCAAGAATCAAATTGTTTTCTTTCTGAGTTTTAAGGTAATTTATCGCTTCTGGAATAAAATCTTTAGGTATATTACAAAAAATTATTCCTTCAGCATAAATTATATCTCCCTTTACTTCTTTAACGAAAATATAATTTAATTTTTCATAATTTCTCCTTTTTGCTATAAAAATATTATAGTACTAAGTGTTCAGTTTGTCAATAACAAAAATAAATAGCACCTTGCACTTTCTATTCCGTAAATTCTTCCACTCTTGAATTTTCAAAAACTTCAAATCGGAAATCAAGTCCGTTTTCTGTTTGAGTTTCAGTTGATGAAATCTTTTTCCAATTTGGAAATTCTTCAATGTTTGTAACAAAAGTGTCAGCATCTTCAACAACCTTATCAATTTTGGTTATGAATGCTTTATGGCAATATTTTGCGAGTTGATTATATATGCTTGCTCCACCACAAACAAAAACATCTTCTTCGTTGAATTCTTTAATTTTTTCGAAAAGTTGTTTAAGATTAAACACAACAATTGCACCTTCCGCTTTAAAATCTTTATCCAAAGTCAAAACAATGTTGGTTCTGTTTGGAAGTGGTCTTTTAGGCAAAGAAAGATAAGTTTTGTCACCCATTATGACAACTTTTCCTGTTGTTTTTTCTTTAAAATATTTCAAGTCCGCAGGCAAATGAAACAACAACTGATTTTTTCTGCCAATGGCATAGTTTTTTGTAACTGCTACTATAAAGTTCATGATTACTCCTTTTTATTATTTATTTTTTTGTGATTAATAGTTTATAAACATTTTTAAATTAACTCGTTTAAGTTTATTAAATTTTGTCTTTTAAAAGACAATTTTTGATTATGCGATAAGACTTCTCTTCATCGGAAATGTTAGGATAGAATTTCTTTTCATAAATAAGCAACAAAATAACAGTAAATGACGCCATGCAAATCATAAGCACTAAGAAAACTTTGAAAGCAATTAAATTTTGCCATAATCCTAACAACATCATTACACCATATGAAATTATTCTTGAAACATTAAACAAAATTTCCATAAATGTTTGATGTTCTGTTATGCCATCATAAAGTCCACCTTCTTTAAGGTTGGCATTTCTGTGCACATCAAAAATTGTTCGGTAAATAATCCAGCCTGCTGAGTTCCCAAAGTTATATAAAATTAAAGTATAAATGTTTGGCATAACAGCAAACAATATTGCAAAAACAACAGGTATTAAAGCAACAAAACATAATAAGATTTGTCTTTTGCCAACTTTGCTGACTTTATTGACAATTAGAATGGTCACAATTGCAACTGCAGCAAAAATGCTTGTGAAAATTCCTAAACTGAAATTAGAACCGAATTCCATCATGATGCAAATGTTTACAAGAGTTGTAATAATTGTTGTGAAACCATAAGCAAATGAAATCCAATAAATCATCTTCATTTTTCTGTTGACTGTTTGATTTTGCTTAAGGTCTTTAAAATATTGCCTTAAGTTGAAATTGCTGTTTTCTGGTTTTTTAGAGCGAACTCCAAATGAGATGACTATTTGAATTAAGCACAAAACAAAAACATAAATGGCAACTTGTGCAAAAGTGGACACTTCAATTAAAGCACCAAGCACAATTGGGAAAATGACATCCATAAGTTTTCCAACAACATTTCCTGAAACCAAATATGCTTTCATGTTTTTGCGACTGACCATTTCGTGTGTCATTGTGTTGTAAGAAGAATAATAAACTCCTTCCGAAAATCCATTTAAAAAGCCTGCAAGCATAATGAGTTTTGAAATATCTTCACCATAAAAAATTGCAAACACAACCAAAACCGTTCTAAGCAAAATTCCTGCTCGGTAAATCCAAACTCGATTGGTCTTGTCCACAAGAAAAGCCATTAAATAGTAAATAATTGGAAGGGTAACATAGGTTGCAATTTCGTAGATGCCAACATTAAAAATATATTCGTAGATGTTGCCAGAAAAACTGTAAATATATCCAACCAAGAAAGTTGAAAGAAAAAGTTTAACAATAGCCGCCATTTTATGGTCTATGAAAAGACAAACACCAGAGCCAACATCTTTCTTTTTTGCATTTAAACTATATTGATAAGCCATCCAAACCTCTCATTTGTAAAGCATTTGTTGAAATAACAAAATTATTTTCAACTGTTACAAATTTAATTTTATCACATCTTTAAAATGATAACAAGAAATTTGCATAAACTTATATCATTTTTAATGACAAAATTTAAGAATTTCTTTTTCAGTAATATGTCCATTTTTTTGAATTGGAATAAGCCTTGTTTTAGTTTCGTTGATAAAAGCACTTTGTTGTTCAATTTAAAACACAACTTTTTTAATTTAAATTTTGATTTTAATTTGAGATTTTTGAAAATAATTTTGTAAAATATAGTAATTTTATTTGTATTTTGGTGCCTGTTGTGGTATAATATTTTTAGTTTTCGAAAGCAATCTCTTTTAGGAGTTTTGTATATGTCTGAATCTAGAAAAATTGAAT
>CATLAM010000023.1 GCA_949878485.1 uncultured Eubacteriales bacterium
CTTTGTCATGGATATACGAGATTTTAATAATATCCCAAACAATGAATTGCCACAAGAACTCTTTGAACTTGACATCTTGGACGGAAGTCCACCATGCACAACATTCTCTATGGCAGGAAAACGAGAAAAAACTTGGGGAAAGAAAAAGAAATTTCGTGAAGGACAAAAAGAACAGACTCTTGACGATTTGGCTTTTGTCTTTATTGAAACAGTAAACAAACTTCGCCCCAAGTTTGTTGTCATGGAAAATGTTGAAGGGCTTATGAACGGAAATGCTTGGAAGTATGTGCAAAACATATACAAGCACTTTCACGATATTGGCTACAAAGTAAAACACTGGCTTTTAAAAGGCGAACACATGGGGATCCCCCAGAAGCGCCACAGAGTGTTTTTTGTAGCCACCAGACTTGATTTGGACCTTGATAAGCTCAACATGACATTCAACTATAAACCAATCCCTTTCGGGCAAATAAAGGCCGATTATGGCTCAAATATGCCTTTATATGACACTTTGCAGAAACTTGTAGTCCATGCAAAATATGGTGATCGAAATTTACAGAACGCTTGCTTAAAAACACGAGGCAAGAGCTCTTTTTTTAATTACTGTTTTGTGTATGATGAACAAGTCTCCCCAACAATAACCGCCCACTGCAATAATATTCGGTGGGATACAAAAACCTTTTTGTCAAAACAAGACATTGTTTCAATCTCAACCTTTCCACAAGACTATAATTTTTTAAGCAAAAGTTTAGACCATGTTTCCTATGTGTGCGGAATGAGTGTTCCGCCCGTCATGATTAAAAGAGTTGCTGAAAGAATTTATCAACTTTTGAGAGGTGAAAATGAGCGAACTATCTGACAAAAGAAACTTAATACGAAAACTAAAAGAAATAAAAGAAAATCTCTCTTACGATTATCAAAAAAACTATTCAGACATCTGGGACACTTGTGCCGACTTTGAAAACGAATATGGTGGCATTTATTTGTGCGACCATATCCACGATTTTGGCTTACTTGATGAAGATGATACGCAATATTGGCTTGAACAAAATAACAACGATCTTGACAGACTGCGTTATTTCATTGGCGACACTTATTCGTCTGATATGTATAGGCTAAACGCCTATGGCAATTTAGAAAATATTGGCATTGAAGATTTTAAAGATTTGTGCGATGAACTGATTGATGTTGTAAGAGATGACTTAAAGAGTTTGAAATTAGCAGAAAATGTGAGGTAAATATGGAAAATGAATTTGTAGAACAATATGACGAAAATCAAATTAGACAATTTTTTAAGGCTTGCGAAGGCCACAAATATGAGTGCTTTTATAAAATGATATTTGCTTACAGACTTTCAAGATTGGAACTTATGAACATGAAATGGAGTGATATTGATTTTGTTAAAAATACAATCACTATACATCATATTTCACGAAATGGTGTAGATGATTATCATGCTTATTACACTCATTTGAAAAGAGATGAAGAATTTGCACGCACTTATCCCCTTTTGCCACACATTAAAGATTTGCTGATAAATGAGCAACAAAAACAACTCCAAAACTCTATAAGCTGCACTGACTACGATTTCAGCAATAGAGATTATCTTTGTGTAAGAGAAAATGGCAAAATGATGAACGCCAGAACACTGAGCAGAAACATCAAATATATCACAAGAGATCACAATCTTCCAGAGTGTTTAATTACAGGAATTAAAGACAGCGCAAGTGAATATCTTTTTGTTCGTGCTGAAAATGCCAACCTTTTCAGATGTTGGACAAGATTTGATTTCAATATTAGACGTATGAACATTTATGGAGATTATAATCTTCGCAGAAATCAAAAATGGCAAAAACTATTAAATAGCATGATTGATCAATCCTCATCAAGACAGAGAACAGAACAAAGTGAAATGTGAGGTTAGAAATGAACAGACTTTTGGAACTTTCAGCAGTCATGTTTAAGGAATATCCAGACTGCGTGAATATGAAACAATTACAAGAAATGCTTGGAATAAAACGAACGAAAACTTATGAATTACTACAAAATGGCGAAATTAAAGCAAAAAAGATAGGCAAAGACTACAAGATACCTAAGTATAATGTGCTTGCCTATCTTTTTAATGAGGAACAATTATGACAGGTAAAACGGAAGTTATCAATGGAATCTACTATTTGACAATTTACTACAAAGACTCTCTCAACCGCCACAGAAGAACAAGAATTAAAACTGACTTGCCAGAACGCGGAAATAAGAAAGCTGCTGAAAAACTCTTGAAAGAAAAACTGGAAAACTTTGATATTGCAGAATACGAAAGTGTTTCAGATGAAAGAATAGTTAATAAAAATATAATCTTTATTGATTATATTGAACAATATGTTTTAGATAAGAAGAAAGAGTTAAGTCCAGCAGCATATTATTCTTACGAAAACTGCGTGAAAACCATAAAAGAATATTTTGGAAATAAATTGTTGTTGAAAGATGTGACCTATCATCATATTGAAGATTTCTATGATTATCTTAGAAATGAACGCGGAAACACTAACACAACAATAAAACATTATGCTGTCATTTTATCGCCAGCATTACGAAAAGCATATAGAGATGACTTGATCCCCAAAAATCCCTACGAATTTATGCCAAAACTTAAAAGAGAAAAACACAAAACAGAGTTTTATAACAAAGAAGAGTTAGAAACTCTTTTTTCTTTTACTGATAAAACCCGATTGGGACTTATTGTCCGAGTGGCTGCTTTTTATGGATTTAGGCGAAGTGAATTGTTGGGATTAAAATGGAAGTCTATTGATTTCAAAAAGAAAATCATAACTGTTGAAAACAAAATCATAAGAATAAACGGACAACTTTATCAGTCTGAAAAACTTAAAACAGACGCAAGTTTAAGATCTTTGCCATTATTGCCCAAAATTGAAGAATTGCTTTTAAAACGCAAAGAAGAAATTGAATGCAATAAAAAGCTCTATGGCAAATCTTATATCCACAACTTTGATGAATATGTTTTTGTTGACGATTACGGAGACATTATCTTCCCCGATTGGGTATCAAATAATTTCAGATTGTTGTTAAAGAGAAACAATCTTAAACACATTCGCTTTCACGACTTGCGACATAGCTGCGCCAGCCTTTTGCTTGCAAATAATGTGCCGATGAAGAATATCCAAGAATGGCTTGGACACGCCAATTACAGCACAACTGCCGATGTCTATTCTCACTTGGACTTTTCATCTAAAATCAGATCTGGGGATATTATTGGAACACAACTTTCAGAATATGATTATAAAGACGCTTTAAGCAAGAAAGATTTGGAACTTGAAATAAAGAGATTAAACCGCTTGCTTGAAGAAAAACAAGCACTTTTAAACAAGAAAAAAATTGCCGACAGCGGAATGGGATAACGCCAATTTGCAAAAATCTTGCAAAAATAACACCATACGATACAATACGAAATTGTCCGAAATTAAACGGAATTAAGCCACTTTTTTGCAGAAATTCGTCACAAATTCGTCACAAATTCGTCACAAAGCCCACTTTTGCTTGCTTTTTTCAGAAAAAATCGTTAAATTTGGCTATCAAAAATCGAACCCCCTCACTAAAAAATTTTGCGTTAAGGGGTTCGAGTGGGGGTTCGAGAGAGATAAAAAATGTAGCGATTGTCAAAATCGCTACATGTCCCTAAAATAAAGGGATTTAAGGTGGTGCTCCCGTCAGGATTTGAACCCGAGACCTTCGTTCCGAAGACGAATGTGATATCCATTTCACTACGGGAGCATATTAAATTTTCGGAATTTTTGAAAAGGGAGCTC
>CATLAM010000024.1 GCA_949878485.1 uncultured Eubacteriales bacterium
GTGGACTATTGCGCAAGTTTAATTTCAAACAAAGTAAAAGATGTCTATGTTTGTGGCATAGCCCGAAACAAGATTAAACAAAAACAAACATCCGATAATTAAAAAAAGACCAATTAAATGGTCTTTTTTTCTTAATTAAATATAATTATAAATTTCTTTTATTTGACAATTTTATGTTGTTCTGGTCGCCAAGCAGGACTGCACGCCATAACAACAGTGCAATGAGCTACCCAAAAATACTTCTCCCCTTTGTCAATCAAAATTGCATCGCCCGCTTTAAACTCAACAACTCGATTTACAAAGTGAAGTTCTCTCCCCCCCCCGCTTAAAACATAAATCATTTCCTTTACTTCAGTATTAACGCAATAATCTTCTTCTGGTATTTTCCGTTTATTTCTGCCGTTGCAATGTCAATATCTTTATCGCCAAAAGCATATTCCGTAGCAATGCACAATTTGCTGTTTTCAAATTTTTGTGTTTCTTCCAATCTAACAATTTTCATAAAAATCTCCTTACACACCCCAATCATAAAAACTGCTTATATGCCAAGCCGAAATTCCATGCCTTTCTGCCTGACGCAAAAAAGGAATCACATCGTCAATAAACAAAACATCTTGCAAATCAATTTTATTCATCTTGCAATATTTTAAAATTTGTTCATACTTAAACTCTGAGTCAAGCACTAAAAGTCTTTCTTTAATGTCTGGATAATACCTATCCAACCAAACATGCTTATCGTCAATCTCTTTTTGATTCTGAGCATGTCCCAAAATTATATTTCTTTTCGCTTGACATTCATTAACAATTTTTTGCATACGCTTTGAAGGTTTTCTAATCAAAAATACACCATCATCAATCTCTTTCAATGACATACCATTTTCTGTCCCATCTGGGTCAGCAACATGTCCATTAAATCTATATGGTACAAGTGTCCCGTCAATATCCCAAAAAATATATTTACCTTTTGTGTCTTTCACACTTAAAGTTGACTTTTCAATCATAAAAACTCCTACACTAATATTATCATATACAAAAACTAAAACAAAGAAAAATCCAGACATTTTTAAAGTCTGGATAAAAAACTGTTGAAATTCTTATAAAAGATTCTTTCAATTTGGTTTTTTGAATAACCTGCTTTTTTCATCGCAGTTTTCAAATTTTCAAAGTCTTCGTAATCAGAAAGTCCAACTGGTTTTGTTTCAATTCCATAAAAATCCGAGCCAATCCCAATGTTATTGCATCCCCAACGCGAAGTAAAATAATTTAAATTTCCCACAATGTCATCTACACAAAAATTCATTTTGTTTGTCCTGTTTTTTGTGCATTGGTCAAAAAAGAACAACCCAATGAAGCCATTTGACCTTACAATATAATCAATCTGCATATCAGTCAAGTTTCGTTTGTGTTTAACAACGCCATAAAAACCAGTATGTGAACAATAAATGTGATTTCTTAAAACTTTTGCAACTTGCCAAAAACTTTTTCGATTTAAGTGTGCGACATCAATGACAACACCACATTCACTTAAAACTTTTAAACATTTTTTGCCCCATAGAGTCAGACCCCCATTTCCTTTACTGCCACCAGCCAAAACATTGTCAAAGTTCCAAGTAAGTGAACAAGAAAAGGGTTTTAAATTATCCAGTGATTTCAATTTTTCTTCATCTTTCACCCACCATAAATCTTCAATATGAAGCAAACAATCTCCACACTCTTGCAAAACATTTGCACTCTTAAAAATGTCTTTTTCGATTTCTACTTCATTTTTCTCACTGCTCCAATAAGAAGCACAAATCTTCTCAACGCCCTTGCTTTTGCAATCTTCAATATAATTTGCCAAATCTTTGACTTCAAGTTCCGTCAAAAAATCATTGTGCGTATCGCAAATTCTAAGTTCTTCCATGTCATTTTATATGAAATACAAACAAACCTTGCCAAAAAAAAGACTGAACATTCTCAGTCTTTTTAAATAAACCTAACTGCTTCGTTGAATGTCATTGCAAAACGAATGCCCGCTTGTTCATATAACCATCTGTCTTTAAATAGATTGTTGGTTGTGATGATCTTTCCAGCACCATATTGACTGCCCAAATTTGGCGTCCAATAACTTGCATATGTTCCACATCCAAGCAAATGTTTAACCAAATCACTTGCCATGCAATTGAAATCACTAAACCACTCTATAACATCATAACCAGATGCTATTCTAACATTACTGCTTGCCCCTGTAGTTGTCCCTGAAACCACACTTGTGCTTCCAACTCCACCAAACTTGTCATATTGTTGTGCAAATGGTTTAGCATAGTTTACATTGACTCCACTTAATAAATCTGGTAATGAAGAATCAGCCATACTCCA
>CATLAM010000025.1 GCA_949878485.1 uncultured Eubacteriales bacterium
ATTGTTCCATTTGATTTGTCTCCACAATAATATGAAGAAATGAAAACTGCAAGCACTATAAAGAATAGTGGGTACATCATAAGTGGGGCGATTGCAGAAGTGATAAAGTCAGAAATCTTAAAAGTTGCAGGAATCATGATAGACATTCCAGTATTTGGGTCATAATCATAAGTTGGATAACTCATAAGATATACACAAACTGCACTCAAAATTGCAAACACCATAAGCAAAGCAAAACATATATAAGTGCTTTTTTGTCTTAATAATTTTCTAAATTCAAATTTTAAAAGCTTCTTCATATTACATACCAATCCTTTCAATAAAGTAGTCTTCAAAATCGCTTTGAGAATCTTTAATCTCTTTTACTAAAACTCCATTTGAAATGAAATCTTGTAAAAGTTTTGTTGTATCTAAATTGTCGTGTGTGATTATGATTTCGTTTTGATTGGTTTCAAACTTTAAGTCTTTGTATTTAGATTTTAATGTTTCTACTGCCTTATCAATGCTATCAACTTTTACTATAACTCGTTTAACACATTGTTTTAAAAGTTCTTCAGCTGAAATTTCTTCAATCAAAGTTCCATTATTAATTATACCATATTTGGTGGCTATTTTTGCAAGTTCATCAATCAAATGGCTTGCAATAAATATTGTTATATTTTTTTCTTTGTTTAACTTTAAAAGTAAATTACGAATTTCTTTAATACCTGCTGGGTCAAGTCCATTAATTGGCTCATCTAAAACAAGAAATTCAGGTTTGCCAAGCAGAGCAATAGCAATTCCAAGTCTTTGTTTCATACCAAGCGAAAATACACCTGCTTTCTTATTACCAGTATCTTCAAGTCCTACAAGTTTTAATAAATCTTTTATTTCTTCATCAGTTCCACCATAAAGAATTGAAAATCTTTTTAAGTTTTCATAAGCAGAGCAATTTTTAAAAAGTCCAGGTGCTTCAATAAGAGAACCAATTCTTGCTCGTTCTTTGCTTAGGTCAGTATTTCCAAACAATTTAATCTCGCCACTCGTTGGAAATGCAAGTCCTAAAACAAGTCTCATAAGTGTTGTTTTGCCAGCACCATTTTTTCCTATAAAGCCATAAATATCGCCTTTGGCAATATGCAAATTAACACTATTGACAACATTTTTACTGCCATATGTTTTGGTTAAGTCTTTTGTTTCTAAAATGTATTCCATAATTGCTCCATACTAATTTTGACTTGCAATATAGTCAGTAACCCATTGTGGCTCTGCTATTTCGCATGTATATTTTGTGATTTCAACATTAAGCACTTGTTTTATCATCTTTTTTACAGAAGGATTTTGGGAACTTGGGCTAACACTATACATAATGGTTGTAGCATTGACTTTTGTTATATTTGAATTTTTATCAAAGTTAACAGTTACTATTACTGGTTCACTTAACATCAAATCCCTTTCTTCTTGGGTGTACATATTGTTTAAGTCTTCTTCGAAATTATCTCCTGTATAGTTCCAAATGTATTTATAAAATTCGAGCATATTTGCAGTTAAAGTTAAAGAGAAACCAGTTTCAGTTATTTTCTTTGCAACTTCATTTATATATAAAGTGTTAAAAGCAGAGTCTGTGAACAAATAATTTACAATTCCAAGTTCTTGGCTTGAAAGGTTATTATTGTCGTTGTTAACTATAACATCTCCGCCATAATCACTATCATCTTCATATACATTAATGCCATCATAGTAAAAATTGAGTGTTCCCATACCTTCTTGATTATCTGGGTCATTGCTTGTGCTTATTACTTCCATTAGATATTTGTTCCAACTGCCACCAGTTTTGTCTGCAATGATTGTCTCATCAACGGCTTGTTGCAACTCAGTGCCTACAAAATAGACAGTTTTATTTCCAACAAATTGAGTTTTTCCAAACTTTATAAAAATATCTCTATTGCCTTGTTGTTCATTCGCAAGGGCATAAGTCATTGCCATTGCTTGTGCTTGTGGCTCATCTATCTTTAAAGCATTTACGATAGTTGTTTTTGCTTCTGCAAGTGTGATTGTTGTATCTTCTTTATGTCCACAACCTACAAACGCAAAACAACCGACAACAAGTAATAATGCCATACACACAATTGATTTTA
>CATLAM010000026.1 GCA_949878485.1 uncultured Eubacteriales bacterium
TTCTGTTCAACTTGTTCTGCAATTTTCACCAGTGCATTGTAATCTGAAACATCACATTGCAAAAAATCTGCATTTGGCAATTTCTTCTTTGCCTTCTCAATGTTATCTAAGCCAATAGATAAACTTACAACTTTTGTGTTTTTGTCTTTCGAGAAAAGTTTTGCCGCTTCAAAGCCAACACCAGATGTTGCACCTGTAATTAAAATAACTCTCATTTCTATTCTCCTAAATTAAAATAATTCATATAAAACTTCATTTGTTCCTTTCCATCAGCAATCAGACTTTGCAAAAATTTATCGTCTGGCATATATTCAAGTCTGCTATTTCTCAAAGACATATTTGAGATGATCCACCTAAATGAAATCAACTTTAATTTTCTGTCAAAATCTTGGCTTGGCTTTTCATCTTCAAAATATCCCTTCAAAAATTCTTCAACTCTTTCAAGTGAACTCATGCCACTCCAAGAAGCAATATCACAAACAGCTGCACCGCCAGCACATTCGTCCAAATCCAAAATGCCAGTGATTGTATTTCCGTCAGTCAATAAGTTCCAGTCCACAAAATCGTTATGAATTAAAACAGATTGCTTGCAATCTAACAATGGATTGTCTTTTGAAAACAAATTCAAAATCTTTGCAGATTGTTCTTGTGTAATAGTTTTATATTTAACAAGCGTCTCCAAATTATTTTTCAATCCACAATTTACAAAGTTTGCCAATGAATTGTGCAAACATTCAAGTTTTCCAAGCTTTGCTTTTTCATTATCAAAACTGCCGAAACCTTTCACTTTCAAAGCGTGCATTTTTCTCATCATTTTGCCAGTTTCATAAGTCAACTTCATTGTATCTTCTGGGTGTGCTTCAAGCCAATTTTTGACAGCAATTCCTTCGATTTTTTCAATAACTTGAAATGCACAATCGTTTTCATCTTCCAAATCATGAATACAATATGTTGAATAGGTAGGCAACCCCATATTTTTGAGTTCTTTTGCCACCAAACTCTCAACATGAAAATATCCGTTTTTAATTCCTTTTGGGTGACAGCGAATAATCACTTTCTTGCCATTATCCAAAGTCCCAACCCTCACAGAATTGATGAAACCCAAATTCTCTTGTGCGTTTTTGTCAACTTCATTGATTGAAATCAATTTATTGCCTTTCAGTTCGTTATTTACTTTTTCAATCAATTCTTTGCTTGAAATGCCACGATGTTTATCTTGCCAAATCTCTCTAACTTCTTCTTGTGAAATTTTTCTGTCCGTTTGCCAACACCAACTTTCAGTTCTATCGCAAATGCGTTTGTTTATATCTTTATAGTTTATTGCCATTATAAAATACCTTTTAACTAAAAATTCAATTGTCCTTCATAAACATAGATGTAAGAAAGTGGGGTGCAGATGTTTGAAATAGGGCTTTCAACAGCGACTTTCACAAGTTTGGCTTTAACATTTTCAAACTGCGTTCTGCTTAAAATTCTTTCAATGATTTGTCCGTTTTCTCTCACTTCCAAAATGCCTGTGCCTGCCCAGAAGTCTGTCATTGAAGATTTGCTCGATCCAATGTGTAGCCATGCTTCTCCGCCGGGACCAAGCCCAAACGAGAACAACAAAGGAATGTTGTTTTCTTTTTCAAAGAAATCGTTTCCACGCACTTCATAATCGGCATCCAAGAAAGCCTCGTTTAATATGCGGGATTTCTTATAAAGTTCTTCTTGTTCTTGTTCACTCAAATGAGAATAATCAACAACACCATTCAACTTAAAATTTGTTCTTGCTTTTTGTATTCTTCTTGCTTGATCTTCTGGATCATAGCTGTTGAAACGATCAGTGTAATCCGACATCATTTCTTCAATTCGTTTAAGCAATTTTTGTTTATCAAAGTCATAGTCTTTGTATTGTTCTCTTGCAAGACTTAATTTCATTTCAACAACTTTTTGATTTTTGTTGAAAAACTCCAAAGCCTTTCTGAAAGTGTTTGTGTATTCGTCAAGTCCAGATTGTGGCACATTGTTGAGTTC
>CATLAM010000027.1 GCA_949878485.1 uncultured Eubacteriales bacterium
TTGAGATTTTTGCCTACAATGGCGAAAAATTGATAAAACTTGAAAAAGCAAACAACAAGCAAAAACTCGTTTTGCGTGGACCAACCGCCGACTCTCTTGATATTATTGGCGTTTATTCTTTGCCAGATTGCAAGATTGACAGCAAAACAATCTTTGTCATAAAGAATGTTGGTGCTTATGTTGAAGTTTTCAACTCTGCTTTTTCTGGCGAAATTAAAACTTGTTTTGTTGAGGTGCTCCAATGAAAAAACTTAAAACTTGGAAGGGTTATAATTGGCTTGATTTGGTTTTAATACTTTCTGGCATTATCGCAGTGACCGTCACAGGAATTTTGTTTAAATCGGAATGGTTTATTATTGCAAATACTCTTTTAGGATTGTTGTGCGTTTTTACACAAGCCAAAGGAAAAATTGCCACACAATTTATCGGCGTTGCTTACTTTTGTTTTTACATCTATATTTGCTACACACAAAAGTTTTATGGCGAAGCACTCTTATATTTGATAATCATGTTGCCTATGTATATTTACGGTGTTATCCATTGGCTTGCACATAGAGATAAACAAGACAACGTTGTTATCGTGCGCAGCAATCTCTCAAAGAAAGAATGGTTGTTTTCATCTCTCGCTTTTGTTGGTGTGGGTGTTGCAGTTTTCTTTATTTTAAGAGCGCTGCAAACAAATCAGCTTGTGACAAACACATTTTCGTTTTTGTCAATGCTGCCCGCTGTTTATCTTTTGATAAGAAGATGTAAGTGGAATCAAGTTGCGTTTTTGATAAACGATTTTATCGTGCCTATTCTTTGGATATTTCTTGTTGTGCAGGGAGATTTATCTTTCATTCCAATGTGTATATATCATGTTTTCCAAATTGCCTATGATGTATATGGTTTATTTGAATGGATTAAACTTGAAAAGAAACAAAAGCAAGAAATTGTCCTTAATCCACCTACTGATGAAGAAAACAATGAAAATCCGTCTGTTTAGACGGATTTTTTATTTTAAAATGGTGCAAAATCGGAAGTTTTATGTTATAATAAAAATGAGGTATATATGGATCTTCAAGTTTTGGTTAATGAATATATAAACAACCAACTTTTAAAAGTTGACAATTTGCCAACGGAATTAAACGGAAATATGATTGACAGATTGTTTGCCAAGAAGTTTAGAAAATACTCTATTGATCCACAAGTGAGAATTGATGTCGAAACAAAATTAAACAACATCATTGACAAAAAATTGCCTTTGACCTTTGTTCCAAGTTTTGGTGGATATAAGCATTGGTGGGCACCAACCTATCCAACAATTGATTGGGCAGAAATCTTCAACATGAAATTTATGCTTGAATATCTTGCACCTATTTGTGCCAACTATCATGACAACAAAAGCACAATCGAATATGAAAGTGAAGAAATCATTTTAAGCGAACTCAACAATGTGCCACAATCTGGACTTGACGAATACACAAACACTTTCAGAAAGGCTTTGGAGTTTTTCAACAAAAATCAAAAAGTTGTTGAAATGAAATTAAGTCTTGCAAGAGAACAATACA
>CATLAM010000028.1 GCA_949878485.1 uncultured Eubacteriales bacterium
GACCTTTCGTTCCGTAGTCCGTTTTTTGAAATGTTGTGAAATGCAATTTTACACTAAATTTTGCTGTTTTGTGCTGTTTGCAAAAGTGCCTAAACATCTTTATTTATGGGAAGTGTAGCGATTGAACATAAACAAAAATCACAACATAACACTTGGCAACATTTGACAGCCTAAAACAGCACTTTTGCAAAAATTTTGCATTTTTCTTGCAAAAATTCGTCACACGATTAAGATTTCTTATCTTCAATAAAAAGTTTTGAATTTGTGTTTGCAAGAACACGAAGTTGAGATTTTGCCATGTTATTGAGTTGTTGCAATCTTTCACTTTGTTGCAAACCTTGTTCAATCAAAATTGCATTAAAGCTTTCCATATTTGCAATCACAAGAAGTTGTTCAATTGTGGCATAGTCACGAATATTGCCTTTAAGATTTGGGTTTTCTTTTCGCCACTCGGCAGCGGTCTTTCCAAACAAAGCAACATTCAAAACATCAGCCTCATTGGCATAAACAAAACTTATTTGTCTTTCACTCAAATTTGGCACGAGATTTTCCTTAATAGCGTCTGTATGTATTCTGTAATTTATTTTTGCAAGTTCTCTCTTTGCACTCCATTCAAGATTTTGTTGCTCTTGAATTTTTAAGCGTTGAAATTCTGTAATCAAGTATAATTTAAATTCCGGATTAAGCCAACTTGCAAACTCGAAAGCAATATCTCTGTGTGCGTATGTGCCTCCGCCATTTCCTCGTTTAACTACAATCCCAATAGCATTGGTTTCTTCCACCCATTTTTCTGGTGAAAGATAAAAACTATTTGCTCCTGCTTTATTTTCAAAGGTCGTAAATTCACGACCTTTGAAATTTGGATTGTTCAATTGTTCCCATAATCCTAAATACGCTACAACATCTTTGTTTCTCATCCAAGTTTGAATTGGAACTTTTGGCTCATTTGGATTTACATATCTTGCAATGTCTGTTATACAAATATAATCAGTTTGATTGATTTTTTTGTAATTAACATTTATCCCTTTAACAACAACTTCATTCTTTGACATACTTTCCTCCTTATTGTATCGAAATCGATACGGTTAAACTAGTCGATTTCAACCAGTTTAATTCGGTGCATTTGCACTTAATTAAGTTTATTATAGCATAAAAATCCATATTTTCAAAATAAAAAGCCAAGCGGGGTTCACGCTTGGGCAAAGAAAGAGGATAGAGGCAAAATCGTTCCACCACCCCTTTGGGTGTGAGGCGGCTACAAAGCCATAAATTCGGGCTTTGTAGCGACCGCAATCACGATTTTGAGTCTATCCTTATCCTGCTTGCT